>NZ_JBWKVH010000001.1:0-568648 GCF_059421605.1 Cupriavidus sp. GW821-FHT02F09
AAAAGAGCGGCCGGGACCCAAACTCGCA
This sequence comes from Cupriavidus sp. GW821-FHT02F09, assembly GCF_059421605.1. Lineage (NCBI taxonomy): Bacteria > Pseudomonadati > Pseudomonadota > Betaproteobacteria > Burkholderiales > Burkholderiaceae > Cupriavidus > Cupriavidus sp. GW821-FHT02F09. The sequence goes on from NZ_JBWKVH010000001.1 coordinate 29, forward strand.
TCGCCTTAAGGCGATACTCAGACATGGGTCCCTCTTCTCCGCTCTTTTCGTGAAATCCCGAGGCGCCCCATACGGCCTTGGCACACCTTCACGGCTCGCTGCGCGTCGCGTGTGGGTGTTTCCCGCCGCCAGGCGGGAAACACGGCCGAACCAGCGCGAGCGCGATGTCGTCAAATCACCATGCGGTGTAGCCGTGATTTCCGCCCCCAGGCGGAAATCACCTCCCCGCGATGCGAAGCGAGCCGTCTGCCTTTCATCTCCCGTTATGGGGCGCCTCGTCGTCGGGCGAAAAGAGCGGAAACGAGGAGGCCATGTTTGAGTATCGCCTTAAGGCGATGCGAGTTTGGCCTCCGGCCGCTCTTTTCGCCCGACGACGAGGAAGTCTTTCGCCCCATCCGGGTCGCTTCTTTGCCTACTTTCTTGGCGAGACAAGAAAGTAGGTCGCCTCCCCGCAGGGGAGGTGAAACTGCAGTTGCCTTTCAGTTTTTGACCTTGAAGTTAAGCAGTTAAAGCTGATTTTGCAGTTGCAGCCAGCATATCAACCTACGCCCGCCTGAAAAACGCACTAACCACCAACCCCGTCGCCGGCGGCGGCCGATTCGCCAACATCAACCTACCGCCATTTCGCTGCAAGATCCGATTAACGATCGACATCCCCAGCCCGGCGCCCTTGGCTTCGCTGCGTGCGCCATCGAGCCGGTAGAAGGGCCGGGTCAGCAAGGGCAATTGCGCTTCCGGCACGCCGCTGCCATGGTCGGCCACGGTCAGCACGGCTTCCTTGTCTTCGATGCGGGTGCTGATCTCGACCACGGCTACGCCGTTGTCTTCGTCCTTGGCGTAGCGGCGGGCGTTTTCGACCAGGTTGTCCAGGATCCGCTGGACTTCCATGCGGTTGGCGACGGCCATTACGGGGTCGCCGGCGCGGACATGGACGCGTACGTCGTCGTGCGCGCCATAGACGCCGACGGCGTCTTGCACAAGTGCGGACAGGTCGACGGGTTCGACCGTTTCCAGCGCGGGGCGGGCGTAGTTGAGGAACTGGCCGATGATGGCGTCCATCTGTTCGATGTCGGCGATCATGGCTTCGCGCGTGGTGTTATCCACGGGGGACATCTCGGTTTCCAGCCGCAGGCGCGTCAGCGGCGTGCGCAGGTCGTGCGAGATGCCGGCCAGCATGACGACGCGGTCGTCGTCGAGCTGGCGCAGGTCGCGCACCATCTGGTTGAAGCTGTGGTTGGCCTGCGCCACTTCGCTGGCGCCGTGCTCAGGCAGGGTGGGCGGGTCGCCGCCGCCGCCGATGGCGCGTGCCGCGTTGGCCAGCCGCTTGAGCGGGTGGTTGACCAGCGACGTGATAAAGGCTGCGCCGATGATCGACAGCAATAGCGCGGCGATGCTCCACCAGAGCCACTGGATGCCGGGCACGCGCTCGAACCGTTCGGGGCTGATCGCTACCCAGTAATCGTCGCCCTCGATCTCGAAACTCACCCATACGCCGGGAATGTCGTTCACGGTGGTGGCGATCACGGTCCCTTCGCCGAGCCGGCTGCGAATCTCCTGCTGCACCAGCTGGGTCAGGAAGGGGTTCGTGGTGGGCACGGAGAAATCGTCGTCTTTCTCGCGCGGGTAGACCTTGATGCCCTCGTTTTGCACCAGGTCGAGCAGCAGGAAACGCCGCCGCGCGGGATCGGAATAGAGCAGGGCGGCGCGCGTGAGCTTGACCACGCTGACCACTTGCATGGCGATCTGCTGGGCGCGCGGTGCGCGTTCGAAGAGCCGATAGCTCTGGAACCAGATACCCAGCGAGATCGCCAGCAATAGGGCGATCAGCATGAAGGTTCGCCAGAACAGCGAACCGAACAGGCGCGTAGCCGTGCGGCTGATGACAGTCGCCACGATGCGCGGCGCCTTACTTCACGCCATCGGGGATGAAGACGTAGCCCAGACCCCAGACCGTCTGAATGAAACGTGGGTTGCCCGGATCAGGCTCGATCAGCTTGCGCAGGCGTGAGATCTGCACGTCCAGGCTGCGGTCGAATACCTCGTACTCGCGGCCGCGCGCCATTTCCATGAGCTTCTCGCGCGACAGCGGCTGGCGCGGATGCCGGGCGAAGACCTTGAGCACCGAGAATTCGCCGGTGGTCAGGGTGATCTCCTCATCATTTTTGGTCAGCGTGCGTGTAGCGAGATTCAGCACGAAATCGCCGAAGGCGAAGGTTTCCGGGGTTTCGGAGGGCGCGCCGGGGACTTCGGCGGGGCCCTTGCGGCGCAGCACGGCGTGGATCCGCGCGATCAGTTCGCGCGGGTTGAAGGGCTTCGGCAGGTAGTCGTCGGCGCCCATTTCGAGGCCGACGATGCGGTCGACGTCCTCGCCCTTGGCGGTGAGCATGATGATGGGCGTCTGGTCGTTGGCGCCGCGCAGGCGCCGGCAGATCGACAGGCCGTCTTCACCGGGCATCATCAGGTCGAGCACTAGCAGGTCGAAACGCTCGCGCAACCAGAGCTTGTTCATCGCGGTGGCGTTCTCAGCTACCAGTACGGTGAAGCCCTGTTCGCCAAGGTAGCGGCGCAGCAGGTCGCGCAGACGGGGGTCGTCGTCTACGACGAGAATCTTGTGACTGGTATTTTCCATGGCGGTATCTTAGCGACAAACGCTTTCGGTCAAAATGGCTTAACAAAAGGTTACATACTTTACCCCGAGGTATGAAGGCGCGCATCCACCCTGCGTTTAAACTGCCGCATACCGTTTCCGTAGCCAGTCCCGCGGGGATTTCGTGGGCGTCCGCCGTGTAGTTCACTGCCATGACGTGGCGAGGCGGGGCTACTGGATGTCCGGCTTCCGGCGGTCCTGTAACCACCGTTTCCGAAGCCCAAACCGCCATTATCAATGAAAGTCACCTGCAAGCGCGCCGGGCATACCCTTTCCCGCGCCGGCGCGACTGTTGCGCTGTTGCTTGCCGCTAGTGCGGGATACCCGCAATCGCCCGGCATGGCGCATTTGTTTCCGGGCGCTGGCAAGCCAGCAGCTCGCGAGGCCGCCCCGCGCAACGAGCGCGAGCACTACAGCAAGGACGAGGCGCGAGCGCGCGCCGGAAAGTACCGCGCCGAGCGCGACATGAACGAGCGCCTGCCCCACGCATTCCCGAACGACAAGCTCTCGCCAGACGAGCGGCGCAAGCTGCGCCAGAACCTGTACGAGCTCGGGCGGGAAATGTACCAGGGCGGCTAGGGGCCAGGCACGCACACATGCGTGCAGCTTGACACGATGCGCGGCAAGCGCGTATCGGCGTCCGTCCTACTTCAGCCCCATAGCCTCACAGCCGCATAGCCTCATGGCAGGCCGGCGTGCGGCACTTCGACTTCCGTCATCAGGATATGGCCCAGGCGCGAAGCGCGCCGCTGCGCCTCGTCGAAGTTCGGCGCGGCGGCCAGGAACAACGTGGTGCCGCGCGGGCCACCCAGCGCGGCGGCGAAGATGCCCGTCCCGCAGGCAATCTCCTCATCGATGCGCCCGCCCGGCATTACCCGCAATACGCGATTGCCGATGGCGTCAGCCACCCAGAGCGCACCTTGCGCATCTTGGGCGCACCCGTCCGGCGCCACCTTCGCGCCGCCCAGCACCTGGCCGAGATCCGATCCAGTGGGCTGGCTGCCGAAGAGGGCCCAGTCACGGCGCGGGCCCAGCGAGCCATCCACGTGCAGATCGAAGGCCGAGATGCGATTGCCCAGGGTCTCGCCCACCACCAGGGACTTGCCGTCCGGCGTGATGACCGAGCCGTTGGGGAAGAACAGGCCATCGGCCACCACGGTCACCGAGCCGTCCGGGTCGACCCGCGCCAGGTTCGCGGTGCGCAGCGGGGCGCCGGCCATCAGGTCGAAACCGAAATTGCCCACATAGGCGCGGCCGTGCTGGTCCACCACCATGTCGTTGACGTGCCCGCTAGCCACGCCGGACAGGTCGGCATGTACCACGAGGCTGCCGTCCGGCTCGCGGCGCAGCAGCTTGCGGTCGCGCATGGAGACGATCAGCAGGCGCCCGTCCGGCAGCCATCCCATGCCGGATGGCTGCTGCGGCACTTCGGCGATCTGTTCGACGGCGCCATCCAGGCTCACCGCCATCACGCGATGGGTATAGAAATCCGACAGCCAGAGCCGGCCGTCGTGCCAGCGCAGTCCTTCCAGAAAGGTGTGCCCCTCGGTCAGGACCGATAGTTCGCGGTGCGCCATGCAGTGTCTCCGTTGTGATCTTTCGATCTTGTGATTGGTGTGCCTACATCCAATACGATTTGTGCCGGGACCGCAAGCGCGCCGCGGTGGGGGTCAGGCGCGGGGCTGGAAATGCCGCAGGAAGTCGACGAAGACCTCGGCCGCGAGCTGGGCGTCGTCGGCCGTGATGGTTTCCAGCGGGTTGTGGCTGATGCCGCCGTTGCCGCAGCGCACGAACAGCATCGCCACGTCGGTCATGCGCTGCATCATCATGGCGTCGTGGCCGGCGCCCGAGGGCAGCTCGAACGCGTCCAGCCCGCGCTTCTTGAGCACCGCGCCGAACTGGTCCATCAGCCAGCGCGCGCAGGGCGCGTTGTTGACCGGCGTCACCCGTTCCACGCCGGCGCTGAGGCCGCGACGCTCGGCGATGGCCTGGATGCCGGTCACGATGTCGGCAATGGCGGCTTCGCGGATGCTGTCTTCGCCGGCACGGATGTCCATCGAGAACACGCATTCGGCGGGGATGACGTTGCTCGACCCGTTGGGTACCTGCAACTGGCCCACCGTGCCAACCAGCGTAGGCACCTGCCCGCAGCGCCGCTCCACCAGCAGCACCATCTCGGCCGCCGCCGCGGCGGCGTCCTTGCGCAGGGTCATGGGCGTGGTGCCAGCGTGGCTGGCCAGGCCCTCGACGCGCACCTGGAAGCGGCTGCTGCCGGCAATCTGGGTGACCACGCCGAGCGGCAGGCCGTGGTGCAGCAGGACCGGGCCTTGCTCGATATGGACTTCGACAAAGCCATGCAGGGTGGCGGGGTCCACCGCCGCGGCGCGCAGTGCATCGACGCCGCCCGCGCCCGGCAGGCCAGAGGCGGCCAGGGCTTCGCGCAGCGTCACGCCGTCGGTGTCCGCACGATCCAGCAGGGCCGGGTCGAAGCGGCCGGCCAGCACGCTGCTGGCCAGGAAGCTGGTCTTGAAGCGCAGGCCTTCTTCCTCGGCAAAGCCCACGACCTCGAAGTGATAGGGCAGGCGGATGCCGGCCGCGTTGAGCGCCCCAACCACCGCCACGGGCAGCAGGATGCCAAGCCGGCCGTCATAGCGCCCGCCGTTGCGCACGGTGTCGAAGTGCGAGCCGGTCATCAGCACGCGCGCGCCGTCGCCCGCGGCAGGATCGGCGGCGTAGCGGCCGATCACGTTGCCGATGGCGTCGATGCGGACTTGCATGCCCGCCGCCTCCATCCACGCCGCCAACTGGGCTTGCGCGGCGCGGTGGGCCGGGGTCAGGTAGGCGCAGGTCAGGCCGCCTTCCATATCCGAAAAGCGGGCCAGCGCCGCGGCCTGGTCGAGAATGGTCTGGCCTAACGGGAGGAGGGGGGAGGCGATTTGGGTCATGGCAGCTCGGGTGGCTCAGGCAGTGAAGGCCGTGAAGGCAGGTAGCGGTGCAAAAGGCAGGACGTGGCGTTCAGCGGTTGCGCATCCACGTTTTCCACGCGATCCACAGCTTGCGCATGGGCGTGAGCGAGATGCGCTGGTTCAGTACCTGGAACTCACTCGCCTCCAGCTCGTCTAGCAGCGTCTGGTAGATCGCGCCCATGACCAGTCCGGCGCGCTGGGCGCGCCGATCGGCAGCGGGCAGCAGCGCCAGCGCCTCGCGGTACAGCGTGCGGGCCTGCTCGGCCTGGTAGCGCATCAGCGTGACGAAGCGATCGGAGTGCGTGGCCTGATTGATCTCGGAGACCGGCACCTGGAAGCGCTGCAGCGTGTTGACCGGCAGGTAGATCCTGCCGCGCCGGGCATCCTCGCCCACATCGCGCAGGATATTGACCATTTGCAGCGACAAGCCCATCTTTTCGGCGTACTCGAGCGTGCGCGGATCCGTGTGGCCGAGGATGCGGGCGCTCATGGTGCCGACCACGCCGGCCACGCAATGGCAATAGCGCGTGAGCGCGATGTCATCCAGGTAGCGCGACTGGTTGAGGTCCATTTCCATGCCTTCGAGCACTTCGTTGAACATCGGCTGGGTCAGCCCATAGGCTTGCATGTGCGGCTGCAGCGCCTTGGTCACGGGATGGGTCGGCGCGCCGTTGAACATCTGGGCGAGCTCGTTGCGCCACCAGGCCAGCTTTTGATAGGCCACGCTGGCGTCTTGCGTGTCGTCCACGACATCGTCGACCTCCCGGCACCAGGCATAGAGGGCGGTAATGGCCTGCCGCCGCTCGGGCGCCAGGAACAGGAAGCTGTAATAGAAGCTGGAGCCGCTCTGCGCGGCTTTCTCTTGGCAATACTGATCGGGCGTCACGCCAGGCTCGGGTCGGTGAAATGGGGGGGCTATGGGGGGCTTTATGCCTGCGCTGTCGCCGCGGCAACCTGGCCGGCGCGCGGTGGCCGGTGTGGCGAGATGGCGCGATGCGCTGGCCAGGGGGGCCTGCGCCAAGAGCCGCGATTTCCAGTCGTCAAGCCATTCCACGGCGGGTGGCAAGGCAGCGCGGGCGACGCGCGGGATTGTAACATCGCGCTCCCGGCCGCAACGGCCGCGGGCGAGAGCGCCGCCGTGCACTTCGGCCTGCGCGGATATCCAGCGCTGCGGCATTTGGCCGCGCCCGGCGCGATTCCTGCGTCCGACTTGGGACCCAGGGTGGGCGGCTTGTTTGAAAAGTGCGTTTCCGGTATCCCCCTCCGCGCGCCATTTGACGCTTTCGGCTTCACGCCGTTACATTACTGACCGGCGAGTTATTAATCGCCGCCACGCCGCGCCGTGCCTGCCGCAGTGCAAACCGTGCCACCGATCTAACGCTTAACTCATGCCAGTGCCTCATCCCGGGCCGGAAGTTGTGGCCATCGAAGTGCCTTTTTCAACGCTTTTCAGCGCGAACGCGTTCGCGGCCGGCTTGCGCATGCGCGGTCGCGGCGCGTTGGTGACCCTGCTGCTGCTCGCCGGGGTGGCGCTGGCGGGTTGCAGCCGTCAGGCAGAAAAGGCGCCAGAGATCCGCCCGGTGCGCCTGATGCAGGTGCAACCGGGGGCAGGCAAGACGGAGCTCGAGTTCTCGGGCGATGTGCGGCCCCGGATCGAGTCGCGGCTAGGCTTTCGCGTGGGCGGCAAGATCGCCGCGCGCCTGGTCGACGTGGGCGCCACCGTGCGCAAGGGCCAGCCGCTTGCCCGCCTCGACCCCACCGACCTCGGCCTGGCGGAAGCCGGTTCGCGGGCCCAGTACGACGCGGCCAAGACCGACCGAGACCTCGCCGAGGCCGATCTGAAGCGCTACAACGAGCTGTTCGCCAAGAAGTTCATCAGCGCGGCCGAGCAGCAACGCCGCCAGGCCACCTTTGACTCCGCCGCCTCCCGCCTGCGCCAGGCCGAGGCGGGGCTGCGCAACCAATCCAACCAGACCGGCTACGGCGTGCTGACCGCCGACGCCGATGGCGTGGTGACCCTGATCGAAGCCGAAGTCGGCCAGGTCGTGGCGGCCGGCCAGTCGGTCGTGCGGGTGGCGCAAACCGCGGAGAAGGAGGTCGCGGTTGGCCTGCCGGAGGATCAGGTCGAGCGCCTGCGCGGCATCTCCGACGTCACCGTGCGCACCTGGGCCGAGCCCGGCCGGCCGCTGCCGGGCCGCGTGCGCGAGATTTCGCCAATGGCCGACCCGGTAACGCGCACTTACGCGGCGCGCATCAGCGTGCCCAATCCACCGGCCGACTTCAAGTTCGGCATGACCGCCGTGGTCACCTTCACCCGTACCGGCGACGATGCCACGCTGCGTGTGCCGCTCTCCGCGCTGCTGCAAAAGCAGGGCAGCAACCAGGTCTGGGTGTATGACGCGGCAGCCGGCACCGTGCAGCCGGTCAACGTCACGCTGGGCGAGCTCCAGGGTAACGAGATCCAGGTCAGGCAAGGGTTGTCGCCCGGCCAGACCATCGTCACCGCGGGCGTGCACCTGCTCAAGCCCGGGCAGAAGGTCAAGCCGCTGCAGGCGGTGGCGCCCACGCCGGCCGTGCGCAACTAAGGCGCCGGCATGGATCATTCCCGTTTCAACCTGTCCCGCTGGGCCCTGGAGCACCAGCCGCTGACCCGTTACCTGCTGGTGGTGCTGTTGCTGGGCGGGCTTTTTGCCTTCTTCCAGCTCGGTCAGGACGAAGACCCGCCCTTTACCTTCCGTGTGATGGTGGTGCAGGCATTCTGGCCCGGCGCCACCGCCGAGCAGATCGCGGTGCAGGTCACCGACAAGATCGAGCGCCAGCTGCAGGAAGTGCCCTACGCCGACAAGATCCGCAGCTTCTCCAAGCCCGGCGAGACCACGGTGATCTTCCAGCTCAAGGACACCGCGCCGGCCAAGGACACCGCGCAGATCTGGTACACCGTGCGCAAGAAGGTCGGCGACATCGCGCAGACGCTGCCGCCGGGCGTGCGCGGGCCGTTCTTCAATGACGAGTTTGGCGATGTGTATGGCTCCATCTACGCGCTCTCGGCCGACGGCTTCAACTACAAGGAGCTGCGCGAGTACGCGGACCTGGTGCGCCAGCAGCTGCTGCGTGTGCCGTCCGTGGCCAAGGTGTCGCTGATCGGGTTGCAGGACGAGAAGGTCTACATCGAATTCAACCAGGCGCGCTTTGCCCAGCTCGGGCTGGACATCAACGCGATCGCCGACCAGATATCGCAGCAAAACAGCATGACCGCCAGCGGCGTGCTGGTGACGCCGGGTGACAACCTGCAGGTGCGCTTGTCGGGCCAGTTCGCCAACGTGGCCGACCTGGAAAACCTGGTGCTGCGCGGCCCGAACGGCATCGCCAATATCCGCCTGGGCGATATCGCCCATGTGTACCGCGGCTATGTCGATCCGCCTGCCAGCAAGATGCGCTTCCAGGGCAAGGAGGTGATCGGGCTGGGCATCTCGATGGAGCGCGGCGGCGACATCATCGCCATGGGCAAGAACCTGCGTGCTGCGATGGACGGCTTGCGCGGGCAACTGCCCGTCGGCATCGAGCTGGATCAGGTGCAAAACCAGCCGGAGGCCGTGGAGCGGTCGGTGGGCGAGTTCGTGCACGTGCTGATCGAGGCCGTGGTGATCGTGCTAGGCGTGAGCTTTGTCTCGCTCGGGCTGCATACCAAGCCGCTGCGCATCGACGTGCGCCCGGGCCTAGTGGTGGCGCTGACCATTCCGCTGGTGCTCGCCGTCACGTTCCTGTTCATGAATATCTTCGGCATCGGCCTGCACAAGATATCGCTCGGGGCGCTGATCGTGGCGCTGGGGCTGCTGGTCGACGACGCCATCATCGCCGTGGAGATGATGGTGCGCAAGCTGGAGGAGGGCTTCTCCAAGATGGAAGCCGCCACCTTCGCCTACACCTCCACCGCCATGCCGATGCTGACCGGCACGCTGATCACCGCCGCCGGCTTCCTGCCGGTGGGGCTGGCGCGCTCCACCGTGGGCGAGTACACCTTCGCCATTTTCGCCGTGACCGCGATGGCGCTGGTGCTGTCGTGGCTGGCCGCGGTCTACTTCACGCCCTACCTGGGCTACCTGCTGCTCAAGGCACGCCCCGCCGGCGAGGGCGAGCAGCACGAGGTGTTCGATACGCCGTTCTACAACCGATTTCGCCGCCTGGTGCACTGGTGCGTGACGTGGCGCAAGACGGTGATCGTCATCACGCTGGTGGCCTTTGGCCTCGGCCTCTACGCCTTCAAGTTTGTGGAGAAGCAGTTCTTCCCGGACTCGAGCCGGCCGGAGCTGATGGTGGAGCTGTGGCTGCCGGAGGGCACCAGCTTTGCGCAGACCGAGGCCGAGGCCAGGCGCTTCGAGGCCGCGCTGCGCGGGGACCGCGAGATTGCCAGCCTGACCACCTTCGTCGGCAGCGGCGCGCCGCGCTTCTACCTGCCGCTGGACCAGATCTTCCCGCAGACCAATGTGGCGCAGGTGATCGTGATGCCGGCCGAAGTCGCGCTGCGCGACCGGGTGCGCCAACGCGTGGTGGACCTGCTGGCGCGCGATTTCCCGCAATTGCGCGGCCGCGTCAAGCTGCTGCCGAATGGCCCGCCCGTGCCCTATCCGGTGCAGTTCCGCGTGATCGGGCCGCAGGCCGCTGGCGTGCGCAAGCTGGCTGACGAGGTCAGGGCGGTGATGAGCGCCAACCCCAACACCGTGGGGGTCAACGACAACTGGAACGAGAGCGTCAAGGTGCTGCGCCTGGACATCGACCAGGACCGCGCGCGCGCGCTCGGCGTCAGCACCACCGCGATTGCGCGGGTGACCCAGACGGTGCTGACCGGCGTGGCGGTGGGCCAATACCGCGATGGCGACAAGCTGATCGATATCCTGATGCGCGCGCCACGCAACGAGCGCGACGCCATGTCCGACCTGCAGAACGTGCAAGTGCCCACCGCCAGCGGCCGCGTGGTGCCGCTGACCCAGGTCGCGCGCATCGCTTTTCGTTCCGAGCCGGGCGTGATCTGGCGCGAGAACCGCGACTTTGGCGTGACCGTGCAGGCCGACGTGGTCGAAGGCATCCAGGGCCCCACCGTGACGGCGCAGATCAATCCCAAGCTGGACAAGCTGCGCGCGCAGCTGCCGGCGGGCTACCGCATTACGGTGGCCGGGGCGGAAGAAGAAAGCGGCAAGGCCGGCGCGTCGATCGCCGCGCAGCTGCCGCTGTGCATCTTCCTGATCTTCACGCTGCTGATGCTGCAGCTGCACAGCTTCTCGCGCTCGCTGATGGTGTTCCTGACCGGGCCGCTTGGCCTGATCGGCGCCGCCGCCACGCTGCTGCTGCTCAACGCACCGATGGGCTTTGTCGCGCAGCTTGGCATCACCGCGCTGCTCGGCATGATCATCCGCAACTCGGTGATCCTGGTCGACCAGATCGAGCAGGACATCCGTGCCGGCGAGCCGGTGTGGGATGCCATCGTCGAATCCGCCGTGCGGCGCTGCCGCCCTATCATCCTGACCGCGGCAGCGGCCGTGCTGGCCATGATCCCGCTGTCGCGCTCCGTGTTCTGGGGGCCGATGGCGGTCGCCATCATGGGCGGGCTGGTGATTGCGACGGCGTTGACGCTGCTGTTCCTGCCGGCGCTGTATGCGGCCTGGTTCCGGGTCAAGGCGCCGGAGCCGGGCGGGGCGGTACTGGCACGCTGAGCGCGCGCCCGGGCGTGCTCTGGCGGCAGAACTGCCAAGCGCGCTCCCTATCTCACATCAACTCGAAGCTGACGTCCTGGGCGCCTTCCCACAGCACCTTGGTGCCCAGCGCGCGCAGGTTCTCCTTGCCTTGCACGATCGTCAGGAAATGGTTGCCCGCCAGCTGGCCCATCTTGCTGGCAAAGCAGCAGCTGCCATACGCCAGGATGATCTCGGTCTCGCTGTAGCCGCCGGGGTAGAACAGGATGTCGCCGACCGAGGGGTGGCTGGTGTGGTTCTCGAAATCCACGCCCAGCTTGAACTCGCCCAGCGGGATCCAGCAGCCTTCGCCGCTCCAGCGCACATGGATCAGCTTTTGGCGGTAGGGCAGCAGCTTGGTGAAGGCCGCCACGGTGAGGGGGGCGTCGGGATGGGTTTCGGCGACGAACTGGTAGCCGCCGGCGGTAATGCGGATCTGGGCCATTCAGGCTCTCCTGGGGAAATCGGGGTGATCGTTCAGCTTAGCGCGGCGACCAGCTTTTCGGCAAATGCAATCAGGCTGCGGTCGCTGCCGGCCGGGCCCATCAGCGAGATGCCTAGCGGTGCGCCCGCGCGGCCGGCCAGTGGCAGGCTCAACTGCGGGAAGCCGGACAGCGGCGCCAGGCACAGCGTTTGCGCCGACAGGTTGCGGTAGGTCTCAAGTTCCTCGCCGGCAGCGTCGGACAGCGGGGCGATGTCGGGCATGGTCGGCAGGATCAGGACGGCGTCGTTGCCAAGCAGCGCCGCCAGATGCGCGGTAAAGGCGCGGCGAATCGCGCTGGAGGCTTCGAGGCGGGCTTCGGTGACGCCCTTGGAGAATGCAAAGCGCGCGGCCACGTCGGGTCCGAGTTGCAGGCCGTATTGCTCGATCATGGCGCCGTCGGTCTGCCAGGCTTCCCAGCCCTGCACATAGCGGAAGGCCCACCAGATGTCTTCCAGCGGGCGGTCCGCCACCGTGACGGGTGTGGCCTTGCCGAAGGCGGCCTCGATGCCGCCGACCACCGGCAGCAGCGCGTCCAGCGCGGGGGCGGTGGGCATGCGGAACAGGTCTTCGGCCAGCAGCAGGCGCGGGCCGGCGGGCAGGGGCCGGGGGTCGCTGCCAAGCAGCACGTCGGCCACGCGGGCGAAGGTGCCGATGTCGCGCGCGAAGAAGCCGCAGGTATCAAAGCTGTCGCACAGCGCCAGGGTTTGCGCCAGCGAGACCCGGCCAAAGGTGGGGCGGATGCCGAACAGCCCGCAGTGGCTGGCCGGCGCGCGCACCGAGCCGCCGGTGTCGGTGCCGAGCGCAAAGTCGCAGAGCTTGTTGGACACCGCCGAGGCCGAGCCGGAGGACGAGCCGCCCGTGATGCGCCCCGGCGCCGCGCCGTTCACCGGCGCGCCATAGTGGGCATTCTTGCCGTTCATCGAGAACGCCAGCTCATCCGTATGGGTCTTGCCGACGAAGGCCGCGCCGGCATCCAGCAGCCGCTGCACGGTGGGCGCGGTGGTGGACTTGATGCCCGACATGGCCAGCACATGGGGATTGCCGCCGCCAGTTGGGTAGCCGGCTACGTCGAACAGGTCCTTTGCGGCGAAGGTCAGGCCGGCGAGGGGACCGCTGGCCGCATTGGCCACGGGTGCGTCGGGGTAGGGGAGGAAGGCGTGAGAGGGATGGCTGGCCAGGGTCATGGATGCGGGTAGCGGTGAAAGTGAGGGCTAGGGTAGCAATCAGTAAAGGCGATATTGGCACGGAACGCACGGCATACACGGCATGCGCCGGCATGCCGTACCGTTGCGGCGGGTTGACAGAGCTTACGCCAGGGCCTCGGCACGGGCGACAGGCTCACTGGCCAGCACGCAGCTCACGCTATGCCCGCCACCCAGCGCGGTCGCCCGCGGCACCGCCTCCAGGCATTGCGCGCGCGCGTGCGGGCAGCGTGGGGCAAAGCTGCAGCCCGGCGGCAGGGCCGACAGATCGGGCGGCGAGCCGGCGATGGTCTGCAGCCGCTGGCCGCGGTCCATGCCGTGCTGGCGGCTTTGCAGCAGCGCCATCGTATAGGGATGGCGCGCGGCGCGCAGGATGGTGCGGATCGGGCCTTCCTCGACGATGCGCCCGCCGTACATCACGGCGACGCGGTCGGCGATTTCCACAGCCGCGCCGATGTCATGGGTGACGAACACGATCGACAGGCCAAGCTCGCGTTGCAGCTCGCGCAGCAGGATCAGCACCTGGATCTGCACGGTGGCGTCCAGCGCGGTGGTTGGCTCGTCGGCCAGCAGGACCTTGGGGTTGGCCGACAGCGCCAGCGCGATCATGGCGCGCTGGCGCATGCCGCCGGACATCTCATGCGGATAAGCCGCCAGGCGCCGCTCCGGGCTGGGAATGCGCACGGACTGCAGCGCGCGCAGCGCACGCTGGCGCGCTTCGGCCGCGGACACACGGGCGTGGGTGCGGATGCACTCGATGATCTGTTGGCCGATCGTGTAGACCGGGTCCAGCGCCAGCAGCGGCTCCTGGAACACCATCGCTACCTTGCCGCCGCGCAGCCGGGCGAGGCCACGGCCATCGAGGGCGGTGACGTCGGTGCCATCGATGCGGATCTCGCCTTCCATGCGGGTGCGGCGCGGCGGGTGCAGGCGCATCAGCGCGCGCAGCGTCACGCTTTTGCCGGAGCCGGATTCGCCGATCAGGGCGAGCGTCTCGCCAGGCGCCACCGCAAGCGACACGCCGCTGACGGCGCGAATGGTCTTGCCGCCGCCGGAGAAGGTCACGCGCAGGTCGCGCACCGACACCATGGGGGCGGCTGCATGGGGTTCGGGGCTGTGGTTGGGTGCGGTCATGGGTACGTTCGCGGGTACGGTCACGGGTGCATTCACGATTTGGCCCTCAGGGTGCTGCAACGAGCGGGCTGGCGGCCGCGGGCATCTGCCGGCTGTGGCCGCCGTCCGCGTTCGCCATCAGGCAGGCCACCGGATGTCCCGCGAGCGCGTCGGACAACTGCGGCGCGCGGCGCGAGCAAACGTCCTGTGCCATGGCGCAGCGCGGATGGAAGCTGCAGCCGGATGGCGGGTTGATCGGGTTGGGTGGGTCTCCCGCCAGCGGCGCAACCTGGGTGCGGTGATCCGGGTCCATCGCCGGCATCGAGGCCAGCAGCGCACGCGTGTAGGGGTGCGCGGGGTTGGCGTAGAGCGTTTCGGTGTCGCCCACCTCCACGACCTTGCCCAGGTACATCACCATCACGCGGTCGCATAGGTAGCGGATCACGTTCAGGTCGTGGCTGATGAAGACGTAGGTAAGGTCGAACTCGGCCTTGAGGTCGAGCAGCAGGTTCAGCACCTGCGCCTCCACCGATTTGTCCAGCGCCGACACGGCTTCATCGAGGATCACCAGGCGCGGGCGCAGCACCAGCGCCCGCGCGATATTCACCCGCTGGCGCTGTCCGCCGGAGAGCTCGTGTGGATAGCGCCCGGCAAAGCGCGCCGGCTCCAGGCCCACGCGATCCAGCAGGGCACGCGCGCGCGCGCTGGCTTCGGCCGCGTCGATGCCGTGCACGCGCGCCGTAAAGGCGATGGATTCCTCGATGGTCAGGCGCGGATTGAGCGAGGAGTAGCTGTCCTGGAACACCATCTGCACCTGGCTGCGGTAGCGCTTCATCGGCAACTGCGCCGATCCCACGCCCAGCGCATCGAAAATCAGCTCGCCGCTGTTTTGCTCGATCAACTGCATCAGCAGCCGCGCGGTGGTGGACTTGCCGCAGCCGGATTCGCCGACCACGCCCAGCGTTTCGCCCTTTCTCACTTCGAAGCTGACGCCGTCGACGGCGCGGACTTCGCCACCGCTGCGCCAGGGTAGCTTCGACTTGAGCGGGAAGTGCTTGATCAGGTCGCGCGCGATCACCAGCGGTTGCGCGGGGCCGCCGACGTCGGTGTTGGCCAATGCATCGGGTATCGTGTCTTGCAAGGTTTCCATCATGGCATCAGTCCTTGATTTCCATCGCCGAGCGAATGCCATCGGCGAGCAGGTTGAAGGAGATCGAGGTCAGGAAGATCATGGCGCCGGGCAGGGCGGCAACCAGCGGCTGCGTATAGATCGCTGTGCGCAGCGTGTTGAGCATCAGGCCCCATTCCGGCTCGGGCGGCTTGACGCCGAGGCCGAGGAAGGACAGGCCAGAGGCCAGGATCATCGACACCGAGATCAGGCTGGTGGCGTAGACAAAGATCGGCCCCAGCACATTGTTGAGCACGTGGGCACGCACGATGGTCAGCGACGACGCGCCCGAGGCGCGCGCCGCATCGACGAACTCGCGATTGCGCACTTGCGTGGTCACGCTCTCCGCCACGCGCACGATCTGCGGCACGAACACGATGGTGAGCGACAACAGCGCATTGCCCACGCCTGCGCCCAGCGTGCCCGACAGCGCGATGGCCAGCAGCACCGAGGGGAAGGCGTACAGGATGTCGACCAGCCGCATGATCACGGTATTGGTCCAGCCGCCGGCATAGCCCGCGACGATGCCCAGCGCGCTGCCGATCACAAAGGCGATCAGCACCGGCGTGATGCCCATGAACAGCGACAGCCGCGCGCCCAGCATCAGGCGGGACAGCAAGTCGCGCCCCAGCTCGTCGGTGCCAAGCAGGTAGTGCTCAGTGCCGATCGGCTTGAGGCGCTTCATGATCGAGGCGGCGTACGGATCGGCCGGCATCAGCACGGGCGCGAAGATCGCCATCAGCACCAGCGCCAGCAGGATCAGCGCGGCCAGCATGGCCAGCTTGTTGCGCAGCAGGCGTTTGCCCACCGTGGCCCAGTAGCCGGGCGAGCGCTGCACGACGGGCACAAGGGCGGGCTTTTTCAGAGTCATTTCCATGGGGGCTCCCGGGTTTCCTTGATGGCGTCAGTTGCGCTGGATGCGCGGGTCGAACAAGGTCTGCAGCGCATCGACCAGCAGGTTCAGCAACACGAAGAACACGGCGAGCACAAGGATGGTCCCCTGCAGCAGCGGAAAATCGCGCTGGAAGATCGCCGAGTTGAGCAAGAAGCCCGTGCCAGGCCAGGAGAACACCGTCTCGATCAGGATCGAGCCGCCCAGCAGGTAGCCGAGCTGCAGGCCCATCACCGACAGCGCGGTGGGCGCCACGTTCTTCAGCACATGGCGGAACACCGCCACCTCCGACAAGCCGCGTGCCTTGAGGCCGACGATGAATTCGTTCGAGAGGATTTCAGCCACGAGCGCGCGGATGGTGCGCGCCACGATGCCCATCGGGATCACCGACATCGTCACCGCCGGCAGCACCATGTACTGGATATGCTCCCAGTTCCATGCCCAGTCGCTGGAGCCACCAGGGCCGGCGCCGGTGGCGGGCAGCCAGCCGAGGAACACGGAGAACACGATCACCAGCACCATGCCCAGCCAGTAGTGCGGCATGCTCACGCCGAAGACCGACAGGAAGGAGGCCGTGCGGTCCGCCGCGGAATCGCGGAAGTAGCCCGCCACGAAGCCGAACAGGCAGCCGAAGGTAAAGCCGATCAGCGTAGCCACCGCGGCCAGCCGGACCGAGTTGATCACCGCCGTCAGCACCTCGCTCATCACCGGGCGGTTGGTGGCGATGGAGGTGCCCAGGTCGCCGTGCAGCGCGCGGGTGAGCCAGTGCAGGAATTGCTCGAGGAAGGGCTTATCGAAGCCGTAGAGCGCGGTAAGCTGGCGGCGCAGGTCCTCGGAGGCGTCGGGCGGCAGCACCGACACCAGCGGGTCGCCTGGCGCGATATGGACCAGCGAGAAGCAGAGCAGGGCGACCCCGAGCAGGATGGGGATCGCGTAGACGATGCGGCGGAGCAGGTAGAGCATGTTCGTGGCCGGGAAGGAAGGCGAGCGTTGCCTGCCGTGGTTTCTCGGGGGAGCCCGGCCGATGCATGCCGGCCGGGCATCTTCTGGATTGCGCTGCGCGTGGCCGGCCCGGGACCGGCCACGCGCGCAGTTCGCTTAGTGCACGGCTTGGTGCTCGGCGTGCAGCACGGCTCAGTCCATCGACATGGTGGCGATGTCGATAAACCAGCTCTGCGGCTGCACCACGCCCTTGACCTTCCTGGAGATCGCGCGCGGGCCTACGTCATGCGCGATCAGCACGAAAGGCGCTTCTTCCACGATGCGGGCATGCAGCTTGGCCAGCGCCGTGTCGCGCGCCTTCTCGTCGAACGACGTGCGCGCCGTCTCGATCAGCTTGTCGAACTCCGCGTTGCCGAAGTAGCCCCAGTTGTTCGAGACCGGCGGCTGCGTCTTGGTGCTGACAAAACGGACCATGGCGAAGAACGGGTCCATCGCCGCGAAGCTCACGTTGATGGCGTTGGCGCCATGCGCGCTCGGGTCCTTGGCGCCGATGCGCCAGTTGGTAAACAGCGTGTTCCACTCGACCACGTCAAAGTCGACGTCGATGAAGCACGCCTTCAGGTTCTGCTGCACGTACTCGTTCATCGGCAGCGGCTGCATCTGGCCGGAGCCCGAGGCCGACACCTGCACCTTTACCTTCATCGGCTTGGCGGCCGAGTAGCCGGCCTCCTGCATCAGCTTGCGCGCGGCGTTGGCGTCGTACTTGATATCGAACGCGGGGTTGCCCCACCACGGGTTGCCCTTTTCGACGATGCCCTTGGATTCGGCCATGTAGCCGCCCAGCAAGGTCTTCAGGCCCTCGCGGTTCACGCACAGGTTGGCCGCCTGGCGCACGCGCTTGTCGAGCCAGGGAGATCCGGGCGCGAACGACAGCTGCCACGGCCACATATGCGGCTGGGCATTGGCGTAGACCTCAAAGCCACGGCTCTTGATCTGCGCCACGGCATCCGGTGCCGGCGCCTCGATCCAGTCGACCTGGCCCGACAGCAGCGCGGCGGTGCGGGCGTTGGCCTCGGGCATCGGCTGCATCACCACCTTGTCGATCTTGGGCAGGCGCTTCGCGTCCCAGTACTGCGCGTTCTTCACCATCTCCAGACGCTCGCGCGGCACGAAGCGGCTCATCTTGAAGGGGCCGGTGCCGGAAGCATCGGCGGCAAAGGCCACCCAGGCTTGCTTGGAGCGCTCGGCCGGATCGGTCACCGAGGCCGGCACGGCAGCCAGCTTCTTGTCCCACTGCGTGGGCGAGGCCATGAACAGGTTGCTCAGGTTATAGGGCAGGAAGGAGTCTGGCTCCGACGTAGCCAGCTCCACCGTGAGGTCGTCGATCTTCCTGGCCGAGCGCAGCGTCGGCATGCGCGAGGCGGTCACGCCAACCTGGCTGGGATCGAACTGCTTGGCGGTCTTGTCGAGCACCTTGCCCACGTTCCACACCACGGCGTCGGCGTTGAACGGCGAGCCGTCGTGGAATTTCACGCCGGGGCGCAGCTTGAAAATCCACTTGGTCTTGTCCTTGGCATCGACCTTCCATTCCGTGGCCAGGTCGGCAATCAGCAGGCTGGGGCCGTTGGCCTTGGACAGGTCCCACTGGGTCAGCCCGTCGTACATCGGGATGCCGGTGAAGCGGTTGCCTTCGAAACCCTGGTCGGGCTGGCCCAGCGTGCGCGGGATGTCGGCGGCGGTCATGCCGATGCGCAGTACCTTCTCGGCCATCGCGGTGCCCGGCAAGGCGAGGATCGAGACGGCGGTGATCGCGGCAGCGGCGGCGATGGACTTCAGGCCGGGTTTTACGCTTCTTGCGGAGTCGGAAGAGAAAACGGTCACGGGCAAAGCTCCTGGGTGGGGGAAGGGGAGACGGGACCAGTTAAGCAAGTCATATGCCAGTGCCTATGCCACTGCCAGTGCCCCAGCCTTGTCCCGCTGGCGTTCCGGCCATGGCCTGTTTTTTGCTGACTTCCCCGTCTGACTCCCAACCAACCGGCTTCCCAACATGGATCAGCAACACCCTCCCCGCATCAACGCAGCACGCCTGTGGCAATCGTTGATGGACCTCGCGCAGATCGGCGCCACGCCCAAGGGCGGCGTGTGCCGCATCGCGCTGACCGAGCTGGACCGCCAGGGCCGCGACCTGGTGGTCGGCTGGTGCCGCGCGGCCGGGCTCGATGTGCGCACCGACGAGGTAGGCAACGTGTTCGCGCGCCGTGCCGGGAGCGATCCCCATGCGGCCGCGGTGGCCACCGGCAGCCACATCGACACCCAGCCCTCGGGCGGCAAGTTCGACGGCAATTTCGGCGTGCTGGCTGGCCTTGAGGTGATGCGCACGCTCAACGACCTGGGCATCGTCACCCGCGCGCCGCTGGAGCTAGCGTTCTGGACCAACGAGGAGGGCACCCGCTTTACGCCCGTGATGATGGGCTCGGGTGCCTTCGCCGGCGTGTTCGAGGCGGCGTTCATCCGCGCCCAGCGCGACCTTGACGGCATTAGCGTGGGCGAGGCGCTGGAGCAGATCGGCTACCGCGGCGAGCAGCCCGTGGGCGAAGTGCCGGGCGGCATGTTCGCGGCCTATTTCGAGGCGCATATCGAGCAGGGGCCGGTGCTGGAAGCCGCCGGGCTGCCGATCGGCGTGGTTTCCGGCGCGCTCGGCCAGCAATGGTACGACGTGACCGTGACCGGCATGGACGCCCACGCCGGCCCCACGCCGCTGGCGCTGCGCCACGACGCCATGCTGGCGGCCGCCCGCATGATCGATGAAGTCAATCGCATCGCCGTGGATGAGGCCCCGCACGGGCGCGGCACGGTAGGCTACGTGCAGGTCACGCCCAACTCACGCAACGTGATTCCGGGCCGCGTGGACTTTTCCGTGGACCTGCGCAATCTCTCGCAGGCCGGGCTGGACCGCATGGACGCCGCCATGCGCGCGTCGTTCGCGCAGATTGCGCAGCGTGGCGCGGTGGACGTGTCGATCAGCCAGGTGGTGAAGTTCGAGCCCTGCGTGTTCGCGCCGGCATGCGTGGACAGCGTACGCCGCGCCGCGGCCGCGCTGGGGCTGCCGCACATGGACGTGGTCAGCGGCGCCGGGCACGACGCCGTGTACGTGGCGCAGCGCGCGCCCACCGGCATGATCTTCGTGCCGTGCAAGGACGGCATCAGCCACAACGAGCTGGAAGACGCGCTGCCCGAGCATATCGAGGCCGGCGCCAATGTGCTGCTGCAAGCGATGCTGGAGCACGCGCGCTAAGGCGACTTAGCGCCCTAGCTTCTCAATGGGCGATCGAACGCGAGATCGCCCAGGCGCATTCGATCACCATCGGCGCCAGCTTTTTCTGCGCCTCGGCCATGCTCCAGCGGCTGGCCGGTGGCGACACATGCACCGCGCCCACCGCCTGCCCCTGGCTGTTGACGATGGCCGCGCCCACGCCCATATCGCCCAGGAACAACTCCTCGTTGTTGCAGGCGTAGCCCACCTTCCGGCAAGCCACCACCGTCTCGAAGATCGCCGCCACATCGGTCAGCGTGGCCGGCGTGCGCGCCACCCGGGCCGAGTCCTCGAGCATGGCCATCACCTGATCGTCGGGCAATGTGCTCAGGTACGCGCGGCCGCTGCTGGTGCAGTACATCGGGATGCGCATGCCAACGGGCGTCAGCACCGGGATGTACTTCGACGTCATCAACTGCGCCACGTAGACCATTTCCAGCCCCACCGGCTCGGTCAGGTTGGCGGTCTCGCCGCTGGCATTGGCGAGCTGCGACAGGTAAGGGCTGGCGGCCTGGATCAGCGCGTCGGCGGACAGGTAGTTGTAGCCGATCTCCATCACCTTGGGCGTCAGCCGGAAGCGCCGCGTCTGCGGGTGCTTGGCCACATAGCCCAGCGTTTCCAGCGTATGCACGGTGCGTTGCGCGGAGCTTTTGGTCATGCTGGTCAGGCTGGCCAGTTCGGCCAGCGTGAGGGTGCGATGGACTGCGCTGAAAGCCCGCAGCACTTCCAGCCCCTTCTCCAACGATTGATTGAAAAGCGGGTCTGGACGAGCTTTTTTTTCGTCGCTTTCCGTGCCGCTGGCCGGCGCTTCGCCGCCGTTTTCCTGATGGTCTTGCCGGTTCATGTTCGCGTTCCGCCGAGTCCTCGTATCGGTGACGGGCACCATCGCTGGGAAGACCTGCACCACGATGAATGCATATTGCACCAATATACGACCGAATCGATTATCGATTTATATGGTTTCCGTCCATGATATTCAGGTCGTCTTTCTTTGGGAATAGCGGCGATGCGCCGGCCCTCCGATTTGGGAGCGCGAGTTCTCTCACTTCGGTCGAGTGCCTTGTTTTATAAGGCTTCCAGGGAGCTTGCCTGTTTGTGGGTGGGTGAGACATGCGGCGCATGCGCGACAGTGAAATGCAGCCGAGTCGTTCTCTTTCAGTGTTTACCCGCATTCCTGATTTGTTGACGATCAGTGAAATATCAGACTAGTATCACAACAACTTCAACATTGCGGGAATTACCATGTCGAACCCGATCCGGCTGGTCGGCGGCGCCGATCACACCCCTGAGCCAGCCTCGCGCGCCGCCACCGGCGCCGCGCTGCGCGAGCAGGCCTATGCCGAGA
The DNA here is from genome assembly GCF_059421605.1 of Cupriavidus sp. GW821-FHT02F09. Lineage (NCBI taxonomy): Bacteria > Pseudomonadati > Pseudomonadota > Betaproteobacteria > Burkholderiales > Burkholderiaceae > Cupriavidus > Cupriavidus sp. GW821-FHT02F09. The sequence goes on from NZ_JBWKVH010000001.1 coordinate 21,827, forward strand.
TCAAGCGGCGCATCATTTCCTGCGAATTCCGTCCTGGCGAGCCGCTCAACGAAGCCCAGGTCGCGGCCTTGCTCGGCATTGGCCGCACCCCCGTGCACCAGGCGCTGCACCGGCTGGAAGTGGAAGGGCTGGTGTCGATCCTGCCGCGCAAGGGCGTGCTGGTCTCGCCGCTGTCGCTCAACGAAGTGCTCGACATGATCGAAGTGCGCGCCACCAACGAAGTGCTGTGCGCCACGCTGGCCTGCGAGCGCGCCCACGAGAGCGATCTCAAGGCCATGCGCGAGATCGTCGACCGCTCGCCCGACCTGATCGCGCGGCGCGACATCACCGGCCTGGCCGCGCTCGACCTCAAATTCCATACCGCCATGTCGGCCGCCTCGCGCAATCGCGTGCTGGCCGACCTGCTGCGCGGCCTGCACGAGAAGCAGGCGCGCTTCTGGTTCCTCTCGCTGTCCGACCCGCAGCACCTGGAGAACGTCTACCAGGAGCACAGGGTGATCATCGATGCCCTGGAGCGGCGCGACGTGCCGGCGGTGCGCGAGGCCATCCGCGAACACATTGACGAATTCCGGAAGAACATCATCCGGACCATCTGACCGTTTTTCTCCGCAACATCCGCAACAGGTAGTGAGCAATGCCGACACTTCAATTCCACGTAGCCGGCGAGGGTGAACTCGTCCTCGATATCCAGCGCCTCATCATCGCCGGCTGGACCGGCCGCGACGCCGACGCCGTCAACCACCACATCCGCGAGCTCGAAGAGATCGGCGTCAAGCCGCCGACCACCGTGCCGTGTTTCTACCCGCTGGCCGCCTCGCTGCTGACCACCGACGCGCTGCTCGAGGTGCCGCGCGAAGACTCCTCCGGCGAAATCGAGTTCGTGCTGCTGGCGGCCAAGGACGCGATGTACATCGGCGTGGGCTCCGACCACACCGACCGCAAGGTCGAAGCCTATGACGTCACCGTCTCCAAGCAGATGTGCGCCAAGCCCCTGGGCAGCGAAGTCTGGCGCTTTGACGACGTGGCCGCGCACTGGGACCAGTTGCAGATGCGCTGCTGGCGCACCCGCAACGGCCTGCGCGAGCTCTATCAGGAAGGGCTGGTCACGCGCCTGCTGGACCCGCGCGACCTGATCCAGCGCCTCACCGGCGAAGACAAGCTGCCGGTGGGCACCGCCATGTTCTGCGGCACGCAAGCCGTGATTGGCGAACTGGGCAGCGGCGAAGCCTTTGAAGTCGAGCTCCACGATCCGGTGCGCAAGCGCACGCTGCGCCATGCTTATCGCGTGGCATGCCTGGCGGTCGCACCATGAGCACCACGCTGCCAACCATCGCCGCGCTCGCCGCCGACCTGGCCGCCGGGCGCACCACCAGCGTTGCGCTGACCGAGCAAGCACTGGCTCGCATCGACGGCCACCGTAACACTGGCGGCACCGCCTTCCTGGAAGTCGACGGCGCCGGCGCGCTGGCCGCTGCCCGCGCCGCCGACCAGGCGCGGGCCGCAGGGCTGGTGGCATCGCCGCTGGCGGGGCTGCCGGTCTCCATCAAGGACCTGTTCGACGTAAAAGGGCAGGTGACCCGGGCCGGGTCGAAGGCGCTCACGCGCGAGCCCGCCGGCGCCGACGCGCCCGTGGTGGCGCGCCTGCGCGCCGCCGGCGCCGTGCTGATCGGGCGCACCAACATGAGCGAGTTCGCGTTCTCCGGCCTCGGCCTGAACCCGCACTATGGCACGCCCCGCACGCCCTTCGACGAAGCACGCATCGCGGGTGGCTCCACGTCCGGTGGCGCGCTCAGCGTGGCGCTCGATATGGCCGTTGCGGCGCTCGGCACCGACACCGGCGGCTCCATCCGCATCCCCAGCGCGTTCTGCGGCCTGACCGGCTTCAAGCCCACCGCAAGCCGCGTGCCGCTGGCCGGCGCCGTGCCACTGTCGACCTCGCTCGACTCCGCCGGCCCGCTGGCGCGCTCGGTTGCCTGCTGCGCCGCGTTCGACGCCATCGTCAGCGGCGAAACGCTGGACAGCCGCCCCGCGCCGCTGGGCGGGCTGCGTCTGCTGGTGACCCGCGATTTCGTGTGCGACGGCCTCGACGCCGAAGTCGCCCAGGCCTTCGACGCCACGCTCGCCACGCTCTCCCGGCTCGGTGCGCAGATCATCCCGTTCGAATTCCCCGAGCTCAAGCGGCTGCCGCAGATCAACGCCGCCGGCGGCCTCACGGCAGCCGAAGCCTGGCACTGGCACAAGCAGTTGCTGGCCGAACGCGGCGATGCCTACGACCAGCGCGTTGCCATGCGCATCCGCCGCGGCGAGCAACTCGGCGCCGCCGACTACATCGAACTGCTGGCCGAGCGCCGCGCCATGCAGGTGCGCGCCGCCGACCTGCTGCGCGAAGCCGACGCCTGGCTGATGCCCACGGTTGCCGTGCGCCCGCCACGGCTCGATGCCCTGCAAAGCGACGAAGCCTTCTTCGCCACCAACGGCCTCGTGCTGCGCAACCCCAGCGTGCTCAACTTCCTCGACGGCTGCGCCGTATCGCTGCCGATGCCGGCGGCGGAGCAGGGCATGGGGCTGAGCGTCGGCGGCCTGAACGGGCGCGACGCGCGCGTGCTGCAGGTGGCCGGCGCCATCGAAGCCGCGCTGCAGTAACACGTAGTAGCCAGCAGAAAAGACCGAGGGCCGCGACCAGGCAGCGCGGCCCCGTCAATCAACACCCAAGGAGTACCACCGATGTCTTCCGTGATGACCGGCGCCCCTGGCGCCCTGGAAAGCCCGGCCCACACCCCGGCAGCGCGCAACGAGGCCTACCGCAAGATCGCGGTGCGGCTGATCCCCTTCCTGGTGTTCCTGTTCGTGCTCGCCTGGATAGACCGCGTCAATGTCGGCTTTGCCAAGCTGCAGATGCTGCAAGACCTGCAATTCAGCGAAGCCGTGTACGGTTTCGGCGCCGGCATCTTCTTCATCGGCTACTTCCTGTTCGAAGTGCCCAGCAATCTCTTGCTGGAAAAAATCGGCGCGCGCCGCACGCTCGCCCGCATCACCATCCTGTGGGGCTTTGCCTCCATGGCGATGATCTTCGTCAAGACCCCCATGCAGTTCTACGCCCTGCGATTCCTGCTCGGCGTGTTCGAAGCCGGCTTCTTTCCCGGCGTCGTGCTCTACCTCACCTACTGGTTCCCCGCTCAGCGCCGCGCCCGCATCAACGGCCTGTTCATGACCTCGTTCGCCATCGCCGGCGTCATCGGCGGCCCGCTCGCCGGCTTCATCATGAGCAGCATGGAAGGCGTCGACGGCCTCGCCAACTGGCAATGGCTGTTCGTCATCGAAGGCATCCCCTCCGTGCTTGCCGGCATCGCGGTGCTGATGTTCCTGCCTGAAAAGCCCATCAGCGCCAAATGGCTCTCCCCCAGCGAGCGCGACCTCGTCACCCGCGAGATCGAAGCCGAAAACCGCGACCCCGCCAAGCACTCCTCGCTGCGCGCCGCCTTCACCAACTCGCGCGTCTGGATCTGCGCCGCCATCTACTTCTGCGTGGTCAGCGGCAACGCCACCATCGCCTTCTGGTCGCCATCCATCATCAAAGAGCTCGGCGTCAAGGGCAACCTGCAGATCGGCCTCGTCTCCGCCATCCCCTTCATCGCAGGCACCCTCGCCATGGTCTGGAACGGCATCCACTCCGACCGCACCGGCGAACGCCGCCTGCACTGCGCGCTAGCCACCCTGATGGCCGCCGCCGGCCTTGTGCTCACCGGCATGTGGCTGCACAGCGCTGTGCTCGCCATGGTGGCGCTCACCATCGCCTCCGTCGGCATCCTCGCCGCCTTCCCGGTCTTCTGGTCGCTGCCCTCCGCCTTCCTCGCCGGCACCGCTGCCGCCGGCGGCATCGCCCTCATCAACTCCATCGGCAACCTTGCCGGCTTCGTCGCGCCCTACATGATCGGTTGGTTCAAAACCAGCACCGGCCAGCTCTCGTCCGGCCTGTACTTCGTCGCCGCGCTGGAAGCCTGCGCCACCGTCCTGGTGCTGGCATTCATCAAAACCAAGGTCGCCGCCAAGGCCTAACCGGCGAGATGCCCCGGGCAGCACGAGGGACTGGATTCCAGCGGCGCTTTGCGCTAGAATCCGCTGCCTCGTTGCGCTGCATGCGCAAAGTGCGCCGGCAGCACAGGTAACACCAGCCAGGCGGGCAGTTTCAGCCGCCTGTTTGCTTTTGTGCTCTTGTGATATTTCTCACGCTGCCCGGCACGCCTGTAAGACAACGAGCACAGCGGCCTCCCGTCAGGGATGCACGCCGCAGGGACTGCGAGGGTGGCGAAATTGGTAGACGCACCAGGTTTAGGTCCTGACGCCAGCAATGGTGTAGGGGTTCGAGTCCCCTCCCTCGCACCATCTTTGTGCATCTACAGCACTCTTAAAGCCTCATAAAATCAAGGACTTACGAATATTTGACCTCGTAAGTCCTCTGCGCTTCTCTCCAAAACTCTCTCGAAATTCGCACGAAATTCGCACGCAGTTGACTGCGGCCTAGCCTATCGGGTCTCGTCCGTCTTCGGCCCGAGCAGATCTATCGCGGCACGCCACACCGCCTCGGCCAACCCTCGCCAGCCGTAGTTCTGGCCGCTGGTCTGGACGGCTGGAGACCGGTAGATGCGTTCGAAGGCCTCCGCGTCGGGGAGCACCCGTGGCCGCCTCAGCAGTTCGCGCAGCTCGTGCCTTGCATCTTCGACCTGATCTCCCGCTGTATCACCTGCAGCGTTCTCCCAACCGGAGAAGCCGGGACTGCCCGCCGCGAGGCAATCAAGCGCATCGAGCAAGCGTTTGGCGGCTTGCTCGATGGTTGGCGTCTGTGGCGTATGGTCGGCAGGCGGAGCTGCCGCTTGGCAGCCCGCGGCGGATTTGCTGTTGCCCATGGTCGAGATGAGTACTGTATGTATGTACAGTAGTATAGCCGACCGAGCTAGGTGAAGCCGTACCGCACGATCGGCTCACCAGTTGCCTGGTCGATGGCGCACGCCACGCGCAAGGCCAGCTCAAGGTCCGGCTCGGCGCCTTGCAGGGCCTGCGTCTCGATCGAGGCCATGGCCGCCATCCCGCCGCTCCCGATCGCGATGTAGCGATCGGTCACCTCGACCGGGTGGGGTGATTGGCCGAACAGCAGCAATCGCCCTGTCGGATACAAGGCGAACCCCTCAAAGTCCTCTTTCACTAGCAGGGCACCGGCGTCCGAGTCGCCGTTCACAAGCCTCCGCAGCGGGGCAAGCAAGCTGAGATCGCCGGCAAGCCCGACGATGACGCGCTTGGTCTTGTAGACCTTCTTCGCACCTACCTTCATGTGGCCGTCCGAGAGACGGCTGTCAGACCACACCTCTCTATTTCCCCGATCCACCAGAATCGTCGTCATGCGTCAGTCCGGCGAGGATTGCTTGGGCTGCGCGGAGTTGCTCGGCCACGACGTCAGCTTCGGCTGCGATCCGTAGAGCAGCTTCTCCATCCTCGACACGAAGTCGGGCGACCGGGGGACCATCACACTGGCCGGCACCACCGGCGGCCGAGGGCACATTGGCAAGCTGGGCTGACTTGTAACGGCGCAGGCGCTCAACAGCATCGTCGCGCTCACGGCCAGCAGCAGCGAGGCGCTCTTGGAGGAGCTTGTCTTCATTGTTCACTTCCTTCTGTGCGGTGCGCTCTACCTGGCGCACTTCATTGGACTGCTCGACGACGGCCACGACCTGAGCCTTCGCGTCCTCAGCTTCACGCGCGAGCGCGAAACGGGTGCCGGTGTAGCAGCCGGCGGCGAACACCAGACCAAGCGCCGTGAACGCTGCTAGGAGCTTGCCGGCCGGAGTCATTGCAGCCCCCGGGTGTAGGTCACCGGGCCGTTGCCGAAATGCGCGGTCAGGATGTCGCGTGCAGGCTTGTCACCCTCCGGCTCGATCGCGAAATGAACCCACCCTCCGACACCTGGTGCCTCGTGGATCAGCTGCTTGAACGGGATGCCGGCCTTGACGATGCGGCGGGCCACTTCCAGCGGCGTGCCGTAGGCCGGGGCGCGGATGTCCGCGGCGAAGCCAAGCAGGTGGTCCGACGTGCGTGCGCCGCCGACGCCCTTGTTGACCAGGGGCGAGCGGTAGCCGGAGCTGACGTAGACCGGGCAACCCAGCACCGTGCGCACCGTCTCCAGCCGCTGCGCCAGGCGCGTGAGGTTGGCTACCACGTGCTCGGGCGCGGAGTTGTCGATGCCCTGGCGGACGGCCCAGTCGGAGTGGGTCAGTTCGGCCAGCGTGAAGTGTTCTGAGAGTTTCATTGACGGACCTCCTTGATGGTCTCTTTTGCGTCATGAACAAGCTCGCCGATGTCCTTGCCCCGGCGGTTGTCGAACCAGCGCACGATGGCGCCAAGCACCCACCACGCCGGCAGGCCGGCGATGACCAGCAGCGGGGCGGATACAAGCAGCAAGCCGGCAAGCGGGTCGAGGCCGGCTTGGGCTGAGATCTCCTTGGCCGAAGTGAACAACCCCGGCTTCCACCCATGCAACCAGAAGACGAGCAGGGGGCCGAGGATGGCCGAGGAGAGGATCGTGACGACGATACGGGCGAACGCTTCGCCCAAGGTGCGGGGCCAGAGTAGGAGCATACCGAGGGCAGCGGTGATGGCGCCGATGATGACCGGCCAGCCGATGAGTTTGGCCAGCGCAGCGCCGCCGGCGAACGTGGAGGACGAGGGTTCCATTACGCTCCCTGCCGGCTGGTGTTCATCGCCTTCATGATGGCGGCACAGGTCAGGAGCGCGGCGTCTGTGGCGCGGGCCAGCAGGGCGGGGTCGTGGCTGAACTCCTTGTAGGTGTTCTGAGCGAACGCGGCGACGGTCTCTTGGTATTTCGGGGAGTTCATGTGGCTCTCTTGTTATTTGAGGATGTTCACTTCGTGAGGAGCGTCAGGGCCTCCTGCTCGGTGATGGCGAGGTCGTACTTCGTCGCGAGCGACAAGGCGAAGTGCTGGGCCTGCGCTGGGCCAGCGACCGCGAGTTGCGCGCGGTACGCTTCAACCTCGAAGCGCTGGCGCCACTTGCGGCTGAGCTGGTAGACCAAGCCGCTCGTGCCAAGCCAGCGCCAGAACTGCCGCACGTGGGCCTGCTCATGAGCGATCAGGCCCGACGATGCGCCCGGCCGCACCAGCACCAGCGGGCCAACGCTGTAGCCATCGAAGCGGGCCGGGATCAGCCGGTTCGTCTCGATGACAGCGCAGAGCGGGCGGAGGTACAGGTTCATGCCCACACGCGGTAGGGCGTGGCAGGCGACGGGGCCATCACGATGTCGCCGAGGATGGCCAGCTGCTCGGCCGACAGCGGCTGATTCAAGCGCAGGTTGACGTGCCAGCCCGGCACCAGGGACGGCGCGGTGATGATCGTGCCGTCCTCGGCGTACTCGCCGCCGGTGGTGATAGTGCCGATGGTCGAGATATTGACGCCCTCGGCCGGCGAGCGTGCGGGGTTGCCGTTCTCATCGGCGTGCTCGACGGTCAGGCCGGCGGCCAGGAGCGCAGCGCGGGTGGATTCGCGGTCAGCGCCCTTGAGGTAGTAGTCGTGGAATTGCATGGTCGTTCCTTACAGGGTGAGAGCTTGGAGTTCAGCGTTGGAGAGGCGGCGGGGGTAGTAGCGAAGGTCGCGAAGCCAGCCATTGCCGGGATTTGCACCCATCCCCGCGTTGCCACCGATATGAAGCATCGTCAGGGTCGGGATGGGGCCGGTGCCGGTCGCGACGGCCCCGCCATTGAAACAGAGCGCTTGATCGCCAGCCTTGAACGCCCCCGCTGCTTTGACGACGCCAGCCGACACAGCGGCGGCTGAAACCACGTCGTAAGTAGTGCCGGCAGTCCGGTCAACGAGGGACATCTGGTTAGACGCAGGCTTGCGGAGCCGAATCGAGTTAAGTCCGTCGGCGCCAAGTGCCAGAGATGCCAGTGTTTGATCCACGCCGAGTGCCGGAACGAATTCCGCGTAGATGGTGCCCTCCGTCGGGCTGGACCAAGCGGTGCCTAGCCCCAGCGAACACTGGTCCGCTGAGCGCGTGACCTGCGCCGCCAGGGTGGGGATGTAACTTGTCGGGAAAGTGCCTTGCTCAAGCTGAGCGCCCCAGATGTAGACGCCCGATACGCCGTCACCCGTGTCGATGCCAGGCTTGATGTCCACTCGTTGGGTGGTCTCTGCGGCGGCGGTCGTGCGAGTCGCAGTGATACGCCAAATGCCATTGCCCACATTGGTGGTAGACACCGCCATGTTGCCACTTGACCCGTTCTCATAGACGACCGAGCCGTCGGTCAGGTTGACCAAGACGCGCAAGCCGGATGCCACTGCCTCGCGAAGTCGGAGGAGGTTCAGTTCCGCAGCCTTCGCGCAGATTGTCCAGCACCACGTGGTCGACGCGGCGACTGCTGGAGTGCGCGCTACCCCACCGTTGCTGTCGTTTGCAATCGTGCTGATTCCTGCGCTCACCACCACCTTGGTCATCGTCATGGTCCCGTCCGGGGCCACGGCAGCGTTTTGCGTCAATGCGACCGAAGACTTTGCCCAAGCGGCGTTGGTAAAGTCCTGCGAGTAGACCTGAAGGTTTGTCCGCGCCTCCTCAAGCAGAAGCCCGCGCAAAACTTTCGTTACGGGATCGAAGTCGTAGCGCGGCTCATTGATCGCAGCCTGGGTCAGCACGCCAGCGCTGTTGAAATACCAGCCGGCGCTGGCCCGCGTGAAGAAGTCCGAGAAATTGCGGGCGGGCATCAGATGTGCTCCAGGTTGAAGGTCTTGGCCTTGAAGTCGAAGGCGAGCGTTGGGCCGTTGGCGTTCGGCAGCGTTGTCATCGCCTGCAGTTCGGCATTGGTCATGCGACGCGGGTTGTATTTGACTGCGCGGAGCCAGCCGTTGACGTAGCTCAGGGCTGGGTTAGACCGCCGCCCAATACGCATCGCGCCCAGGTTCGAGGGGACTGCGCCGCTCGCTGCAGTTACAGCCGGCTCACCGTTGATGCTAAGCGCGAAGTCGGCGGCCTTGTATGCGGCGGCAAGCCGCGCTACAGCCCCGACGGGGACGGCGTTAGCGCTGATCATGATCGCCGTCGCCGACCCACCAGCGACAGCCGCAAAGCCCGCCTTGCCGTTTAGCTCTTTCGAGATAGTCAACCGGTTGCTATCCGAGCCGTCGTCGAGGGAAACAATGCCAATAGCGCTACTTCCGGCGGGGTTGGGCATTACCACTTCCGCATACAGCGTGCCTTCGCTTGGATTGAACCAGGGAGGCAAGCTGCCAACCGCAACGGTGTCGGCGGCGCGGGTGACCTGCGCGTTGGTGGTCAGGATGGGCGAAGTGGGGAAAGCGCCGAGTTCGAGCTGAGGTGCGCCGATACGGAGGGTAAGGTCGTATGGCGCCGCCCCAAGGGTGAAGAACAGCACAGTGCCAACCTTCGCGGTAGCGGCGCTTGCAAGCTGTCGGATGTGGGCGAAGCGCTGGCCTGATAGCGTCGCACCGCTCACGGTGGCGATATTCGCAAAGCCACTGGACAGGAATACTCCGCCAGAATCCCTCTCTTCGATCTGAATATTCGCCTGACTGACGTTCGCGAGAGAGCCAGCCATAAGCCGAAGGTATGTGGAAGCGGCCCAAGTCTGCCCAGATGCGGCGACGGCAGTTGATGGTCCATCAATGTAAAGCCAGATGTTCCCAGACGCGCTACCGTAAATGCGCACGTCCATGTAGGGTATTCCGCTATCCACCCCTGTGCCGACGATGTCAGTGTTTGGGCTTCCTGCGATCCCGCGTGACCAATTAGTCGGCCACACGCCACCAGCGCCGGCCGTTCCGTTCACCGCGCCCACCATCGAGTTGTTGCGAATCCCGTTCGTCCGCGATTCCTCAATCAGCAAGCCATTCCACAGGCCGCTAATCGGGTCGTAGTCGTCACGAGGAACGTTGGCTGCCTCCTGCACCAGGACGCCGGACGAGTTGAAGCGCCAGGCGGCAGAGGCACGCGAGAAGCCGATGAAATCTGAAAATGCACGCTTTGCCATTATGCGAGTCCCATGTAGTAAGACTTGGCGCCGAAGTCGAAATCGAGGGTGAAACCGGGATCAGCCTTCGCCGTCAGTGTCTGGAGTTCGGCGTTCGTCAGGCGGCGCGGGAAGTAGCGAATGCCGCGGATATGACCGTTCCACGTAGACGAACCATCGACAGTCGCCACGCCCAAGCGAAGCCGCGTCATCGCCGGCGCGGCGAATCCTGGACCCGTAACGACTGCGCTACCATTCAATGAGATTGCAGAGCCGGTCGAATCGAAGGCGAGCGCGAATCTACCAAGGCTCGCGCTCGTCCAGTTTCCCGCATTGAGCAGGTCTGCCTGAGCAACGCCGCCTGCCCGAGCCTGCGCACGACAATTCCCAGTCGACGTGCGACCTAGCGAGACGAAATTGGACGCAGTGCCATCATCGGCAGATGCAACGAACTGGGAGCCGCCGTCTGCCCGCAGAAATTGCGGAGCCATCGCCTCGACGTAGAGCGTGCCCTGCGCAGGATTGAACCAGGGTGCCAGGTTGTTAATGGTCGCGGTGTCCGCTGAGCGCGTTGCCTGGGCCGACGTGGTGAGGATGTAGGAGGTGGGGAAAGAGCCGACCTCAAGCTGTGCGCCCCACAGGTAAAGGCCGGACAAGCCATCACCCGTGTAGGATGTCACAGCGCCGGAGTCCGCCGCAGTCAGGTAGATGGCACTGGAGGCGGTCACAGTTGCGGCAACGATGATGGTACAGCGGCACCACCCATCGCCCACATTCGTGATAAGCGCCACGCAGTTGACCATCGAGATCACGGTTCGGGCGGCAACATCAAAGGTTGCGGCGACAGAACCTGACGTAATGGACCCGGACGTGAACGCCAGCTTTAGGTTGCGTGCCGAGCCAACGTCCGAAGCCCGAACGTATACGGAGAGTGCGTAGCTGGTCCCGGCGGTAAATCCGGCAATGGTGCGGCTCAACTCCTTCGACGAGCTTGCCCCGTTCGTCTCGGTGAGCTTGTAGGCTGGGGAGCCATCAGGCGCAAGCACATCTCCCTGCGCCACCGTGCACTGGGATTTGATCCATGCGGCATTGGAGAAGTCCTGCGAGTACGTCAGCAGATTCGTCCGCTGCTCCTCGATCGAGAAGCCCAGCTTCTCCAGCGTCACCGGGTCATAGGCGATGGCAGCAACGCCGGCGGCGACTTGCGTAAGCACCCCGGCCGCATTGGGCACCCACTTGGCAGAGGCACGCGTGAAGGTGATCAAGTCACCGAAGGCTTTATTAACAAGCATCAATATCCCTTTGCCTTGAAGACGCCGAATGGGCCGTAGGGCCAGGCGGGCTCGTCCGCCCACGCGGAGTAGGCGTCTGACATGAAGTCGGCACCCAGCGTTTGCTCGGGCACAACGCTGAGGAAGTCGAGCAAGAGCGTGCCGTCCGCGAGGTCGGAGGAGTCGAACGAGAGCCCAGACGCGTAACGGACGAGAGACCGCACAAGCGGTATCGTGATGACGCGTTGGACCCCGGGCTTCACGTGCGAAGCTCCACGGTGGTTGAGGTGCCGTCGGGAACGCGGACCCGGAACTTCCCGGTCGGGACGTCGATAACGTTGGCGCCTGACAAGCCGGAGATTTGCTGGTACGAATACCAGCTGCCGTCCTCGGACAGCAGCTCGATGGTGCAGGTACCGTTGCCGCGGACGAGGATCGTCCAATGCCGAGACGCGGTCTCGATCGGGTCGCTAATGAACCCGGCGGCTTTGTTGGCGAGGATCATGCCGGCTCTCCGCTGCAGTAGTGCCGCTATGCGGCTTTATTGTTTTTGTTTTGCTACTGGCTCGGAGGCCAGAGATACTGCCGATAGTTTACTACGACTTGCCTAGGGTGGGCTAGGCAAGCCGTTGATTGGAAAGGGATTTTCGTTGCCGGTTACAGCTTGATCAGATCGAGCAGGAAAGATCCGGCGCCGGTGAATAGCGTGGCCGCTGCGGAACCAGCCGCGAGCTCCGGGGTGATCCAGGTCCCCGCGCCCGCCGAGTAGCTTAGGTTCACCTCTCGGATCAATCCGAAATCCGTATCGAGCAGCCGCGCCTTTAGATCGTTGCGAAAACCAGGGTCAGAGGCAAAGACCAAAGTCGTCTGCGACGTCCCGCTGGATGTTCTTGTCATGAACTGCCTGATCTGCACATTGCCGAGGTACACGTCAATTTGCGGCCCAAGGGCACCGACGAAGGAAACGCCACTGAACCCGATGAATGGTGTACTGACATCCGAGTCCACCCAGCCCCAGTATGGTCGCGTCTTGCCCAGCAGCTGCGACAACGACAACGAGGTGGCGAGTCGTGAGACCCCAGCCAAACGCCTTGCTTCATCGGCGTTCAACTCACCAATGGAAGGGTGCCTCAGCTCAGCAGCGATGTCCGCAAGCGAGATGGGCGGGACCGCTGGCGTCGTCATGCGCGCGCCCCTTCCAGCTGGCGCAGGCGCTGCGACAGCACCTTGACCGCCTCGATCAGCACCGGCCCAAGCGTGCCGTAGTCAACCGACAGCAGACCGTCCGCGCCTTCAATGACCGCTTCCGGCAGCACCTCCCGCAACTCCTGCGCGATCACGCCTACATGCAAGCGCCCATCGTCCATATCGCTACGGGTGTATCGCACGCCGCGCATCCGCTCCACCAGGCCCAGCGCGCCCTCGATCGGCACGATGTCGCGCTTCACGCGAGCATCCGAGGTCCAGGTCACATTCAAGGAGGCCTTGAGGTAGCCGGTGACCATCAAGTCCCCCTGGAACTGGAACTTGTCGGTGTTGTTGTCGGCGCCCCCGCCGAACAGGTGCCGGCCGGCGCTGTTGACCTGGTGCTCGGCCACATTCGTGCTGAAATCGCGCGCCGCAGCCGTGTTACGGACCAGAGCGTAGACGCCGTTATCAACCATGGTCTGGAACACCCCCGCGGCCCCGGCCTGGTCGCTCTCCACATAGCGAATAGCGGGCGCCGTATGGGTCAGCGTCGCGGTCTTGCCGGTCGCTGTATCCACAGCCAGCGCCGTCACGGTCAGCGACGGCAGCGATTGCACCCAGGCCACACCAGTTGCGCCGGAGTTGACCGCGAGGATCTTGTTCGCATTGCCGGCCAGCGCCGGTGCACCGGCAGATGCCTGCGCCGCCGCAGCATAAATCTGCGCCTGGCTGGCAGACGTTGCCGCGGCGTCACGATAGCCAAGCACTGTCTGCGCAGTGGCGCGCACCCAGTCTGCCACCTTCACGAACTGCGCCATCGCGATCATGAATCGCGTGCGGTGGCCGCCGTTGCCAAGGCCGGTGGTCGTGCTGTCGCTGTCGTCGATGGTGATGTTGTCCCCGCCGATATTGGCTGGGTAAGTTACCGATGTTGTCATGTTGCTTCCTCGGTTTCGAAAGTGGTGGCGTAGTTGTTGAAAAAGGGCATTGCAAGCGGGCTCAATTGGCGCAAGCGTGCGAGGTAGGACTGGCGGATGAGGTTGATCGGATCGTCCTTATCCCAGACGACAAGCACCTCTTTGTGGACGCCGGCCGAGCGCTGCATCTCGAACACGCGACCCAGCGCTTCGTCCTTGTTGAGCGAATCCAGCTCGAAGTGGTGGACGCGCCGAACTGGCTTTGGGTCGAAGTAGGGCGTCCCACCCAGCGAGCGGCGCACAGTGGTGTCGGTCTCCCAGCCGAACGTGGCGCCATAGGCGGCGTTCTTGACGGGTTGCCAAGTGGACCCTAGGAACACCCGTCCGAACTCCAGATAGCCGTCCGGATTCGTGGTGTCGTCGAACTCGAAACGCACGTAGCGTGCCGAGACCGGGCTCGGCAGAACGACCAGCAGCAGCGACGGGTATTCCTTGCGGATCGCCTCGGGGATCGAGCCGCTCCAGAAGTTGTCGGCTTCCCAGTCGAGCGCCATTGGCGTGTAGAAGGTAGGCCAGGCGATCGGCCACTCAGGGTCCCAAGCGCTGTACGCGCCACCCATGAAGTCCAACGAGAGGCTGACGTCAGCTTGCGTCGGCGGGTCGTTCACATACGCGGAGTCATAGAGGGCAGATCCGAATGCCGCGTCGTTGGAGACACGCAGGCGCCAGCGGCCCTGCGTCGAGACGTTGTGCCGTACGAGCGCAACCACATTGATCAGCTTGCCGACGCCAAGGTCAACAGTGAATTGCGTGTCGGCTTTCGCGGCACTGGCGGAGCGCGCGAGCTTTGCGAGCCTGCGGTCGAGCAGGTTGTTCAACGGCGCTTGCCACGATCCGCCGGACAGGGTGGCCGCGTCGACGATGTTCGGGTGTGCGAGGAGGACATTCGCCACGTTAGCCCCAGAGAGTTAGTTTTGCGCTTTCGTTCGCCACGCCCGCGTCCATGCCGATGACTTTCAGCAAGCGGGCGGAGAGGTTGAAACGCGAGGTGTTGATCTTGACGACTGAACCGAGGTCAAGGTTGCCGAGGTCGGTCAGCGCGATCTCGACATCAACTCGCAGGCGAAGGACCGAGTACAGGGCGCCAAGCGAGTTGGCCAGCGCGGTGGCGCCCGCCTGGGTAACCAGCTGCGTCTCGAAGGTCAGTTCTTGCGCGGACGGCCAAGGTGTTTTGACTGCGGCTGTCTCGGTGGCCTGCTGGCGATACTCCTCGGCGAGGTAGGCCTTGCGTGTGTCTGGCGTGCTGCCGGCGTACTGCGTCTGCACCGTGTGGTTGCGGGCGTACTTCACGACCACACGCCACGCAGGGGTATCGGCTACCTTGACGGAGAGCGACTGCAGGTCGGTCCAGTCGAACACTGCCGCCGGCGTGCCGGTGGGTGCGTCGAGACGCCCGTAGCGGAACTTGTTCAGGCGGTCGAAGCCGTACCAGCAACCCAGGGAGTTAGCCAGGCGGTCGAGCAGTGTCTGCGGCGTGACGTCGCCGTCCGCCCAGATGCCGGCGTCAGTGGTGCCTGCGACGTCGATGGCAGCGGAGACTATCTCGGCAGGGAGGACGCCGCCGTCCTTGGCGATCTGCTCAAGCAGGGCTGCAGCGCCGACGGTCACGGTGGTCGCGTCTGCCGTGACCTGCCCGATCGGCGCCATGCCAAGCCGGAAGTACCCTTGCCAGCAGCGGAACTGCGTGGCGGCAGGTGCGGTGGCAATCATGTCGGCCTGCGAGATGTAGTCTGCACCGCGCGTGAGGGCCGCGCCGCTGTCGTAAGCAGCCGTGACAGTGCAATTCTGGTCAGACACCTGGTAGACCAATTTTGACGTGTTCACGAACTTCGCTGACACGTTGGCCACCGTGCCGTAGACGCGCGGCTTATATTGATCCTTCAGGTCGTCCTTTGTGCCTTCGACGCCGTTCGGCGCCACGTTGTCACCAGCGTACTTGGGTCGGGTCAAGGTGGTGGAGAGAGCGGCGACGCGGTCGCGGATGACAAGGCTCAGCGTGTTGTCGCCGGCGGTGACCGAGTCCAGCACGCCGAGCAGGACCACCGGCCATGCTGCGTAGGGCTGGCTCTTGTCGCCCACGCGAACGGTAAAGGCCCGGCCGTCGAACGCGTAGTTGGTCATCAGGTAGTCCAAGCCGCCGTCGGGGTTGGAGAGCTCGATAGCACCGGGCGTGTTCTTGGTGGCACCGTAGGTGCCAGCCTTGTCAAACATGGCTCGGGCAAGCCGCGGCTGGCTCTCCAGACGGCTTTCGAACCAGGTGTTGGCCGGTACGTCGGTCGGCTTCGTGACGAAGCCCTCGTCCGAGAAATAAAGCGTCACCTCGGCGGCGGCGCCGAGGTCGTAGGCTTTCACCTCAATTCCGATCGTCATAGTTGTTCCACCACCTGGCGCACGGCCTTCACCAACTGCTTGTTGCCTTCCTTCGCTTCTTCGCGGGCGTCTGCTGATCCCTTGGCCTTCGCTGCCTCCACACGCATAGCCTGCTGGTGCTGGGCCTCAAGCGTCCTGCGCAGCGCCCTCAGTTCCTCTGCGACGTCGGGGTCGCTCTGCGAACTGGCGCCGCCGGACGACGCGCGGTAGCGAGCGGCGTCGGAGGCAGTCAGCACAGCCTCGCCTCGGTGCAATTCGGCGATGTAGCCGTCTTCCGGTACGTAGTCCAAGCCCGAGGCATGCGAGCCGTCGACGCGGTAGCCTTGCACCTTCGCGAAGTCGATGGCGTACTGGCTCGTGCTGGCGTAGTAAGCGCGGGACGCTTCGAGGAACGCCTGAGCGATGTTGGTCCAGTTGCCTTGGGCCGTGGCGTCGCCGGCAGACGCCGCGACTGACGTCGCGTCGTACTGCTTTTTCGCTTCGAGGTACTTCTGCTCAGGCGACAGGATCGAGAGGTCGCCTCCCAGCAGGGAGTCCTGGAATTCCTTGACCTGCTTCAGGAAGTCGCTGGCCGCGCTGGTGGCGTCGTGGAACGCTCCCGCCAGCGCCATCATCTGGCCGTAAAAGGTCTGGCCCGCCTCAGTGCTCGTGTCGATAGCGTCGACGATGCGGCGGAACCCGGCCTCGGATGCAGGCATGCCTGCCAGTCCGATGCGTTGGAATTCCGTTGTGAGCCAACGGGTCCTGGCTGCGGCCTTCTCAGTCTCGCTGAAGAAGTTCTCGAAGTAGGCGTCCAGGCCGCTCTGCAGCTTATCGGCTCCGCCTGCCCCCCGCAGCATCTCTGCCGAAAGTGCCCGCGAATCGGCTCCCACAGCCTTCATCGCCTTGCGTAGATCCATCAAGGTCGAGTAGGTGCCGACGAGGTCGTCGACCGTGCCGGTGACGCCTTCGATGATGCGACCGACTCCGGTCAGCGAGCCATCAGCAAAGCGCTCCATACGCAGCACGCTGTCGCGGATGATCTCTGCCCCTACGTCGCCTTGCTTGTTGACGACCTCGGTATAGTTGATGACGGCGACCCCGAATTGACTGAGCGCGTAGCGAGCCTGCTCAACGCCGTTGGCGACGCGGATCAAAGTCTCGAAGTAGCCCTCGCCGACGCGCTGGAATGCGTCGAGGCTCGGCATCGCTACTCGGGCGATACTGTCCCCGAGGGCACCGAAGATGTTCTCCAGTTGCTCTTGAATCTGGGTGCCGGTGAGGTCCTTGAGGCTGATCTTCCCGAGGCTGACGACGAAGTTGTCGACCCGCGCGAAGAACTGGTCCGAGGACACGCCAAGGGCGCCGACGGCGGATTCTGCCCCCTGCACGATGTTGCCTACGATCTGACCGAATTGGCTCTTCAGTTCTTGCGGGAGCTCCCCAAACGCAGTTGAGTAGCTGCTGCTGATGGTGAAGCCAAACGCCTTGCGCTTACGCTCAATGTCGACGTAGCTCTGTGCGTCGAAGCCGCTCTGGCGGATGTTCGCAATCGTCTGCGGGCCGGCGTAGATACCCTGATCCATGATGCTCGTCTTGGTACCAAACAGGCCGCCAACGAAGCTGGCGATCTTTCCAGCGATGCCGGTCAGGATGTCGCCGCCGGGCAGCTTGCCGATGATGCCGTCCAGGAACTTCGATGGATGGGCGCCGAACTCTGCCAGCTTGCCATGGATGTCTTGCTGAAACCCGACGCCAAGCATCGAGGATTGCGCATCTGTCACCTTGCCGGAGAGCCCCGGCACGCGCACGACCAAGTTCGCGAGACCCTTGATGTTCGCCTCGATGCTGCGCAAGGCGGCGAGCATTCCGGACTGGTACGACAGTTCGATCTTGGCGCTGTCGGTGAGGCTGCCCAAGGCGTTGGCGATCGAGGTCGACTTGGCAGCCGAGTCACCCAGAATCGTGCCGGTGCCCGCCGCAGCCTGGCGCTCGGCAGCAATGTCGGGGGATGACCCAGACATGCTTCCGGCGACCGCGAAGCCCAAGGCGGCCATGAGCGCGGCCATGGCGGCCATGCGCGGCCATGCCGAGTAGGGGTCACCCTGCGCCTGATTCGCGACACCCACTGCGGCAGCTGCTTGCCCCTTTGCCGCAGACGCGGCAATTTCCGGCCCGACGCTGGCCAGTGTAGCTTGGGTCTCTGCGGCCTTTCCGCCAACCACCGCGGCAGTGACGGTCTCGGTAATGAACAGCTTCTTCGTCATCGACGCCAGGTCCATCGCAAGCTGGGCGGCGCGGAAGCCCTTCTCCACGCCCTCAAGCGCCTTGTAGCCCTTTGAGTTCTGGTTGAAGAAGCCCTTCGCCGCGCTCGCCATATTGGCGTAGTGGCCCACGGCGGCCTTGGCGGAGGCGTCCCGGGCCTTCGATTCAGCAGCAACCAGCTTGACCGGGTCGTTGCCGGCGGCCTTGATGTCCAGCTGCTTGGTCGCAGCGATATCGTCCCGCGCTTTGCCGTAGCCGGCCATGGCGATGGTCAACTTAGCGACGGCGCCGCCAGCATCGCCGAAGACCTGCTGCATGGTCTCGCCGAAGCCGCGTGCACGCTTCGCTGCGTCGGTCAAGGAGTCGGCGTAGTCGCGCACCGACTGGGTCATGCCGTAGTCCCACGAGCGCTTGGTCTCCTCGGCGGAGCGGGCGGTCTGTTCGGCGAGGTCGGCGCTGGCCGTCTTGGCGGCTTGCAGCTGGGCGATGGCAGCTTCGCGAGCCTTGATCTGCTCGATAATCGCGCCGGCTGAGTCATAGTCCGCCCGGGCCAAGGCACGGTCGAGATCCGCGATCTCGACCTTCTGGCGGATGATTTCCTTGTTGTACTTTACCTCGGCGTCGTACCGCGCTGCGCGACCGGCGGCGGTCACCGCATCCAGTTGGGACAGCTCAAGCTCCCGCGCAATGCGCTGGCGGAAATCTTCCTGCTCAAGGCTGGCCTTCTCGATGAAGTCCTGAGTCTGGACCTTGACGAGGTTCAGCTGCCCGGCGCGTTCGATTGCCACCTGGTCTTCCCAGCGCTTCTTTTCCTGGGCATGCTGCTTCGCGGTGGCGGAGGCTGCGTCCACCATTGACTGCGCACGGACCTTGCCAGCCTCGTCCCTGGCTTTGGCAAGTTCGTCCTTTGTGTCGGAGAGATGCTGTGCGTCGAGCTTCTCCAGCTGCGCAAAGTTCGCGCGTGTCAGCATCTCCAAGCTCGTGGCGGCTTCCACTTCATTGGCCAAGCGGTACTTCTTCTGGGCGTCAATGAGGGCGCGCTGCTGAGAGAAGTGCTCTGTCAAGAGTTTCTCTTGATCCTTGTAGGCTCGCTCGACCGCGCTGATTTCGGCATTGTCGAGGCGGTACGCTCCGCGGCTGGACTTCGGTGCGCTGCCGTCGAAGGTTTCGGTGCCGCCCACGGCGGCGGCAGCCTTGGCTTTCGCCTCGGCCTTGCGCTGCGACTCCAGCTGGCGTGCTTCGCGCTCGCGATCGAGGTCGCTGCGCGAGGCGATGAGCTTGCCTCGGCCCTGATTGAGCTCGAACATCCTGGCGAAGGAGTCGCCGGCAGAAGCGTCGAACAGGGCCGCTTGGGCAGTCTTCCCTTGCTGGCGCAAGCGGGCGGCCTCGGTGCGGCTCTGCTCGAACCGTGACTTCTCGGCCGAATAGAGGGACTCAATATCGCTGAGTTCCTTCTCGTAGGGCTGCGAGCCTTGCGCCACCATCGACTGGCGCTCGCGCTCCTTGGCGATCACCTTGTCGATGGAGCCGATGACCAGCTTGTTGTCCCTCACGACGCTGTCAACGAGCTTGCTCGATGCGTCTGAGGATACCTCGTACATCTGGTAGAACGCATACCCCATCAGGCCAAGGGCAGCGATCACCGCGGTAATCGGATTGAGCAAGGCGCCGAGGATCGCTGCAAGCATGGGCATCCGGGCCGCGAGCGTGCCGACCTGCGCGGCGGTCCCGGCGAGGCCACCGGCCGCGACCGCAGCCGACTGACCCATCTGCGCGAGGGAGGTGGCCGCACCCGCGCCCGTCATGGCCGCCATCGCACCTTGACCTGCCAGCATCGACGACGCCATGAGGCGCGCGTTCATGGTGGCGAAGATCATCGCCTTGCCGACGCCCTGGATGATGTCGACGACCAGCGATGCACCCTTCCAGGCGATGTATGCCTCGATCACCAGGAGGATAGCGCGGTGGTGCTCGATGATGAAAGTCGTGAGCGAGCCGACGATGGAGATCAGGCCAGCGAGAGACGTCTTGAACTCGTTGGAACTGAACGCGGTCTTCAAGCTCGCGGCCACGTTGGCGTAGTTGCTCTCGTAGCTCTGGAAGACCTCGTCCATGGAGGCGCGCATTGCGTTGAAGGCCTGCTTGAACGACGGGCCGACTTGCTTCTGCAGCGCGTCCGCAACACGTTGGTTGTAGCCTTCGGAATTCTTGATCGCTTCGCCGAGCTTTCCATACTCGCCGGTCATGTCGGACAGCAGGGCGACTGCGGTCTTGCCCCCGCGTTCGCTGAAGATCTGCCCAAGTGCTTTGAGCCGGGATTCCTCGGTGAGTGGGTCCGTTGCTGTCTTCAGGTCTTGCATGACAGCGATGAACTCGCGCTGCTTGCCTGCGGCGTCGAACGACGCAACGCCCAGCTCCTCCATCGCGCGCTTTGCCTTCACAGAGGGGTCGTACAAATCCTTCAGGAAGTTGCGGTACGAGGTACCGGCGGCGGTGCCCTTGATGTTGATTTTGCCCAGCAGGGTGATTGCCGCGAACGAGTTGTCCAGATCCTGGTTGTACTGGCCAGCAACCGTCGAGGCGTACTTCATGGCCTCGATGTAATCCTGCACACCGACTTGAGCAAGCTGCTGCGCCTTGCCGAACTTGTCAGCGGTGGCTGCTGCGCGCTCCATCGGGATGCCGAAGGCATTCATGATGCCGATCAGGCCTTCGCCTGCGGACTTCAGGTCCATCTCGCCGACAGTGGCGAGGTTCATGACGTGCGGCAGCACCTGCATCGCCTCGGCGGCGGACAGGCCGGCTTGGACCAAGGCGGTTAGGCCCTTGGTTGACTCGTCAAGGGTGAAGAGCGAGTCCTTGGACAACGCGCGAATCTGCTCGCGCACGGCCTGAATCGTGGCGCTCGACTCGTCGTTCAGCTGCTTGACGAACTCAAGCTGGTACGAGACCTGCGAGCCCACCTTGCCGGTTTGGACGACGGCGTTGGAGAGCGCTGCGCCCGCCAGCAGCGGCGCGAGGTTGCCCCACGTCAACCACATGGCGTTGAAGCCTGAGGCAAGGCCGCGGGCTGCCGAGTGGGCGTCGTTTGCGTTCTTGGCGAAAACGGAGAGGGCACCGCTATGCGCGCCGCCTGCCACCGCTGCACCGTAGTGCGCCTTCTTCAGGGCTTCAAGAGATGTAGCAGCCTTGGCAGCGGCTACCGCTGTTTCGCCAAGCTGGGCCGTGAGGACGGCCTCGCTAAGCCCGCTGTCGAGCCCGGCGCGGGCACGGATGGTTGCGCGGGCTTGCCCACGGTCGTTGAGCGCGGCGAAGCGCGCGTTGGACGCTTGCAGCTTGGCGATGCCCGCCTCTTGATCGGCAAGCGTCTTTTCCCACCAGGTGCGGCCTGCGGCTAGGTATGCCGGTTTTGTCGCGGCCTTCATCACCTTGGAGACCTGCGTCTCCAGCCGTGCCACTGACTTCTGGTACTCGGCATCCAGCTTGGCCGTCGCCTTCTCTTGGTCGGCAATGACCTTTTCCCACCAGGCCGGCCCGGCTGCTAGGTACCCCGGGGCGGTGGCCGCTTTCATGATGCGGCCGACCTGCTTCTCAAGCTGGCCGACCGAGGCGGCGTACGCGGCGTCGAGCTTCGCCTGCGCCTTTTCCTGGTTCGCGAGGACCTTGTCCCACCATGCGCGGTCCGCCGGCTGGTAGCCGGTGCGCGTGGCGGCCTGCATCACGCCAGAGACGTTCTTCTCAAGCGCTGCGATCGACTTCTGGTACTCGGCCTCCAGCCGAGCAGCGCCGGCCTTGTTCGCCGATACCAAGCCGGCGTAGTAGGACTTCATGCCGGTCAGGGCACCTTGATCCGACAGGTTGGTGCCCAGCATCAGGCGCGTCTGCGCCTCACTGCCTGCGGCACCCTTGATGGTCTTGTTGGTGACAGCAGCCTGCGCCCTGGAGATCCTCTCGACTGCCGCGACGGCGTCGTTGGCCTGCTTCGAGAACACCGACATGCCTTGACCGCTCTGCTTGGTGGCAGCTGCAGACTGGTAGTGGGCTTCCTTCAGCGTTTGCAGGGACTCGGCCATCTTGGCCGCGGCGACGGCGGAGTCGCCAAAGCGCTTAGCCACCGCTGCCTCGTCGATACCGAAGTCGAGCTGGGAGCGGGCGCTAATGATGGTGCGAGCCTGCGCCCGCGTGGCCATGGCGGCGAACTTGGCGTTCGCGACGATGTTGGCAGCAGTCTTCTGGGCCTGATCTTCCTGGCGCTTGAGTTGCTTGGTGACGCCCGCAGTGCTCTCGGCGGCGGCGGTGCTGATGGCGGCGAGGCTGGTCTTGATGCTCCCGGCCAGCGAGTCGAAGGAGCCGGCGAGTTTCTGGACGTCGCCGCGCAGGGCAGAGAAGTCATCGCCGACCGAGCCGGCCATCTGTGCGGCACGCTGCAAGCCTTGGAGCGAGGTGCCGGCAGTTGAGAGCGAGGCCAGTTCGGCCTTCGTCGCCGCAATGGCCGTCCGCAGGGCGTTAAGCTGCTCAAGACCTGCTACAGAAACGCCAAGGGAAAGGTTCGGCCCGCTCATCTCTTTGTGATTATTTTTATCGGATGACGGCGTTCATTATGCGGGCAAAGCCCTTATAAATCAAATATTTGCGTAGGTCAAACTACGTCTTTTTGGCAGTCTTCTTGTGGAAGGATTCGAGATACTGGCCGTCCATACGCTTGACGAGACCAAGCAGTGTGGAGCGGAAATCGAGATCGTGGATCTGGTAGAACTCGCAGTAGGCAAGCACCTCCGAGATCGGGATGGGGAGCGGCCCGGCCTGGCTGACTGGGCGCGAAGTTGAGAGGTCGTGAAAGGCCTCGTAGAAGAAGATCAGGGTCGGGTCAATTTCTGGCCTGTCCTTCAACGCCTGAGGCGTGATCCCGGTGCTGCGCTGTACGCTGCGCAGCGTTTCGAGTTCACGCCCCCAGGTCGTGTCCCACTGAAGGAAGGCTGTTAGTTTTTTGCTGCCTCGTCCAGCTGCGCCAGGCGGAAGGCTTCGGCATCACCGGCGTGCTTGCTGACCAGGTCGCGGAAGTCCTTGACCGACAGCAGCAGCTTGGCGTTGTCAACCGAGTGCGGCAGATCTTCGCCCTTGAAGACGACGTTCTTCCAACCCAGCAGCAAGGTGCGGGCCATCACGTCGATCATGATGGTGTTCGACAGGGTCTCGGCCGCGTCGTTCTTCAGGTCGAGCAGGCGCTTGTTCTTCTCGTATTGCTGGGCCAGCAGCTTGTTGTACTTCTTGTTGCCAGCACGTGCCACGAGGATTTCAGCTCCGTCGCTGAGCTCGATCCAGACGCCTTCCAGTTCCTTGGTTTCGTCGGTCGCGAATGCGGCGAAAATGTCGAGTGCCATGATGTCCTTTGTTGTTATTGTTGTCAGACAGATGCGAGTATATCAAACTCGGTAAAGGTGTCAATGCACCTCGAAGAACTGGGCGGAGCCCGCCCAGTTCTTTTGTTACACGCCGACGCGGTCGATGAAGATGGTCTTCTGCAGCGCCGGGGTAGCATTGGTGAGGTCGGCGATGGCGGTGAAGTCCACCTGCACCATCACGTCCTGGTCCATGCCGCCGGCATTGATCGCCGCCTTGCTCAAGTTGATGTTCGGCAAGGTGAACACGTAGCCGTTGCCTGCCGCGTCCTGGCTCGACCACGACAACATGCTGCTGGTGTTCTGCAGGAACTTTTGGTACAGCGCACCAGTGGCGAAGTAGGCCTCGAACGAGCCGGTTACGTTGAACGACCCGGAGCCGATGTCCACCGAGCCAAGCGTGCCGATAGCGGTCTTCGCACGCAGGCTGTTGTCGATGTTCAGGCTGAGCGACTTGATGAAGGTCGAGGTGAGCGGGGCGCCGCCTTCCCAGATCTGGCCGATGCCGGTGGCCGCGTTGTGCACGTCGAACGTTTGCGAGGCAGTGGGAGTGCCGGGCAGCGTGGTGACGACACCGCTGACTGCGTCCTTGCCCATGAAGTCGAGCGTACCGTTCGTCAGCGACTCCGACGCGAACTGCAGCGACAGCTTGCTGACCGTCTGACCACGATACGCCAGGAACTGGCCGATGTCGGCGAACGACTCCTCGATCGTGAACGACGGCTGGGTGACACCGTTGGTCAAGCGTGAGGTCTGCAGCAGGGAGTTGGTCAGCGATGCGGCAACGGTGGCCGGAGTCGCCGGGTCCAGCGTGATGACGGTCGAGGTCGGCGCCACCGTGGGCGAGACGCGGAACAGCTTGCCGTTGTTCGGGTCCGATGGCGTACCGGTGGTGACGAATCGGAACCACTGACCCTTCTGCAGCGTGGTGAACGCCGAGTTGCCCGTCGGTGCGGCGGATGCGGTGATCGTGTTGGCGGCCATGGCGGCCGTGAACGTCGCACCCACGCCGGCGGTACCGTATGCAGCGAAGGTGCTCTGCAGCGCGGCTTCAATGAACGGGTCGTATTCCTTGTACTGCATGTGGAAGGGGATGCCACCGGACGCCTGCGCGCTGATGGGCACCATGCCGCTAACCTGTCGGTCGTCGCGGATTTCCTTCGAGGTGTCCTTGTTGATATCGAACGTCAGCGACTCGCCGGTGGCGCGCAGCTTGGTGCCGTTGCCGGTGACGGGGGTGACGCCGAAGGTGCTCTCTTTGATATAGGACAGCTGGACGCGACTGGATGATGCGGTGGTCGGCATTTCTTATTCTCCTTGTTGCCGTAACTCGTTGAATTTTAAGGTGTTTTGCGTTATGCAGCAACCCGGTGGTACCAAAATGGCACGAGAACCGGAACGTCGTACCAGCCTCGATTCGGAACGGCCTTCTGCGGCAGCATCGAGCGAGTGCGCACGGCCGTGAACTGCTTGAACTCGACGTAGCGTGCGAAGTGGTCGGCCATCTTGTAGACCCCTGCCGTTCCCTGGTCCTCCTTCGTGCAGAAGGCGAGGACCAAGTGGCCGAAGGTGGCCACCAGCGGCTTGTCGCCGATGCTGGCCTGCTCCCCGCCCATGAACATGATCGACGCGGCGACATAAGGGTCAACCTGCGTGCTGCGGTCGACCAGATTCTTGTTCTCCGTCTGCAACTTGAGGGCACCACCAGGCCAAGCCGCCCGGGCGGCTTCGACTGCGGTCATAAGGTCCTTGCGGGCCTGCTCCATGCTCATGCCGTTCTCCCGATGTAGGTGCGGGCGTCGACGCTCATCGTGGCATACTTGGCGCGGACGTACTCGCGCAATGCCACGACGCCGTCTATCTTGTTCTCGGGCCGGATGTACGGGCTCTTGCCATCATCCGACTCATCAGCCTCGACGTGGTCCAAGTAGGGCGTGTTGTTGCCGATGAAGACCGTATCGCGCAGCCCGATGGCGCGGGTACGCGGCAGGTTCTTGCCGATCGAGACGCCCACCGCATAGGGCGCTCCGCGCACGAACGCTTGGAAGTCGCCATGGTGCTGCTGGTCGGCATGGCCGTACCAGGAGCCGGCCTTGTCGGCCAACTCGGCGTACTCGCTCGATGGGGTGTTGATGCCGATGTTCCAGTTCGCCGCCAGGTTGCCAGACCACTGTGGCGAGTTCTCCACCAGCTCACGAAACACCGTGACGGTGAAGCCCCGCAGCGCGTGGGTCACCTCGCGCTCCATGGCCGCAAGCGCGCTGTCGAGCGCGCTGTTGAATTCGGAGAGGTTGTTGACTTTAAGCGCGGCGGACATGGATCTTCCAGCAATCCAGCTGCGTCACGAAAGAGACCACTCGCCAAGCGAGTCCGTCCATGGTGATGTTGTCCTGCGCCGTCAGTGCCGGTGCAGCCACCTTGGGGACGAGGAGCAGCTCGTCGCCGTTCTTTCCAAGCTCGTCGGCCTCAGTGCGGTATGTGTAGTCCTTCGCGAACTCGATCCGCACGGTCGGCACGACAGCGCTGCTGCGCGTGGTGACGTCGTTGATCGGGTCGTAGACAGCCCCGCCATTGAGGGTCACAAGCCGGATGGCGTCTGCGTCGAGCTCGTCCGCCTGCACCAGCTTCAGGTCTTGCGGCGGCGCGTAGACGCCGCGCACGCTATGCAGGGTGCCGCTGTCGCGGTCCAGCAGCAGGTGGTGCTTCTTCACCGGCTCCGACATGGCGACGAAGATCGACCAGAAGTTATCGTAGGTGGCGTCGGTCTGCGGACTTACGGTGCTCTTGAAGTAAAGCCGGTGAGCGTAGAGCCAAGCGAGCGTGGCTACAGGAAACCTCGTGGCGTAGTCGGCGACACCGGCGGCAAGCGGCCGGGCCGCTTCGATGCACACGGCACCAGGCAGCCCGAACGCGTAGCTGTTCGTGGCGTCCTTCATTCCGTAATGCCGGCTGGTGGGGACGCCGTCGGTAGCGTCCACTTGGCCGCGGCCAACGATCCAAACGTCGCCAAGGATGTTAACAGCTCGGCGGGCAGGGAATTGCCGGTCTGGGTGGACGTCGATGACGCGGCGCTCGCCAGTTGACCCGTCGGACGGCGAGTCGTCGAACGGCGTGAACACGCAGCGGAACAGCGGCGTGTCCGGCGCGTACGCGTCGAACACCTCGACGTTCCGGAACGACTCCGCCCACAGTACCGGGTTCATGCGCCGGTCACCGGGTCAGTACCAAGTGCGGAGTTGGAGAACAGCGTGCGCCGCGGGGCCGAGGAGGTGGCGTTCGTCGGGAAAAGGGCCGCGTAGGTAGCCAGCACCGGCGCACTGAGTCGCCCAATCGCAGCGAGTACCGCCTCTTTGATCGCTTCAGGGTCGATCTGGCGCTCGTACGTGTCCTTCCCCCGCACGATCCGCATGGCCGCGAACTGTGGCAGGGCCGTCAGGAGTTCCCGGGCAACGGCGTAGCCCGAGAACACCTGCACCAGGTCCATGAACTTCTGCTCACCGGCGGTCTTGCTGACCTTCTGCTTGGTCAAGAGGTAGTCCGCTTCCAGCGTTGGGCTCAGGTCAGCAAGCGCTAACGACAGCAGCCTTGCGTACAGCGGCAAGGCTAGGGTTGTGTCCTCAAGGTCCCGGGGTTCGATGCCAAGGATGGCCCGAACCTCAGTGTACTGGCAGAAGTCGGTGAGCGTCATGTCAGCAAATGCTTTGAGGGCCGTGGCCCTCGTTGTTTACCGCTTCGGCTTGGCGGCCGTCTTGTCTTCCTCGACCACTTCGAGGACCTTGGCGCTGACTTGCAGCTTGGTCCAGGGCGTGCTCGGGGCTTCGGTCTCGACGCCAGGCTGGAAGGTCACCGGCACCTCGGGGTTCGAGGGGTCGGTGAATGGGTAGACACCCAGGTTCTTGAATACGCTCATGTCAGATCCTTGTAGGAAGCAGCGGGCCGGGGTCACCCGGCCCATCCGATTAGGCCAGCACCAGGACGTCGAATGCGTCGTCGAAGGTGCGGTACAGGATTTCCGCGAAGTCGAGGCGGAAGGCTTCCGAGCGGCGCATCACGAACTCTTCAGCCGCCTTGTAGTCGGCCGAGATGTTGCGCACCTTGGTCAGGGCGTAACGGGTGTCGAAGGCCAGGACCGTGCCGGCCGGCAGCGGGCCACCTTCAGCGGCGTCGTCGACGATGAACACCTTGACGTCGCCGAACACGGTATTGATCGGGCGAGCCTGTGCGTCCAGGATCGGCAGCGTGGTGTCGTTCGGGGTGCGACCCGGGCGGCCTTCGCGCGCTTCGATCTTCAGGTAGGTGCCCAGATCGCAGATGATCACATCGACCTTGCGGTAGCGGCGCTTGCGATTCAGGAACTTCAGCCAGCCCAAGTGGGTGACCTTGCCGCCGGTGGCAGCCGCGTCGAGCGACGAGATATTCACCGAGGGCAGGGCGCCCACGTTGATGTCGGCGTCGCCGTTCAGGATGTCGTTGATCCAGCTGTACACCCATGCGTCGCGCTCGACCGCCAGGTAGCGGGTCATGGTCATGCCGACCATGTCCAGAGGGGTGGCGCGCAGCGCTTCCTTCGAGAATTCCGCACCGATCGCGTACGTCGGGATCTTGCGGACCTTGTCGGAGGTGGTAAAGCGCATCATGGTCGCCGGCTCTGCGAGCTGGGAGATGCGCTGCGCCTTGGCCTGGTGCGGACCGTTCGGCGTGTCGTAGTTGACGATCGGCTGCTCGAAGCGGTCGTTCGACACCGAGATGTTCTGCGAGACGAAGCTGTCGAAATAGGCCGGGTCCGCTTCGTAGTTGCGGCGCAGCGCGGCTTCGATCATCTCGATCACGGCGATCGGGAACAGCGTGCGCGAGGCCGAGCCGGTGGGCGAGCCGAAGTCGCGGGTGTTGGCCGCCGACATGAACTCGACCTTGCCGTCCAGCACGGCGCCGATGGTCGGCGAGCGCATGCCGTACTCATTGTCCTTGGGAACCAGCAAGCCGCACGAGGCAAGCATCTGGTGGAAGGCCGTGCCGTACTTGCCGGAATCGGTCTCGAACTTACGGTTGATCAGGGCCGCGACAGTCGTGTTGGCCTCCTCGGCTTCACGGTAAATCGAAGCATCCAGTTCGACGTCCTGCAGAGCGCCGCTGGCGTCATGAAACTTTGCACCCATTTCTTATTCTCCTTGTTGGGCGGTTCTTGCTTACAGGCGTTCGATGAGGCCAACGGTGCCGACTGCGCCGGTACCGACAGGGCCAAGCGACACGACGCGCCACTTGTAGGTCTGACCGGTCTGCGAGGTAGCCTTGCATACGCGGGCGTAGTTGGACAGCCGGGTGCCCTTCGCGGTCACGGTGCCGGCGACGACGTAGTCGCCGACAGCGATGACACCGGTGCCAGGGGTGGCTTGCAGGCCGTCGAAGGTGACGTACTTGCGAGCACGGTCCTGAACGGAGCCGATCGTGAAGCCGCCCTGGGTGGCTTCTTCGAGGGCGACGATGTGGCCCTCGATCTCGTTGCCAACGGCGCAGAGGTCATAGCGAGATTCGGCAACCAGCTTCACAAACTTGCCGATCTCCTTCTCGTCGAAGCGATCGTTGGCGGTATTGCCAGCACCCAGGCGAGCCGTCTTGGCTACCGGTGCTGGCGCGGTTTCCTGCATCAGAAAAGCACGAGCCATTTTGTATTTCTCCTTGTTGGCCGTTTCTTGGAACGCTTACTTGCCCTGGGCGGACTTCGCGAGCTTGACGAGCGGAGAGTTGACGGCCGCCATGGGGCGTACGTCAGCTTCAGCGGCCGGGGCAGCGACGCCGCCTACCTTGAAGCGCTCCTTGAACTGCGCGGAGACACGGGCGTGCTCGGCAAGCAGTTGGGTCGGGGCCATGGCAGCAGCTGCGTCTGCGTTGGCGCCGAGCGCGATGCTCATCTTCTGCAGGGAGTCGCGGGCGATGGCAAGCAGGCCGTCGAACGAGGTCTGCGATTCCGCGATGGTGGCTTCGAGGCCGCGGGCCTTGATGTTGACTTCCATCAGCTCCGTGTCCTTCGCCTTCAGCTGCGATTGCAGGTAGGCGACGACGTCGGTCTGGGCCGCAGGGGCAGCGACGGCGTGGGCGGCGGGTGTGGCCGGGGTTGCGAGGGCCGGGACACCGGCGGCAGCCTGAGCGGCTGCGGCTGCCTGGGCGGCAGCGATTTCCTCGGGGGTAGCGGAGGTGCCGAGAGCGGCTTCGATGGAAGCGCCGGCTTCAATAGCAGCGAGTTGCTGCGGGGTCAGTGAGGCTTTTGGCATAAATAGGCCACCTTCTTGTTTTTTTCCATTATTAATCAGGGACTTAGACGTGTCAACCTTCGCTGCCGCGCGCTGAACAAGCGCGAGGGTTTCTTCGAAGTTCTTCACGCCATCCAGCAGTCCCACCTCAACGCCGCGTTTGCCGAGGAACACTCGGCCTTGCGCCATCTTCTGGTCCGCGACGGTCGCAGTCACACCGCGCTGCTCTGCCACGTGACCGACGAAGATGTCGTAGATGTCGTCCGACATCGCCTGGATCTCGGCCTTGGCGAGGTCCGACAGCTTCTCGTACGGGTTGGCCAGCATCTTGTACTTGCCGGACCGAATGACGGTCACGCCGATGCCGTCCTGCTTGAGCTGCTCCGAACGCTCCATGTGGGTCATGACGACGCCAACTGAGCCGACTTCAGCAGTCGAGGTCGCATAGACCTTGCGGCCATTGACGCCAAGCCAGTAACCGCCTGATGCCATCATGCCGTCAGAGTGCGTGTACACTGGCTTGATCGACTTGTTGACCTGCGCGATCAAGTTGGAGGTGTCCTCCAAGCCGTTCACGGCGCCGCCAGGCGAGTTAACCGCGAGCAAAACGGCCTTCACCTCAGGCTGCTGGGCCGCGTAAGCGATCGCCTCGCGGATGTCGGGGTAAGTCGCGACGCCGAAATACTTGGCCCATGGGCTGTTGCTGTTCGACAGCGGGCCGACGATGCTGATGACGCCGACGTCGCCGTGCAGCGAGAACATGTGGGGCACGCTGTCGTTCGACTCGTCGTTGCCGGCCATGGCGTTCAGTTCAGCTTGGCTGGCTGCCTCGAACCGGGCCTGAATCGCGAGGGCTGTCGCCCACGCGTCTTCGGTGCCGGCCCACGGTTGACTCTTGTTCTGGAACATGTTGTCCGCCTTCTTATTGTTTGCCCTTGTTCGCCGGCCCTTTGGGCTGGGTCGGCGTACCGGGCTTGAGGCTTTGGTTCATGGCACCGCCAGCGTTGCCGCCGGTGCCGGTGGTGGAGTACGGGTTGCCGTTCGGGTCCACTGCCGCGGTGGTGCCGCCGGCGGTCGGCCGGAACATCGTGCCGGACAAGGGCTTGTAGGTCGGCCCTGGCAGGCGGCCGGTGAGGCGGATAACCGCCTCTTCGTCAGCCAGCATGCCTAGCGAGAGCAAGTCCAGCAGGCGGGACTGCTCCATCGCCTTGAACGCTTCCAGCTCCAGCGCCGGGCGCAGGTCGATGGCGTCGTACTCGAATTGGACGTAGGCGTCCAAGCCCATCAGGCGCACCGCAAGCGTGAGGGCGCGGCTGTAAATCTCATTCAGCTTGACGCGGACGGTGCCGTCAGCCTGCTTCATGAACATCAGCGTCTCTGACGAGGCGATGTTCTGCGAGCCGGAGCCGTGGCCGAGCACCGAGGGCAGCGTCTTCGCTCCGGTCGCGACCTTGGCGTTGAGCATGTCCTGGATGGTCTTGTACTCACCGGAGATGTCCGCGTTCTGGTTGGCGATGTACAGGAACTTGACGTTCGAGAAGTGGACCAGCGCGTCTTCAGGCGCCAGGTCGTTCACCGAGTCCGAGATGTCCTGGACGATGCCGTCCATGTATTCGCGCAGCTTGTCGCCGTCGTGGAGGATTTCCGGCGGGATGGACTTGCGCAGCAGGTCCTCGTCGATCGAGACATCGAGGCGCGGGTGGATCGCGCGCTTGACCACCCGGCGAAGGTCGTTCAGGAAATCCATGTCCGCTAGGATCGGCTGGATCGCAGGCTCCAGCGGCGAACTGGCGTACGCATCGAGCAGGTCTTGGTCGAGCGAGACGTAGAAGAAGGTCGGAATGTCGAGATCGACTTCGTCGGAGCCGACCTTCTGGACCGGGCGCAGGGCTTTGTCCTTTGGGTAGAACTCCAACTGCGTCGTCGAGACCGGCACCAGCTGCTTCGGGATGCGCCCCTTGTCGAGCACGAGCTCCAGCGCGCAGGCGCCGTACTGGACGATCTCTTTGCCAAGTGCTTCGGAGGTCGAGCGCAGCGAACTGACCTGAGCGAAGCCGTCGGCGTAGTCCGGGATGATGTCGAAGCGCGTCAGGAACTCGTGGGCCAGCTGCGTGGCCTCGACGCTCAGGGTGCCGTCCATGTTCCGGCCGTACACCTTGTAGCCCTGCGTCAGAGCAACCCTGAGGTACGCGGAAACGGCTGCGGCGAGGTCTGGCGTGCTAGCTGCCAGGTTCCGGATCACCGTTCGGCTGTCGGAAGCCGTGCGGTAGCTGGTGATGTCCAGGTTGGCGAGGCCGCGGTCGGTGCGCGCTACCTTGTCAGTCGCCTTGTCGATCCCCTTCGCGTACGAAGGGAAGCCCTGCTGCTTGGGCTTGGCTTTGGGCGGAGGGATGACAGGCAGCCGGGACGAGGTCACGGCTGCTTTGAAGCGCGAGTAGGTGCGACTGAGCCAGTTAGGCATTACGGCGGTTTTTATTGTTTTTGTATCGCCAGCCTCCATTATGGGGCAAAAACTGCTTTCAGATCAACAGGTTACGCGCACCTTTGGGTGCGTGGTTACCTCAAGTCATCAGAACGGCAACCATGACAGATCCCTGCACGCCCAGATTCGAGTCAGGGCCTCGGGGCTGCAAGACTTCGTACAGGCCTCGAACTCGCCTTTGTCGGCCTTATGCTGCGCGAGCTTTTGCTGCAGCTGCTGTTGGCACTGGGCAAAGCAAAGAGTCACCGCCGGCTCCTTTAGCTTGGCCCGGTCACGCTTGCCCTGTGCGCTTGCCCCAAGGAGGCCTTCCGCATCGAGGAACTTGAGCCTTGGCAACAGGTAGAGTTGCAGATGGTTGAGCCTCTCTGCGGCCTCGTTACGGGAGTCACGCGCTGCCTTGACGATTTTTGGGTCTACGTTGGGCTGGGGTGGGTCCGTATCCAGGTTTCCCAGCAAACCTTGGAGTTCCTCAGTGTGGTCCTTCTCCACCGCCGCGCAGTACGCTGCCTTTAGGTCTGTGTTGTTCGGCGGCATGCTTCCCTGCGCATGTCCTGATGCCGCCCAGAGCAGGGTTGACGCGGCGATGCCTGCTACGAGTGTTCCACGGAGTGCTCTCATTTTTGACCCTGTATTGTGATGATGCCGGTTCCCGCTTGGCGATTATATCCAGATGCACTCGGCCAGCATCACAGCCTGCGCCCCTGCTTGAACGACCTGACCAAGGTGGGCATGGCCGTTGTGTGGGTTGCCACGCCGGCCATGTCCATGGCGGTGTGGAGGTAGAGCATCGAGTGGAAGTAGTGGTCCTGGCCGTCAGTGGACTTGACCCAGACGTAGTGCATCTCGCCGTCCTGGTCGAACTTCTGCACGCGCTTCATATCCGTGCAGTGCTGCACGAAGGTTTCGTCTTCCTTCTCGTCGGCCTTGATCGCGTACTCGCCCCGGCGCACGGTGGACATCAGATCGTCGAAGGCCTTGTTCCGGTTGATGAGCACCTGGCGGATTGGCAGCTTGCCTTCCTCGGGCTCCTCCTCCTGCTCCTTGACGGTGAAGGTGGTGACGTTCTTGGAGTTGGTGTAGACGGCGCCGTAGAGGTTCGGGTCCGTGTTCTGCAGGCGCATGACCAGGTCGACGTACGGCTGCGAGTCCATCACGGACACCGCGACGCGATACTGGATGGCCAGCTCGCGCTTGCGCTTCTCGAAGTCGGCGAGCGGCACGCGCTCGCGGTGCACGACGTAACGCTTGCCGAGGTAGTCCTTGAAGCCGATGGTGATGTGGTTGGTCAGGCCCATGTCGGCGCCCATGCAGCAGATCATGCCGCCCGGGAAATTCCCCGGTACATGGAGCTTCTCGATTTCCTGCTTGCTCAGCGCGTTGTCGTCGTCTTGCGCCGGGAGTCCGAGGTTGAAGTTGGTGAAGTCGGCGTAGCGCTTGTACTTGGTGCTGCGGTTGACGAGGTAGGCAGGGGTGATGATTTCGGGAGCGTCGAAGGGCTGGATTTGGTATCCAGTTGCTGCGTGGCTTTCCGTCGGGTTCTCAAGTACCCAGTTCCGGTGCTCCGGCCCAAGCTCAGGGCTTTTTCCACACTTCGGGCAGATAAGGAACGCTTCTTCCCATCGGTAGACATGGATGTTGTGCTTGGTGATGTGGCGTAGATCCCCATCATACCCGGGAATTTTGACATGGTCGAAGTAGCTCGGCAGGAACCACTCGTTGCAGTGGTGGCACTTGCAGAGATTCCAGTGCCGGCGCGAACGCTTGAACGACGCCGAGATGCCGAAGTCGTCAAGCGTGGGCGTCGAGAACTCGCGCCGCATCTTGTATTTCGAGTGCGTGAGGCGCGATTCATAGGTCGTAAGCACGGCCAAGTCGCTGAAGTCGAACTCATCGTGGACGTTCAGGTCACTGGGGACCGAGATGGCCGCGGCGGCGCCGATTGTGCCCTTGAAGTGCAGGAACGAGTTGCCCAGCTGCTTGATTTCCGAGTTGTCGAGGTTCGGATTAATCGCCAGGCGCAGCTCTTCGCTGGCCGCGATGATCGGGTCCACCCGGGTCTTCACGAAGGTCGAGGCGAAGTTCGCCGTCGGCAGCGTGTAGATGGCCGTCATGCCGTCGATGATGCGCGCGATGGCAAGCACCTCGCGCACCGACAGCTCGCTGATGCCGATCTGCGAGCATTTGCGAACCACTTTCTCGGGCGACAGGTCCTTCAGGATCTGGAGCTGGTACTCGTGGTCGAGGAAAGAGTAGGGCTCAGCGAGGTCCTTCGGACTCTTGGTATTGCGCTCGATCCACTCCGGGACCGTCGCGAGGCTGAAATTGTTCGAGGCGCCGCTACGCAGCCTCTCCTGGTGCGATTGGAAGATCTGATCCGACATTATTATTTTTGTAGTAGTCGTGATAGCGAGAGAGGAAGACCTCTTGGGCTTCCGGGGCCATGGTCTTCATGGCCTTGATGCAGGCAGCCTCCATCGCCTTCAGGCGCTCGGCGCCGTAAAGGTCGGTCTGCATCTTGATAAGGTGCTGGAGGATTGCCGAGCAGGAGTTGATGGCCTGCGCCCGCTGGTTAGCGGGGATGGACTTGTCCTCCAGGATGGAGGCGAGGAAGAACTTGGTCTGCGTGTACTGCAGGACGAGCTCGCGCTCCAGATTGATGTCGCCTAGCTTGGTCTCGGTGAGCTTGGCGTCGATGCGCTGGCGCAGGATCAGGAGGGATTCCTGACTGAGTTCCTCAAGATCGGCCAAGAGATCGTCGGAATCTTTCTCAGTACTCTCAAAAGGTACTTGGTTACTTTTGTCGAATGCCTTCATCTTATGCATTTTTATTATTATGATTGCATGGCCTACATGAGATACATTCAGCGCTCACTTAGATGTTAGACAACTGCTGTACGTACCGATACAAGGTGCGCTCCGAGCAGCCAGCCTGAATGGCGGCCTGTTCGATCGTTTTCTTACCTAGAATCACCGATTTTGCGAGGTTTTGGCGCTGTTTCTTGCGCGTTTCTGCCAGTGTTTTCGCAGCTTCGCGTCGTTCCACGACCTCGCCGCGCTGTTTTTTTACCCCTAATCCGGCCAGTACGCGGGCCAAGTGGGCCTCAGAGACGCCCACCTGTGCCGCAACGGTCCGATTCGTGATCTGCCGCTTCTGCAGCATTTCAAGAATTTCCGGATGACTTTCGAAGTATTCAAGCAGGGTCATGGCGATGTTGCCTGGTTCTGCGACTGGCTCGATAGCATCGGCTCAGCGTCTTCAGCGCTAGCTCCTTGGTGTCGGGCATCAATGGCCATATCAGGTTCGATTTGCGGCCGTTCTCTCTCTTGCAGAGGACAGCCAGATTGTGTTCAACGTGCAAGCCGCATACAAACGGCGAGCGTAATGGCACGATGTGATCGACCTCGTATGGTCTACCTAGCAGGCGAGTCATCAAGCTCGCCAAAAAGTAGAC
Organism: Cupriavidus sp. GW821-FHT02F09; assembly: GCF_059421605.1. Classification (NCBI taxonomy): domain Bacteria; kingdom Pseudomonadati; phylum Pseudomonadota; class Betaproteobacteria; order Burkholderiales; family Burkholderiaceae; genus Cupriavidus; species Cupriavidus sp. GW821-FHT02F09. Next base: position 57,483 of record NZ_JBWKVH010000001.1, read on the forward strand.
CTCGTCAATGAGGTCGGGCATTGCCCACTTTGGAGTAAGACGTGATAACGACCTTCGCAGTCGCATGGTGCGCAACCGCTCGCGGTTTTTGCATAGCCACCTTTGATGGCTCTCTTTCAGCTGCCTTTTCCGCTCCGGATCGGTCTCACGCCGGTTCCGAAAGTACGCCTTCGCTTTCTCATCGTAGATTGCGCCAACGTAAACCCTTGATTTCATTCGGGAATTTTACGCTTGCGCAAGCTGTTGCGTCAAAGGCTCTCGGCCTTCCGTCGCCTTATGTGCCGCCAGATCGTGTCCTTGCTGCAGCCGGCCGCATCCGCGGCGTCGTCAGCGTTCATCTTGCCGGCCAACACCGCGTCCACCAGACGCTGCAAATGAACATCCCGCTCCTGCCTGTCAGCCGAGGCCTCGTTGCGGGCCGCGAACGCAGCACCATCGCGGATGACGATGTTCATTTTGGTGAGCACCTTGCTGAGGCTGGTTGGCCGGATACCAAGCTGGGCCGCTAGGTCTTTGGCAAGCAGGGTCCGGTCGCGCAACTGGGCGACAACTTCAGGGTGGTCTTCGAGATATTGGCGGGTGCTCATGGTCGCGAGTATAGGTCAAACATGGAATCAGTGTCAAAAAGTTTGAAAATGGGTTTTGGTTGGAAAGAGGGGCAGGGATGGCGACCAGGGCGCTGGCGCGGTGGAAAGGGTACCCGTCACTGCCTGGTGAGCTACCTGGCGAGCTGAGCTGAAAAATAAACATCCAATTTCTCTTAGTACCTTATAAATAGTCCGGCAAAGTACTTGCAGAAGTGCATTGTTTCCCCTATTATTCTATTAACGGTGCATGACGCACCGGACCAAACAACCCGGCGCCTATAGGGCGCACTGCGCACCATTGCGCCCACTTTGGAGTTAGCTATGTCCGCTAAAATGTCCCCGCTCGCCTCGCTGATTCACGACGTTGCCATCGCTGCAAAGGCGCAATTTAAGGCGGCGCATTCGTCTTACACTGCCGGTCGCGCTGTTGTCATTCACATCATCAAGAATGAAAAGGCAGACGAAGTTATCACGCGCACTGAGGCAGCCATTAAAGAAATGCGCGAGCAAATCGCCGACCCTAAGGTATGGCAAGCGACTGTCAGCAAGTCCGCCAGCGCCTACCGCCGGCTTGCTGAGGCTTTCGCGCTGGGTCTGATTACGGCAGACAAGGCAAGCATTACGGGTAAGACGGATGCGGAGAATCTCAAGGATGCTATCGCACTCGCCAAGGCGCCCAAGGTCAAGGCGGACGAAGTGAACAACCAAGGCGACGCATCCGCGCAAGGCGACGCAGACAATGCCAAGCAAGGCGACGCGCCCAACGTGCAAGCTATCGCCATGCCTACGCCGCAAGCCTTGCAAGCGCTGGCGGATGCTATCTCGCAAGGCGCCACGTTTGACACGGATACGACCCGCGCGATTATGGCATTGGTGAATGCTGTAACGCTGCGTGCTGAGGCTACCCGCACCGGCCGCGAAGTGGGCGCAGAAGTGGCGGCAACTATCGCAGCATGACGCACCGATACGCCTAGCCTTGCTGGCTAGGCGCATCAAATAAACAACCTCAGTGAGGATGTTTATTTGATGGAATGGCGCAGTACCGGCCACGCAGTACCCGATAGCAGGCAAAGCCTGTTAGGGGAGACGCTCATTCAAAATTTGTCAGTAGCAGGGAATACCGTATGACTTGCGGGCCGAATCGGTGCGCATATGTGACACGTTGTTATTTCCCTATGTATTGTGTGAAAGGTAGATATTGTGTATTTCGGGTTTGTCCGCTCCCTCCTTGATAGCGGGTAAGGCGATAAACAATATTCAGGATACCGATATGCGGATAGTTAGCGCGGTTAGCTAGCGGCCCGCATATCCCACTAAGCATAGGGCGCATGTGCAACAGTCGATTCCATACGCAAGTAGGCCGGTATTCCATCGCAGACTAACTCTGTAAATGACGCAGTCTGACAACCCCTATTTAGGGTGTTTTCTGTAGCGCGTCATGCGCGCTATGGAAAGATCCCTGTAAATAAACATCCCCAATGTGCCGCACGGTGCGGATGTTAGTTCGCGCGGCACTGTGAAACGCGGTGCGGATGTTTACTTGGGTGGCATTGTTTCGTTTGTTGCGGATGTTTATTTGTTGAAACAGATGAATCATAGTTTTCAGAAGGGGAGTGTGTCTATTTTTGACGCGCCCCGCTTTGCCTTGATTTTGTGGCGCTTGCTTATCTCCCCTAGGGGAGACGCAGCGAGCGAAACGCAGTGCTCCCCTAGGGGAGCGCAAATCAACATCCTCTCCCGCCGCACCAGCATCTAGCCCGCGCGCATTGGCCAGCTCGGCCAGGGCGCGGTGTGTCTGCGTGGAGAGGATGTTCATTTGCTCGCTGTATTTCAGCGAACAAATCGCTCCCCTAGGGGAGCATCACTTAGCTGTCAGCACCTCCCTTAAAGGGAGAAACCTTGGAGTCAGACCATGTCCTTCTACGTTTTTCGCCCAACTGAGGGCGAATTGTCCTCGCCAATAATATCGTCGGCCAGCACCTGCTTCTGGGTAGTGGCTGGCCGTCCACGAAAAACTCTGCGTGCCGCGATCCGGTTTGCGCAGCGTGTTGGTGGCTATGTTGCCGGCCCCGACAACCGCATCGTCTGGATGCGCGGCCACACGTTCACCTGACACTCAGCAATCGTCTCCCCTAGGGGAGACAACTTAGAAGGTCCCCTCCACAGAGGGGACCGATTTGCGCCGGCCTTACTCTTGAGTGGGGTTACAGGCCGCACACTTAGGAGTGAGACTTCATGCCGTCGATTGCGTTCTGCATCGTCTTTTCCCTCGTACTGTTTGCTTTGGCCATTGACCAAGCCGGATGGGCTTCGACACTGGCTGCAGATCTGTCCGTATGCCTACTCTCACTTGCGTGCTTTGCGTACCACGAAGTCAAGACCAAGCGCAAGCAAGGATTTTGGCCTGGCAAGTAGGGGTGGATAGCAAAAACACAGGTTTCTATAGCTGTGGATATTTTGTTGGAAAAAAGTCACTTTCCCTTTTCTGGTTTCAGGGAATTTTGGCATTTTTCAGGTTGCCCAAATTTCGGCGGAATATCCAAACCGCCTGCGTAGTGTGTTTCTTTTGTCATGGCGTACTTACATTGGAGCCTTTATGCCAGAAGTCAAGAAAGTACCTATGAGCGCTGCCGTTGCCGCCAGCCTCGGCGCCTTGGTCTCCAGCGCACCGCCTGACGGCGCCTTGGACCTGGCTGTGGCTTGGATCGAGTCGAAGCTTGCGCACGACTACCCCAAGTCCCAGTGGGCTTTCGAGCGTGGCCTTGCTCACGCCAATCAGGAGGCCGAGGCGGCTGCCAAGCAGCGCATCGGCTTGCCCATCAGCACGCCCCTCATGCCTGATGTGACCGACAAGGTCCGTCTCCCGCAATAGCCTTCCCGCTCCCCTAGGGGAGCCACCTTGGAGTCAGACCATGGCCGCCCCGCGCCGCCCCGCGCTCACCACCTCTGTCACCCGCGGCTTGGACAAGCTGCTGCCGACGATTTCCCACCAGATCGACCCGGACTGCGCCAACGCGCTCAAGTTCCTGCACGGCTTGGTCCGGTTCGCCCAGTCCGCAGAGTACGACGCCAAGCGCACCGTAGCGTCCGAGCGCATCCGGGCTGCGAAGGCCAAGCGCCGGGCCGAGGTCCCGGCCGAAGCCACCACCTTGCTCCCCTAGGGGAGCCGGTTATTGAAACTTCGCCGTATCCCGGTAGACACCTCCCTCCGGGATGCCGTAGGCCTTGCCGCTCTCGTCAAAGTCAAAGCGTACGGCGCGACTTTCGCTGCCACCCAAGACACCGACCTTGGCGTACGACCACATGAAGCGCTTGCCGCCATTGGAGATGCTCGACGGCTTACTACCCATGACTTGGATAACCTCCTCGCGGGTCATCCCGTTCTGTACCTTATTGGCGTCACCTACGGTGAACTTTGCCCCATAGGAGGAACAGCCGCCGAGGACTACGGATACAGCCACCGCGAGCATGACTTTGCGCATTGTTCTTCTCCTATGGTTTTGGACGGACAGCATAGCGCAGGGGCCGGCTCGTGTAATTACTCCCTTAGGGGAGCCAGCAAATCAACATCCTCTCCGAGCTTGCCACAGTGCGAGAGGCTGTTCATTTGCCACACCACTTAGGAGTCAGCCACACCATGAACAACCAAGAGTTCTTCACCGCCGCCTTGCTCCACTGCCGCAAGCAGGGCATAGCCTCGATCGACAACTCCGGCAACTGCAAGTACCGCGGCCCCAACCGCTTGGCCTGCGCCGTCGGCGGCATCCTGACGGACGAGGAAGTGCAGCAGGCCGAGGTCGAGCGAGGCCGCATCGAAGGCGGCGTCGCGTCCCTCGTGCTCGACTACGTCCCGCGCTTGGCCAATGTCCGCAGAGATCTGGCGGACAGCATCCAGGCAGCACACGACCACCTCATGCCCGCGCCCGGCTTCATCGACGCGGATGCGACCTTGGCCGACCCCGCCCGATACGGCTTCGCGGAGCGCAGCTTGGCCAACTTCAACACTCGCATGCGCGAGATCGCCAAGTCGTACGGTCTCGTTTTCACCGAGGCTTAACTCCCTAGGGGAGTAAATCAACATCCTCAGCTTGGCTGAGGACTTAGGAGTCAGACCATGAAAACCCTTGGCCTGTCCAGCGAGGAGCATTGCGCTATCTCCGCCGCGATCCTGTCCGGGGCGCTGGCGGAACGCCAAGCCACACTGCGCGCACTCATCGAGCACAACCGCGACCACAGCTCGCTCGCCAACGCCTATGAGCGCGAGCTCGAAGCCTTGGAACGCGCCGCCTCAGTGATCGTCAACGGTGGCCGCTAACCCGCTCCCCTAGGGGAGTAAATCAACATCCTCAGCGTGGCTGAGGATGTTCACTTAGGAGTCAGCATGAACGCACAAGAGATATTCACCAAGGTGGCCACCCACCTACTCACCCAGAAGCAGCAAGCCCGCGGCGACGGCGGAATTGGCTGTCGCTACCGCACCAACCACGGCCTGACCTGCGCAGTCGGCTGCCTGGTCCCCGAGGGCCTGTACGACGCCAGCATGGAGCTCACATCCATCGACGGCGTCATCCAGCGGGCTCGGGACGCCGAACTGCCGCCTAGCCTGAGCAAGTTCATCCTCACCGAACTCGATCCGCACAAGGATCTGTTGGCAGCGCTGCAGTGGGTCCACGACAACCAGATCGTGGACGACTGGGACAGCCACCTCATCCGCGTGGCCAAAACCCACCGCTTGGTCATGCCCACCCTCCCGTGAAACAGGGCGACATCAACGAGGCCATGCGCCTCGCTGGCCTGATGGCCACCGCTCGCTGCGTCCGGCTCACCACGAAGCAGAAGGGTGATCCGGTTGCAATCGCTCAGGTCGAGTTGCGCGTGGTCAAGGCCACTGAGGCCCTGCGCAAGTTCCTCGCCAAGCTCCCCTAGGGGAGCACCACTTCGGAGTTAGCCGTGCGCTACAACCACATGTTCACCATCGCGTTCGAGGTCGTCTCCGACGACAGGAACGGCGAGGACGTCACGGCCCAGCAGCTTGCTGACGCCCTTCGCCAACGTGTAGACCGTGCGCTGCAGGCCGGCGAGTTGCTGGAAGCCGTCGGCGGGCCTGACGATACTTACGAGGTCGACTGAGCCATGCTCCGCCAACTCTCCCTGTTCGCCCTGGTCATCTTCGCCGTAATGGCGCTCATCCTGTGCGCAGCCGCCGGCGTGGCCGGCATGGCAGCGCCGCACCTGGTTGGCGAGGTCCTGCACCTTGCCAAGTCCGCCTGCGCCTTGGCCTTTCTGTCGCTGGCCATCCTCTGCATAGCGGCCGTCTGGATACCGCGCCGCGCCTGAAATGAACAACCTGCTCCCCTAGGGGAGCAACTTAGGAGTCAGCAATGAGCGACACCCCGCAACCCACACCCTCCGCCCGCTGGCGCACCGCCGGCGAGGCCGACCCGTTCGGTGACACGTACCTGTGCGAGCGAGAGGACCTGTGCCTCGGCACCATGTCTGACGACGAGCTGGCAAACGCCGTGTATATGCACAACCACCAAGGTTTCGACGTGCAGGCCGCCCTGCGCGGCGAGCCGTCCTCGATTGTGCTGCTGACCGCAGCCAAGGAACGTATCCGCTGGCTGTCGAGGAAGCTCGAAGAGGCGCTTGCCAACCAGTAACCAACCCTCTCCCCTAGGGGAGCGCAAATCAACATCCTCTCCCGCTGTCCCCGGTCCTAGGACCCGGGACACCACGACCTGACTTTTGCCGGCGTGTCAAGAGAGGATGTTCATTTGCCACACGTTGTTCACTTAGGAGTCAGACCATGATCAGATTCGACCGCCTCCAGCGGCTCGCCCACATACTCAACGACCTCACGCCGGAGCAAGTCGCGCTCGCCAACTGGCAGTCCAGATGCGGCAGCGTGGCTTGCGCCTTGGGCTGGGCGTGCACCGACCTGGAGTTCATCAGGGGAGGGCTGTCGTTTAGCCGCTTAGGCGCTCCGTACTTCGACACCGGCGTCGAAGGCGACCACGACGACGATCGCTACCTCTACGGCTTCAGCGCCGGCGCTGCGTTTTTCGGGCTGGGTGAGGGCAACGGTGATGTGCTCTTTGGCCTGCGGCTGTCCAGCGAGTATGACGACGACGCACCGGAAGGCATTGACGATCGCGACCTGGCCCTGCACCGCATCCGCCGCTTGTTCGAGGACCACGGCCGCGAACTGGTTCTGTAACTCCCCTAGGGGAGCAACTTAGGAGTCAGACATGTGGACCATTCACATGCCGGTGCTTTCCACCGGTCACATCACCTACGAAACCTCGCAGATGCTGCACGCCGCGCACGAGGCGCCCGGCGATTTCCCCGGCGTCACTCTCTGCGCCGAGTACAGCGAGGGCTTCTTCATTTTCATCGTACAGTCCGAGCACCTGCCGGACGACCTGGCAGACATCCTTGAGTGGATGCAGGAGCAGGGCTTCGACGACACCTGGGTACGTCTCGATTCAGACGGCGACCAGGTGGACTTGCCTGTGTACGACTGGGAGGCGGGAAAATGAACATCCCGCCCATCAACATCGTCGACTGGGCGATGGCCCACGGCTATCCGTACCCGGTCGCAGTCTAGCTCCCCTAGGGGAGAGGCGCTCACAGGTGAGATCGCATGCCATACACAAAGACAGTTGCAGTCCCAGAGAATTGGCTAGAGGCGATTGACGGGTTGACCGTGGCGAAAGCTATAGCCTATCTGCAGACCTTAGACCCGGATCACGTGTTGTCCTACTGGCTTGACGGAGATACGCACGGTGTAGATGTGCATGCCGAACTGCAGTACGACGTACCGATGACGAACGACGAGATTTTCGCCCAGCTGTCGGCTCATTACATGCGAGAGATTGGCGTCTATGAACGGGCGCTAAAGGCGCATGTAGAGGCGGGAAACGCCGCTCGGGCGGAAAGCTGCGAGAGCCGGCTAGCCGTTTTGCGATCCAAGCTCGCAGACGCCAAAGCGAAGTACAAGGCCGAATGACGGCGCACCGTTTTAGATCTGCGAGGCACCATCGTAAATAGCTCCCCTAGGGGAGCACCACTTAGGAGTTAGCACGTGAATCAATTCATCATTATCAAGCTCGCCTTCGTTGAGGGACTCGACCCGGAGATCGCCTCGCTAAACACAGCGGCCATCGCCGACACGCTGGAGCACGTCGCCTGCTTGCCGGCCCTTGCGGATGAGGTGCAGGTACTGCACGTCGAGCGGCCTCGCGACTTCGAGTTGGAGCTTGTCGGCCTCGCCAACACCGTGAACTATGAGGCGGTCACCGAAATCGTGGGTAGCCTCGACCTAGAAGCCTGAAATGCTCCCCAAGGAGCAAGGAGTCAGCATGCAAACCTACCGCGTCGTCCTGCTCGACAGGCTCAACGACGATCCTACTGAACAAGACCTAAAAGCCGTCTCGCCCCGCGCTGCAGCAGAGGCGGCCCTTGCCGCGGCCAACGGCCGCGGATCGTTCACCGACGCCCTGGTGATCGAGAACCACGATGGTGCCCTCGGCGAGGAGTACTGGTACCGCGTCTGGCTCGACGGCAGCCTTATCTAGCTCCCCTAGGGGAGTGCTCAGCGACGAAGATGGTGAAGGGGGAACTGGGAAACAACGAAGGTGGTGCCGTTGTTGTCCTGCTTCCAGGCAAACGCCGGGCGCCAAGTGTTCAAATCCGGGGAAGGGAGCCAGAACACGTAAGCGCTACCTCTGAAATCGCCCTCCCATCCCTCATGCTTCGCCGCATCCTTCGCATCGTCGAACGCCTTGACGAATTCGTCGACGGACATCAAGCATGGAGTTCTGGGGTCCAGCTTCCATAGCGCTTCGGTTGAGCCAAAGATCTCAGCAACCTCTGTGACGGTCTGCAGATGGTCCCAACCGAAGTCGATAGGGCTGAGTTCGTACGCATGCCACACCATGATTCACCTCACAAAAAGAAGGTGAGAAGTCTAGCACCAGCCTGCCATTGTGGAGCAGGTTCGGAACCCATAGTAGCGGCTAATCATTGAGCCGTGACTCCCCCAGGGGAACACCACTTAGGAGTTAGTAGTGCGAACCACCCAAGATGAATTCCACGCCATGCGTGACCATGTCGCCGACGGCACCGAGATCGTCATGCGCAACGGTGACGTCCTGATGCTGCGCGCTGTCATGCGGGGCTGGCAGCTGTACGACCAAGGCGGCCGCCCGTTCGGCTTGGCCACCAACTCGGCCCACGTGATCTCGTGCCTCGTCTACTCATACCCGAGCGAGGAGATCTGAGCCGCTCCCCTAGGGGAGACAGTCAGTCTTCCTCTTCAGGGGCAGCGTCGAGATGCGGTAGGGCCAAGGGCGACAGGATGAACGCCTTGCCGTCCGCCTGCCGGAACGCGAATCCCTGGCTCACGTCGTCCTCGACCGGGACCCAAAAGACCACCGGCTCAACGCCGTCATCAATCCAGCCCGCCTCCTTGGCCTCCGCTTTCGCGATGTCGTACATGTCGATGAAGGAGGCGAGCTCGGTGACTGCAGCGAAGCGATCCTGCAGCCTTGCGCGCGCTTCCTGCTTCGCGATCCGCTCGGCAGTCTCAGCGACTGTCAGCAGGCAATCCCAGCTGAAGTCGGTCTGGTTGATGACGTAGTGCGACCAAAACATTCGTTGCTCCCTGCATTTCAGTTTCCAACTGAACTATGACGGCAAGCCATGCAAAAACTTTAGGAGGCAAATCATGGGCTCATGGGCCTACTGCAGCCATCCCGGCTGCGAACAAGGGTTGAGCAAGCCGACTGGTCGAGAGGCCATCGAAGGCGAGCAATACTGCGCCGACGGCCACCGCAACCACGCCAGCATAACGAGGGACGAGTTCATCATCGAGCTTTCCGAGCGCGTGGAGGAACTCGAATCCGAGGTCGCCACCTTGTCGGTCCTGCTGGCACGAGTCGCAGCCGCTCTGACGTTCACGCCTGCACCGGAGGACTCGTGATGAGCCTGTACGTCTGGACACCCGCCGTCAAGCTCTGCATCAAATGCCGCAAGCCTGTCTACGGTAGCTCCGCGCGGCCGATGTGCACCGCTTGCCAACAGAAGGAGGCGCGCAGCCTCCGCAACCGGCTCCCCTAAGGGAGAGACCATGAAACGCAGCATCGAAGACCGCTTGGTCGAGGACCAGAACTTCTACGTCCGAGTCCAGAAGACCAAGCTCAAGCTGCTGGTGATCCTGCTGATCGTCGCAGCAATCAAGCACTTCACTTAGGAGTAAGACCATGAATCGCGAACTACTCATGAAGGCCCGATCCATCGTCGCGGCCATTCCCGAAACCCAGCTCGACCTCTCGAACTGGGTGGCCCGCAACGTGACTGACCCGGAGCAGGTGGAGCCGACGTGCGGCACCCACGCTTGCATCGCAGGCTGGATCGCTGGCTCGAAGCTAATCCCCGGCCTGAGCCTGTACTTGGTCAAGCCGGAATTCGAGCCCGCGATCCTGATGCCCTGGCCGACCGGCCTGCCGATCCCGGCCTTCAGGGAGGGCTACCACGCGTTCAACTGGGTGATCGGCCACCTCGCAGTCCTCTTTGACATCAGCGGCCGAGAGGCCGAGGCGTTGTTCAGCCCGGCTGACTCTGGGGAGTTCGACCGCCAGATCTACCACTACTCGGACACGGCCGAAGACGGCTTGAGCGACAAGCGCCTCGCGCTCGCCCGCTTTGACTACCTGCTCGCCGACGGCTACGTTCCACACGACTGATCAACTCCCCTAGGGGAGTTCCACAGGAGACAGCTTTGATACCCCGCACCCCGCCCGTAATCAGCACCTGATGAACCCGAAACCTCACCGACCTGACCCGGACCCGATATGACGCCGATCACCTTGCCCGAGACCTTCAACATCGACGACCTGCGCCGCACCGTGAACAACGTGGCCGCCACCGACCAGCGCAAGAATGGCGCTGGATTTCTCAGCGCTCGCGCGGAAGCGCACAAGGCTGTACTTCAGGCTTGTGTACGCCAAGCCAAAGACCTCGCCCAGCTGCGCGCAGCGATGCGGTTGATGGTCGATGCGCTGTGATAACCAGCTCCCCTAGGGGAGCAACTTAGGAGTTAGAGATGAAAGAGATTTACGTTGTGCTCGTCCACGGCGAGGACGACAGACCACCACATGCGGACATTGCACGGACAGACCGCGAGGCAGCCAAAATCATGGCACGGATTACTGCACAGGCTTTGCGGGATGCTGACTACGACCTCTCGCTTCGCGAGACATCTGATGGCATGACGATCTATGTCGAGGACGACGAAGGCTACGTGGCCATCGTCGAGGTACAGAGCGCGTGGTTGGAGTAACCGATGGCAGCCTTTTCCGACGTCTGTCGCAATTGCCGCAGCTGCGGCATGGATATGGACATGGAGCCGTACTGTGTCAACCCGGAGGTGCTCGCCTTACGCACCGCCGAGACAGGGCGACAGTACCCATGGGGCCTGGACGTGAACCCTGCGTTCCATGTGTGTAGCGCAAGGTGGTTCCAGCAGCGGGAGTAGGGCAGAGCGCTCCCCTAGGGGAGCGCTGCAAACGAACATCCTCTCCTGCCGAGAGGCTGTCCCTTTGCACACTTAGGAGTCAGACATGCACACCGACAAATATAGCCGCACCTGGCGGTTCAAGCCCAACCACGACGCCGACTGCATGGTGCAGGTGCCGTGGGACGTCATGGCCAAGTTCATGCAGGCAGATCGCATTCTGCTCCAAAGCACCGCCGCCGAGGACTGGATGCTCGCACAGTTCGAAGAGGGCAAGCCCGACTGCTACATCCTCAAGCTGCAAGGGCGCCTCTACACCGGCGCCCGCTACAGCGACCAGCCGAGCGACTACAGCTCGTCCTGCATCATCAGCAAGAGCGTGCTCGACGCGATGGTGTGGCATCTGTACCGAAACGGCGGGACCGCCAACACGCTGGCCATTCTCGATCTGATCGGCCGCCCCGAACAGCCGGCGCAGTGCTGGTAACGCTCCCCTGAGGGAGCACAACCTTGGAGTAAGCCATGGAAACTAACATCGACGGCTACGAGGTCACGCTCGAAGTCGACTGCGGTACCAGCGGCTGCTGGATTCGTAAGGGCCGGCACTCGGCCAGCCTCGAAGTGCTGTCCGGCTTCGGTTTGCTGGAGGACAGCAACGGCAACGAGATCGAAGTACCTAACGCCACGATTCGCAAGATCGAGGAGTGGGCCGACGAGAATGGGTACTGACATGGGCTGCTACGACACAGTCCACTTCCGCTGCCCAGTCTGCGACGAGCCGCTTGAGTTCCAGACCAAGGCCGGCGCCTGCGATCTCAGTGAATACCGCTCCCACAGCGTGCCGCTAGCGATCGCCGACTGCATGGGCGATGCCACCGTATCCTGCACCGCGTGTGTGGCCAAGATTCGGTTCAGGGTGAACCAGAAGCGCGTGCCGGTATTCCCCGAGCTCAAGCAGCCCGACGATGACATCGATTAACGCTCCCCTATTGGAGCACCCCCTAGGAGTCAGCATATGCGACGCATCTATTTCGAAGACCACGGCCAAGACTTCCTGTCCTGGACTGTGGACGACAACGGCACCGTAGTCGACTGCGAACCGTTCCAACTGAGAATTTGGGGAGGGGCGCGAGTCCTGTATCCGCACCTGCTGCGCAAGGGGCACCTCGTGGACTTCGTGCCCAAGTTCGGCGGCCCGGCGAAGACGCTCAACTATCCGGTCGAACGGGTGCAGACCCTGCCGCAGGCCGCGCAGCCCATCCACGCTTGAGGAGTCCACCATGCTGACCCCTGAACAGCAAGCGTTCGTCAAGGACGCCATCGAGCTTGGCAAGCGCCAGATCCTGCTGGAGATGAACTCCGGCCACATCCCACCAACGGTTACCACCTTTGCCGAGCTGCACGACTACGTGGACGCCAATGAGTTCGGCGGCCTGTGCGATGACGGCGGCCCGGCCGACGCCTTGTTCGACCGCGAGACCGACGCAGGGTCGGAGGTCTGGTGCGAGGCATGCAACCAGGTGCAAGCCGCACTGGACGAATTCGTGCGCAACCGAGGGAGCGCGAAGCCGATCCTCGGCAACGCCACCCGCCACCTCGTCTACGGCGACTTCGGCCGCACGTGGATTGAGGTCGGCGACGGCGGAGTGATCCCGCTCGTCACTGGCGGAGCGATTCGCGTGGCGCCGCTGGACGAGGCAGTAGTCGCCGAGTGGAGCGACGCGTTGGGGGCCAGCGATCTGCTCAGCAAGGTGCCCAGCCTCGGCCTCAACCACGGTGGCGGGATCACCGCGCTCACGTGGCAGGAAGCCTACAACCTCGCCGGTGCCTTGATCGCCGCGGCCAACATCGCCCTTTACGGCTGAGCTCCCCTAGGGGAGCAGGAGACTGACATGAACAACCTCTTCAAAGACAAGGACGGCAACCTCGTCCAGATCCACACCGTGCAGTTCGCCCGACAGGGCGGCGGCCCGTTGCTCACCGTATCAGGTGACCAGTTCGCCGAGACCTTCGAGCCGGCCGAGTGGCCGGGCTACCGCTTGGTCAATGTGAGCGGGGATTGGCTGGACGATGACGTCAAGATCCCGGCGTACTGGAACGGCACCTACTGGAACGGTTGGGTGACGCCGATGTTCACAGGGGCGGGCATTGCGCTGCTGGCAGCGCTGATGCCAGAAACCGTTTCGTTCGATGGCGCCGAGGGCGGCGTCTTGGCAGTCCACGACCTGGACAGTGGTGACGTGACTGTGATCGAGCCCAGTGAAATCGAGGTGGACGGCAAACCTGTCAAGGTCTGGTCCTTCGACGGCTGGTGCTGGGACCTCGCAGAGTAACAACCCGCTCCCCTAGGGGAGCAACTTAGGAGTAAGACATGCACAAGATGCCACCGCTGGCAGCAGTCAGCTCGCGCTTCGGTGCCCCGATGGGGCGCCGCGACACACACGCAGACGACCGCGAGAAGCCGCGCCTTTTCCTGCTGGCCCGGCTGGCATGGGTCGACGGTGACTACGATGCTGGAGGCGCCTACTGGGGCTACGCCGAGCGCGAGCACATCTACCGGGCCGTGAGTGAGGACGGTGCGGTGGAGCTTTTCGTCCGTGCCCGGCACATTGACGAGGCGAAGTACTGCGTCCTCGAAGAGTACAACGCCACGTTCGCGTTCGGCGGCGACATCGAGACCTTCATCGAGGCGTACATCGAGTGCGCGCTGTGGAGCAGCACGGATGCCGACGGCGACCCGCTGGACAACTACGCTAGCCCGGAGGACATCGCACCCGAAACGCTGGCCAAGATGCGCGAGGACTGCGTCGACTTCTACGCCGCCAACGAGCAGGATCTGGAGGACTGGGCCGACGATTGCCAAGCCGGGCACGACTTCTGGCTGACACGAAACGGGCACGGCGCCGGCTTCTGGGACCGCGGTCGCGGTGCCCTTGGCCTACGCCTGTCTGATGCGGCGCATGTGTACGGCAGCGTCGACCTGTACGTGGGCGATGACCACCTCATCTACTGCTGCTGATACGACGCTCCCCTAGGGGAGCACCTAGGAGTAAGCCATGTTTCCCGGATTCAACAAGCACGACATCCTCTACAAGAAGTTCCACGCCGAGATCACGGCCTGGAACTGGCCGTCGATCCAGACGCGCTGCGAGCAAGCCATCGAAACCGACCCACACGACAGTAGCATGCGGGTCGGCTACGCCTGGATCGGCACCGTGTTCGGCGTGATGCCCAGCGGCAAGTTCTACATGCCGTGGACCACCAACCAGACCCGCGGCGACGAGCACCGCGACTGCGCCTTCATGGCCGCACTGGAGGACATCGCTGGGGAGTACGGCTTGTTCGTCGGCTCGCCGGAAGGCGCCGACGGCGCGGACATGCACATCGGCTTATCGCAGGCCTATGCACCGCCTGAAGGCTACTTGGACTACAGCGTCTGCGGGAACTGTCTAATTGCTGTGGCCAACGCCGACTACAGCGGCATGGGCGACGAGGAGGAGTACGACGTCAAGGCCGGGCTGGAGTCGCTGGAGGAGCACGGCCCGGCCATCGCCGACGGCGCCGAACTGGGCTTCAGGTGGGCCGACTGTGAGTGCTGCGGCGCCAGGGCTGGCGACCGCTTTCGGCTACTTGTCAAGGCAATCAGGGTGCGGTAGGCAGGGCTGCGTGCAGGGGAGGTACAATTGCGGCCTGTAGATTGTCAATACAATTTAAACTAAAACAGGCCTTTGGGGGAAAGTAATGAAGAACTTGGTTCTAGCGATCGCTCTTGTTGCCACGAGCTCAGCGGCTTTAGCCCAACAAGAGTGGGTACAAGTTGCAGGCAACGAATCGCGGGAGTACACGGTAAAAGCCGGTTCAATCTTGCTTTCGAAAAACAACGCCGGAAAAGAGATCGCTGTTGTGACGGGTCGATCGGTAAACCTGCAAGACAAATCAATTCGTCTTGAGAAGTGGTACGTCAAAACCGCCGATTGCCAGCGGGAGGAAGGCAAGATCTCAACCACCGATTTGTCGGGCAACTTTCTGTATGAGAGTGATTTCGTGTTTGGCGCCGGGAATATTGCCAGCGTAAAGGCAGAGTTCATCTGTGAGGGTTACCGGTACGGTAGATCTAAAGGCATCACGAAGGGTCAGTAAAAGTCCCGTTATCGCAGTACCCACAAACGCCCCTCTTCAGGGGCGTTTTTCTTAGGAGTCAGACCATGAACCGCTTCAACGACGCGCTCGCCATCCAGCAGGGCGCATCCAACCCCAGCGGCGTAGCCCGCGCCTTAGTCCGTGCCATCGACCAGGCCCGCGACGATGGCCTCGACACCGAGGGCATCAAGGCCGACCCGGCTTGCCGCCTAATCTGCCACCAGCTCGCGTTCCTGCTGGGCGTGCCCGCCCTCGACACCCACCTCACCGAGTACAGCCGCCTCGTCGACTTCTGCGAAGCCAGAAAATAGACCGCCAAATCGGCGTCACTGGTCTACCCACGCCTTCACCCTGCCTACCGTACTTTCGTAGAGGTAGGAGCCCGAGATGCCGATCAGAGACAGCAACGTGGCGATGAGGTACTGGCCGAAATATCGTGACGGGGGATACCACATGTGCTCGATGTAGTCGCCCGGGTCCGCGGCAACGAGCATAAAGATGAGATGCAACGCTAGCCCGGCAGGAATCAGCAGGGCGATCTTCCGCCTCGCCTTCGTTGGGGGCGTCTTTCGGGTCAGCCACAGCCCGAGAGCTATCGCGATACCAAGGGTAAGCGTCCACATGACCGCCGTACCGCCAATCCCGCGAATGGCATCAGACGAAGGGTTGAACAGCGCCAAGAGCGCCAATTCACATGCGAACACCGTCGCGGCCACGCAAATCCGGATGACCCACTGCATGAAGTTTCCCTGTCCGAATGTAGATGCGTAGTCTACCCAACCCTGAATCTCATGAAAACCAACTTAGGAGTCAGACCATGGAAAACCTCCTCATCGAGCAGAAGTTCGTCGCGCCCAATGGCGTCAAGCTGTCCCAGCTTGTAGCCTTGAGCAGCATCGGCTACCACCCGCCCGAGTGGCGTGATTGCAAGCTGACGAACTTCGCATGGCCAGCATACGCCTGGCCGGGCGGTTACCCCATCTTCTACCAGACCGGCGACCACGGCGTGCTGTGCCCCGTCTGCGCCAACCTCAACCTTCCCTTAACCCTGTTGGACGACCCGCAGTGGCAGATCGTTGCCGCGGACGTCAACTGGGAAGACCACCACCTTTACTGCGACCACTGCTCGAACAAGGTTCCGAGCGCCTACGGAGAAGAACAATGAAGAAACTCGCATCCATCGCCGCCACGCTGTTGGCCGGGTCCGTCCGCGACGGCCTGATGGAGATGTCTGACGTGCAGCGCATGTCCCGCGGCGAGCCGCCGCTGTATGCCAAGGAGGACGTCTACCGGCCGCGCACCCGCCTGACCAAGACGAGCACCAAGCCGGCCGACCGCGCCAAGGAGAAGGCCCGTCGCAAGGCCAGGGCGCTTGCTCGCCGGAAGTGAACAACCCGCTCCCCTAGGGGAGCAACTTTGGAGTTAGCAATGACTGTATTCGAGAACCATGGCCTGTGCTGCCCGAAGTGCGGCCGTGACGCCAACCTGCGCGTCCAAGCGACAGTGCTGGTTGAGCTAACTGGCGCCGGCTGCATCACTCAAGGCGACACAGAGTGGCTCCCGGAGAGCGGCGCGTACTGCAACAACTGCCAGACCGATCTCACCGTGGCCCAACTCTCAGGCCGGGAGGCGCAGATGGCTCACCTGTTGCGAGGGCTGTATGAGGCCGGCGAACTGGCCCCGTTCGATCTGGACCGCATCGAGGAGCTCCTGGACGACCGCACGTGAACAACCCGCTTCCGCTACTTGCTGGGCCGTATGGGTGGGGAGCCTGCCGGTACGCCAGCATCTCCCTCCACGCGGAAGACGACCTCAATGACGATGCGGTCGCGGCCGTGCTGCGCAAGTACAGCTGCCACCCGCCGGCGATCCCACGAATCTTGAACTGCCTGCGCTATAGCAACAGGTACGACTGTTATCTGCAGTACAGCTGGTTCAGGAGTCAGCACGAAGAGTGCCGCGCAGAGCTTGCCGATGTAGGGATTCAGCTCGTCATCAACTTCTTCAAGAATTTCGACCGCTACAGCCCGCTCCCCTAGGGGAGCACTTTGGAGTTAGTCATGACCACTACCCGCCACGAGTTTGAGGAGCGCGTTGAACGCGCTGTGCTCAACGCCCTCGACGAGGTCGCCGAGAACACATTCGGCCAGCCGCGGTCGGGTTGGACAGACGCCGAGATCCCGGCTCTGGCCCCCGCTATCCGCAACCACGCCAAGCGCGTGTTCCAGCGCTTGACTATCCACACTTCGGAGTAAGTCATGAACCCCTACCGCAAGTTGCTCGCCGCCGCCATTTCCCGCAATTCCGGCTACTGCGATCGCCACAGCCGCTGGCCGCTCGAATTCGACGTCGCGCTGGACTACGTCGACCTTGATCGCGAACACATCGAGGCCCTCGCTGTGCAGGACCACGGTGTCACGAAGGCACAAGTCGACGCGACCCGCGGCTTAGTCGAGTGGGACCCGGAAAGTGAATGGACGGATATCCAGTCGCACATGCACGACGGCCTCAATGACGACGATGGCAACCGCACGTACTCGCTGACTACGGCCGCGCGCTTCGGCTTGCCGTACTTCAACCAGCGCGTGAACTACAAGCGCCGCACGACCGAGTGTGCCTATTTCCCGGCCAAGCTGCCGGGCTGGACTGTCAACCCCTACACCTGCAAGTACTTCAACGTCGACTTCGCCCTCGTCGGCCGCGGCGGCAAGCACCTGGTCGTGGAGGAATTCGAGGGCATCTCACTGCGCGGCTGGTCTGCCGACGATCTGGCGGATGCACTGCTCAGCGATGAGCAGTGCCACTACCACCGGTTCACGAACAAGTGGTGCCAGAAGCTACTGGCAATGGTCGGCGAGTGGACCGAGCACTTCACGTCTCGCTCTGCCAGCGCCGAGATGGAATACCAGGCGGCTTTCCGGTATGCGCAGCAAGTCAACGATGCGCTCGACTCGGACGAGTTCGCATCGAAGCTGTACGCCGTACGGAACGACCTCTGCACGGCTTGATCAATCGCTCCCCTAGGGGTGCAACACTTTGGAGTTAGTCATGACCCGAACCACTGAAACCGTGGATGAACGCGCTCGCCGGCTCGTCGAGCAAGAGGTACTCATTTGCCTGTCCTCCCTGATTTTCGAACTGGGCAAGGTGTCCTCTGAACTGGGCATCGAGGACGAGATCCAGGAACTCAGTTACCGCGAGGACTACGAGGAACCAGTCGAGGACCACCTGCGCGGTCTCGATCGCGAAGAACTGGTTCAACTGCTCGAAGACGCTGGCTTCCAGTGCTATGACCACGAGAGCGACAGCCAGTTGGCCACCGCATATATCGATCACCTCAAGACCGAAGACGAGTTGCGCAGCTTTGCGGATGACAACCGCATCGACCCATATAGCGTGGACGTGTACGAGCACTGGGCGATCACCAGCTACCTCGCTCGCAAGCTGCGGGATCAAGGTGAGAGCGTCGTCGAGATGTTCAATATGACCATCTGGGCACGCTGCACCACCGGCCAGTCCATCTACATGGACGGCGTCATGCAGCGTATCGCCGAAGACCTGCTGTCCGACTGAGCGGTATGAAAGACGCCAAAGCAGCTTGCTTGCGGCTGCTGGCCGCACACGGCCAGCTGCTGCGGCACAACCGGCACCAGGTGTACCGGTTCTTCGATCGCAACATCACCATCACCAACACCCGTACGGACTTCCGCGGCTGGCGCAACAAGCTCTGCGAGCTGCGCCGGATTCAGCGGGAGGCTTGTATGCAGGAGTTCAAATGAACAAATTCACCATGCCGGTCACAGCCGCCGACGTCGCCCGCGAGCGCAGGGAGGGCGAGACGATGTGGCAGACCAAGGAGCGCCTGGAGAAAGAGGGAAAGCGCAAGTACCTTCTCCAGGCGTGGATGCCCGACTTCGAGGCGGTGCGCGACAAGCGCATGTCTGAGCTGACGGGAGCCCAGAAGGGGGACGCATACGAGCTCTGGCTTCGTGAGCAAATGGACCACATGGCGCCGTATTACCAGGAGCACTTGCTGTTTCTGCTGGAGCGGATCGACGCGGTGCGAGAGGCTGCTTACGCGGTAACTCAAACGCCGCGCAATGCGCCAGAAGGGTGGCAGCTTGTCCCTGACCGCTCGTCCGACGCGTGGGCCGCTGCGCTGATGCAACTACAACCGATCCGGCTAAACGCGGCGATGCAAGGCATTAGGGCCGTGCTCGCGACGGCGCCGAAGCACACAGCGGAGAGCAAATGAACAACAACCAAATCACCCACACCCTCTACGAGAAGGGCGACCCCGACGCGCCGGATTCCATCAAGGACCGCAACGGCGACATCGCGCTCAGGCAGTGCAAGAACTGCGGCCGCGGTGAGTTCGAGCTTGCAGAGCCGTGCACACCCGGCATCCCGTATGACGACGTGCTGAACGAGGCCGCGTGGGCCTTCGTTGAGGCTATGCCGTTCGTCCTGAGCGGCGAGATGTTCAACCACGTCAAGCCAGCGCTCAAGTTCGCCATCGAGAAGTGGTTGTCTGAGCAGTCGGAGCCCAACCCGGTGGAGGCCATCGACGCCGAGTTCGATGCGGCCGAGGCAAGTGCCGATCCTCGTGCGGTCGACACCCTGGTGGAGGCGCTCGACCAGATGCTGCAGGCGCGAGGCTTGACTATCGTGCCGGCGGAGGAGCTTGCCGGCGAAGTGCGCGAATTGAGCGCCGCCTTGCTCGACGAGCAGCAGCGCTTGGAATGGCTGATGCAGAAGGTGAACTGCGACGAGATCGGCGACGAGATCCAGATCCCATTCGGGCTCAGCCTCGGCCGCCACTTCGACGAGTTTCGCAGGCAGATTGATCAGGCAAAGGGAAATAACCAATGAACAACGATAAAGACCGCGTGGCCTTCGAGGCCGCGTACCGCGCGCACTTCGAGGAGCATCGAGGCCGCGCCCTCAGCCCAGAGGATATGGCCAGCATGCGAGACGGAGACGGTTACGGACAGCGCCCGTACCTGAACGGCATGTGGCAGGGCTGGAAGCTGCGTGACGCCCGCCCTGTCGCCGCGCCCGACACGACCGACGCGGACATCGCCGCTGCTGAGGAGCGCGCAGCGCTGTACGACGATGACCCTCGACAAGACATCAAGACGGACGTGATGAATGCCTTCTATGCGGGAACCGCACATGCCCGTGAACTCTTGGCCGTTGACAAGGGCGACGCCGAGAAGTACCGAGCGCTGCTGTCGCACTGGTGGGAACTGAAGGTGAAGTTTGGTGACCGCAACGACCCGCGCGAGATCCGCGCAGTGTTCCGCGTCAGCACTGAGGTTAGCCACTCCGGCAAAGCGGAGCTCGACAAACTGGTGACGGACTTCTGTACCGCCGCGCAACAGGAGAGGGACACCAAATGAACAACCTCCCAACCGAAGCAATGATCGACGCGGCCCGCCCGCTCTTCCTCGCGCTCGAAGCAGGCGCGACCTCGATCGAGGACGTGCGTGAGCAAATCAGCCGCGGAGGCCGTACACCGATCGACCACCTTCCCAAGTGGTTCCGGGAAGGACGAGGACACTTGACCAAGTCAGGCAGGGCGGAGATCGCTTGGCGGCTGATGCGCGCGCAGGAGCCTGTCCCTTCGCGGTCCACCGACGAAGCCAAGCTGCGCCAGATGCTTGCTTTCCAGGCCGCCGGGGCGATGCTCTACACCGACGACGGTGAGCTGCAGGACAACCGCGCCTTCCCGCAGATCGACTTCAAGCGGGACCCGGTGGACCTGATCCTGCGCAAGATGCGGAAGCGCACTCTTGCAGAGGCTGAGCAACTGCTGGGGGCCGACGATGGACTGGCGCACTAAAGACCTCGTCAGGATGGCCCACCAGGCCGATCTGGAAGTCATCGGCCACTACAGGAAGGGCGTGCGGTTCTACGCCGACACACGTGCGCCCAACGGCGTCGAGATGACGTTCTCGTTGAGCAGCGGGCGTCCCGAGGATACGCGGGGAGACCTGAACGAACTCTCCAGGATGAAGCGCTTCGCCCGAAGCAACCCCGCGCCTCAGCGCGTGCCAGTGACGCCGCCGGTCGTCGAACAACCCAAGGAAGAACCGGCAAAGCCCACCGCACAGGCCACCGTAACAAAGACCAAGACTCTGACCATGAGCAAAGCCAAGATCGTGAACCAACCCCAGACCCCGGCCAGCCAGACGGGCCTCACACAAGCACATGACCTAACGCCCACTGAGTTCTATCGCCTTTGTGAGTGGATCAAGGTGCAACCGCTGGCCAACATCCCGTCATTCGAAGGCATGGCCATGCTGGCGTCGAAGCATGCCGGCCGAGGGCTTGCCGACAGTACTGTACGCGAAGCGATGGCCGCGACTGGGATCGAGGAGCCGGAGCACTGGAACCCGCCCAAGGAGCCGCACATCATCGTGGCGCTCGAACTGGAGAAGTTCATGAAGTCGCTCGGCGCGGAGCCGTCCGAGGCGTTTCTGAACCTGCTTAAGCCAGCGGCAAAGGCGGGTACAGCCCATGTCTAACACCTTTCGCTACTACGTCCCCGAGCAGGGCGAAACGGCCGCTGACGCGAAGACCTTCACCACCATCTGGGACGAGGACGCCATCGACTACGTCGCCGAATCGGCGGCGGCGCACGAGCACAACACCCGCTTCGTTTGGGCGAATGAGTGGCCGATGACGCTCGTGTTGCTCGACGAAGCCAACGAGGAACTGGGGCGCTTCCGCGTGAGCATGGCCCTCGTGCCGGAGTTCGACGCTCATCCGGTGAAGGAGCCGGCCGCATGACGCCCACCGAGTACCTGCTCACCCAGTTGGCTGACGAGTGTCTCGGCGTCGCGGCGGCTTGCCATAAGGCCATGCTGTACGGCTTGACTGAGGGCGTGCCTGGTACGCATCGCACCAACCAGGGTGACATAGCGAGCCGCATGAACGACGTACGTGCTGTGCTGACCTTGCTCAAGGACGTGAAAGTCGATATCCCATTCGATCGGGAACACATCACCGCCAAGCAGGAGAAGACCGTGCACCAGATCGGCCGCGCAATCGACCGCGGCATCGTGCACCTCGCCCATTCACCTACACGTCCAAGCGGCCAACGCTCCGCGTGATGATGTTGGCGGCCAGGGCAATGCCAAACGACTCGGCTTCAGCCACAGAGGGGAACGGCTGTTCTACGGGAAACCACTGGGCGTCCCCTGGCGGAAGCTGCCGTACACGAAACACGTATAGGTCTAAGGCAAAGCCCGACTCTGCGGGCGCGACGCGTGCAATGAATTGGTAGTCGTCGATCTGTCGAATCTTCACCCTCATGCTGGTCTCCGCTGCCTTGACCAGCGTAGCACCTCACGTTCAAAAATCAACAACCCGCTCCCCTAGGGGAGCAACTCCACCAACCACAAAAATCAAGGAGTCTTACATGGCGCAATTCAAGCCCATGCTCGCCGGCGAAGCCGATGTCGCCAAGCTGGCCTACCCGGTGTACGCCAGCCCGAAGCTGGACGGCATCCGCTTCGTTGTGAAGGACGGCAAGCTGCTGACGCGTAGCCTGAAGGAAGTGCCGAACCGCCACGTGTTCAGGCAGTACAGCGACTTCCCTTACGACGGCCTGGACGGCGAGATGATCCTCGGCAACCCGACCGCGGAGGACTGTTACCGACAGACGAACAGCGCAGTCATGTCGCACCATGGTGAGCCGGACATCAGCATGTACGTGTTCGACCTGCACGACACGGACCTCAACTACTTCGACCGCTACGAGATGCTCCGTGAACTGGTGCCGAGCCTGCAGAAGGATGCGCCGCGCATCGAGCTGCTGGAGCAGAAGCTCATCAAGAGCGCGGACGATCTCCTGGCGTACGAGGCCAAGCTGCTCGAAGAAGGGCACGAGGGCGTGATCGTCCGCGGCCTCAACTCGCCGTACAAATACGGCCGCAGCACCGCGAAGGAGGGCTACCTCCTGAAGCTCAAGCAGTTCAAGGATGCCGAGGCGGTGATCGTCGGCTTCGACGAACTCATGCACAACGCCAACGAGGCGACAAAGAACGAGCTTGGCCAGACCGAGCGCTCGATGCACGCCGAGAACCTGGTGCCGATGGACACGCTCGGCGCCTTGGTTGTGCGCGACGTTGAGACGCAGATCCAGTTCAAGATCGGAACCGGCTTCACCGCAGAGCAGCGCAAGCTGTTGTGGACCCGCCGGCACGACCTGGGCGACCAGCTCGTGAAATACAAGTTCTTCCCGGTTGGTGTCAAGGTGGCGCCGCGCCATCCGGTGTTCCTCGGTCTGCGCAGCCCGCTTGACATGTAAACCAAGTTTGACCTAGTCTTTGGGTGCCGGCGCTCGCCGGCACCTCATCTCCGACAACAAAAATAAAAGTGGAGAGTCACATTGCGCATCGCGCTCATAGGGGCGTTGTCCCTATCCCTCGTTGCCTGCTACCTCGTGTCCCCGATCGGTGAGATCGGACGCGCGTGTTCGGCGGGCGCAATCCAAGCAGCATACACAGAGGGCTTCACCGCCGGGGGGCGTGTGGGCACAGCCAGGCCGCCGGCCGGCTCTCTAGCGATGGACGCTGCTTGTACCCAATGGTGGTTCGGCGCCGACTCGCTCGCAGAAGCGAAGAAGCGAATGTGCCGCCGCTAACCGAAGAACTCGGGCATCCGATCCGGGAACTTTCTAGTCAGATCTAAGGATTAATTCCGCAATGTCTCAAAAATATCAAGTCATCGTTCAAGCCTCGGAACAAGGTGTGCAGGTCTGTATGGCGGAGGGTCCCTGTCGTGGTGCACTCGTCGGCTACGCCGAGCAAGCACAGCTGAAGGATGCCACTGTCTTGTCGGACGGCCGTGTGGTCGGCCACATGGTGGCGATGTGGGGCCTGGAACTGATCAATGAAAATCTGGACGACTTGTCCACGTTGTCGCTCTCTCTGCGTGGCGCCTTCCGACTTGGTCGGCTGCGAGTGACCCCGGAGAAGCAAGTGCGCTACCGCAGCCTGCTCGTCGAGTCGACTCCGAGCGGCTGCACGATGCGAGCCGAAGCATGAACCCGGGCGATCCGGTAACCGAGGAAGGGGCGCCGTGGCGGTACGACGACACCGCGCCCCGAGGACGAAAAGTATCCCTCCTCACGGTGGGTGGGGTGATGGTGCAAGGAACTTGGAAGGGAGGTCTGGGAGAATTCTTCATCGCCTGGCAGCCGCTCCCGAAGCGCGACAAAGTGGCGGAGTCCTTGCTTTTCAATAAAACTGGGCGATAATTACGAAACTTAGGAGTTAGTCAGTGATGAACAATGTGTTCTCAGTTTCCGATCTCATCGGTAAATCTGCGCGGGTTCGACCCGGCAGCTTGATCTGGTCCGCATACCACCCCGACGACGCAACTGGCATGAAGGACGGCGCCATTGCCGGCATCGGTATGTACTTCGGGCAGAATGGCCTCGCGCACTGGAATATCGCATGGAGCCTTTCCCCTCGGCTGCAGGGACCCAAGGCGCCGGCCAACCCGGACAAGGAACCGTTTCAGACGTACTTCCTACTGCAGCACCTCATCGACAAGGATCTCGGCGGCATGCCGCTCACCGACTTGGCCGGCTGTATGACGTTGAAGCAGTTTGTAGAGCTTGCCCAGCAGCATCCAGAGGACCCGGATCGGTGGATGCGGGCAGAGCACTGGCCGGGGGGCTTCAACCCTCACAAGTGGATTGAGGACCTGAAGCGCCTAGCCTGATCTCCGCAGAAACCAGCCATCCAATAACAAGAATAAAGGCTGAATATGGAAACAACGGCACTCGACCGTGTGCTGGACCGGTATAAATTGCCGTTTACGCCACACGGTTACCAAAGTGATTGCGTTCTCGAACTAGCACCGATGGACCGCGCCGGCCTCTACGCAGAGGTCGGCTGCGGGAAGACGGTGATGAGCACGCTGCTTGCGCTGATATGGGGCGGCGGTGAGGACGCCGTGGTGATGGTAGTGATGCCGCCGATTCTGCTGACGTCCTGGCGACGCTGGCTTGAGTCGGTAGGCAATGTGGACGGTATCCTGGTGTATAAGGGCTCCCCCAAGGAGCGGGCAGCGCTGCCAGTGCGTCAAGCGAAGTGGGTGCTCTGCAGCATGCAGATATTTAAAAACGACTTCGAGCGTTTGCGCCGCGAGTTGCACGGAAAGCGGGTCATCGGAATCGTGGACGAGGCGACGAGCATCAAGAATGTCGGCTCTGATAACCACCGGAAGGTGGCGCTGTTCTTTGACGGCCACAAATTAATGCTGCTGACTGGCACTCCGTTGTCAACGCCCGGGGATGCTTACGCGTATATCAAGCTGGTCTCATCGGGCATCTACCGTAGCAAAACCCAATTCGAAAATATCCACGTGGAGGAGCGGGATTTTTTCAACAACATAGTGAAGTGGCGGAATCTGGAGTTGATGAACCAAAACCTGATGCTGAACAGCATCCGTGTCCTGAAGGAGGATGTGCTGAAGCACCTGCACTCCCCGGTATATGTGCCACTGCACTACGAGCTGGATGACTCGCACCTAGCGCTGTACCGCACGCTTGCTGAGGAACAGGTGCTATTGCTGGAGCAGGGCGGCAAGATCGACGCCACCTCGGCGCCTCGCTTGTACACGGCGCTGCAGCAGATCGTAGTCAACTGGGATTACTTCTCTGGTGACGACAAGGTCAGGCCGGCAATCCTGGACGTCATTGATAACGTGGTCGAAGAGATAGGCTTGGGCAAGGAGGGCGCCAGCAAGCTGCTCATCTTTGCTAACTACAAGCTGACAAATCGAAAGTTGATGACCTACTTGCAGAAATACAAGCCGGCTGTGTTCTACTCCGAGATTAGCCCAGCCAAGCAGGCAGAGCACGTCGATAGGTTCCTGAACGACCCTGAGTGCCTCGTCGCCATCGCCAACCCGTTGTCGGCCGGCATGGGTCTCAATTTCCAAGGCGTCTGTTGGGAGGTCCTCTTCGTAGAGGAGCCGATTGTCCCCAAAGACTTTCACCAAGCGGTTGGTCGCGTCTATCGCGATGGCCAGCAACATGTCCCAACCGTGCGCCTTGCAATTGCGGAGGGCACCATCCAGCACAGACTTCATGCCAACCTCCTTGAGAAAGACGCCCTGGTCAACAGGGTCCAGCGGGGATTCCAGGATCTCCGAGAGGCCATCCATGGCCGATAAGCCAAAGTACACCCGAGAGCCGGCCGTGGACGAGGCGGCGCAGGTTGAGACGATGGTCAAGGCCGACACGGCGGTCTTTCAGCTGTTCGAGAAGCTGCCGATCCCGGTGCGCTTTGCTGCCTTCTACAACCGAAAGTTTGTGGTGTGGAAGGTGCGCAAAGATAAGTCGCCGGAAGTTCTGGCGGTACCTGTCGTCACAGAGATCGAGGCATCGCTGGCGGCCGGTATCCGGGTCCGACTGAGAGACGTTGAGCGCGGAATTGACCAATGGGCAGTGCATACGCCCCGACCGCTTGGTTCGTATCCGCTCCTCATCTGGGTGCCGCACGAGCAGACAATAGTTTGGCGCGAGAAGGTGAAGAATGGGAAGGTTGACTACGACCTTACCTTCTCCTTGGTCTCGCGGCAGCCGTCGAATCCGTCCAAGTTTAGGAACCCAGGCAAGACATACATGGCCGAGCTGAACTCGTTCAAGTCCTACTACCCGGAGTTTGCTGATGTAAACTTGTAACCCTTCAGCAGTACCAGCCACCTAAAACAAAAATTAAGGCTGCGATGAGTAAATACCACTACTACCAACCGGTGGGTGGTGAGGAAACGTGGAAGCTCTGCCTAGCATCAGACCTTGATCGCGTCCTCGCTAAACACCCGATGTTCATGACGGTCCTCGCGGTCAGTCAGGACGTCGACGACTCCTTCAAGAAGCGGGAGGACTTCGACGCTCTGAAGTATCTCGGGCCGTTCTATCTGGACTTCGATGGCCCGGACATCGACACCGTCTCCAAGCAGGCGCTCAAGCTCCTGAGACATCTTGAGACAGAGATGGACGTCAATATGAACAGCCTCTCCCTCTACGCCAGTGGTGGGAAGGGCTTTCACGTTGAGATCCCGATCGAGACCTTCCTGCCAAAGGCGCCCAAGGAAGGAATCCAATTTCTCCCCCAGATATACCGCGAGATGGCCTACTCCATCTTCGTGGATACGCTCGACCTGCGCGTCTACACCGCGCGGAAAGGGCGCATGTGGCGCGTGCCAAATGTGCTTCGCCCGAACGGGAAGCACAAGGTGCCGATCACCTGGGATGAGATGCAGCGTATGGACGCTGACCTCTACGCCGACCTGACCTCTCGCAAGCGGGAGTTCATGGCGGCACCGGAGCGCCCGTGGGTAAGCGCAGGCTTGACGGCGCTCTATGACAAGGCGCTCAACAAGATCACCAAGGGCAGCAAGGTCCGGCGCAAACACGTCGACGGCAAGCTCAAGGCGGACTGGTCGCGCTTTGACGCCGGAGTCGCCCCCTCAGTCGCTGCGCTGCTGCAAGGCGAGGGCCTGAAGGACACGGCCGGCTGGAACGACATCACGATGCAGCTGGGCATCCTTGCGGCCGAGCTTGGTTGGACCGAGGATGAGCTCGTAGAGCGGGCCAAGCTGCTCACCGAGAAGCACGTAGGGGAGCGTTACCGCACGAAGAACCAGCGCGAGGAGCGGTTGCGGTTCATGTGGCACTACATGAGCGACAACCCCTGCTATGCATTCGGCGCCCAGCCGATCATGAAGCTGATGGCCATCAAGTGCATCGACCTTGAAGGCCTCATCGACGACACCGTCGAAGAAGAAGTGCAGGAATCCGTCAAGGCGCACGAGGCCCGGGTGGCAGCCAAGGCAGCCGGCGACGAGCCGGAGGCAGCTGAGGATACGAAGACTGTCGCTGACGACCCGCTGGCCAAGGCGGTCGAGATGCGCTCCACCGGCATCTGGGTGAAGGGCGACGAGGAGATGAAGCCGGTCAGCTCACTCGCCTTCAAGGACGTCATCGTCCTGCACGAGCTGAGCCGACCGAAGGAAAACCTCGGGTTCGAGGCGGACGTCTACTCTGACGGCGTTTTCCAGGAGCGCAAGATCATCCCGATGACGACGTTCCAATCCAAGCAGCATTTCACCATTCTCGCGTTGCGGTACATGAACGTATTCAACGGCACTGAACAACACGTAGGAGCTATTATGCGGCGCCTTAAAGCCGAGGCCGAGGCCAACGGCGGGATCTACTACACGACCGACCGCGAAGGCCTAGACCTGGTCAACATCCCTCACGCAAAAGAGGTGGAGCTGCAGAAGCCATTCCCGATCTGGGCCAGTTTCGCCGGAGTGACCGTGCCGGAGAAGTACCAGAAGCTGGGCGCGAACCTGCGCTACAAGGGCTACCCGCACGAGCGGGGCCTGTTCCGTTCGGACATCATGCATGCCCCGGACATCGAGACGCTGAAGGCGGACCCGAAGACGTTGGAAGTGCTTCAGGCCCTACTGACCTGTCAGCAGCCAGAAGTCATCGGCCGCCTGGTGGGCTGGTTCACCGCGGCGAACTTCCGCATGTTTTTTCACCACGGCTACGAAGAGTTCCCGCTGCTGCACGTGAACGGCCCGGCCGGCGCAGGCAAGACTGCGATGACCCACCTGCTGATGTCGCTCTTCTACTTCCGCGAGGAAGTGAAGGCGCTCACGCCAACGGCCACCAAGCACGCGTTCCGCGAGTACCTCTCAGCGTCGGCTTCGATCCCGTTCATCTTGGACGAGTACAAGCCGCACGAGATGACAGCGGACATGGCTGACTACCTGCGCACGCTGCTGCGGGCCGCCTGGAACGCACAGCAGCAATCGGCCGGCGGCGGCTCACAGGGCAGTGCAGACGTCCGCACGCTGAACGAGAAGAAGTTCTCAGCGCCGGTCGTGTACATTGCCGAGGCGCTGGTGACCGAGTCGGCCACGGCCGAGCGTAGCGTGGCAGTGACGGTGACCAAGCCGCCGCTCTCCACGTACGCCGAATGGTTCCGCCGCTTCAACCTGGTACGAGACAATAGCGAAATCGTCTCGGCGCTTGGTCGCCGCATCACCGAGTGGGCATACCAGCACAGCCTTGACGACGTGAAGGCGACCTTCGACCCGCTACGCAATCGCATCCTTGCGGAGATGGGGCCGGGCGCCGTGGACGCGGAGGGCAAGCCGCTGACGAGTCGTTTGAATGCTCGCCCAGTGCACGCCTACAGCGTGACGTTCTGGGGCTTGCAGGCGTTCCGCCATGTGGTCGAGGATGTGTTCGGTAAGGGCACGCTGGCCACGGAGTTCGACCGCTTGGAGTCCTCATTCTGGACGCGCGTGCAAGAGTCCCAGACCGCGGTGATGGCCGAGGCGGACAAGGTGCTGTCGATGCTCACGTTCATGAGCAACGAGCGCGACGTCCCTGACATGTGCGCGATCCGTAAGGGCGTGGAGTACGTGTTCGCCAAGCTGGGTGAGCGCGATGCAGTCCACCTCAGCATGCGGTCGGCCTACTTGCGTTACAGCCAATACTGCAAGCAGCGCGGTGAGCGCCCGCTCTACCCAAGCGAGACGGCGTTCATCCATGCAATGCAGAGTCATAACGCGTTGCTGGCCGCCGAGTCGGACAAGTTGGCCGGCGTGCGAACAGTGTTCGTGTTCGATGCCGAGCAGCTCGAACGCAATGGCGTCGGTTCATTCAAACACTAGGAGGAAATCGTTTGACGTAAATTCCAAGTTTGATATACTTCTTCTCAGCCGGGCACCTGTCCGGCCTCTGAAAATTTTCTGACACTTATAAGAATTAAGGAAAATCATCATGGCACTGAAACGCAACCCCAACGCATCGTTCGAAGACACCGAAGGCTCCACCGTGGCAGCTGACGCCGCGGACGCTGGTATGGACACCGGTTCGACGACTCCCGCTGCTGACGCTCCCGCATCCCCGGCAGCCAAGGTCGCAGCCACCACGGCAATCGCCCAAGCGCAATCGACCGCTGTGTCGGCAAGCGTCAAGCGCATCGCCCCGGTGCTGACCGAGCTGAAAGACGCGGTGCGCGTCGACTGGGACACGCTGGAGCGTCTGGTGGCCGGTACCGGTACCATCGACGACGGCGACGGCAAGTCGGTCGGCACCTGGATCAAGATGACGCTGATGTCCTTCCAGGACACCTACGAAGTCGTGCCGGGCTCGCAGGACGACGATGCGAAGAAGTATGTCCGCTACTCGGAAGACGGCGTCAACCTGCGCGACAGCGGCACCACGGTCGCCGCCTACCTCGACGAACTGCGCGAGATGGGCTACGACAAGGCGGCCCTGAAGCACAAGAACATCCTGGTGGGCATCCTGGACGAGACCGAGAAGGGTTCCAACCTGGTCGGCGACGTGGTCCAGCTCTCGCTGTCGCCGCAGTCGCGCAAGACGTTCGAGCGCTACCGCCTGACGCGCACGGCCAAGGTCAACATGGGTCGCGCGCAAGCCGAAGGCTCCGAGGTGATCAAGATCACCGCGGAAGGCAAGCAGTTCGGTAAGAACAAGTTCACCCAGCTGACGGTGACCGGTGCCGACGAATAATCGGCCCGAGCAGTAAAGGAAACGAGCGCTTCGGCGCTCGTTTTCACACCTACCTACACAACAATAAAGGTGCAGCATGAGCTACCGCTTCATTCTGGCGGACACGGAAACCTCCGGCTTCGGCAAGGGGGGGTCCGGCGTCTGCGAGCTTGCGTTCGTCGAGCTTGATGAGCAACTGAACATCCTCGACCAGCAGTACAGCCTCATCGACCCCGAGGTCCCCATCAGCCCGTCGGCTTCCGGCGTGCACGGCATCACCAACGCCGATGTGCAAGACTCCCCGACGATGGCCGAGTTCTTCGAGATCATCTACGGCCGTCGCCTCACCGGCGACGTCGTGCTGATTGCGCACAACGTCGTGTTCGACAAGCCCTACATCGAACCGTACATCGACACTCTTGCCGGCGAGGTGTGCACCTTGCGCCTGGCCCGCAAGTACATCCCGGAAGCGCCTGACCACAAGCTGGCCACGCTGAAGTACTTCCTCAACCTCGACGCCGGTACCAGCCACCGCGCCGACGGTGACGTCCGCACGACCATCGACCTCCTGCGTCACATCGTGGCCCGCTCCGGCGCCAGCCTGTCCGACTTGGTCAAGCAGACGTCCGAGCCGATTTTCGTGCACACCATGCCCTTCGGCGCGCACAAGGGCTTGAACATCCGGGACATTCCGGAGGATTACCGCCGTTGGCTCCGCCGCAAGACGGACATCGACCCGGACCTGAAGTACACGCTGGCCCAGCTCGCGCTGGAAGGCCTGTAAGCAGTAAGACCTGCGCCCGCTACGGCGGGCCAGTGTAGTACCCAACCAATCCTTCGCTAAGAGAGGAGCACCAAATGTTGAAAGCATTCTCCAACAAGAAGACCGTGGACGGCGTTCTAGCCGCGTTTGCACAGACCATCGCGGATCTGGAGACGGTTCAGCGTGAGCAGCAAGCCAGCGCCGAGGCAGCCGAGCAAGCCCGTATCGAGGCCGAGGCACGCCGCGACGCGCACGAAGCTGAATCCCGCCGCGCCCGCGCAGTGGCCGACCAGATCAAGAACCTCATCCTGGGTTAAGCAGTACCCGCAGTACCCATCAAACCATAAGCCTTCACCAAGAAAGGTAACACCATGAAATTCGACCAATACGCACCCCTCGCCATCCGCACCGCCAAGCCGCTGGAGCGCAACGCACAGATCGAACACGCGCAAGTCGGCATCCTGACGGAAGTCGGTGAACTGGCCGACGCCTTCAAGCGCCACGTGATCTACGGCAAGCCGCTCGACGTGACAAACCTGGTTGAAGAAGTCGGCGACGTGTTCTGGTACGTCAACCTGCTGCTGAACGAACTGGGGACCCGCCCGCGCGTCATCGACCGCCTGATCGAGGACGCGTTGGAGGATGGCGAGGACGACGCGGCGGTGTCGGACCTGCGCCTGGTGTTGACGATCGGTGCCATGGCCGGGGCCATTGCGGCGCACCCGGACGGTGGCGTGTCGCCAGCAGAAGGCTGCAGCCTGCTCATCGCACTGCTGGTGCTGCTGCTCAAGCGCCACGGCCAGTCGGTCTACACGTCGCTGGAAGCGAACATCAACAAGCTGGCCGCCCGCTACGGTGACAAGTACAGCGACTACGCCGCGCTGACCCGCGACCTCGACGCCGAGCGCGAAACGCTGAACGAGGCAATCGGAGCCTAAACGATGCTGCCCGCAACGACGACTAAGAACCTGGTCGACGCTGTGGTCACATCGCTGGAGCGACAAGGGGTCGTGCGCGAGGCTGCGCACGCCTTTGTCGATCCAGGGGTGATCCAGTGGATCACGCCACCGCTCTCGCTGCCTGGTACGCTGGGCGGCGTTGCGGTATCCGACATCGCCAACATCGCACCGCCCTGCAAGCCGGAACTGTTAGACGAGTTCTGGCGCCGCAACCTGAGCCGCTTGGTCAACGGCTGGTCGGCGGCAGAGCACGGCACCTACCATAACGTGCCCAAGGTGTTTCGAAACATCCTGCCAGGCACATCCCGGTTCATGTTCTGCCCGCCGGCGTCGGATCTGGCCGAATATCCCGCCGTTCAATTCAGCATCGAGGTCGCACACGCGGCATCACGCTCGTTGACGATTGTCGACTCTGCTGATGCCGGCCGCGACTACTGGGTTAAGGCGGACACCGGCCACGTGTTCGGTGTGCGCGACGGCTTGCCGATCGCCGAGGAGGGCTACGCCGGCGAGCAGTACCCGACCGAGGTTGCCATGCTGCTTCACTCCCCCAGGGGAGACTACGCTGCCGGCCGGTACCCAAGCCAGCTCGACTATATCCGCAACTACGTCGACGACCACTACACCCAGTTCGACGAAGCGGAAGGGCTACTCACAGCTCTCGCGCTGCTGAAGACGTCGTTCTGGGAGATCGACCCGGCCGCACTGGTTCAACGCTTGGCTCGCAAGCCTGGCGCCGCTCCGATGCAGCGGGGTCGTCCTAGCGGTTCGTTGCGCAAACGGCTGAGGGCTGGGGAGCGGGTGCCAGAGTCGGAGCAGCGCATATTCGCTGAAGCTGTGGAGATGGTGGTCCGACTCTTCGACGTGGATCAGGCCCGCCTGCTGTCGCTCTACAGCAAGCTGGTCCCCAACTTTGTCTCTCGCCGCGAGTTCGTGGACTGGTTCTACAACCCGTTCGTCGCGCGGCAGGGGTACATGGTCAAGGCGGCCACGCAGCAGAAATACCTCGCCGGCCTCAGGCGAATCGCCGAGATGTACGACATGGAGATGCCCAGTGCAGACACGCAAGCACTCGATAGCTGAAGTGATCCTGAACACCGCAAGCGGCTTCATCCTCAGCTGCGTGGTCTGGGAGTTCCTTGTCAAGCCGATCTGGCATATCCAGACCAGCCACAGCGAGAACATTCAGATCACCCTGTTGTTCACCGTAGTATCCGTCGCCCGGTCTTACGCCTGGCGCCGGCTGTTTAACAACCATTCCACCAAAAATAATAATAAAGGAATGCACCATGAAGAAGCTCCCGCTGATCGGGTTCACCGGTAAGGCTGGTGTCGGCAAGGACACCGCTGCCTCGCGTCTGGTTCACGCGCATGGCTATGAGCGCTACGCTTTTGCATCGCCGATCAAAAGCATGCTGGGGGTTCTCGGCTTCCCCGAGCATCTGTTCACCGACCACGTCACGAAAGAGGCCGTCATCCAGGATCTCGGCTGCAGCTATCGCAAGCTGGCGCAGACGCTGGGCACCGAGTGGGGCCGCTCGATCCACCCAGAGTTCTGGCTGATCCAAGCGAAGCGGGTCTACGCACGGGTCTGCCGCGAGGAGCATGCAGCTGGCTTTGTCATCTCGGATGTTCGATTCGAGAACGAGGCGGAGTGGATTCGCAGCGAAGGCGGCACGGTCATCCACATCATGGGCCGAGAGACCACAGTGGACGGCACCGCGGCACAGCATGTGTCGGAGGGTGGGGTGATGTTCCACCCGGACAAGGACGTCCTGGTCGGCAACTCCGGCACGATCGGCGACTTGTTCAACTCGATCGACGCAACGCTGCAGGAGCTCGCAAATGTCTGAGCGCCACGCTGATCCGATCGACGCCGCAACCGACCTCGCCGAGGAGATGAACTCCCGGGCACTTGCCAACTTCCGCAAGCAGAACGTCCCGCAGACCCATCCGGACTTCGACGGCAAGACCTGCATCGACTGCGCCGATGACATCCCGGCGGTGCGCCTTGAACTGGGCCGCATCCGCTGCGTCGCCTGCCAAGGTGTGCTTGAGCGCAAACAGCGCAACCACTAACTTAGGAGTCAGTCATGAAACTCGTATTGGACATGTCGTCTATCCTCTGGCGTGCCTTGCTTGTCGGCAAGGACACAGAGTTCGGCTATGAGATCCCGGACCCGGAGAAGCCCGGCAAGCAGGTCTGGGTCAACAGCGCACAGCATGGCTACGAATGCGCCGTCAACATGCTGACCCGCATGATGGAGGAGACCGGCGCCAAGCCGATCGACACCATCATGGTGTTCGAAGGCATGCGCTCGAAGGCCATGCGCTTGCGCATCGACCCAGAGTACAAGGCCAACCGCGGCCAGCGCCCCAAAGAAATCAACATCGAGTTCAACAAGCTCATCAACATGATCGAGCGCGAGTGGCTCGACATGGGAGCGATCACCGCCCGCCAGGATATGGTCGAGGCTGACGATGTGGTCGCCTTCCTCGCCGAGAACCTGGAGGAAGACGTCGTGGTCTGTTCCTACGACGGCGACATGACGGTGCTCAACGGCGTCAACCAGTACGGCGCCAACGTGCAGGTGTGGATCGACGGCGTCGTCGGCGAGAACAAGTATGGCCCGTTCGACACCAAGTACGTCACGGTCTACAAGGCGCTGGTTGGCGACTCGTCGGATGGCATTAAGGGCGTCAAGGGCTTCGGCCCTGCCATGTTCGAGGAATTCGTCCGGAAGTACGGCGACGAGGGTCTGCAGGACATGATCGACTTGTTCACGACCAACCGCCTGGAGGAACTCTCCGACCACGCGGCAACGTGCAAGATCTGCGCACGGATCTCCGACCAGCGCGAGCAGGCCCAGCGCTGCTGGGATCTGGCCAAGATGCACCCCGAGTGGGTCAACGCCTTCAAGATCGGCAAGATCGAATGGAAGGCTGGCATGGTCAAGCAGTTGGAGGACAACACCGACGAGCGCCTGCGCAAGTACCGCGGCAAGGCACGCCTCGTCCACGCCGGCAACTATGACGCCGCCATGAAGTGGGCGATGCCCCTGATCCGCGCGTCGAAGGAGGTGTCGCTGGACATCGAGACGTCGACGCCGGAGGAGAGTGACGATTGGCTGGCGGCGAAGGCACAGCGCGATAAGGACGCCGATAAGGTCGACGTCTTCGGCTCGGAGCTCGTGTCGATGGGCCTGACGTTCGGCGACAACAACCAGTACACCCTGTACTTCACGACGCGGCACCTTGAGGAGGAGGGTGTGCCGAACCTGACGTCGGACCAGATCCGCAACGTGGTCGAGAGCATCCCTCAGTCGATCCCGATCGTCATCCAGAACCTCGCGTTCGAGTTGACGGTGCTTCACCAGGAGTGGGGCGCTGAGATGGCCGACAACGGCTACCACGGCTTCCTGCCGAACTGCCTCGACACGAAGATCGAAGCGTCGTATGTGGACGAGAACCGTCCGCTTGGTCTGAAGCAGTGCTCGAAGTCGATCCTTAGCTACGACCAGACGTCGTATCAGGAAACCACGACGAAGGAAGGCCTGGTGGGCACGCTGCCACCGGGCGGCAAGCTGTTGGCCACGTTCGACGTGACCAACACAATCAAGGAGCCGGTGTACGCCGCCGGCTTCGAGGATCAGCCGGGGGAGTTGCTGGAGCCGGGCGAGTTCGAGGTGGTCCCGCACGAGCGTCGTCAGTACAAGATGCACGAGCTCACGGCCTCCGAGGTCTTTGACTACGGCACGGACGACACGATCTGCACGATCGCACTGCATAACTACTATAAGGTGGTGATGCAGATCGAGCACACGTGGAACGTGTACAAGCAGGTCGAAATTGCCCCGGCCTACCTCACGGCGCTTGCGTACGTGCAAGGCACGCCGATGTCGCTGGAGAAGATGCGCGAGCTGGAGCGCGGGGATGATGAGGTCTACGACAAGTCGTGGGCTGTGGTCCGTGAGTTCCTGATTAAGGCTGGCTGGGACGGCTCGGTGCCTCCGGCCTACGGCGTTGACATCACGCCAGCGCAGGTGAAGGAGGCGTTTGCTATCGTCTTCGACCGCCCGCTGGACACGATGATGCGCAAGATCGACAAGCTGGTGGCTTTCATCAAGGCGGAGGAGGGGGGCGAGACGTTTGCGACCATGCTCGCTGGTGTGACGGACGAAGCCGGGGCGCAGCGTTTCACAGACTATGTGCGTGTTCATTTCAAGGGCGAACCGGACTTCAACACCGGCAGCCCGAAGCAGCTGCAGCGGTTCATGTATGAGACGATGGGCTTGCCCATTCGCCTCTTCAACAAGCCCACCGACAAGATGCGCCAGGAGGGCAAGAAGCAGGGCACGCCGAAGACCGACGACTTGGCCATCCAGTACGCGCTGAAGTACGACGCCCCGGAGAAGCCCGAGATCGAGCCGGTCCTTGACGCGTTCCGCCTCATGAAGATGGTGCAGACCCGCCGCGGCCTTTACTACAAGCCCTACGCGGTGGCGGCACACTGGAAGGACGGCTTGCTCCACCCGAACCACAACCAGTGCGCAACCAATACGCGCCGGTACTCGGCGAGCGATCCTAACGACCAGCAGCTGCCGAAGCATCCGAAGGCGACCGGCGAACCGGCTCGCTTCCGGGAGGTCTACGTGCCGCACAAGCCTGGCGCCGTGGTGGTGTCGCTCGACTTTAACTCGCAGGAACTGAGGGTCATCGCCGACTACAGCCAGGACGCCAACATGCTGGCCTGCTACGTCGGTGACAACCTGAAGGACATGCACTCCCTGACGGCGCTCGGGATTGTGCGCCGTCGGGAGGCGGACAAAGCCGACTGGTCCTACGAGACGTTCATCGGTGCGCTGCAAGACGGGCCGCTGAAGTCGGAGATGAAGACCTACCGGGCGCTGGGCAAGAAGACCAACTTCACGACCGAGTACGGCGCGATGGCTCCCAAGCTGGCGCAGACGCTGCTGGTGTCGGAGGAAGAAGCTCAGTCGTACATCGACGCAAAGCTGGAAGCGTTCCCAGACGTGCAGCCGTGGAAGGACTCGGTCATCGAGGAGGCTCGCGCGAAGGGCTTTGTCACGACCATGATGGGCGCCCGCCGCCACCTTGCCGAAGCGCTTGAATCGGACGACGGCTACGAGCGTAGCAAGGCTGATCGTCAGGGGGTCAACTTCAAGGTGCAGGGCTCCTCGGCCGAGATGACCAAGATGGCCA
Organism: Cupriavidus sp. GW821-FHT02F09; assembly: GCF_059421605.1. NCBI lineage: Bacteria > Pseudomonadati > Pseudomonadota > Betaproteobacteria > Burkholderiales > Burkholderiaceae > Cupriavidus > Cupriavidus sp. GW821-FHT02F09. Next base: position 95,233 of record NZ_JBWKVH010000001.1, read on the forward strand.
TGGGTCGCATGTGGAAGGCAGGCATCCCCTTCAAGTACGACTGCCGCTTTATCGCACCGATTCATGATGAAGTGGTCTGGTCGGTGATGCTCGACCAGCTCCTGCCGTTCCTGAAGGATGTGCATGCCTGCATGGTGGCGCCGTACGCCAATATGAAGGTGCCCATCGTCTCGTCGATCTCGTTCGGCCCCTCGTTCGGGGAGCAGATCGAAATTGGCGAGGAGCCGACGGCTGAGGCGGTGGAGGCCGGCTTGGTCGAGTACCGCAAGCTGATGGCGAAGGTAGCAGAAAAGGCTGCAGTAGCAGCGTGATATAAACCCGGGGCGGCACAATGCCGCCCCAAACATAACAATAAGAGTTCATCCATGAACCAAGACGTTATCCGCCTCCTCGACCACGGCCATGTTCGCCTGGTCGAACACATGGGCTCCGATCTCTCGATCGTCCGCAATGCTCGCGTCTCTTACGACGCCGAGTGGCGCACAGGCGAGGACGAGGGCAAGGACGCGAAGCTCCTCAATTACCTGGTCAAGAATCGTCACACGAGCCCGTTCGAGTCGGTGACTTTCACCTTCGACGTCAAGGCGCCGATCTTCTGCCTCCGGCAGTGGCACCGCCACCGCACCTGGGCATACAACGAGATCTCTGCCCGCTACGCTGAGCTGCCGGAGGAGTTCTATGTGCCGATCCCCGCCGACATCACGATGCAGTCGACGGACAACAAGCAGATGCGGACCGACGAACAGCACCCGCATTCGGACGTAATCGCTGACATGATTCGCATGTCCTGCGAAGACTCTTTCAAGATCTATCACGAACTGCTCGAAATGGGCTGCCCCCGCGAACTGGCCCGCGCCGTGCTGCCTCTTGGCACGTACAGCCACATGTTCGCCACGGTGAACCTGCACAACCTCATGCACTTCCTCTCCCTGCGCTTGCACTCGCATGCGCAGAAGGAGATCCGCGTCTACGCCGAGGCGATGTTCCAGCTGATTGAGCCGCTCGTGCCGGTGTCGGTCGCGGCGTTCCGGGAGCATCGCTTGGGGGCGGCCGGAGCGACCCAGTGAAACGGGGCGCCTACTACAACGAGATCGACCCCTACGCCGCACAGTGGCTGCGCAATCTGATTGCCGCTGGCCACATCGCGCCTGGTGATGTTGACGAGAGAGATATTCGAGATGTTCAACCTAATGACTTGCGCGGCTACGCTCAGTGCCATTTCTTCGCGGGCATTGCTGTCTGGTCGTATGCCCTCCGGCAAGCCGGCTGGGACGATGATCGGCCCGTCTGGACTGGTTCCTGCCCTTGCCAACCTTTCAGCTCGGCAGGCGCGGGACTGGGCTTTGTTGACGAGCGGCACCTCTGGCCAGACTTCTACCACCTCATCCGCGAGTGCCGCCCTCCAATCGTCCTTGGAGAGCAAGTTGCGTCAAAAGACGCAGACCCTTGGGTCGACCTTGTACAAACTGACATGGAAGCCGTGGATTACGCCTTCGGGGCGCAGCCGTTCCCGGCTGCGGGCGTCGGTTCGCCGAATATCCGCGACCGACTCTACTGGGTGGGCGACGCCCGCAGCCAGGGACTACCGGTTTGCGAACGCCCGGCCCTGGTCAGAGCGGGGTGGTGGCAAGAAGGGCGAGCAACTGAACAACCAAGTGGTGCATCTGGCGGGCTGGCCGACGCCTACGCAGGCGGATGCGGTGCGCTCGCCGTCGCAGGACTTCACCACGCCAAATCTGACGCTGAATCATGCGGGTGTCTTGGCGGGCTGGCCGACGACCCGATCGGCGGACGGGGAGAAGAACGTCCGGACGCTGGAGGGTTCGCTGCGGGAGATCGAACGCAAGGGCTCGCCGCAGGACCTCTGCCAAGCGGCGCAACTTGCCGGCCCGGCCCGACGAACGGCTTCTGGGCAGATCCTGACTGGCTCTTCTGCCGGGATGGAAAGTGGAGGCCAGTTGAATCCGGCACATTCCCGCTGGTTGATGGCGCTCCCTCCCGAGTGGGACGCTTGCGCGCCTATGGCAATGCCATCAACGCGGAAGCGGCGATCGCTTTCGTAGAGTCGGTGATGTAAAGCAGGACGGGACGCTTCGGCGTCCTCGTTCCACCAAAACAATAAGAGGACGCTATGCAAGCTCCCACTGAAACGAACAACCCACCCCTCACCGACGACGACAAGCCCGTTCTGGTGCTGGAGATCTGCACCAAAGAGGGTGTTCATTTCCACGACACGCCGACATCGCTGTTCGACGTGATGCTATCCGACTACGTCAACCGCAATGGCCCAGTGTCGCTCCGTGCGTTGCCGGCAATCGCGCGCAACGTGGCGATCGGACTACTGGAAATCCTTGATGACGGGGGCCTGTATGACGTGGCCGAATGCCTGCTCGATGCGGACGGCGACTACATGGTGGTCGATACAGGGGAAGGCTTTGTCACCTACTGCGTCGAGAACGGATTGACGCTAAAGGCAGTACCCAGTTCGCTGAACTGATCCAACTGAATCGCACAAAAACAATAACAAAGCGATCATGTCAAATTCGGAAAAATCGACATACAACAAGAGCCCCGGCCAGCGCGGCAAGTGGGCTGAGGACAAGGTCCGCGACCTGCTGAAGAAGCTCGGCGAGGAGAGCGCCTTGTTCGACTGGGAGCGCATCCTGGATGCGCGATCGGCCGGCGGCCGATTCCGCTCGCAGATCGGGGACTTCGCGGTGTTCATGCCGAAGCTGCACGGCGTGATCGAGGTCAAGGAGGTCGACCACGACTACCGACTGCCCCATAAAAACTTCGACACCGAGGCGATCGGCAAGCTGTACAAGCGCCAACTTGCCGGCGGCAAGGTCTGGATCGTAGTAGCCCACAAGCGTAGCGCCTGGCGCTTGGTTCCTTTCGAGGTATTCCGGACGCGCACCGGTGGGTCGTGGGACCTGCGGGAATTCCCGACGTACGCCAAGCTCCAGGATTTTCTGGAGCCTGAGCTGAGAGCTAGGCTTAACGAGCTGAGGGGGTAAGTATGCGATGGTCTTGGCCGATGCAGATTGCGGCTGGAGATGTGTTCAGCGAATGGACCGTGCTTACCGCTGCGACAGCGGTAAGCACGACCAAGATCGCTTGCCGCTGCTCTTGCGGGACGGAGCGTCAGGTTCAAGCCTCGTCGCTCCAGTATGAAATCAGCACCAACTGCGGCTGCGCCCGGCGTCGCCACACCGCGGCGTTAGGCAAGTCGCAGACGAAGCACGGAATGTTTGGCACTCGCACCTACGCTTCCTGGAGCGCAATGCGTGATCGCTGCGCCAACCCGAAGTCGAAGGACTACGAGAACTACGGCGGCCGGAGCATAGCAGTGTGCGCGCGTTGGAAGAATTTCGAGGCGTTCTTAGCCGACATGGGCGAACGCCCGGCTGGAAAGACGCTCGAACGGCGCGAGGTCAACGGAGACTACACCCCCGAGAATTGCAAATGGGCTACGCCCATAGAGCAAGCCCTAAACCGCCGGACCACCCGCTGGTTGAGAGTGGGTGGCGAGCAGGTCTGCCTCGCTGAAGCGGCACGCCGACTCGGCTGGAGCGGATCTGGTCTAGCTAGTCGACTCGCGAAGTTGCCTCTCACCGAGGCACTCATAACAAATCCAAGGAGGTCAACATGAAACCGCTTTACGTCCTTTCAGATGTGCACATCGGTGTTACCCGCAGCGCCGGCACGACGCCCACCTCGGCCTATGCCCTGCGCCAGCAGATCATCGAGCGTTTCGGAGAACTGCTGGTAGAGAACGTCCGCGACGCCGACCTGCTGATCAACGGCGACCTGTTCGACGAATACCAGATCCCCCTGCACGACCTGTCGAAGACGTACATGCTGCTGAGCGGCTGGTTCACCATCAACCCGGAGTCGCACCTGTACCTCGGCTTGGGAAATCATGACCTTAGCAAGGACTCGACCAAGCTGTCGGCCGCTGAGTTCCTCGGCCGCTTGCTTGAGCAGGGGTTCTCGGAGCGGGTCACGGTGATCAAGGGCGCGCAGCCTATCCGCGACAACATGTACGTCATCAGCCATGTCCCCAACCAAGACCTGATGGACATGGAACTGGAGAATGTGCCAGACGGGACGAGCTATCTGTTCCTGCATGCCAACTACAACAACGGCTTCGCGCAGCAGAGCGACCACAGCCTGGACGTCTCCGAGGAGCAAGCCCGCAAGCTGGCGCAGCGCGTTGGCACGATCGTCTTCGGCCACGTCCACCAGTACGAGTACCACATGCTGGGCCGCCCCAAGGGCTCGACGCCGGCGGTGTTGGTCGTAGGCAACCAGATCCCCAGCTCGGTCGCGGACTGCCTGGGCAACGACGAGAAGTGCGGCCTGCGCATCACCGGCGCCGGCGTCGAGCTTGACCCGGTGTGGTTCGCCGAGCAGGACTTCGCACGAGTCCAGTGGGACGATCTGCCGTCGTACCAGGGCGACGCCAACTTCATCCGCGTCGAAGGAAAGGCCGATGCCGCGCAGGCTGCCGACGTCATCAGCCTGATCTCGAAATTCCGCTCGAAGTCGCCGGCCTTCGTCATCACCAACGCCGTCAAGATCGGCGAGACCGACATCGGTGAAGACCTGCAGATCACCGCCGAGGATGTGCGCAGCTTCGATGTGCTGGGCGCCGTGCTCGAACTGCTGACGCCCGAGGAAGGCGAAGTTGTGAAGAACCTCTTGGAGAAGCACCATGTTGAATAAGCTGACGCTGAAGAACTTTCGCAAGCACGAAGACCGCGTCCTCGACTTCGGTCAAGGCGTCAACGCTCTGCGCGGCCTGAACGAGGCCGGCAAGAGCACGATCTATCAGGCGATCTCCTACGCGCTATTCGGCGCCCGGGCGCTGCCGCAGTCTCTCGACGAGGTCGTCACGCACGGCAAGCCGGTCAACAGCTTGAAGGTCGAGCTCGAATTCGCTTTCGACGGCACGACCTACACCGTGACGCGCGGCAAGTCCGGCGCTGAAATCAACTTCGACGGCGAGAAGATCACCGGCCAAACCGAGACGGTGAAGTTCGTCGAGCGCCTGCTGGGCACGACGGCGGACACGGCCGGCAAGCTGATGCTGGCCAACCAGAACGCAATCCGCGGTGCGCTGGAAGGCGGCGCGAAGGAGACGATGGCACTCATCGAGAGCCTTGCCGACTTCGACTTGATCGACCGCATCATCACGCTGATCCAGACCCACTTGCCGTCCGGCAACACCAAGGCGGTGGAGGAGCGCGTCTCGACGCTGGCCACCATGCTTGCCGAGAAGCAAGCCGGGGTAGAGGCGGAGAAGCCTGATACGGCGGTGGTCGAGGCCGACATCGAGTCGCTGCAGTTCAAGGCGGCCGACGCCGCAGGGGCGCAGGCGGGCTACAAGGCGCAGCGTGCCGCGCTCGACGCCGAGGTGACCGAGTCCGAGCGCTACGTGGCAACCATGAGCCGCCTGCCGGCACAGATCGAGGCGATGCGCACTCGCGTCGACCAGGAAGCGGCGACCATCCGCCGCTTGACCGGCGAGGCCAAGTGCGACGTGACCGACGCCCAACTGGACGAGGCTCGCGCTGGCATCGAAGCGAACAACCAGGTCGCTGCCCGCATCCGCGCCCACAAGGAGGTCACCGGGCTGGTGTACCCGGAGGACGTCTGGGACGAGGACGAAGACAGCTTCCACGCCTTCGTGGCCGGCGAGCGCAAGAAGCAAGCCGACGCCAACGCCAAGATCGCCGAGATCAAGGGCGAGATCCGCGCGCAACTGGCCATGAAGATCACCCAGTCGGCTTGCGGCCTGTGCGGCAAGGATCTGGAGAACGTGCCGGAGGTGGTCGCGAAGAACACCGCGATCGAGGCCAAGGTGAAGGCGCTGGAGGCTGAGCATGTTCAGTTCGGCGCCGTGACGCGCGAGGCCGGTGAGAACTTGGCGGCCTGCGAAGGGATCGCCGCGGCGGCCCGTAAGATCCACCCGGTGATCGACCGCAATGCTGAGTTCGTCACGGTCGATCGCTCGAACTACCCGGCCCGCGCGGCTTGGAAGGGTGATGTGCCGACGGCGGACCTGACCGACTGGGCGGGCAAGCTGCGGGGGCTGGAGGCCACGGTCAAAGCGGCGCAGGTCGCTCAGGGCCGGCTCGATGCGGCGAAGGAGAGCCATGCCAAGCTGGTCAAGGAGCTCTTTGACCTGACCGAGGCTTGGGAGGCCGCCGAGCCGAAGATCGCAGAGCTTGAGGCAGGCGTGCTGGCTACCTACCGCAAGCTGGTGGTCGACGAGCAGGCTGCGATCGAGACCGCGCGGGAAGTGGATGTTCAGTTGCGCGGCCTGCGCGCGACGCTTGCCCAGGCAGAGGCGGTCTACAAGGAACGCCTGAAGGCGGTCGAGTTGCTGGAGCAGCAGCTGGCGGCGGCCAAGGTCGAGCTGGAGCAGATGAACTTCAACTCCACCCTGATCAAGAAGATCCGGGCAGCCCGCCCGGTGATCGCTGACAAGCTGTGGAACGTGGTGCTGGCAGCCGTGAGCCGCTACTTCTCGCAGATCCGCGGCGTGCAGTCGACGGTGACCCGGGCCGACAACGGCTTCAAGGTCGACGGCCAGGCTGTCGAGGGCCTGTCCGGCTCGACGCTGGACGCGCTTGGCCTCTCGATCCGCATCGCGCTGACCAAGACCTTCCTGCCGGCCGCGCGCTTCCTGCTGCTCGATGAACCGGGAGCGGCCATGGATGACGGGCGCGAGTCCGCCATGCTGGGCACCGTCGCCGGCTCAGACTTCTCGCAGGTTCTGCTCATTTCCCACAACGACTTGGTCGACTCGTTCGCCGACCACCTCATCGCTGTTTAACCCAAGGCGGGCTTGGCCCGCTTCCTATAGGACGAAGAAAATGAACAACAACCAACCAGTCCGCCGCCGCTATTTCATTGTTGAAGGTGCCGAAGGCGAGCGCGTCAAGGCGGATGCCTTGGCGATGGCGAATGCCCACCGCCTGCGCAGGCTGAAGGTAGAGAAGGACTACGGAGCAGACGGCTTGATGCTCGGTCGTGACAGCCAGCCGTACGCACTGCTGTTCCTTGAAGGGCGGCCGGCGCCGGAAGGTACCAAGGAGACAGGCCGCCACTCAGAGAAGGGGGAGTGCTACGTCGAGTACCGGCCGATGAAGAACCGCAAGGCGGGCAAGCAGTTGGCTGCGGACCTGCTCGCCGTGGGCGGCTTCAACGGATCGGACTTCATCCTGCGGCGTTTCGACGCTGGTGCCTACATCCCGAGCGGCCGAAGCCTGGCGGTCTCGACGGCAGGCATCGTCGATGGCGTTGTGGTTGTTCAGGTCCCGGAGAGCGCCACCGAGCCATTCACGCCGCCGGCTTGCTTCCGCGAGATCAAGAAGTCCGAGTACGTGGCCCTGACGGAGGAGTGATGCGCCGCTTGGTCATCGTTCTCACGCTCGCGCTTGCTGCCTGCAAGCCGAGCATCAGCCTGCAGTCCGAGGAGTGGCAGTGCACGAAGCAAGGCATCGTCCCCAGCGACACAGTTGGGCCGCGCGGCATACTCCTGCCGGGCAAGCGCACCGGCTGCACACAATGGACCCGCTTCTGACGTAACACCAAAACAACAATAAGAGGAACTTTAAAGTGCCCACCTTCAACCAAGAACTCACCGCCGGCAACGTTAAAGCGGCCATGAAGGAGGCCGGCGCATCGTCCGGCGACCTGTGGCGCGTGCAGCGCGACCAAATCAAAGTCCTGCCCAACTTCAACGTCCGCATCCGCAACGAGGAACACCGCGCCCAGGTGCGGCTGCTGGCCGACTCCATGCTGGCCAACGGATACCACCAAGACAAGCCGCTGGCCGGCTACGTGGCGGTCGAGGACGGCGCAAATGTGATTTACGTGACCGACGGTCACACCCGGCTCGAAGCGGTTGACCTCGCTAACAGCGAAGGCGCCGAGATCAACATCCTGCCTGTCGTCACCAAGCCGAAGGGCACGACGCTCGAAGACATTACCGTGGCGTTGGTGACCAGCAACGCTGGCCGCCACCTGCAGCCGATCGAAGTCGGCGAGGTGTGCAAGCGCCTGGTTGGCTACGGCTTGGACGAGCCGGCGATCGCCAAGCGCTTGGGCCTGACGACGCCGTACGTCGGCGAGCTCCTGACCTTGGCCGGCGCCTCGAACCGCATCCGCAAGCTGGTGGCTGAGGGCAAAGTCTCGTCAACCTTGGCCATGGCCACCATGAAGAAGCACCCCGAGCAGGCCGCTGAGAAGCTGGAGCAGGCCGTCGCCAAGGCCGCGGGCGAGGGTAAGGACCGCGCCACGGCGAAGCACTTGCCGAAGGCTGAACCGAAGCCCAAGGCGGTGAAGCTGTCGGCGCTGGAGCAGCTGACCGCGCTCCACGCGGGGATGCTGGAGGACAACCCGTACTGCTACTTCGAACTGGCTTACACGCGGAAGACCGAGTGGATGGTGTGGATCACGAGCAAGCCTGCTGAGGACGACCCGGACCGTAAGGTCATCGCGCAGGGTCAGGGCTGGACGCAGGAGGAAGCCTGCAAGGCGGCGCTGGCCAGCTACGCCGAGGCGGTGCAGTAATGGCGAACATCAAGGTCCTGCCTGCGCGTATCGAGGCTCGCGCAACCATGACACTCACCGAGTCTGAACTGCGCGCCCTGGAGGCACTTGTCGGCTACGGTGACGACGCTTTCATCAAATGGTTCTACAAGGACATGGGTGAGCACTACATGAAGCCGCACGAAGCCGGCCTCCGTTCGCTGTTCGCGTCAGTCCGCGCACAAGTGCCGCCGATCCTGCACCGCGTGGACAAGGCCCGAGCCGCGTTCAACGGCATCTGATCACCGGCGCCGCAGCGGCCCTGCGGCAACCACTAGAAGAGGGGAAACCTCCATGGAAAATCAACACCGCAAGATCTCCGGCTATCGCGAACTCGGCGAAGTCGAGGTCAACCTGATGAACCAGATCAAGCAGAAGGGCGCCGAGCTGCTGCAACTGCAGGCTAGCTTGGCTGGCCTCCTGAGCACGCAACTGGAGACCAAGATCCACGAGGCGAAGAAGTCGACCACGCATCAGCCGTGGGAACAGGGCGCCAGCGATGAGTGCATCGAGCTGCGCCGCTTCCAGGCAGCCGAGCCCCTGCGCTGGGCTGCGATCGGCAAGACCGACATCCAGACCGGCATCATGGCGCTGGTGCGCGCTGTGGCGCAGCCGGGTGGCGGTGTCTAAGGTGAATAGCCTCCGCCACATCAAGCGCCTGCTCCGCAACTGGGCCGCCGTGATGCTCGTGTTGACCGCCGGCTCAATGTTTGCCGGCATCGCCGTCATCTGCCTTTCCAACCACTGAAGCAACCCGCCCGGCTTCGGCCGGGCACCCAATAGGAGACTGTCATGAAGGCAGCAAATTGGACCCGATTCACCCTGGAATACGGCACGCTCTGTCACGAAGTGGTTGTCGAGCTCGACGACCGCCCCGAGACGCTCGACATGCTGCACGAAATCAACAACTTCTGCGGCCCCCGCGCCGCGCAGGACAACATCAACCGCCACGGCAATGTCCGCGACGCCGTGCTCGCCCAGCTGTGCGTCAAGGCGCTGCACTTGTCGCTGACCGAGTGGTGTGCGGTCGAGGCGTTCACCAAGGGCAACGGGCAAGAAGGCTGGCCGATCCTCGACGGTCGTGACGGCATCCGCCTGGTGTCGGTCGAGCCCTACTACTTTGAGGAAGGTGACGTGACCATCCGCAAAGAAGGGGAGGACGACTGATGAACGACCTGCATAGCGAAAAGGCCCTGCGCAAGCTGGGCAATTGGTTGCGCAGCCAGGACACCGGGGTGTCGTCGGAAACCATGGCTGCGATCTTCCTTGGCGCCACGAAGGGTAACTTCGACGCACCCCACGACAACTCCGACTTCGGCCGGTGCTACCGCTTGGTCAAGAAGGTGCCGGAGATCCGCGAGGTATTCCCGAGAATCGCCAAGAAGGTGCCCGCGTTCGCCGGCATCCTGCGCGAGTGGGATGAACTGGCCATGCTCTTCGAGCATGGCGCCGCCAGGCCGTTGTACAGCCGTATCAAGGCGTTGCGCGCGGAAGGGACGAAGTGATGGCTGAAACCACAGTCAATATCGGCATTCTGGAGCTGCCCGAGTTCCAGGCGATCATGACCTGCTTGGCCGACTTCCTTCGCCCCTCAGGCTGGCTCCTACATGACGGCCGGCAGACGCTGGAACCGGCGGCTGCGGCCGAGGAGGGCAAGATGCCCGTCGGCACGCAGTTCCAGTTGCAGGCGGCGCTGCTCTGGCCGGAGCGCTTCGAGGTGACCAAGGCGCCTTGCGTGTACCAGGGCACCGACGAGTACGCCGTCCGCAAGATCGGCTCCGGCTTCCCGCCGCTGGGCCAGATCTTCCAGCACTACAAGGGTGGGCGGTACGAGTTGCTGGCGGTCGGCAAGGGCGAAGCCACTGGCCAGCCGATGGCGGTGTACCGCCCGGCCGGCGGCGGCCAGATCTACATCCGGCCGCTTGTGGAGTTCCGGGAGAAGTTCGAATTGGAGGAAGCGCAGCCAGGGTAAACTTCGAGACGCGCAAGACTAGGAGGCCGGCAACCCGGCCTCCTTCGCTGAAAACAATAAGAACAAAGGCGAGCAACATGAGCAACGAACACCAAATCCGCTGGGTACCCCTAAAGCGGTATTGCGAACTGACCGGAGAATCCCCTCACACAATCCATTGCCGCCGCTCTGCCGGAGTCTGGGTGGACGGCAAGCAGTCGAAGAAGGTGCAGGGTGGTGGGATCTGGGTCAACCTGAAGGAAGTCGAGAAATGGATCGAGACGTCAAGTTGCCTGTAGGCGTGCGCATTCGCACCCACACCAATTCCCAGAGCATCCAGATTGCATTCTCTTACCACGGTGTGGAGTGCCGCGAGGTACTCCGCATCGAGCCTACCCTCAAGAACATCAAGTACGCGGAGCGCCTGCGCTCCCAGATCCTCCTCGAAATCGAGAAGGGCGCGTTCAACTATGGTGTTCATTTCCCCGACTCCCCAAAGGCGAAAGTGTTCGGCACGGTTGTGGCCGGCAACAAGCTCTTGGGCGACTACCTGAAAGAGTACATGGAGACCTGCCGTCGCGGGCTCTCCCACTCGACTGTCTTGGGCTATCAGCGCGTCATCGACGCGCACTACGCCACCCTCAAAAAATCCCCCCTACGTGATGTGAACCCGGCGGTCCTGCGCAAATGGATCGCTGATATGAAGGTCTCGGCCAAGCGGGTCAGGAACATCTTGACCCCGTTGCGGGGTGCGATCGCCTTGGCCCTACAAGACCGCGAGATCACCGAGAATCCGCTGGAGCTGATCGAGGTGGCTCGGGTAGCCGGCAAGGTGCGCAAGCGCGAGGCCTACGAGATCAACCCTTGCAACCTGGAAGAGATCAAGGCGATACTTGCGGCGGCCCACCTGCCGTACCGGTATGGCCTCATGCTTGCCTTCTTCACCGGCATGCGCACCAGCGAACTGATCGCGCTGGAGTGGGAGCAGGTAGACCTGAAGGCCGGGACGATCACGGTCGACCGGGCGGTGGCGGAGGGTGTGGCCAAGGAAGGCGGCAAGACAGCGGCGGCGCTGCGGGTGATCGAACTGATAGCGCCGGCGCGTGAGGCCATCGAGAAGCTGAAGGAGGTCAGCTACGCGAAGTCGAAGTACGTTATCACCAAGCCGAACAGCAAAGACCGGTATTCGGACTCGAACAGCTGGTCCAACGCTTGGGTGAGGGTGGTGACGAAGGCCAAAGTCAAGCGGCGGAACAGCTACCAGACCCGGCACACCTTCGCCTCCTTGCTGCTGTCTCAGGGGGAGAACCCGCTGTGGGTCGCCCGGCAGATGGGCCACAAGAACACGGAAATGATCTTCAAGCGCTACGGCCGATGGATCAACGGCGACGGGCAGCGATACAAACCGGTGAGCCAGGTGGCTCACCTCACCTTGGGGGGAACGGACGAATGAAAGGACTGGTCTTTGTAGCCGCCGCGCTGGTGGCGGGCGCAGCGATGGCGGACTGCGAGAAGCCCAACCCGGCGGCGCTGAAGAAGCTGCCCAAGTCTGTGCTGCTGATGGAATGCAGCCAGCCGGACTACGAGTACAAGGCGCTGAAGTTGAAGACCCAGCCGATTGCTTACGCGAAGGGCATGTCGAGCAACAACGCCACGATGTACACCCACTACGACCGGCAGCTTGCGGACCTGAACAGCAAGATGGACGTCTGCTTCGCCGCGAAGCAGGCGGTGGTCGCCGAGATGCAGCGCCGAAAGGTTGCCGAGGCTGACTGGCCCGCGGCCTGCAATCTGGAGTGAGGGTTCGAGTCTACCCGTCAGACTCGAACTGTTCGTCGACTGGCACTGAATGTCGTTCGCACGCAATTCGCACGAATCTGCTGTACCTCCTGGAAAGCCGCATTCTGTCGCGGTTCTTGGTGGGGTTCGAGTCCCCTTCCTCGCACCAAAGTCTTTTTTACGTCACTTATTCGCCTCGTTTCAACTCCCGCATTTCCGCATCACTTCAGCCTGCAAAGCTAGGCCCCACAAGGCTTAGCAGGTGATTTGTGGCAATCGCCTCGTTGCGCTCTGCTACATCCCATTTCACTTATCATCGGCGCTCCGGCCCCATAGCAGCCCCACGTTCGGCCCCACGAAATGGCGCACTTTGCGGAGTCCGCAACAGGCTGGCGCGCGCAGGGAAAGGTGGCCACCATGTTGCCCACCTGGGAAGCAGCCTTCTGAAGCCCATGGCGCCGCAGCAGAAGCCGAGCGTCTTGTATTTGCGGCGGATCTTGCGAACACCTCGGCTTTTGTTGACTATTCTTTGCAATCGAAATTGGTTGATGCTGGTAGCCTGTTTGCCCCCGACGCCCAAATTCGATTGCCGACCAATGATCACCGTTCTCGCCATCGCCGTTGCCTGCGGCGCATTTCTCAGGCTTTGCGTCGCGTCCCCGTATGAAGATGCATTCGGGCTGGGGAAGTGCGATGTGGGCGGCCTCAGTGAGGGTGTGGCGCAGAGTCACGATAGTGACGGTAACGGTCAGTGGCCGAGCACTCGAGGCATGGCGGCGGATCATTGAATTGCTTCGCATCCCGTGTTCGCGATGAGGTGGATTGCGACTGGTATGCTGTCTCGAAATCAATAGCTCCCCTGCGAAACGAGCCATGAAACCCATTCTTTTGCTGCTGATCACCTGTGGCGCACTGCTCAGCGGCTGTGCAGTGCTTCCTTATGACGATGGCTACGGCGGTGGCCAAGGCAACGGCTGCCCTCCCGGGCAAGCCAAGAAGGGGAATTGTCGAGTTGACCAAGGCGGGAATGAGTCCTTTTGCCCGCCTGGGCAAGCGAAGAAGGGCCGCTGCTGAATTGCGCGCGGCGATCACTTCGTCTCTCCCTTGGCGATTGCGGCGCGCATGGCGGCGTCCATCTCCACAAGGCAAGCCGCGTCAACTATCGCTATAGCCTTGGTGTTTCCGGCCCGACGCAACCACCGATACCGCTCGGCATCGCGCTTGTCCTCGCTGGGCTGCTCTGCGGCCTTTTCGGTGGCATCACCGATATGGTCGGCGGCCATTTTCGTCACGTCACGAGAATGGCCGGCCAAGAGGGGCCGCAAGGCATTGGGGCCGCCAGTTAGTCCGCGGTGCTCATATTGACCGCAGACAAACTCGATAACGCGGGTCTGTTCATCCGTCAGCACGTGGCCGCATGTCTCGCAGGAGATATCGTCGTAGTTGGCTATCCTATTGGGGTGTTCGCACGGCGCCGGCGAGCGGCGCAGTCCGGGCACGGATCAGTCTGGTAGCCCGCAATCGGCGCCGACGAAGCCGCTGATCTCGCCTCGGCCATTGCACATGCTGCATACCGGCGGCGCGGGCCTCTGCGGCGACGCGAACGCGCTTGGCGTCGGCAACCATCTCGCGGCCTCACGCTCAATTGGTATGGCAGTCATTTGCATTCCAATATGCTCGCGGCACTGCATTTGGGAGGTTTACGTATCAGGATGCCGGCGAGACGCGCACCATCAAAGGGGCGTGGGTAGCAGCAACGATTGGATCGGTGCTTTCGGAGTCTCCCCGGGCCCGTGTGCCTGCTGCTGGAAACCATTGTCGCCAGTCCTATGGCGCATTTCCTCTTGTGGGATTTCCGTATTTGTCGTTTCGCCACACCACCCCGATCCAGCGATCTACATTCCCCCATAAAGGGCTATTGCAGACACCGCCAGCGCGTCGGAGACTGAGCATCACTTCACTCTCATGAAGCTGACATGGAAGCCACAAAAGTGCAGGGCGACGCCGCCAAGAAAAACGCCATGCGCGCCGAGATGCTTCGCGCGCAGGCGAGGCGGTTCATGAAGTTCGTGGGCGAATGTCTTGCTCAGGAGGGATTCATGGCCCGCGCCGCGGTGGAAGGCCCAGCTTTGCCGGGTGACGAGAGAGAGAGTTTCGAGCTCAATACTAGCTTCGGCCGCGTTTATGCCCAGTTCGGCTTTGCGAAGTGGGATGGACGCCTCGTGGGGCGGTACCAATTCTCGCGCTTCATTCTAGGCGCGGATGAGATGATCCGGCTGGTCCCATTCCACGTGATTCTGATCGAGGATCAGGGGAACGCAACCTTTGCCGAGGATGGCTTCTTCGAATGGAAGATCCCAGATAGTCCGGATAGCAACTACGGTCCGGCGCTCGTCGGCTGTTTGCTCCACGGATTCCAGGAGTCGCTTCCACAGATAAAGCGACCACAGTAGAACCAGAACCGATTTGCCGGAACGCAGCCACCTTCGGGTGGCTTTCTCTTTTCCGCAGCCCTGACCGGCTGCTGCTCTTGGCCACCTCCGGGTGGCTTTTTCGTCTAGGGCGCCAGCGTGCGCACCAGTCTCGACTTCAGCGGCCAAGGCCTAAATGCGAGAATCCAGACGCAGGCCAGAGGCCCAAATACAGGTATCAGGGCTAGATACTCGTAGCCCGACTCGAAGCGAGCCGTCCGGAAAACCTTCCGGAATGGGAAGAACCAGAGCGCCTCGAAGACGAGGAAGCCCAGCAGGAAGATGCTCATAGCGGCCTCATGGTGCGGTGCACACGTTGGAAGCAGTGTACGGCCGGTCTGCGTTCTTTGATTCCCCAATATTGGGGGATCGTTTGGGTTCCTCGAATGACTCCCCACCCCTCAGCATTTTCTCCACACAAAGCCAGTTTCCGCGCTGCCCGGATAGGCAGCAATGACGCAAAGCCATGGCTCGCCCCGAGCTGGCTTCTTCTTTGCCGGGGTCACAAATGCCCGAACCAATTGGCGGCGCTGCCGTAGCCGGCGCGGCGGTCGTGCAGAAGTTCGGGCTGCAGGCCCGGATGCACGACTACATCGGCCTGGTGGCGCTGTTCGGCGTTGTGTTCGCCTGCGGCCTGCCCGACTGGGCCATCGTGCGCTGGCTGTTCAACTTCATCGAGCGCCGGCGCGACAAGGACCTGGGCGAGCTGGCGCTGCGTGCCGGCTACGAGGTCAGGCTGAAGGCGGCGGCAGGGGTGTGCAGATAGGCTGTGTAGGGTGACGCATGACGGCGCGCCCTGTCCCGCATACTTGCCTCACTTGGTGCGAGGCGTTACGTAGGGCGTAACGAGTTCAAAGCAATCAAAAAGCACTGCAGATTTTTTCGCCTTGGAATCATAGGCATGAACCTCGATGCATTTGTACGCGCTTTCGCCCCTTTGGAGGAAGAACGTTTCGGTTGCTACCCCGATTGGAGTCGAGTCGTTCGTAACCGCGGCAATGCCGTAACCACGTGCAACAAGCTCGGATAGCGACAACCCAACGCGCTGCCATTGGCTGTCAGGCGCTTCAACTGCTTGAGCGGATAGCGCGGCTGTAGCGAGGAAAAAGGAAGCGATACGGAGGGCTTTCATTGTGAAGTCGCAGTTGATTCCACCGGGGGATGCGGTCATGGCGCCTTCCTTCGTGGCGCGAGTGGCGCCGCCTCAGTTTCCATCATATGCGCAGGAAACGGCAGCCTCAAATCTGAGGGGCCCCTGGCGTGACGAGCGCGCGGCGGCATACTGAGCTCCGGTGGGGTTTCTGCATCCGTTGTAGGCGCGGCCGCCGCCGGCCGCCAGAGGGCGGGGTCCCACAGGCCTTCCAGGACAGGTTGTACCGCACAAAAATTGCCGCGACCTGGGAGGCGAGTCGCGGCACTGCGGCTGATCGGGGAAGGGGGGCGCCGAGTTGCCGGTGGGCGTGCCTGTCGTCTCGGTTTAGGATCGTTCCTGATGACTTCTTCGTGGCGTCCCATTGGCAAGCGCCAGCGGCCGCTGTTTGCGTATAGGTGCCGGACATCCTGGTTGGGCTATGAATGCGACCCTCCATACGCACCTGATTTCCGAGCCAGTGGCTCGCTTCGATGGAGATGCGCTCACCGCTTACGCTTCCGGATTCGATTGGGTAGTTGCCCGGTTTTCCACCGATGCTCGGCTGGACGGCCGGCGCAGATAACGAGACCATGGCGCCTGCGCATCCGTCCGTAGCAAGCCCTGGCGGACGCCGCTTCAGAGGCGACACCGCCGGGCCATCGGAAGCCTTATTTGACCTGCGGAGAGCTTGCCCGATTCGATCCTGTAAGACTGCATGCCTGCTCGACTGCGCGGCTCACCCGTGCCGGTATCAGTCCACTTAAACGCGAAGCGAAACCAGGCTCGATTATCTTCGAATGAGTGGTCATGGACGACGACATATATGCCGGGGCGTTCTTGTTGGACCTTAGCAATCTCTGCGTAGTCCTCCCGCGTTACCGTCCGATTGCCTTGTTCATCGTGTCGAATGTGGTGCGTTCCTACGCAGTCGGGGACGAGATCAAACCGGCCCTCATGCCAAACGCTCTCCCAGCGGTCGAATAGATCGGCCGGGTACCTTCGGCAGCACTTCTCTGGCACGCGCGGCTGTGAGGCGATGCTTCTCTTGGGTCCGTTCTCACGTTGGTGAGCGCAGGATCACTTCTCGCCTTGCGCTCTTGAGGTGGGTAAGGGAGGCTGGTTGCTCATGGCATTGCTAATCTATTTAAAATCAATGACTTGTTGGATTCTCTGGCCGCGCAAGCACCCGCAGGGGGGTGATTCTCTACCTTGTCAGGCGAGAGCTCAGTTCGCCGGCGTTCTTGCTGTCCGTGCGTTGCGCCTAAGATGCGCGGGTGAGGGCGCCAATGGTCTTGTGATGCACACGTTACGATTTCGTAACGTGTCGGCGCGGGGGGGCGGGATAGACTGAATCGCATAGGTCCTCATACGTGGGCTATAGGAGATCGAGATGCGGAAGATCAAGGTGTTCGCCAGCTTGGCGCTGGCGGCGTGTACTCTCACTTCGATTGCGGGCTATGCCCAAGATAGGGGGCCTGGCGGCGATGATCGCGGAAGGCCACCCATGGGTCATGATCAGGGACAAGATCACGATAGCCAGCACGGCTACAGCGACCGCGGCCGGCATGGTGACCACCATCAGCAAGGTGACAGAGGCTGGGAAGGTGACAGGGGCAGGGAACAGATGGACGAAAGGTATGGCCCTGATCGTCGCGCCGATCGTCCGGGCCCTGGCAGCTGGCACAAGGGTGAAAGGGTCCCCCCGGAATACCGTCAGCGTCAGTACGTGATCGATGACTGGCGCGCCTATCGGCTGTCGCCTCCGCCGCGCGGATACCAGTGGGTGGGCGTTGGCGGGGATTACTTTCTCGTCGCCGTTCCGACCGGCGTGGTCTTCCAGGTGGTCATCGGGCGCTAGGTTGCGCACAGCAAAAAGCCCGCCGGGTGGCGGGCTGCGATGATTTGACGATAAGCCCTTAGTGTCGATGGATCAGGTGGTCAAACCATGTCTGGACGGCACGCTGTTGTGCCGATAGCAGGGTCGGATCATGTTCGCGGAGCACCCAGACAACGATCGCGCATAGCGCTAATCCGACGAGCAGGACGACTAGCGAGGCAACCATGGCGCCTCCTATTGGGTGACTATACAACCAGTGTAGGCCATTCCCGCCGTGCCCGAGCGTGTCAAGTCCTGACATAGGTTGACACGGACAAGAGCCTGCGCCTTAGGCGGGGCGACGCATTAGAACGTCAGTTCTGACTCAAGTGGGGTCCACCCGCGAGCGCCGTGGGTCTTCATGTCAACCGTCTCCATTTCCTTGCCTTGCCCCTGGCATTACTCGTTGGCACGACGCAGGCTGCTGGCCTTGATTAGATTGGCTCAAACCGGCCCGGTGGAATGCCCGCTCCTCCGTTTTGTGGAGAGTCAAGCAAGGGAACGCGCCACGCGCAGCTGCGATGTAGGCGGCCGCGTTGCGGGTGCCTTCTGCTCAATGAAAGGTCTCAGGCTGGCCGCATGCGGCCTACGCGCAAATCCCGAGGCGGCAGGCGCATCCCCGACTTGCTGTCATGGTATCTCGCAACGACGAACCGCCTGTAGGACGAAATCCGGCATGAAATCAGTGCGCACCCGATAGCATTTGCGTATGGCTTGAAGGATGCTGAACTACCCAGCTCGGACAAGCCCATGCTGCTCTTTGTGATCGTTACCCTTGCGGCAATTGGGGTGATCGCCATTGTGATTTCCCTGATGAAATAGTGTCAATGCTCCGATCCAGTTCCCCGAAGACCAGACGAGGCTAACGGGGGCGCCAGGTCGGCGAGCATCGCGCCAACGGCCGGTACGCGGGTCGACTCCTACTACAGCGGGGAGTCCCACATCTGCAGTCTTGGTTTCCAGCGACGGCGGTTAATTTGACGTGTCGCTCAATGCAGCCATTCGTTGAGAGAAGCTGCTTCAAGATGAAGTCGGAGTGGCCAGTCTCAGCGCGCGGTCGCGGATCCTTCCTAGGAGATGCTATGGCTTTCAAATACACCTTCATTGATGTAACCAACGCCACGCCCGCCGGCGCCCCCGTTCTCGTGGCTGAACTGACCGCAGACGCGCCCATCGCGCATCTCGCTATTGGTGCGGTCATTCGTCTGCCGGACGCTGGCGGCAAGCCTTGGCTGGTAAAGGAACTGAGCCTGAGCCCGACGATCCAGGCGAACGTGGTCGGCGCGGACCTGGCGGTCTTGGTCTATGTGACTGCCGAGTAGGCCTCCGGCTTTCGCAGACATCCACGAACGCGCTGTGTGGCTGTCACGCAGCAATTCCCAGCATCTTTGCCGGCAGTGGCGGGTACTGCCGAACCTGACCGCATGCCGAACAGGATGCTCCGGCGGGTACCACGGTCAGCCTGCCGCGGCTTGGAGCCGTCGAACTCGCGCGCCCGCTCCGGATCCCGGCAGGCCAGCCAGTCATCCTATTCCGCCCGCGGCACAATCACCGTCATCCGTTTTTCCTTGCCTGGGGCGTGGAGGCGGTTCATGAGCGAATGCCTGTACGCCGCTCATGGGGCAGATCATGTTGTCCGAGGGGGGGCCGCCGACAGTTGGCTGCCGCAATGCCGCTTGCATGACGAGTCAACGATTGCGAAAATCGCGAGCGGTTTTGGACGATGCTGACGAACGCGCGTCGCAACAAGGGCTCAAGAAACAACCCATGAAAAAAATGACAACGCTTTTTCTAGCGTTAACGGTCGCCGGCTGCGCAAGCTCGGCGGCGCCGAACTTCGTGAACGGAAGATATTACATGGCAGGCGATTCGACATGTGAGCGATACAGGGTTCTTTCGCCAAGTCGAATCATGTGCTTTAACTCGGACGGTCAGGCAACCGGATACAGAGACGCCATGACCGATCAGCAGTTGCAGATGTATCAGTTCAATCAGCAGATGACTGTCCAGCAAATGCAGCAGCTCAACGCGCAATTGCAGCAGCAAAACCAGCAACTGCAGCAACAGCAGAACGCATGGCGTCAAATGCCGCAATACGTGGCGCCGCAAGCTGCGCCTCTGACACCACAAGACGGCAATCAGATCCGGTGCATCAACACTGGGCCGGTTACTCGCTGCCAATATTAATGACGCATTGCGCCGCCTCCAGGGCCGCAAACGCAAGCCACCCGCGATGGTGGCTTTTTTTATGGCTGCCGGCCCGTTGTCGGCGCTCGCAGTAAGCGCTATTTCGCTGAGCCGCCCGGCTCCCAGGGCGGGTTGGGCTGCGCCTGGTCATAGGCAGGGCTGGGTGGCCAAAGTGAGCGCCAAGGGCAATCAGCGGCTTGCCAGCACCGTTGTCACGCCAGCGCCGGGCACGCCGTATCGGGTGTGGGCATAAAAAAAAGACCGGCCGAGACGGGAGATCCTTGCCGGTCTTGCGCAGAAGCAGGAGCGCAAAGGGGCACAGCAGATGCCGTGCGGCGCGAATTAAATCAAATTAAGATCTGGTATGCAACAAATTTAATTTGTAAGAGCGAGATGACAAGATGTCCCTAAATTCAGTCAAAGCTCGCCATGTGCCGGCTTCTCCATTTTTTGGGGCCTTGGCGGCCGAAACAGCCTTCCGGGCCGCCACTGGCCTGTCGCCGGCGCTCTCCGCGCGCTGGCGGACGCAGGCAACCGCCTGCGGGCTACGGGCATAGACGACGGGAGAGCCGTTTTCCAACGCGCCCCCAATTTGACAGGATGCTGTCAATTAGGTAAAAATGACAGTATCCTGTCAAATTGATGGGTGGCTCGGCGCTTTGGTGATGCGCCCGGGCAAGCTATTGATGCTGTCTATTGCACTGCTGATCCCAGTTGCCGAGGGTTCACCAATTTCCCCGCGACAGCCGCGGAATCGATACAGGAGATCACGATGAAGCAGGCAACAGTCGCTGCAACGCAGGGCAATCTTGCGCTGCTTGAAGCGGGTGACGGCACCGATCTGCCCGTGCTGTTCCTGCATGCGGACTCGGGCAGAGCAAGCCAGTGGTCGGAGATGCTCAAACGCATCGGGCGACGCAGGCGGGTGTATGCGGTTGACTCACGGGGAAGCGGAGATAGTGCCCCTGCTGCGGATGGTGATTATTCCTATGCGGGGCGAGCACAGGACATTGGCGATACAGCCGCGTCCTTGAAACTTGATCGGTTCATTGTCGTGGCACACAGCGGCAGTGGTGCGGCTGCGCTGGAATATGCTGCCAGGCACGCGGGCCGGGTGGCGGGACTGTTCCTGCTTGATCCTGCGACGGATCCACGGGCGCTTCCTGCTGATGTTCGCGCCGGGTTTCTTGAGGCCCTGAATGGGCCTGCGAGCCTTGATGTGCAGCGGGGGTTTTATGCTTCGATTGCGGGCAACAACCCACAGGTAAAGGCCAGAGTGTTGGAAGACTGTGCTGCGGTTGACCCGGCAGCCCGGCTGGGATTTGCGGCCGCGTTCGCAAGCTGGAATCCCGAAGCTGCGCTCGATGCATGGAAAGGCCCCATTTTTCTCCTGGTCAGCAGCGCAAACGACAAGCCAAGTGCGCTCCATGCGCTGCGCCCGGCGTTGCCGCATGCCGTGGTGGCCGATACCGGGCACTGGATACAGCTCGACCAGCCCGATCGCGTCGAGCGAGAAATCCTGCGTTTCATCGCTAGCGTCCAATAGGAAGGAGTTCGGGAATGACTGTCAATAAGACCAAAGCGGGCATGATTCTGACGGATATTGTGCTGATGGTGTTCCGTCTCGAGGGCGGTTTCATGGAAGCAGCCGAACAGATCGCTGCGCCAGCGGGATTGACGGCGGCCCGTTGGCGCGTTCTTGGAGCCGTGCTCCATGAACACCGCACTGTCGCGGAGATTGGGCGCTTCATGGGGCTAACCCGGCAAAGTGTGCAGCGTCTAGCCGATGTCCTGGTAGGCGAGGGTCTAGCGATGTTTATCGACAATCCATCACATAAATCCGCCAAATTGCTCGCCCCAACCGCCGCAGGCCATTCCGCTGTGGCGCTATTGGCAACGCGTCAAGCGGCCTGGGCGAATGCAGTCAGTCAGAAATTCAGCGCTGAACAGCTCATCCAGTGCAAAACAACGATCGAAGAAATCATCTCTTGTGTCGAGGCGACGCCAATTAGCCCCGGCAAGCGATAAGCGAGGGCGCTGGTGCTACGGTAGAACGCCCATGCGCAACTTCCTCTATACGCTTGAACCTGCCAAGGAGAAGCTTGTCCCGCATTGAATCGCGCTTCTCGATTCAACGCCCCGACTGCTTGTCAGATTTCTCCGTGCCGCGTCTCATTTTCAGGCGAGGAATTCGACAACCCCACCGTTTAAGTGGTACATCGCTCCGACAATTTTTAATTTTCCATCTTTCTCCATCGGCGCCAGCACGCTACTCCCGTTTCGTATTGCGTCGATCGTGCGCCGAACATTGGTTTGTGCCACCGCATCGACAAATTCATCATTCTTGCTGCTTCTGTCACCAGAGTACTGCGTTTCATCCACAGCCGGTCTGATCTTGGCCAAGAGACCGGTCAGGTTTCCCAGTTCAACGTGATCAATCGCGCCCTTGATTGCCCCGCATCCTGTGTGCCCCAGCACCAAGATAACTTTAGCGCCGGCCGCTGCACAGGCGAACTCCAGGCTTCCAATGAGATCGTCATTGACAATATTGCCCGCGACACGCGCGTTAAAAGTATCGCCAATTCTCGTGTCAAGGATGATCTCGGCCGGAGCCCGGGAGTCAATGCAACTCAAGATCACCGCCGCTGGATACTGCCCGCCGGCAGTCACTCTTTTTTGTGCCAGATAATCGTGGGGTAGCATCTTCCCCGAACGGAAACGTCTATTTCCTTGCTTAAGGCTCTCGATAATCTGGTCCGGTGTCAATTTGTCCCGCTCGGACTTCGATAGCGCCGCCGCGTAAGCCGATTCAACGCCCCCCATGGTTCCCGCCAGCCCAATGGCTGCGACGCCAAGCGCAGTCTTCAGTACGGTACGTCTTCCAACGCTGTTGGAGGACGTCGCTGGACAACAGTCAGTCTTCTTGTGCATTTCATCCTCCGCAAACAACCGCAAGGCGATCGTTGTTGCCAGCATCGCGGTGCTGTCGTGCATGGGCGATTCTCTTGGCGCCGGCTCCCGGATAGGCAGCAGCAGATCGCCAAGCCACCTGCTTCGCAGCTAGCCCCAAACACATGGTATTTGAAGTGAGGTTCCCAGGCTATAGGACTTTGGTCCATTGGGGGGGGCAGGTCAGCGCGGACGATATCGCTTCGTTTATACAGAAGCGGAAGCCGGACTCGCGCGGAAAGTTCGGGGATGAGGCGGCAACTCAGATCTATGTGCCTGAGCGCCAGGCAGGCATGCCGCTCGAGTTTGCCGGCGCCGCGTATCGTTTTGGGCACGCAAGAGAACGGGGACGCTCATGGCCTCGGCACGGCGGCGTCGCTCCTATTCATTTGCCCGGCTGAGCCCGGGCTGTCGACGGATTCAACGAGGTTTTGCTTCCACCGCCGCCGTAGTCCCGCGAAGCTCCCGCAGTCTGCGCAGCGGTCAACTCTTCTCGCTGATGCCCTGAAGTGGCATTGCTATAGCGCTGCGTAATGGCGCCGTTTACGCCAGAGAGCGAATTGCCCTGACCTTGTGCTGAGCCGTAGGCCGTGCTGCCGTGCTGCTGCGAGGCGGCGGCATAGCCACCGTAGCCAGCCGATCCGGAAGATTTGTAGGCCGCGAGTTGGGCGTGAACTGCGCCCGGCACCAACATTAGAGCAAGAATCGGAGTAATTCTCATGCTGCATTCCGGTTGGGTGAAAGGGGGGGCGGCAAGGTGGTTGCTACACCCTCGAGAGAGGGCAAAGGGGCAATCCGTCGCCGCTATTGATTGTGGTGCGTCGCACCAGTTTCAGTACCCCGCCGTAGAGGGGAGGGCTGAGCGCGTTGCGGCGTGGGCTATATGGCGACGAGGGAGATAGCGCCGGCTGGGCATCCGGAAAGAATCGCCCCAAGCAGGAGAGTGCTGGGGCATTACGTGATAGCGGGTGACTTCGCCGTGCACGTTGGATGCTGGCTGCTAAAGCCTGTGCCAAAATCGGGATTTCGGCGATGAGGAAGGAATGAAACGATGACTGCAAATCGCAGCACCAGTCTGGATATCCGAAGGCTTTCCCCGGCGGAATGGCGGCAAGCTTTTCCTGTCATCACGCAATTGCGCTCGCTGGATGAAGCCGAGTTCCTGCGCCGAGCCCGCCGGCAATCGCATTCTGGCTACGAGCTTGTTGGCGCTTTTCAAGGCAGCAAGCTTATCGGCGTGATGGGGATGCGGCCCGTCCATACGTTGGCGCGCGGGGCACACCTGCACGTCGATGACCTTGTGGTCGATGCGCAAGCGCGGGGAAGTGGTGCCGGTCACGCCCTGATGGCATATGCGGAAGCCGACGCGCGTGCGCGCGACATGACTGCGGTGTTTCTCGACGCACGGCCGGAGGCCATTCCCTTCTATGAGCGCGAGAGCTATGTCCTCCATCCTGCTCCCTCGATGAAGAAAGTGCTCCGATCCTCCTAGTGGCCATTCCATGGAGGTAGGCAGGCGTGTCGGGTCCTCGACGCCAGCCGCCAGAGCATGATCAGCCTCTTATGCTCCTGGGGTCCCGCCCGTAGCTATTCCGCGTGCGGATCTGGCCATCCTGGCCGTGCACCAGGAGTTCCACCTTCTCGCGCTGTGCAATCGCCGTCGCGGCTTCCACCGCTTCTTCCTGAGTGAGGAAGTGTGCTCTTTCGCCCTTTGCCCCCTCGTGGATGATGTCCCACCCGTCGCCATGAGGCACGACGTGTACGTTGCGTTGCGGTATCGAATCCATGGTTGTCTCTCTGAGCAGTGCGCTACTGCTGTTTTAGGGGATGTTCTGTCCGCGGGATGGCGGGAGGTATCCGATATTTCGTCTGGACATCGGATGTCGCGCTATTTTTCCGGCTGTCCGACCAATACGTCGAGCGGGACGCGCAGCGCCGCCGCCAAGCTCTGGAAAACCTCCGGGCTGCCATCGCGTTTGCGGTTTTCTATCTGGCTAAGGTAGGGCTTGCTAAGGCCTGCCGCTGTCGCCAGCGCATCCTGGGTCATGCGGCGATATTCCCGCCATGCCTTGACCGGGTTATCCCCGGCGAGTTCGGCGTCCAGGATGGCGGCGGGGATCCGAAAGGTGTTGTCTTGGGCCTTGGCGTGGTCTGGCAGCGTGACATCGCCCGGATCCTCGACCCGGTGCTTGATCCGCTCCCACACCTCAATAGGCACTACCGCGAACTCGGGGTGGCCGTCACGTTCGATGAACTGAATATTGATCATGGAAAGGCACCTCCTCGATGGGCGTTCCGCGGCATTTGCGGGCATGGCTTGGGCGGCCGGGCCGATTGCCTGGTGAACGCGATCGTGTGCATCTTCATGTTAGCCATTGCGGCTAACAATTGTGCAAATATTGTTTGCTGGTTGCCGTCGCACCCGATGCGCGGAACCTTGATCTTTGGCCGGCGTCGCAACCCGTCAACCCGTCAACCCGTCAACCCGTCAACCCACCAAAACGTCCTCGCCCACGATCGCATCAATCTCCGCATACGACCAGTCCGACTCCTCACCCACCGCCAGCTCCAGATCAATCCATGCGCGCTTGATCAACGGCTCAGCCCCCAGCCCGCGTCGCGAAACGACCCGGATCAACCGTCCGCCGCGCGCTTGTATGAACTCAGCCTCTGCTTGCGTGGACACATCGGGGACCACAACATCGCGGCCATCGAGCCGGGCCAGCGTTTGCGCGAAGTACCTGACCAATACATCCGGATCCATCGGCGCACGGTTCCATGATTCCCGAAGCGTGCGCAGCAGTTGGGCAGGTGACTTGCCCAGCGCCGGGATGACGTCATGGAGTTTGGCCAGGCCGAAGTATGTCTCATGGATGCCCGCACAGGCCTGGATCATGTGGCGCAGCGGGGCGTCGAAGGTGATGACGTGGAAGGCGTGGTTCCCGCAAGCCAGGTAGTTCGTGATGAGGTCCTGGCCGGAGCCCGGGCGGCCGCAGAGTCCTATGAGCATGAAGTTTCCTTGGTCGTGCAGCTTCAGGGAAGTCGATGCCAAAGATTACCTATGGGTAATTAAAAAGGCAAGCTCGACGGGTAATCGAGATGCCCCAAGAGGATCGTGCGGAGCGCGGGGTGATACATCCTGCAAGCCGGAAGTCGCGCTGATCTCAGCTTGCGGACGTTTTCTTGCGTGGCTTGGCGGGTGTTTGTGTGCCGCTTTCGTGAACGGCGTTGCTGGCTTGCTTGAATGCCGTGCTTCTCCCGTCGGTCTTCAGCACGCGGGCAGTTTTGGTGCTTTTCTTGTATTTACGCACCGATTGCACGGCTTCGACCTGCGTGATCAATTCGATGGCCGCGAGCATCCTGTCGATGTCTTCGTTGCGCAAGCCATTGATCAGGCGGGCGAATCGGGCGGCTATCTCGGGCGGCAGGGATTCTTCTTTTGGGGGTGCGGCGGCGTCGTGCGCGTCGCCGTCCAGCCATAGGCGAGGCAGGCCGAGCTTGGCTTCGATGTCGCGTGCGAGATGTTCGCCGATGCGTTTTTTTCCGGCTTTGCCTGTGTCCGAGAATATGCGGGAGAAGTATGAGGGGTCGCGGTCTAGCCGGTCTGACAGGCGCGCTATGGAGCCGCCAAACTGTTCGGCCATGATCTGGGCTAGGCGCTGTTGACGCGTATCTTGAATATCCATGGCCCATTAAACCTGTGCATTACCTGAAGGTAAATTTTCTGTGGGTACTTCAAATTCAATGACTAATGGGTAATTTAATGGGTGGTTTATGCATCAGGAGGCGCTTTCCGGCCATTGATGAATGGCGTGAGAGGCTGGCCGGGGTGCCGGGGATTCTGCCGGTGTGTCATTGCCCTGAGGTATCGCTTCGCCAGCCACCGGCCTGGCGTGGATCAGTAACACTCGATACGGTTGCGGCCGCGTTCCTTGGCGCGGTAGAGCGCCCCATCACTGCGCAACAGCGATAGGTCCGCGCTGGGATCGGCGGCATGCATGAGGGCAATGCCGACGCTGACGGTCAGCGTGACGATCTGGCTGCCGTCAAGCAGTGGGGTTTCCGCGATCTGATGCTGTACACGCCTGGCGAATCGTGTCGCCGCATCAAGGCTCGCATCGGGGAGCACCACGGCAAATTCTTCGCCGCCGATGCGGCCGGCGAAATCGTGCTTTTGCAGCGCATTGCGCAGCAGCGTCGCGAAACACCGCAGGGCGTGGTCGCCCATGGCGTGGCCCCAGGTGTCGTTGATGGCTTTGAAGTGGTCGAGGTCAAACGTCAGGACGGCGGCAGGGCGGCCGTCGGTGCGCTGGATCCGGGCGAGTTCCTGTTCGATCCGCACGACGAAGTGACGGCGATTGGGTAGTTGCGTCAGGAAATCGATAGTTGCAAATTCCTGCAGTTCTCCCTCGATGCGCTTGCGCTCGGTCACGTCTGTGATAAATCCGTGCCATAGCGTGCTGCCGTCCTCGAGCCGCCGGGGGCGCGCGTCGCCTTGCCGCCAGCGCAGCCCTTGCCTGGGCAGTTCGACGCGGTACTCGAGGTGCCACGGCTTCAGGCTCGCCGCGGATGCGTGAAGCGAGGCGCCGTAGGCTTCCAGATCGTCGGGGTGGATGACGGCATGGATGGGGGCTGTGCTGGCGGCTACCTGTTGCGGCGTGAGTTCGTAGATATCGGCGATGCCGGCGCTGGCGTAGGGGAGGAAGGATTCCCCCGTCGGCAGCAGGCGATGCTGGAATACCAGTCCCGGGACTTCGTTGGTCAGGCTGGTGATCAGGTCGACGGTTTGCTGCAGTTCTTCGGAGAGTGCCTGGATGGCCGTGATATCGGTGGTGGTGCCGATCATGCGCAGCGGCTCGCCGTTGCTGCCGCGGCTGACTACCTTGCCGCGGCTGGATATCCATTTATAGCTGCCATCCTTACAGCGGATCCGGTGATCCACTGCATAGCTTTCCGTCTCTTGGTTGAAGTGGGCTTGCATGGCGGCCTGGACGTAGGCGAGGTCGTCGGGATGGACGCGGGTATAGCTGTCTTCGATCCGGTTGGTGATCTCGGACGCTTCATAGCCGATGATGGCCTTCCAGCCGGCCGAGTAGTGGATGCTGCCCGCCTGGACATCCCGGTCCCAGACGCCCGTGCCGCTTCCTGCGATGGCCAGCTCGAGCCGCTTTTCGTTTTCCGCTAGCCTGCCGGTGTCGTCGTTCAGTTTGCCTTGGGCCAGGTCGCGCTCGATGATGGCGACCGCCATGCCGGCAAAGTCTTGCAGGAGGCCACGCTCCGCCTGGTCCAGTTCGCGTGATCCGGCGTCGAACAGCCAGAAGGCGCCAAGCTGGCCGCCGCTCGATGTGGTCAAGGCGCACGCCGCATGAAAGCCCATGCATAGGCCGTCGACGAGGATGGGAGCGTCGCCAGGATGCGCATCATGGGGCACATCATGCAGCGTAACCAGCGCAACCGGGACCTTGAAGAGATGCTGTGCGAGGCGTGTCAGCGCGTCAAACCGCTCTTGCTGCAATGCGGCTTTCAGGTTCAGCGGCTTCGAGGTGTCGATGCGGTCATGTCTGGTTTCAGCTTCGGTAGAGGCCCGCATATCCAGGTCAAATGACAATTGACGTTAGCCCGAAGGTGTTGATCGTGCAGCCAGCGCTGCAGTTATGCACGGCTGCGCCAATACTATCAGACGGATCGGCCCGCGGCGGGGTCTGCTAAGGGTTGTCGGCGAAAGGCAACTCTCCCTGTGCCGGCAGCGCAGCTGGCGCCAGTTCGCCCGCGGGTGTCAGCGCGCTGACCCTCACGCCCAGCAATCGGATCTTCCGGTCCAGCGGAACGCGTTTGACGCATTCGGTGGCGGCGCGCCGCAACTGTGCGGCGTCCGCCGTCGGGGCCAGCATGCTGAGGTCGCGGGTGACGGTGTGAAAGTCGTCGTAGCGCAGCTTGACCCCGATGGTGCGGCCCACATAGCCCTTGCGGCGAAGGTCTTCCGCCAGGCGCTGGCACAGGCCGGTGAAGACTTCGGAAAGGGTCTGGCGGTCTTGCTTGGGGTGCAGATCGCGCTCGAACGTGGTTTCCCGGCTCATGGATTTGGGCTCCGAGCTGGTGACCACCGGGCGTTCGTCATGGCCTTGCGCGATCTCGGCTAGCCAGGCGGCGTAGCTGCGGCCGAAATGGCTCTGCAGCATGCCCAGGTCCGCGCTGGCGAGGTCGCCGACCGTGGCGATGCCCAGCGTTGCGAGTTTCTCGGTGGCCTTCGGGCCGATTCCGTTGACCTTGCGCACGGGCAGCGGCCAGATGCGCAGTGGCACATCGCTGGCTGCCAGCAGGGTGAGCCCGTCGGGTTTGTCGAGTTCGGAGCCGATCTTGGCGAGGAGCTTGTTGGGGGCGATGCAGATGGAGCAGCTCAGTCCCGTGGCTTCGCGCACCGCTTGCTTGATGCGGGTGCCGATGTCGGCGGGCTCTCCCGGCACGTCGCTCAGGTCGATGTAGATCTCATCGATGCCCCGGTCTTCGATTTCGCTGGTGAAGGTGGCGACGGCAGCCTTGAACAGGCGGGAGTAGTGCCGGTACGAGTCGAAATCCGTGGGCAGCAGGATGGCGTCGGGGGCGAGTTGCGCGGCCTTCATCATGCCCATGGCGGAGAACACGCCCAGCGCGCGGGCTTCGTAGGTGGACGTGGTGACGACGCCGCGCCCGGCGTAGTCGCGCAGGCGGGCAAAGCGCCGGCTGCCGTCGGGAAGTATCTCGGGTACCGCATTTCGTCCACCACCGATCACCACTGGCTTGCCGCGCAACTCCGGGTATCGCAATAGCTCGACGGACGCGTAGAACGCGTCCATATCCAGGTGGGCGATGCGGCGGGGTGCAGATGACATGGCGTCAGTGGGTTACTGTATGCATATACAGTATATCGAATTCTGCCGACAATACCGCTGCGCCCCGGTCGCGCTACCAGCGATGCACGTAGGTGGCCGTCATGACGATGCCCGCCGCGGGCAGGTGGGAGGTGTTGTTGCTGTTGCGCAGCAACTGGCTGTAGAGCGGGTAGTAGTAGCGGTTGAGCAGATTCTGAATGCCCACTGTGATGGTGTCCTTCTTGCTGACCTGGTAGCGGCTGATGAGGTCCAGCGTGGTGTAGCTGGCCACATCGCGCCGCCCAAAACTGTCGGCGCCGATGAGCCGGTAGTCGTGTCCGGCGAAGAAGGTGGCTTGCAGGCGGTGGCTCCAGGCGGGCGTAGGCCGGTACTGCACGTACCCGGTGAGCTTGAGGGGCGGGATGCGGTAGCCGCTCATCTGCTGGCTCGGGCTGCCTTGCGGGGTTTCGCGGCCGCGCATCAAGGTGAAGGTGCCGCCGGTGCCCCATTGCTCGTTGTCGGACAGGTAGTCGGCGGAGGCTTCCACGCCATAGATGCGCTCGGCGGTGCGGGTCAGGATCAGGCCGTTGTTGAAGCTCTGCACGTCGCCCAGGTTGGAGGTGGTGTAGAACACCGCCAGCGAGGTCAGGGTGTTGCCGAAGGCGCCGCGCCAGCCGAGCTCGTAGTTGTTGGTCTTGACCGGCTGCAGGTCGGAGGCGCCGAGATCGAAGCCGGCGCGCGCATTGCGTACCTGCAGGCCGATGTCGGGCAGGTTGAAGCCCTGGCTGAACGCGGCATAGAGCTCGTGCCCCTTGACCGGCTTGTACACCACGCCGACATTGCCCAGCAGCGCGGTGTAGTCGACCGAGCCGCCCTTTACCGTAGCCGGCTGTGCCAGGCGCGATTGCGACAGCGGCACGAAGTCGTTGAAGCGGGCGTTGGCGTACTGGTAGCGCAGGCCGCCCTCGGCCGACCACTGCGCGTTGAACTTGTGCTGCAACTGGCCAAAGCCGCCCAGGCTGCGCGTGGTGATCTGCGGCATGTAGGTGAGCGTGCCGGTCTTGTTGAAGACGCGGCCGCCGCTGGCGTCATAGGCCTTGGGATCGAAGATGTCGATCGGCATGTCGCTGCGTTCCTGCTCGAAGTCCAGGCCCCATACCAGGCGGGTGCGCTTGGCGCTGTCCAGCGGCGTCTTGATGGTGAGGCGGCTGCCGAACACGTCGGAGTTTTGCATGGACTGGTCGACATTGCCGCCGCGCGTGACGACCGCGCGCGCGTCGAAGGGCGTGAAGCGCGTGAAGTAGTCGCGGTAGTAGAGCTGCGCGCAGACCGCGCTGCCTGCCAGGTCCTTGTGCTCATATTCGAGATTGACCAGCGTGTTGCGGATCTGGTTCTGGTCGGCGAGCTGCAGGCCGCTGATGGCGCGTGCGGGCACGCTGCCCGGCGTCAGACGGGCTACCGATGGGTCGGAGGCGTAGTCGGTGTCCTGTGTGGCGTTGAAATGGCTCACCGCAAGCTGTACGCGCTGCTCGGGCGTCAGGCGCAGGCCGAGCTTGCCGCCGATGTTGTAGTTGTCCGACTGGAACAGGTCGCCCTGGCTGGGCTCCGGAGCGACGCGCTGGCCGCGCGCATCGTAGGCGCTGCCGATGCGGCGGGCACCGACGTCGAAGGCATAGTCGACCATCCCCTCGCTGCCGGAAACATGCTGCTGCAGCTGGCCGGACAATCCATCCGCGCGCAGCCGGGACAGCGGCGAGGTGAGTGAAAACGTGGTCTCCGACAGCGGCGGGCCGCCGGCCGGGCGCGTGTTGATGGAGACGATGCCCCCGGTGGCCCCGCCGCCGTAGATGGCGCTGCTGCCGCGCAGGACTTCGATGCGCTCGATCAATGCGGGGTCCACGTTGGCGAGGTTGCGCGCCGAGTCCCGGTTGGTGTTCAACGGAATGCCATCGACGAGGACCAGCATGCCGCGGCCCCGCAGGGTCTGGCCGAAATCGGTCACGGTATGGCTGGAGTCGGCCATGCCGGGAACGACCTTGGAGAGCAGGGTGGCGACGCTGTCGGAGCCGGTCTTCAGCGCATCGAGCTCCTCGCGGTCGATGACCGTGACTTGCCGCGTGGGGCGCATCAGGTCGCTGGAGGTTCGCGAGGCGGTGACTTCCACGGCTTCGAGCATCCTGGCGGCCTCCGGGGCGGGCGCGGTCGTCGTTGCCGGGGTGGTCAACGTTGTGGTGGCGGCGACCGGTGCGGCGGCACCGGCCTGGCCCACGGGCTGCAGCACGATGCCGCTGCCATTGCGCTGGTAGCGGATGCCGCTGCCCTTGAGCAGCATATCGAGCGCGGCTTCGGCGGGCATGCTGCCATGCACGGCCGGGGCTTGCTTGCCTGCCACCAATGCGGGCGTGAAGAACAGCTGGAGCGATGTTTGCCGGCCGAGCTGCGTGAGCGCGTCGGCCAGGGGCTGGGCACGGATGTCGATCGCCACCGGCGATGGCAAGGCTGGCTGGGCAGTTGCCGGCGTGGCAACGGCGCCGATCAGCGCGGCGGCCACGGTGGCCATCAGGAGGGGCCTGGCGCGTGCGTGGCGGGCCGGGATCTGTTGCTGCTTCTCAGGATGTTGCTGGTTCACGTCGGGTCTTCTCGGAGAGGCCGGATTGGCACAAAGGCACGCAGGCCCGCGGCGCGCGGGCACGTTCCGGGAGAAGACGAAACGCGGAGCAAAAACCTGAATCTAGCGTGAAAATATTTCCGTGCTGCCGTCGGGCAGGGTGCGCACGCCCACCGGCAGGAACTGCGGCAGGGCGGCGAGCAGGGCATCGGTATCGTCGGCGCGGAACACGCTGCTCAGCCGCAGTGCGCCGGTGCCGGCGTCGCGGATCCTGACCGGGCTGCGCCGATAGCGGGAGACCTCGGCGGCTACCAGCGACAGCGGCTGGTCCTTGAACAGCAGCTTGCCTTCGCGCCACGCCACGGCGGCGCCGAGATCGACCGTTGCCGCGGGCGCGACCCGGCCGTCGCCGGCAATGCGCGTGCCAAGGCCGGCCGACAGGCGCGCCGCAGACGCAGCTGCACTGCGCCCTTGTACGCTCACCGACCCGGATTCGACCGCGACCGTGACCTCGGCGCCGTCCCGGCGCACGTCGAAGCGGGTGCCGGTGACCGTGACGCTGCCACTGCCGGCATCGACCACGAAGGGCCGCTCGTTGGCGTGGGCGACCTCGAACATAGCCTCGCCGTCTGCCAGCGTCACAGTGCGCTGGCCTGGCTCGAATCGTACCGATAGCCGCGTGCGCGTGTTGAGCTCGACGACGGAGCCGTCGGGTAGCGTCACGCGTTGCCGCTCGCCAGGCGCGGTGCTGAAGCTGGCTGTGTAGTGGCTCGCATCGCTGGCCACATAGGTAGCCGGGCCGGGCGCGGCCTGCTGGCGCATGAGCCAGGCGGCGCCAACGGCCACCGCGCAGAGGCTGGCCAGTATGGCGGCGCGCAAGGCAGGTCCCGATCTCCGGGCGGCGGCGGCCGGTGCTGGGTCTTGCGCCAGGGCGCGCAGGCGCTCCGGGTCGAGCACGCCTGCCACTTGCCAGATGCGCTCCAGCGCGGTGTATTCGGCCCGGTGCATGGGGCTGGCGCCAAGCCAGGCCGCCATCTCAATGCGTTCTCGCTCGCTGAGTGAGCCAGCGCGGACGCGCGCAAACCAGCGTGCCGCGGCTTCACGGGGAGCGTCCGGCGGCGGCGTCGGCGTCATTGGCGTCATCGGCGTGCGGCCCCAGGGAG
Organism: Cupriavidus sp. GW821-FHT02F09; assembly: GCF_059421605.1. Classification (NCBI taxonomy): domain Bacteria; kingdom Pseudomonadati; phylum Pseudomonadota; class Betaproteobacteria; order Burkholderiales; family Burkholderiaceae; genus Cupriavidus; species Cupriavidus sp. GW821-FHT02F09. Next base: position 128,801 of record NZ_JBWKVH010000001.1, read on the forward strand.
GGGCGCGGGCAAGGAGGAGGGGGCAGGAGCCTGGATCAAGGCGTGGTACTCAATGGGGTGCTTGCGGGCCGAGCCGGTCGCGCAGATGGCGCATCGTGCGGATCATGTGTTTTTCGACCATGTTCCTGGAGACCTGAAGGCGCTCGGCGATCTCTTGCTGGGAGAGCCCTTCAAGGCGTTGCCAGACAAAGACCTGACGGCATGCCAGCGGCAGCTCCGCCAGCGCCTGCTCGAGCGCGGCGGCGAGCTGGATAGCGTGGAGCGCGGCTTCGGGATCGCCGGAGCTTGCGTGATGCGTGTCGATGCTGTCAAGCGGGAGCGTCTGCCGGCCTCCCTCGCGCCGGAAGGCGTCAATGGCAAGGTGGCGGGCGGTCTGGTGCAGGTAGGCGCGGGGATGCTCGGGCGGGCTGTCCTTGCGCTCCAGCACCTTGAGCAGCGCGTCCTGAGTCAGGTCCTCGGCATCAAAGCGATTGGCGAGCTTGCGAGTCCAGGTGCCAACCAGCTCTTCGTAGTAGGCGAACAAGCCGAACGCGCGCGAGGGATGTGACGGCATGGCGTGCGCGCGGTTGCGGGTGGTTGCAAATGCGACGTATTATCATTTGCGCGGGCAATGTTCGTCAATAGCTACATTGAGTGGCGCGACAGAGCAGCAATACGGAGCAGCAACATGGCGCCCGCCCGCCGGCGCGAAAAAAAAAGCCCGCGAACTGCGCGGGCCTTTGAAAGCGCAGCCGGTGTAAGCGGATCCGGCTGGCTCGCGATTGTCGCAATGGCCGTCGGAATCTCTTTCCCCTCTGGCGATGGGATCAGCGGAGCAGGAAGGCGATATCGTCGACGCTGATCTGCCCCGGCGCGACGCCGCGGCGCTGCTGGAAAAGGATGTGCTGGAGGACCTGGCGGCGCTGCCTGGCGAAGACGGCCAGGTCGATGGTAATGCCGGCCCGGGCGTAATGCTCGACCAGCAGCTTGTAGGCACGGTGGCGCATCTGCAGGGCTTCGCCCTCGGCGCGCAGCCGGCCGGTGTCTTCGGGCGGCGTCACCTCGGCCCGGCGCAACGCCTCCATGGCGGCGGCGTGCATGTCGCGGTAGCGGTCCAGTTCGGTTTGCGTGGCGTGCAAACGCTCGCGCAGCGCGCGGACCTTGCGCTGCAGCTTTAATGTCATGCCAACGCCGTGCTCGATGAGGGCGACGGTTTCCAGCGCGTGGCTGGCTGCGGCGATCGTGTTTTTCCAGATGCCCCTGTCCGTCACCTCGACGTCCGGCGCCCACCCGTTGCTGGCTCCGCGCAAGCTTTTCATAAGACCCCTTGACCCTAGTGTTGATGTCAGGCGGACAGCTTTATGGTTGCCGTCCTGTCCTGGACCACGGAGATCGTGCCACCGTGGTTGTGATGCGAATCGTACGGTCTGGCCGTGCGCGGGCGAAGTAGAAGATGCTTAGATCTGGTTTTCCCAACACCTATGTCGCGTCATGTCTGTGCGGCTCGACACCAGGTCATCGGTAAGCGATATGGCAATGAGAAGCGGTCTTCTCCAGACTTGCTGATGGGATAGTTGCCCAATCCGGCGCAAATACGGCAGTCCCGCCTTCTATACCGTACAGAGGGCGGCGAATCGGACTAGGATACAGAGATGGCACTTAATTTTCCCAATCCCAGCCGGAGTTACGACCCATCCAGGCATTGCGTATGTTTTTGGGGCTACGACAGTTCGCGTGAGATCTCCTTCGAGGTCGACCGAGCGGTACTCTCCAACCTCAGCCCCGAACTGCGCCCGGACGAGCCTGCCGTGCTGGAGGCATTCGACCGCCACCGCGACCACATCCTGGAACTAGCACGCGGGCTTTATTCCCGCAGCCGGCAGAACAGGTACACCATCTCCTGACGGCGGCACGATCGCTGGCGATTCCGATCGTGAGGGGCGCTCGCCCGTCACGATGCCTTTGCCGTGCGAGGCGGCAGCGGTGCGGGTTCCGCCACCATCTTGTCCGCCGCATAGGGGCGCAGGAAACTACGCGCCAGTTCCGTATCCCGGCAGTTCAGCCAATCGTCCCAATCGGTGGGCGGCACGATCACGATCATCCTTTTTTCCTTGCCCGGCGCATGGAAGCGGCGCATCAACGGGTGGCGATCCGAGTTGATGGTCAGCATGGTGAAGCTGACGGCCTGCTGGCCATCCGCGCCTGGCCACGCGCGCCAGAGCCCCGCGATCGCCATAGGCGCGGCGTCCTTGAGCCGGATGCGCCAGCGCACAGCCTTGCCGGTTTCGTAGTTGGGCTCGTAGAAGCAATCCGCTGGCACCAGGCAGAACTGGCCGCTCTTCCAGGCGGCGGAGAAGGTTCGTTTTTCGGCCACCGATTCCGAGCGCGCGTTCGTGGTGTCGAACTTCGCCACGCCCGGTGGAATGCGTTTCCTGGGGACCATGCCGAAGGTAGCGACCAGGCATTGCCGCTGGCCATCATGGTCCGAGACGAGCAGCGGCGCCGCATAGTCGGGCCATGTTTCCGGCGGCCATTCCTGCGCCGGGCGGGTGACGCCAAATACGTCGCGGAGCAGGCCAGCCTGCGCGGGTGCGTAGTTGATGCACATGGGCTGCCTCCAGCGGGCGCCTCTTGCTAATGGGATTTACCAGTATGGAGGATGGGTGGGGAAGGCCAAAGCCCGGTACGGGCGAACGCCCGCTGATTGCCGAGCCGATGCGGTTGCGCGAGGCACGCAACCGGGCGCGGCCCGGCCGGCGCGAAGGTCAGCTTTCCTGCGCTTCCAGCGTGAAGCCGGCGCCGTCGTCCTGGCGCAGCATCGTCACCAGGGCCGGCATGGCTGCCTCCAGGGTTTCTTTCAGGCGCCACGGCGGGTTGACGATGAACATGCCGCTGCCGTGCAGGCCCAGCCCGCCAGCGACCGGGTGCTTGACGCGCAGGGTGACGTGCAGCCAGCTCTTGAGCGGCAGCTTTTTCAACTGCACCGGCAATTGCACGGATTCGCGGCGCTGCACTTCGGGATACCAGATCGCGTACATGCCGGTGGCAAAGCGCTGCAGGCAATCCTGCAGGCTGCGCACCACGCGGCCGTAGTCCTGCTTGTCCTCGTATGAGGGGTCGATCAGCACCAGCGCGCGGCGCGGCGGCGGGGGCAGGATGGCGTTGATGCCGGTGAAACCGTCGCCGTCGTACAGCATGACGCGGCGGCCGGCGCCACGGAAGTTGTCGCGCAGCACCTGGATTTCGGTGCTGTGCATCTCGAACAGGCGCAGGCGGTCCGCGTCGCGCAGCATCTGCCAGGCGAGCCAGGGCGAGCCGGGATAGTGCTTCAGGTTGCCGTCCGGGTTCAGCGTGCGTACCTGCTCCAGGTAATCCTCGACCAGCGTCGGCATGGGCCGCTTGGCGGCGGCGGCCTGCCACAGCCGGGCAATGCCGGTCTCGAACTCGCCCTTTTTCTGCGCGTAGGCGTGATCGAGCGCATACAGCCCGGCGCCAGCGTGCGTGTCGATGTACCAGAAGGGCTTGTCTTTCTGGCTCAACTGCTCCAGCAACTGGACCACGATGGCGTGTTTGAGAACATCGGCGTGGTTGCCGGCGTGGAAGGCGTGACGGTAGCTGAGCATGGCGAGGCGGGAAAAGGGCGTGCGGGGCGTGCAGGTGCCGGCCTGGAGGGGCCGGCGGCACAGGGCGCTATGCTACCATCGCCGGGCTTTGGGGCGGGCCGGCGGCATGCCGGAGGGCGCGCCTGGCGGGCGATTGCCGATTGCCGATTGCCGATTGCCGGCTCCTTCGCCATCCTCCGGTCCCAATGCACTTCCAGTGCATTGCGCGTCTGACGGTCCTGCGCATTTCCCATTCTCCCGACCCTTGTCACCTTGTTGCCTTGTCCATGTCCCGCAGCCTAGATCTCGCCGAGCCCGCATTTTCCGCCTCAGGCTTGCCATACTCGGCGCGCTACAACGAGGCCTATCACGGTAACGTTGATAGCCTGGAGCGGGCCCGTCACGTCTTCCTTGCCGGCAACGGTTTGCCGCAGGCCTGGGGTGGGCGCGACCAGTTCGTGATTGTGGAGGCCGGCTTCGGGTTGGGGCTGAACTTCCTGGCAACCTGGCAGGCATGGCGAGACGATCCCAAGCGTTGCCGCCGGCTCCATTTTGTGTCGATCGAGAAGCATCCGTTGACGAGCGAGGGGCTTGCCGCGATGCATGTCAGCCTTGGCGCGCAGGCGGCGCTCGTGCCGTTGGCCGCCGAGCTGAGGGCCGCGTGGCCGCTGGCGCTGCCCGGCCTGCACCGGCTGGAATTCGAGGGCGGGGCGGTCGTGCTGACGCTGGCGTTTGGCGATGTCGACGCCGTGCTGCCGCGGCTGGCGCTGGGCGCGGATGCGTTTTACCTGGACGGTTTTTCGCCTGCGCGCAATCCCGATATGTGGCAGCCGCCATTGATGAAGCGGCTGGCCCGGCTGGCTCGCCCGGAGGCCACGCTCGCCACCCACGTGGCGGACATCGTCTTCCAGCGGGGCTTGCAAGCCGCCGGCTTCGCGGTCAGTTCTGCACCGGGATATGGCTCAGAGCCACCGATGACCGTGGCGCGCTTCCCCGTCATGCGCGGCACGCGGCGGCAGCCGCCGCCATCCGTCGCCGCGTGGCCCGAGCGGCACGCGATCGTCATCGGCGCGGGCCTGGCCGGCTGCGCGGTCACGGAGCGGCTGGCCTTGCGTGGCTGGCGCGTGACCTTGTTCGATGCCCATGACGGCCCTGCGCAGCTGACTTCGTCCCACCGTGCCGCCGCCATGCATCCGCACTTGTCCTCGGATGACAGCGTCCTGTCGCGCCTGTCGCGCGCCGGCAACCTGCAGGCCCTGCGGACCTGGGCGGGGCTGGCGGCGGCGGGACATGCGCCCGGCTGGCAGGGCTGCGGCGTGCTGCAGACCGGTGCGGGCGTGGAGGACGCAGCTATCCAGCAGGCGGCTCTGGCCGCCCTGGGTTTTCCGGAGGCCTTCGCGCGGTGGATGAGCGCCGAGGAAGCGGCCAGCCGGCATGGCGCGCCGGTGCCCCATGGGGGGCTGTGGTTCGGGCAGGGCGGCTGGGCGCCGCCGCCCGAGATCTGCCGCGCGCAGTTGGCGCGGGCCGGGACGGCGGTAACGGCGCGCTATGGCAGCCGCGTTGCGCGGCTGGCGCGTGTGGCGGATGGCTGGCAGGCGCTGGATGAGGCGGGCATGGTCATGGCAGCGGCGCCGGTGGTGGTCGTGGCCAACGCGTACGAAGCGCTGCGCTTGCTCGCGCTGCGCCATATGACGATCGACCGGGTGCGCGGCCAGCTCACCACGCTGGAGCCGGCAGAGCTGGCGCGCCTTGGGCAATGGCCCGATTGCGTGGTCACCGGCACCGGCTACCTGCTGCCGCGCGCCGCGGATGGCACCGCGCGCATCGGTTCCAGCTACGAGCCGGATGCACAGGAATCCGGCGCGCTGGACGAGCGCCCCGCGGTGCACGCCGAGAACCTCGCCCGGCTCGCCGCGTTGCTGCCGGCGCTTGCCGGCACGGCCGCCAGCCTGGATCCGGCAACGCTCAAGGGGTATGTGGGCGTGCGCAGCGTCTCGCACAACCGCCTGCCGCTGATCGGCCGCGTGGCCGACGAGGCCCAGGCGGCGCGGGACGCCGCGGCACTCAGCGGGGCACGCCTAAGGGATATCCCTCGGCTGCCGGGGCTTTACGCGGCACTTGCATATGGCTCGCGCGGCCTCACATGGGCCGCATTGGGGGCGGAATTGCTGGCCAGCCAGATCGAAGGGGAGCCATTGCCGCTCGAGCTCGAACTGGCCGAGGCCATCGATCCGGCGCGCCTGCTGGTGCGCGCCTTGCGCCAGGGGACCGTGGCAAGCGGTGATGTGCCCGCCGAGCCGGTTCCCGGGTAAAAACTGCCGGAACCGAATGAAAACCGTGCGATAATGCCCGTTTTCCGTTTGCGTGGACCTGCGCCCGGATGCTCTGGAAACGCCAATTTTTGCGCGTGTCCTGCGTGCGACGCGGTTTGCGTGCCGGGTATCGGCATTAGCCGTCGCTTTGCCTGTGTCTTCTCGGGCACGCGAGCGGGGTGCGCTTACGAACACAACAACACTCTGGATTGGATCAACGACCATGTCGAATGTCATTGAAAACCTTGGCAAACTGGACCGCAAGGTGACCCTGGCCATTCCCAAGGCCGAAGTCGAAAAGGAAAAGCTGGAACGTCTGGTTCGCCTGTCGAAGACGGTGAAGATGTCCGGTTTCCGTCCCGGCAAGGTACCGATGAAGATGGTCGAGAAGCAATACGGCCAGCAAGTCGAGTTCGAAGTGCGCTTCGACAAGGCTGCCCGCAAGTTCTTCGACATCACCAAGGAACAAGACGTCAAGGTTGCCGGCCAGCCGAAGTTCGAAGTCAAGACCGACGGCGTGAGCGAAGACGAAGTGGCCTTCGACGCGACTTTCGAGGTCTATCCGGAAGTCAAGCTGGGTGACCTGGCTGGCGCCGAAGTGACCCGCACCAAGACCGAAATCAGCGATGCCGAAGTCGACAAGACCATCGACATCCTGCGCAAGCAGCGCGTGCACTACCACACCCGTGGCGAAGCCGGCGAGCACGGCGACGGCGGCGCCGAAGTGGCCGCCCAGAACGGCGACCGCGTGACCCTGGACTTCGTCGGCAAGATCGACGGCGTGGAATTCCCCGGTGGCAAGGCTGACGACTTCGCCTTCGTGCTGGGCGAAGGCCGCATGCTGCCCGAGTTCGAGCAAGCCGCACTAGGCCTGAAGGTTGGCGAGAGCAAGACCTTCCCGCTGGCGTTCCCCGAGGACTATCACGGCAAGGACGTGGCCGGCAAGACTGCCGAGTTCACCGTCACGCTCAAGAAGATCGAGTGGGCGCACCTGCCGGAAGTCAACGACGAGTTCGCCAAGTCGCTGGGCATCGCCGACGGCAGCGTCGAGAAGATGCGCGCCGACATCCGCGAAAACCTGGAGCGCGAAGTCAAGCGCCGCACGCACGCCATGCTGAAGGACCAGGTCATGGACGCGCTGTTGAAGGCGAGCGAGCTGGAAGTGCCGAAGGCCCTGATCGAGCAAGACCAGGAGCGCCTGGTGGAAATGGCGCGTCGCGACCTGGAGCAACGTGGCATGCCCAACGCCAAGGACATGCCCATCCCGGCCGAAATGTTCACGCAGCAAGCTGAGCGCCGCGTCAAGCTGGGCCTGATCCTGGCCGAGATCGTCAAGGCCCACGGCCTGGACGCCAAGGCAGACCAGATCAAGGCCGAGATCGAAGACTTCGCCAAGAGCTACGAAGACCCGAAGGAAGTCATGCGCTGGTACTACGGTGACCAGCAGCGCCTGGCCGAGATGGAGGCCTACGTGCTCGAAAACAACGTGGTAAATTTCGTGTGCGACAAGGCCAAGGTCACCGACAAGACGGTGTCCTTCGAGGAACTGACTGCCGAAGGCAACAACCAGCCTCAGCAGGCCTGAGCCTGGCCCGTGGCCGGCGCGCGTGGCGCGTTGGCCGCAGCCTTGTCTCTTACCGAACTCCAGGAGAACTTGCATGACCCGCAATGATTTGCTTGACCGTCTGGCCACCACGCAGGCCTCCGCCCTGGAAACGCAGGGACTGGGGCTGGTGCCGATGGTGGTTGAGCAGTCCGGTCGGGGCGAGCGCGCCTATGACATCTATTCGCGCCTGTTGAAGGAGCGTCTGATTTTCATGGTCGGCGAAGTCAACGACCAGACCGCTAACCTGGTGGTCGCCCAGTTGCTGTTCCTGGAAAGCGAAAATCCCGACAAGGATATTTCGCTCTACATCAACTCGCCGGGTGGCTCGGTGTCGGCTGGCCTCGCCATCTACGACACCATGCAGTTCGTCAAGCCGGACGTGGCCACGCTGTGCATGGGCATGGCAGCCAGCATGGGTGCCTTCCTGCTGTCGGCTGGCGCCAAGGGCAAGCGTTCGGCGCTGCCCAACTCGCGCATCATGATCCACCAGCCGCTGGGCGGCGCGCGCGGCCAGGCCTCGGACATCGAGATCCAGGCCCGCGAGATCCTGTACCTGCGCGAGCGGCTCAACACGATCCTGTCGGAAGTCACCGGCCAGCCGGTCGACAAGATTGCCCGCGACACCGATCGCGACAATTTCATGAGCGGCGAGCAGGCAGTGGACTACGGCCTGATCGACAAGGTGCTCGCCCGCCGTGCCTGACAGACCGGCCCGGCTGCCGCAAGGCGGGCCGGGCCGGGGTCGGGTGGCGATCCTCAGGGTATCGCCGCCCGGCCGCAACGAAGAAGGCTATACAGAAACGAGGCCTTGTGCCTCGTTTTTTGCTTTTGCCCCACAGCTTGGGGGTCTACCCGCCGCGCCATTTTTTTTGGCGTATGATGCGTTTGAAGCGTATCCCCGCAGCGCTCCAGCACTGCGGCACGCACACTGCTAATGTGACTGATTCCTATGGCGGATAAAAAAGGTTCATCCAGCGAGAAGCTCCTTTACTGCTCGTTCTGCGGCAAGAGCCAGCACGAGGTAAAGAAGCTCATCGCGGGCCCGTCGGTGTTCATTTGCGACGAATGCATCGACCTGTGCAACGAGATCATCCGCGACGAGGCTGCTGCATCCGACAAGGACGCGGGGGCCACGGCCAAATCCGATCTCCCCACCCCGCACGAGATCCGCGAAAGCCTGGATCAATACGTGATCGGGCAGGAGCAGGCCAAGAAGATCCTGGCCGTAGCGGTGTACAACCACTACAAGCGCCTGAAGCACCTCGGCAAGAAGGACGACGTCGAGTTGTCCAAGAGCAACATCCTGCTGATCGGTCCCACCGGTTCGGGCAAGACGCTGCTGGCGCAAACGCTGGCGCGCCTGCTCAATGTGCCGTTCGTGATCGCTGATGCCACCACGCTGACCGAAGCCGGCTATGTCGGCGAGGACGTGGAAAACATCATCCAGAAGTTGCTGCAGAACTGCAACTACGAGGTGGAAAAGGCACAGCGCGGCATTGTCTACATTGATGAGATCGACAAGATCTCGCGCAAATCCGACAACCCGTCCATCACCCGCGATGTCTCCGGTGAAGGCGTGCAGCAGGCCCTGCTGAAGCTGGTCGAAGGCACCATGGCTTCGGTGCCCCCGCAAGGCGGCCGCAAGCACCCGAACCAGGACTTCCTGCAGGTGGATACCACCAACATCCTGTTCATCTGCGGCGGTGCGTTCGACGGCCTCGAAAAGGTCATCATGCAGCGTTCGGACAAGACCGGTATCGGTTTTGCCGCGCAGGTGCAAAGCAAGGAAGAGCGCGAGGCCAGCGAAGTGCTGCCGCAGGTCGAGCCGGAAGACCTGATCAAGTTCGGGTTGATCCCGGAACTGATCGGCCGCCTCCCGGTGGTGGCTACGCTGGCCAAGCTGGACGAAGCCGCGCTGATGCAGATCCTGGTCGAGCCGAAGAACGCGCTGATCAAGCAGTACCAGAAGCTGCTGGCGATGGAAGGCGTTGAGCTGGAAATCCGCCCGGCCGCGCTCTCCGCGATTGCGCGCAAGGCAATCCGCCGCAAGACCGGTGCACGTGGCCTGCGTTCGATTCTCGAACAATCGCTGATGGATGTGATGTACGACCTGCCTAACTACAAGGGCGTGCAAAAGGTGGTGATCGATGAGAACACCATCACCGGGGACGCTCCGCCGTTGCTGATGTACGAGGAACAGCCTAAGGTGGCTGGTTCGAACTGACGCGAACGCCGGCACTTATGACGATGCCAGGCCGGCAGCGAGTCCTGAGAGGCCGTTCGCGAAAAGCGAGCGGCTTTTTTTCTTCATTTTCGTAAAACGAAGGGGAGGAAACGGGGGTATGCTGTTTGGACGGGTCTTGCAAGTGCGGGGAGCAGCATTTTGCAACTAGCATCGAATCGCGTGCAAAGGATGTCTTGCAATCGATTCATGAGACCCAATTTACGCCTAAATGACTGACTGGGGAAAATGATGTCCGGAACACAACTCCTCCCGGCTGAGCCGATCCGCTTGCCACTGTTGCCGCTGCGCGACGTGGTGGTGTTTCCGCACATGGTGATCCCACTGTTCGTGGGACGTCCGAAGTCCATCAAGGCGCTGGAAACTGCGATGGAGGCGGGCAAAAGCATCATGCTTGTGGCCCAGAAAACGGCGGCCAAGGATGAGCCGACCGCTGACGACCTCTATGAGGTGGGCTGCATCGCCAACATCCTGCAAATGCTCAAGCTGCCCGACGGCACCGTCAAGGTGCTGGTGGAAGGCACGCAGCGCGCGAATATCCGCGAAGTGAGCGAAGACGAATCGCACTTCATGTGCGAAGCCGTGCCCGTGCCGCCGGGTCCGGTCGAGACCGCCGAGACGGAGGCGCTGCGCCGCGCCATCGTGTCGCAGTTCGACCAGTACGTAAAGCTGAACAAGAAGATCCCGCCCGAGATCCTGACGTCGCTGTCGGGTATCGACGAGCCGGGTCGCCTGGCCGACACCATCGCCGCGCATCTGCCGATCAAGCTCGAGCAGAAGCAGAAGATCCTGGAGATGGTGAATGTCACCGAGCGCCTGGAGAGCCTGCTGTCGCAGCTCGAAGGCGAGATCGACATCCTGCAGGTGGAAAAGCGCATCCGTGGCCGCGTCAAGCGCCAGATGGAGAAGAGCCAGCGCGAGTACTACCTCAACGAGCAGGTCAAGGCCATCCAGAAGGAACTGGGCGAGGGCGAAGAAGGCGCTGACCTGGAAGAACTCGACAAGCGCATCAAGGCTGCGCGCATGCCGAAGGAAGCCAAGAAAAAGGCCGACGCCGAATTCAAGAAGCTCAAGCTGATGTCGCCGATGTCGGCGGAAGCCACGGTCGTGCGCAACTACATCGACACGCTGGTCAACCTGCCGTGGCGCAAGAAGAGCAAGGTCAACAACGACCTCGCCAATGCAGAGCGCGTGCTGGATGAAGACCACTACGGTCTCGAGAAGGTCAAGGAACGCATCCTTGAGTATCTTGCAGTGCAACAGCGCGTGGACAAGGTAAAGGCACCGATCCTGTGCCTGGTTGGGCCCCCTGGCGTGGGCAAGACCTCGCTCGGGCAGTCTGTTGCGCGTGCCACGAACCGCAAGTTCGTGCGCATGGCGCTGGGCGGCGTGCGTGACGAGGCCGAGATCCGTGGCCACCGTCGCACGTACATCGGTTCGATGCCCGGCAAGATCCTGCAAAGCCTGGCCAAGGTCGGCGTGCGCAATCCGCTCTTCCTGCTCGATGAAATCGACAAGATGGGCATGGATTTCCGCGGCGACCCGTCGTCTGCATTGCTCGAAGTGCTGGACCCGGAACAGAACCACACGTTCCAGGACCATTACATCGAGGTCGATTTCGACCTGTCCGATGTGATGTTCGTGGCGACCTCCAATTCGCTCAACATTCCGCCTCCGTTGCTGGACCGGATGGAAGTGATCCGGCTGTCGGGTTACACCGAGGAAGAAAAGGTCAACATCGCCCAGCGCTACCTGCTGCCCAAGCAGATCAAGAACAATGGTCTGAAGCCCGGCGAGATGGAAGTGAACGAAGACGCCCTGCGCGACATCATTCGCTACTACACGCGGGAAGCGGGTGTGCGTTCGCTCGAGCGTGAAGTGTCGAAGATCGCCCGCAAGGTGGTGAAGTTGCTGCTGCTCAAGAAGGAAACGGGCACGGTCAAGGTCGCGTCCGAGAACCTGGACAAGTTCCTTGGCGTGCGCAAGTACGACTTCGGCCTGGCCGGCAAGGAAAACCAGGTAGGCCAGGTGACCGGTCTGGCGTGGACGGAAGTGGGCGGCGATCTGCTGACCATCGAAGCCGCGATCATGCCGGGCAAGGGCAACATCACCCGCACCGGTTCGCTGGGCGACGTGATGAAGGAGTCGGTCGAGGCGGCACGTTCGGTGGTGCGCTCGCGGGCACGTCGTCTGGGCATTACGGACGAGATGTTCGAGAAGCGCGACATCCACATCCACGTGCCTGAAGGCGCCACCCCCAAGGATGGCCCTTCGGCAGGCGGTGCGATGACCACGGCGCTGGTGTCGGTGCTCACGGGCATTCCGGTGCGCGCGGACGTGGCCATGACCGGTGAGATCACGCTGCGCGGCGAAGTCCTGCCGATCGGTGGCCTCAAGGAGAAACTGCTCGCGGCGCATCGCGGCGGTATCAAGCTGGTGCTGATCCCCGAAGAGAACGTGAAGGATCTCGCGGAGATTCCGGACAACGTCAAGAACGCCATCGAGATCGTCCCGGTGCGCTGGATCGACAAGGTCCTGGAACTCGCGCTCGAGCGCAAGCCCGAGCCTCTGCCTGAAGAAGTGGCCAAGCCTGCCGATGTGGCGGACAAGGGCGCTGCCAAGGTCGAGATGATTCATCACTGATGATGTCTCGCTGATGCTGCCGTAGCTTGCTGGCAGCGCATGAAAAACGCCGCGGGTGTCCCCGCGGCGTTTTTCTATTCTGGCTCCTGTTCCGCCTTCGATCCGTGCCACCTTGCACAACGTGCAGGTGCATTTTCCGGCCTGTAAAAATGCCCGCGAAGAATACTTGGCAAAACGCTAAAGGCTGTATTACACTTGCGCCCTCGCAACGCAAACAGCAGTAATTACTCTGATATGTGCGCGGCGATGCTTGCAGCATGCAGTGCGGCTGCGGTAAGAGCGGGTGCTTAGCTCAGTTGGTAGAGCGGCGCCCTTACAAGGCGTAGGTCGGGGGTTCGAGCCCCTCAGCACCCACCATCGCTCCTGCCGCAAGACAAGCCCGACACACAGAGGCATACTGCAACACCGATTCAGGAGTGGTAGTTCAGTTGGTTAGAATACCGGCCTGTCACGCCGGGGGTCGCGGGTTCGAGTCCCGTCCACTCCGCCAAATAAGCAGTCAGCAAAACGGGCCCTTAGTGGCCCGTTTTGCTTTTTGCGCATCACATCGCTTCACACATTCCGCGCTCCGTTCTTGATCAAGCCGGCTCCGGCTTGCAGTGTCCCGGAGCACACGCCACGGCATGGGCAGATACGGCTCGCCAATTGCAGCCACAGGGCTGCAAATCGCGTGAAGCCTGCCGCTCCTGATAGAATCCCGGAGTTTGCCGTTCGTACAACCCTTTTCCTGAGTCAGCATGCTTGATTTCGTACGCAACAACCGGCGCTTGATGCTTTTGCTGCTGCTGGTGCTTGTCTTCCCGTCGTTTGTGTTCTTCGGCGTGGAGAGCTACTCGCGTTTCATGGACAGCTCGCACGACCTCGCCAAGGTCGACGGCCGCGCTATCACCGCGCAAGAAGTGGATAATGTGGTACGTGACCAGAGCGAGCGCATGCGCCAGATGCTTGGCACGAACTACGACCCGCGCCAGTTCGAAGGCGCGCAGGCACGCCAGCAGGTGCTCGACCAGCTGATCCTGCAGCGCGTGGTAGCGGATGAGGTGGCCAAGAAGCACCTGACCGTTTCCAACGAACGCCTGCTCGAGACGATCAGCAGCATTCCCGCCATCGCTCAGTTGCCGAAGAAGAAAGACGGCACGATCGACGACAAGGCCTATGTCGGCCTGCTGGCCCAGCAGGGCATGACGCCGGAGCAGTTCGACGCCCGCATGCGTTTTGACCTGGCCACCCAGCAGCTCAGTAGCTCGGTTGGCGCTACCGCCTTTGTGCCGAAGTCCTTGCTGGACCGCCTGATCGCCATTCGCGACCAGCAGCGCGACGTGCAGGCGCTGCAAATCAAGGCGGCCGATTTCACCGCCAAGGTCAATCCGGATGACGCCGCGCTGAAGGCCTACTACGAAAGCCACAAGGCAGCGTTCTCGGTGCCCGAGCAAGCCAAGGTCGAATACCTGGTGCTGTCGGCCGACGCGCTGGCCGCGTCGACGCCGGTCACGCCCGAAGAGCTCAAGTCCTACTACGACAGCAACATCGCGCGCTTTCGCACCGACGAGCAGCGCCGCGCCAGCCACATCCTGATCGGCTCGCCCAAGGAAGCCCCGGCCGCAGAGCGCCAGGCAGCCAAGGAAAAAGCCACCAAGCTGCTCGAGGACCTGCGCAAGCATCCCGAGACGTTTGCCGACGTGGCCCGCAAGCAGTCGCAGGACCCGGGCTCGGCGGAGAAGGGCGGCGACCTCGGCTTCATGGGCCGTGGCGCGCTGGTCAAGCCGTTCGAAGACGCGATGTACGCGCTCAAGGATGGCCAGATCAGCGACGTGGTCGAGACCGACTATGGCTATCACATCATCAAGCTCACCGGCATCAAGCCGGCCGAGACCAAGCCGCTTGACCAGGTCCGTACCGAGCTGGAAGTGGAGCTGCGCAAGCAACTCGCCGCCAAGAAGTACACCGAACTGGCTGACACGTTTGGCAATACGGTCTATGAGCAGTCCGACAGCCTCAAGCCGGCCGCCGACAAGTTCAAGCTGACGATCCAGAGCGCCGACAACGTGACCCGCCAGCCGAACCCGGCCCTGGGCGCGCAAAACCCGCTCAATAACGAGAAGCTGCTCAAGGCGCTGTTCAGCGATGAGTCCGTCAAGAACAAGCGCAACACCGAGGCCGTGCAGGTTGGCCCCACCACGCTGGTGGCGGCGCGCATCGTCGACTACCGCCCGGCCACGGTGCGCAAGTTCGAAGACGTGCAGGCCAAGGTGCGTGAAGGCTATATCGCGCAGCAGGCAGCCGAGCTTGCGGCCAAGGCGGGCGCGGAACGTCTCGAAGCACTGAAGAAGAGCGACGGCGCCGACGGTTTCGGCGCATCGGTAACGGTCTCGCGTGCCAAGGCCGACGGCCTGGCACCGAAGGCGGTGGAAGCCGTGATGCGTGCCGATACGGCCAAGCTGCCCGCGTATGTCGGCGTGGACCTGGGCGCCGATGGCTACGCGATCTATCGCATTGGCAAGGTCAGCCAGCCTGCGCAGGCGGATGCCGCGCAGCGCCAGGGTGAGGCGCAGCAACTGGGCCAGATGCTGGGCCAGAGCCAGCTGGAAGCCTTCTACGAAGGCCTGAAGGACCGGGCCAAGGTGAAGTTGCTCAAGCCCGCTACCACCACGGAAGCGGGTTCGGCCAGCGGGGCTGGCGCGCAGTAATACTGCCGCTCGCAGCCATAAAGAGAAAGGCGCCTTCGGGCGCCTTTCTCTTTATGGCAAAGCCGCGGACAACTAGCGGGTAGCTGTCTCGGCCGCCGGCGCCTTCAGCAAGGGCTTGAGCTGCGGCCAGACGGTATCGAGCAGCGTGCCCTGCGCCTGCGCCGTGGGATGGAGGCGGTCTGCCTGGAACCACTCTGGCTTGGCGATGACTTGCTCCAGCAGGAAGGGCACGAGCCGGACCTTGTACTCGCTGGCCAGCTTGGGGTAAAGCGAGAAGAACCGTTCGGTGTAGTCCGGCCCGTAGTTGGGCGGGATGCGCATGCCCACCAGCAGCACGCTGGCCTTGGCCTGCTGTGCGCTGGTGACGATGCTGCGCAGGTTGGCCTCGGTGGTCTGCAACGGCAGGCCGCGCAAGGCATCGTTGGCGCCAAGCTCCACGATGACCACGGCCGGATGGTGCCTTGCCAGCAGGTCGGGCAAGCGCGTCTTGCCGCCTACCGTGGTCTCGCCGCTGATGCTGGCATTCACGACGTTATAATCGAAACGTTCCGCCCGCAGACGCGCCTCCATCAGCTTGACCCAGCCTGTATCGCGGGCCAGGCCATACTCAGCGGACAGGCTGTCGCCCAGCACCAGGATGGCGGGCGTTGCCGCACGCGCCATCGACGCCGTGGCCGGCACCATCGCGGGCAGCAGCGTGGTCACGCACACCGCCAGCGCCAGCTTTCGCCAACCGCACCAGAACTTCTTGCTCATGTCTTCATCCATTCTTGCAGTCGAGTCATTAGGAAAGACCGTAGCCGACACGACAGGTTCGCTGACGATTTTGCACGACGTGTCGTTTTCCGTCACGCCCGGCGAAACGCTGGCCATTGTGGGCGCATCCGGCTCGGGCAAATCCACCCTGCTGGGCTTGCTGGCGGGCCTGGACCTGCCCACGACAGGCACCGTCAAGCTCAACGGGCAGGACCTGTTCCAGCTTGACGAAGACCAGCGGGCAGCGCAGCGCGGACGCCATGTGGGCTTTGTGTTCCAGTCGTTCCAGCTGGTCGGGCACCTGAGCGCCCTGGAAAACGTCATGCTGCCGCTGGAGTTGCGCGGAGAGACCGCTGGCGTGAGCGAGCGCGCCGCCGACATGCTGGCCCGCGTGGGGCTGAGCGGGCGCCTTTCCCACTATCCGCGCACGCTCTCCGGCGGCGAGCAGCAGCGCGTGGCGCTGGCGCGGGCGTTTGTGGCCCGTCCCGACATTCTCTTTGCCGACGAGCCTACCGGGAGCCTGGATACGGCCACCGGGGAGGCCGTCATTGCGCTGATGTTCGAGCTGAACCGCGATGCCGGTTCCACCCTGGTGCTGGTCACGCACGATCGCTCCGTGGCGGCCCGCTGCGGGCGCATCCTGACCATCGAAGCCGGCCGGGTTGCCAGCGACGAGTGGATGACCGCGCCGGTTTGATAAAACGCTGCGTCAGGCGTTGCCGAGCGCCGCGCGCGCGCGCGCAATCAGGCTGCCGGTCGATGCGTCGTGCTGCCCGGCGGCGGCACTTTCCGCATGGTTAAGCTCGCCCTCGATCGGCTTGGCCAGGATCTTGCCGAGTTCCACGCCCCACTGGTCGAACGAGTTGATGTTCCAGACCACGCCTTGCACGAAGGTGCGGTGTTCGTAGAGCGCGATCAGCGCGCCGAGGGTATGCGGCGTGATGTCTTCCATCAGCAGCGTGTTGCTCGGCCGGTTGCCCTCGAACACCATGTGGGCGATACGGATCTCGTCGGTGAGGCCCGTGGCGCGCAGTTCCTCGGCCGTGCGCCCGAGCATCAGCGCCTCGGCCTGGGCAAAGCAGTTGGCCAGCAGCTTGGCGTGATGGCCGGGCAGCAGGCGCGGCGGCCGCAGCGGCGCCACGAAATCCACCGGCACGATCTGCGAGCCCTGGTGGATCAACTGGAAATAGGCGTGCTGGCCGTTGGTGCCAGCGGAGCCCCAGACCACCGGCGCGGTATGGGCGCGCACGTGGCGGCCGTCAAGCTGCACCGATTTGCCGTTGCTCTCCATCTCCAGCTGCTGCAGGAAGGCAGGGAACAATTCGAGCGAGGTGGAGTACGGTGCCATGCAGCTGGTCGGCATGCCGAAGAAGTTGCGGTACCAGATGCCGAGCATGCCCAGCACCACGGGCATGTTCTGCGCCAGCGGCGCGCTGCTGAAATGCGCATCCATGGCGCGGCCACCGATCAGCAGGTCTTCGAATGCATCGAAGCCCACCGCCAGCGCAATCGACAGGCCGACCGAGGACCACAGCGAGAAACGCCCGCCGATCCAGTCCCAGAATTCGAACATGTGCGCCGGGTCGATGCCGAAGGCGCGCACTGCCTCCACATTGGTCGACACCGCGGCAAAATGGCTGGCCAGCTGGTCCTGGGCCACGCCTTTGTCGAGGAACCACTGGCGCGCGCTGCAGGCGTTGGCCATGGTCTCGAGCGTGGTGAAGGTCTTGGAGCAGACGATCACCAGGGTTTGCTCGGGGTCGAGACGGTCCAGGCATTCGGCCAGTTCGGTGCCGTCCACGTTGGAGACGAAATGCATGCGCGGGCCGTTGCCGGCCAGGTGCGAGAGCGCGCGGCACACCATGCGCGGACCCAGGTCCGAGCCGCCGATGCCGATGTTGATGACGTCGGTGATGCGCTTGCCGGTGAAGCCGGTCCAGTCGCCGCTGCGCACGCGCTGCGAGAACACGCGCATGCGTTCCAGTACGGCGTGGATGGCGGGCATGACGGGCTTGCCGTCGACCTTGAACGCTGCGCCGGCGCCGGCGCGCAGCGCGATGTGCAGGACCGCGCGGTCCTCGGTGGCGTTGATGTGGTCGCCGGCAAACATGGCATCGCGGCGTTTCGGCACGCCGGCTTCATCCGCCAGTTGCATCAGCAATGCCATGGTCTGCGGCGTGATGCGGTTCTTGGAGTAATCGAGATACAGGCCTGCGGCTTCCAGCGAGAACTGCTCGACGCGTTGTTCCGCGGAGCCGGCGGCAAACCACTCGCGCATCGGCGTTTCGCGAATGGCGTCGTGGTGTTGCAGAAGTGAGTGCCAGGCGTGGAGGTCTGTGGGCATGCGTGCGGAAATCTTTGAAGGACAGCGCGGAAGTACCGTTTCAAGCTTGGTTTTTCGGCTAGATATCATTGCTCCCCGGCAGCCAGCCCGGCTGGCCTTGCGCAACGGTCAGGAGCCTCTCAAGTATAACGCGCCCATCTGGCACGACTCGGCGTTTTGGCGGCAAAAGACGGCATTAGTGCTTCCGAGGGGATCGATCGCCGGGCGCATTCCTTCGCGCGCTGGCGCCGTTCTCCCGTCAGCCGGGGCGCCCGAGCCGGCGCGCAACCGCCCGCAGCGCTGACTCGCCCCCCGCCACGCACACCCCGCCCACGCAGATCACCGCCACGCCGAGCGCGGTGATCCAGTCCGGGAACTGGCCGAACGCCAGGTAGCCGATGGTCGTCGCCGACAGGATCTGCAGGTAGAGGAAGGGACTGAGGAATGACGCATCCGCGTACTGGAACGCGCGAATCACAAAATAGTGGCCAATCGAGCCGGTGATGCCAGTGCTCAGCAGGAGCACGGCTTGCAGCGGCGTGGGTGCCGCTTCGAACCAGAAGAAAGGCACCAGCAGGGTGGTCAGGGCGGCGCCGGTCACGCCGCTCTGGATCAAGGTGGTCATGGGCGCGTCATGCGCGGCAATGCGCCGCGTCAGCATCTGCATCAGCGCGAACACCAGTGCCGACAACAAGCCCAGCGTAATGCCGGCCCCGCTCAGCTCGCCGCCGGGGCGCACCACGATCAGCATGCCAATGAAGCCGATCGCCACGCCGCTCCAGCGGCTGACGCGCGCATGCGCGCTCGGGCGCTCGCCGAGCAGCCAGGGCGACAACGCCACCACGAACAGCGGCGCGCAGAAATTCAGCGCCGTGGCCTCGGCCAGCGGCATCAGCTTGAGCACGCTGAAGAACACCAGCGTGGAGACCAGCATCATGCCCCCGCGCAGCCACTGCAGGCCCGGTTTCACGGGGCGCCATTGCTGGCGGAAACGCACCGGCCCGAGCAGCAGGAAGATGGCGGCCACATGGCCCACGTAGCGTACCCACGCCACGCCCACCACCGGCAGGCCCTGCTGGGTCAGCGTCTTGCTGCTGGCATCCAGCAGGCTGAGGATCCATTGGCCGAGCACCAGCAGGGCCACGCCGGTCAGCAGCTGGCGCCGGGCCGGCGAGCCGCTGGCGGCCTGCAGGCGGGCGCCGCCATCCGTCGCCTTGCTCATGCCTGCTGCGCCCGCAACAGGGCATTGAACAGGTCGCGCACCGGCAGGTAGAGCTCGCTCGCGGTCAGGCCGGCGGGGCCGGTGCCCTGCGCCACCAGGTGGTCGGCGGCGCGCCCGTGCAGCCAGACCGCGGCCTGCGCGGCCTGCAGCGCTGGCATGCCTTGGGCCAGCAGGGCGCCAATCATGCCGGCGAGCACGTCGCCGGTGCCGGCGGTGGCCAGGCCGGCATTGCCGGTCGGGTTGATCGATAGCGACATGCTGCCAAGCGCATCCGGTGGCGACGCGATCACCGTGCCCGAGCCCTTGAGCACGACCACGGCCTGCCATTGGGCCGCCAGCGAGCGCGCCGCCGCCAGGCGGTCGCGCTGGATCTCGGCCACGCTGATGCCGGACAGGCGCGCGGCTTCGAGCGGGTGCGGCGTCATCACGCGCACCGGCGGGCCGCCGCCAAGCATGGCGGCAAGCGCGGGGTCCGCGGCCAGCAGGTTCAGCGCATCGGCATCCAGCACCAGCGCGGGCGGCTCGGTGGCGGCCACGCTGGCTTGCAGCAACTGCGCCAGCTGCTTGCGCGCCGCCGTGCCCGTGCCCATGCCCGGGCCGATCACCAGCGCGGACATGTAGGTCAGCTCGATCTCCGCGATCGGGTGCAGCATCAGCTCCGGGTGCACAAGGTCGATCAGCGGCGCGGGCTGCGCCAGGAAAGCGATGTGCACGCGCCCGGCGCCAAGGTGCTGCGCGGCACGCGCGCCAAGCAGCGGTGCGCCGGTCATGCCGATGCCGCCGCCGATCACGGCGAGCGAGCCGAACGTGCCCTTGTTGGTGGCATGGCGCCGCGTGGGCAGCGCCGATGCAAACGACGCCGGCACGTTGACCGTGGCGCAGGCAGACTGGGCCGGCGGGTAGCGCAGGCCGAGCGGGGCGATATCGACCTCGCCCGCGCAATCGCGCCCGTCGAGCGTGAGCAGGCCCGGCTTGGCACCGATGAAGGTGAGGGTGCGGCGCGCGCGTACCGCCGGCGTGCCGGCGCCGGTATCGGCGAACAGCCCGCTCGGGATGTCGAGCGAGAACACTGGCAGCCGGGATTCGGCAAGGTGCGCGATCCACTGCGCCGTGAAGCCATCGGCGGCGCGGTTCAGGCCAATGCCGAACAAGCCGTCGACCAGCGCGCAGGTGTCCGGGGGAAACGGCGGCAGGGTGCCATGGCAGGCGGACTCCGGCATGGCGTGCAGTATCACGCCGGCCGCGCGCGCCTCCAGCCAGGCACGCCCGGCGTCGGCGGGCAGGCGATCGGGCTCGGCCGTCAGCCACACCTGCACCTGCCGCCCGGCCTGGTGCAGGCGGGTGGCGGCCACCAGCGCGTCGCCGCCGTTGTTGCCCGGGCCGGCCAGCAGCAGCAGCGGGCCCGCTGGCGCATGGTGCGCCAGCCAGGCCGCCGCGGCAGCGCCGGCCCGGGACATCAGCGCGAAGGCGGGCAGGCTGGCCATGGCGGCCGCTTCAATGTGGCGGATGGTCGCCACGTCGTACAGCGGGATCACGCTGGCGCTTGCCGCGTCCAGGGGCAGCCAGGCATCGTCGGGCAGCGCAGCGGCCAGCGTGGGAGAAGTCGGGGCAGAGCTTTGCATGGTCAGCGTGGGCCTAAGCCGTAGCGGTCGGGGGTCAGGCCATCCAGGTCGATGCCGGGGCGATTGCCTGCGATCAGGTCGGCGGCAATGCGCCCGGAGCCGCATGCCATCGCCCAGCCGGTGGAGCCGTGGCCCAGGTTGAGGTAGAGCCCGGGCACGGCCGTGGCGCCGATCAGCGGCGGGCCATCGGGCAGCATCGGGCGGGCGCCGGCCCACAGCGTGGCCGTGCCATAGTGGCCTGCAACCGGGAACCAGTCGCGCGCCACCTTGAGCAAGGTGTTGATGGCCGCGGGGCGCAAGTCGAGCTTGCGCGAGCCGAGCTCGGCGGTGCCGGCAATGCGCAGGCGGTTGCCCATGCGGGTGATGGCGACCTTGTACGACTCGTCCATCAGCGCGCCCAGCGGCGCCTGCAGCTCGTCGCTGACCTGCACGGTGGCGGAATAGCCTTTGACGGGGTAGAGGGGGATGCGCAGGCCCAGCGGGCGCAACAGCGCGGCGCTGGCTATGCCTGCACTGACCAGCACGCGATCGGCGGTGAGCGTTTCGCGCGCGCCGCGGGCATCGCCGGCACCGGTGCTGCGCAGGTCAAGCGAGAGCTTGCCGCCCGGCAACGGCCGCAGCGCGCTGGCGTCGCAGTCCATGACAAAGCGCACGCCCGCGGCCTCGGCCAGCACGCGCAGCCGGCGCACGAACATCGGGCAATTGCCGGATTCGTCCTCGGGAAGATGCAACCCGCCGGCCAGCGGCGTGTCGGTGGTCAGGCCAGGCTCGATGCGCCGGCAGCCGTCGGCGTCGACCAGCCGGTGCGGCACCTTGTGCTCGCGCAGCAGGGCCAGCGCCGGCTCGGCGAGATCCCGGTCGCGCTGGGTACGGAACAGCTGCAGGTAGCCTTGAGATTGCTCGTAGTCGATCTGGAGCTGGCCGCGCAGCGCATGCAGGCATTCGCGGCTGTAGAAGGCCAGGCGCTGCATGCGCAGCTTGTTGAGACGGTAGCGCTCCAGCGTGCATTCGCCCAGCCAGCGCGCGATCCAGCGCCACATGGCCGGATCGGCGCTGGGCCGGAACAGCACGGGCGAGGTGCTGGCGAAGAGGTTGCGCAGCACCTTGCCCGGCATGCCGGGCGCCGCCCAGGGTGTGACATAGCCCGGTGCGATCACGCCAGCGTTGCCGAAGCTCGACTCTTGCGCCGGCGCGGCGCGCCGCTCGACCACGGTTACGTCGAAGCCAGCCTCGCGCAGGTACCACGCGGAGCACACGC
The DNA here is from genome assembly GCF_059421605.1 of Cupriavidus sp. GW821-FHT02F09. Lineage (NCBI taxonomy): Bacteria > Pseudomonadati > Pseudomonadota > Betaproteobacteria > Burkholderiales > Burkholderiaceae > Cupriavidus > Cupriavidus sp. GW821-FHT02F09. The sequence continues at coordinate 151,053 of NZ_JBWKVH010000001.1, forward strand.
CGATGACACCGGCGCCGATGACGATCACATGCATGGCGCTCCGTAGGTTACTTCAGTTACTTCAGCTCTTTTTGCATCACCACATCGGGCAGCCAGGTGACGATCTCCGGCCACACGGTGACGATGCCGATGGCCACCACCATCATCATGAAGAACGGCAGCGAGACCCGCGCTATGTAGTTACTGTCCTTGCCTGTCATGCTCTGCAGCACGAACAGGTTGAACCCCACGGGTGGCGTCACCTCGGCGATCTCCACCAGCAGCACGATGAATATCCCGAACCATACCAGATCGAAGCCCGCGGCCTGCACCATCGGCAGCACCGTGGCGGTGGTCAGCGCGATCATGGAAATGCCATCGAGCGCGGTGCCCAGCAGGATGTAGATCACGGTCAGCACGGCGATCAGCGCCCAGGGCGACAGGTGCATCGAGGCCACCCATTCCGCCAGCGCGCGCGGGATGCCCGTAAAGCTCATGGTCACCGACAGGAACGAGGTTGCGCCCAGCACGAACATGATCATGGCGGTCAGCCGGGTGGCCGACATCAGGCTTTCCCAGAACGCCTTGCGCGTGAGCGAGCCGCCCACCCACGCCAGCGCCAGCGACGCCACCACGCCGTAGGCGGCCGCTTCCGTGGCGGTGGAGTAGCCGGTGATCATGATCCACGTGATAAAGGCGATCAGCACGATGCACGGCATCAACTGGCGGATCGAGGCGAGCCGCGAGCGCCAGTTGAAGACTTCCGCCTTCGGCGTCTTGTCCGGGTTCGACAGCGCCCACACCACGATGTAGCCGGAGAACAGCAGCATCAGCAGCAGGCCGGGCAGGAAACCGGCCAGGAACACGCGGATGATCGACACATCGGCCGAGACCGCATAGACCACCATGGTGATCGAAGGCGGGATCAGGATGCCGAGCGTGCCAGCGCACGACAGCGAGCCCAGCGTCACGCGCTCATCGTAGCCGCGCCGGGTCAGCTCGGGCAACGCCGACTTGGCGATGGTGGCGCAGGTGGCGGCAGACGAGCCCGACACCGAGCCGAAGATGCCGCAGCCCAGGATGTTGACGTGCATCAGGCGCCCGGGGAGCCAGTTCAACCACGGCGAGAGCCCGTTGAACATCTGCTCGGACAGCTTGGTGCGAAACAGTATCTCGCCCATCCACACAAAGAGCGGCAGCGAGGCCAGCGTATACGACGCGCTGGACGACCACCACGCATTGGCCAGGTTGACCAGCGCATCGCGATCGGCAAACACCACCAGCCCCACCCAGGAGGTGACGGCAATGGCCACGGGAATCCACGCGCCGATGACCAGGAAGCCGATCATCACCACCAGCAGGATCAGGGAAATCAGGACGGTGCTCATCAGACGGTCTCCCCGAAGTCGCCGGCGGCCAGCTTGGCTTCCTGCGCCAGCTGGTAGCGCGGCTTTTGCTTGCGCGCCACGCGCAACAGTTCGTCCAGCACCGCTAGCATGAAGCCGGCGCAGCCCAGCACCGCAAAGCTCTGCGGAATCCACAGCGGCACCACGATCTGGCCCTGCGACACATCGCCGATCTCCCAGCTCGCCCAGGCGAAGCTGAACAAGGCCCAGGTCGCGTAGGCGGCGAACACCGCGCAGATGGTCAGCGAGATCAGCTCCAGCCACCAGCGCACGCGCGGCTTGACGGCCTCCAGCAGCATTTCCACGCGCACGATGCCGCCGTGCTGGAAGGTCTGGCCAAGTACGAGAAAGGCGGAGGCGGCGCACAGCCACGCAACGATGTCGTCGCCGCCCTTGAAGATAAACGTGGTCTCGCGCGAGAACGACATCAGGATCATGATGAGGCAGACCCCGAGGATGCACAGCGCGCCGAGCACGGCGAACAGGTCAAGCAGCCGGTCCAGCCAGCGCTTGTTGACGGAAGTGGCTTCCATGGCGAGTGGGGAGGGTTGATGCGGTGAAAAAGAGGGCGCGGGAGGCTTGCGGCAGCAGGGCCACGCCGGCGTGCAACGCCGCCGTGGCCGGATACGGATCGCTTGATTCTCGCTAGGGCACTGACTACGGCGCCAACTACAGCGCCAACTATGGCAATGACGGCAACGCCTACTTCTTGTATGCGTCCAGGATGGCCTTGCCGTCGTCGCCGGCGCCCTTGGCCCATTCTTCCACCATCACCTGGCCAAGCTTCTGCATGTCTTGCTTCAACTGGGGCGAGGGCGGCTGCACCGTCATGCCGTTCTTGCCAAGCACGGCCAGGTATTCACGCGTCTTTTGCTCCGAGATCTGCCAGCCGCGCTTCTCGGCTTCGGCCACCGTCTTGAGCAGGGCATCCTGGGTTGGCTTGTCCAGCGCCGCGAAGGACTTCTTGCTGACCACCAGCATGTTCTTGGGCAGCCAGGCATCGACGGTGTAGAAGTACTTCACGCTCTCCCAGACCTTGGTGTCCACGCCCGTGGCGCCCGAGGACATGAACGAATTGACGGTGCCGGTGGCGAGCGCCTGCGCCAGGTCGGCTGCCTGGATGGTCACCGGCTGTGCGCCCACCAGTTCGGCGATCTTGGAGGTGGCGGGGTTATACGCGCGCCACTTGAGGCCTTTCATGTCGGCCGCGGTGTTGATCGGCTTGTTGGCGTAGATGCCTTGCGGCGGCCAGGCCACCGCGTACAGCAGCTTCATGCCTTGCTTGTCCAGCACCTTGTCAGTGACCGCGCGCGAGGCCTGCCACAGCTTGTAGGAGTCCTGGTAGCTGGTCGCCAGGAAGGGCACCGCGTCCACGCCGAACACCGGGTTCTCGTTGGCCAGCAGCGACATCAGGATCTCGCCCATCTGCACCTGGCCGGTCTGCACGCCGCGCTTGATCTCGTTGGCCTTGAGCAGTGAGCCGTTGGGATGGATCACGATCTTGAGCTTGCCGCCGGTGGCCTTCTCCACGTCGGTGGCCATCTGCTGCAGGTTTTCGGTGTGGAGGTTGCTCACCGGGTAGCCGGTTGGCAGGTCCCATTTGGTATCCGCCCGCGCGGCCGACGTCATCACGGCAGCGGTGGCAAGCACCCCGCCCAGCAACATGCACTTCAGTGTGGCCTTCCCTTGCATCGATCTCTCCTGGTTTGTCGTTGCGGCTACGTTTGTCTTGGATTTTGTTCTGAAGTCGTCTTGCCCGCGCCACCTGGCTCAGGGGTGGCGCGGGTTACCTCTGTCCTTGCCGCGGCGCCTCAGGCCGCCGGCTTGATGATGGATTCCAATGCAATTGCCGTGCCCAGCAGTTGCGCGTCGCGCAACGCACCGTGCGAGAGCATCAGGCCCACGGGCAGCTCGTCCGGCTGGTGGCAGGGCAGCGAGATGGAGCAGCCATCGAGGAAGTTGAACGCCGACGTATTGCGCAGCAGCAGGGCGTTGGTGCGGAAGAACAAATCGTCGTCCGCCACCAGGGGGGCGATCGGCGGCGCCACCATCGGCACGGTGGGGCAGGCCACGGCGTCGAAGCCTTCGATGCGAACTGCTACCCGCGCGATCCAGTCGAGGCGGGCGCGCATCAGGTCCACGTAGTCGGCCGCGCTCATGGCCGCGCCGCGGTCGATGCGCGAGGCGACGCGCGGATCGTATTGCTCGCGCCGCGTGGCCAGCACGTGGCGGTGGATGGCATGCGCCTCGGCGGCGGTGAAGCCGCCGCCGGCGTTGATGCTGGCCAGCTCGGCCAGCTCCGGCAGGTCGATGTGCTCGATCTGCACGCCGGCCGCGGACAGCCGGCCGAGGGCGCGGTCGAACGCGCGCGCCACCGTGTCATCGAGTCCGTCGAGCAGGACCTGGCGCGGGATGGCCAGTCGGATACCCGCCGCGGCCTTGATGACGGGGAGCACCGCCTGGTCGGCGATCACGCTGTCCACCAGCACGCAATCCTGCACCGTGCGCGCCATGGCGCAGGCGGTGTCCAGCGTATAGGAGAGCGGGAAGGCGCCATCCAGCGGCACGCGCCGGGCGGTCGGCTTGAAGCCGGTCAGCCCGCACAGGGCAGCCGGGATGCGGATGGAGCCGCCGGTGTCGCTGCCCAGCCCCGCCGCGGCCAGGCCCAGCGCCACGGACACCGCGGCGCCCGACGACGAGCCGCCGGGAATGCGCGCGACCTGCTTGTCCGCGGGGTTCACCGGCGTGCCGAAATGCGGGTTGATGCCCACGCCCGAGAAGGCGAACTCGGTCATGTTGGTGCGCCCGACCAGCGCCGCGCCGCTCTCGCGCAGCCGGCGCACCACCGTGGCGTCGGCCGTGGCCGCCAGCGCGTCGCTGCGCACCGGCGAGCCTGCGCGCGAGGTTTCGCCGGCGATGTTGAACAGGTCCTTGACCGAGACCGGCAGGCCGGCCAGCGGATGCAGCGGCTTGCCCGCCCGGCAGGCCGCGTCGGCGGCCTTGGCGACCTGCGCGGCGGTGTCGAAGGTGGTATGCAGGAACACGGCGTGCGCGTCCGGCTGTTGCGCGTGCTGCGCAGCCTGGGCGATCACGTCGGCGCGGGAGATCGCGCCATCGCGAAGTTTTGTCTGTAATGTATGGATATCCGTGGGCATGGGGCTCGCGATCAGTCGCGCTCAGGAGGGGTCCGATCGAGTCTATCGAGTGCGTCCGCGCTGCGCAACCAGCCCATGGCGGGGCACGCCTGCGTCTCCGCGATAGTGCGCAACCCGCGTTCCCCGCCCTTTTTTCGTGCAGAATCCACGGTGACATCCCCGATGTTTTGCTTGGATTTATTTTGTGTTTATCCTCATAATTTGTTAATAAACTGTCAAGCCAAATATGGTGGCCGGGACATCGGGGATACACCTAGTCATCCTTGTCGTTCCGTGCGTACACCGACCCCTGAAAGGAGTGAAGACATGGCGCGTAAGCCAGCAACTCAGCCAGCAACTCAGCCAGCAACTCAGCCAGCAACTCAGCCAGCAACCGAGCCAGTAGCCGATCAAGCCGAGGGTGGCCAAGCGCCCGCCAGATCTGCGGCCAGCGCGCTGGCGCATCCGTCGGGCCCCAATATCGTTTCGTCTTCGCACCTGGTGTCGGAGCGCAGCCCGGAGCTGTCGGAGTTCGAGTTCGGCCTGAACACGGCCTACAACGCCTACAGCCGCTGGGTGGTACGCTGCATGGGCGCCTCCGGCGTGCGCGACCTGACCTTCCTGGACGTGCTGGTGCTGCATCACGTCAACCACCGGGCGCGCCCCAAGCGGCTCGCCGATATCTGCTTCGTGCTCAACGTCGAGGACACCCACCTGGTCACCTACGCGCTCAAGAAGCTGCAGGGCCTGGCACTGGTGGAGGGCGAGCGCATCGGCAAGGAAGCCACCTACATCACCACCTCCGCCGGCACCCAGGCCTGCGCACGCTACCGCGAGATCCGCGAGCAATGCCTGACCAGCAATTTCTCCGCCGGCAGTGCCGAGAACGTGGAGATCGGCGAGCTGGCACGGCTGCTGCGTGTGCTGACCGGCCTGTACGAGCAGGCCGCACGCTCGGCAACGTCCCTGTAGCAGCAAGCACATCGCGCGCGACCGGCCTGCGCCCCGGCCGCGCCGCCGCATGGCCGCCCGTTTTTTCCCGACATCTCCATCACGCCCTAGAAGGAAGCCCCCGTATGCCGAAGTCGCTGCCATCCTCCGCCGCCGTTGTTTCGGACCGTCGCCGCTGGCAATTCTGGATAGATCGCGGCGGCACCTTCACCGATGTGGTGGGGCTCCAGCCGGACGGCACGGTGGTCACGCACAAGCTGTTATCCGAGAACCCGGAGCAGTACAGCGATGCCGCCGTGGCCGGCATCCGCCACTTGCTGGGGCTGGCGCCGGGCGAGCCGGTCACGCCGGCGCAGGTGGAAGTGGTGAAGATGGGCACCACCGTTGCGACCAATGCCTTGCTGGAGCGCAAGGGCGAGCCGGTGGCGCTGTTCATCACGCGCGGCTTTCGCGATGCGCTGCGCATCGCCTACCAGAACAGGCCGCGCCTGTTTGACCTGAACATCGTGCTGCCGGAGCTGCTCTACCGCGAAGTCGTGGAGGTGGGCGAGCGCCTGGATGCGCAGGGCGAAACGGTGACGCCGCTCGACGAAGCCGCGCTGCGCGCCGATATGCTGCGTGTATTCGACAGCGGCATCCGCGCCATCGCCATCGTGTTCCTGCACGGCTACCGCCAGGCGGCGCACGAGCAGGCCGCCGCGCGGATCGCCCGCGAGACCGGATTTACGCAGATTTCCGTCTCGCACCAGGTGTCGCCACTGATGAAGCTGGTCTCGCGTGGCGATACCACGGTGGTGGACGCCTACCTGTCGCCGATCCTGCGCCGCTATGTCGGGCAAGTGGAGCAGCAGATGCCGGGCGTGCGCCTGCAGTTCATGCAGAGCAGCGGCGGGCTGACCGATGCGCACCGCTTCCAGGGCAAGGACGCCATCCTGTCCGGCCCGGCCGGTGGCATCGTCGGCATGGTGCGCTCGTCGCAGAGCGCGGGCTTTGGGCGCATCATCGGCTTCGACATGGGTGGCACGTCGACCGATGTCTCGCACTTCAACGGCGATCATCCCAACGATTTCGAGCGCGTGTTCGAGACCAGCGTGGCGGGCGTGCGCATGCGCGCGCCCATGATGAGCATCCACACGGTGGCCGCCGGCGGCGGCTCCATCCTGCATTTTGACGGCAGCCGTTTCCGCGTCGGCCCCGATTCGGCCGGCGCCAACCCGGGGCCGGCGAGCTACCGGCGCGGCGGCCCGCTGGCCGTGACCGACTGCAATGTCATGCTCGGCAAGATCCAGCCGCGGCATTTTCCCGCGGTGTTCGGCCCGCGCGCCGATGCCGCGCTGGACCGCGACACGGTGGTGGCCAGGTTCGCGGCGCTGGCGCAAGCGGTAACGGAAGCGACCGGCGATCAACGCAGCGCCGAGCAGGTGGCCGAAGGCTTCATCGAGATCGCGGTCGGTAATATGGCCAATGCCATCAAGCAGATCTCCGTGCAGCGCGGCCACGACGTGACCGGCTACACACTGACCACCTTCGGCGGCGCCGGCGGGCAGCATGCCTGCCTGGTGGCGGACGCCCTCGGCATGCAGACCGTGTTCGTGCATCCGCTGGCGGGCGTATTGTCGGCCTACGGCATGGGCCTGGCCGACCGAACCGCCATGCGCGAGCGCGCCGTGGAGACGCGCCTGGACGACAGCGCATTGCCCGCGTTGCAAGCCACGCTCGATGCGCTGGCAAGCGAAGCGCGGCAGGAACTGCTGGAGCAGGAAGTCGCCGAGGCGCAGATCGATGTGGTGCGCCGTGCGCACCTGCGCTATGAGGGCACGGATTCGGCGCTGGTGGTGCCGTTCGGCACCTTGCCTGCCATGCAGGCGGCGTTCGATGCCGCGTACCGCCAGCGCTATGCCTTCCTGATGCAAGGCAAGCCCCTGGTCGTGGAAGCCCTGTCGGTGGAAGCCATCGGCAGCAGCGAGCCGCCCGAGGAGAAACTGCCCGACGCGCAGCCGCGCACCGGCGGGCCCGTGCCGGCGGAACTGGTGCGCGTGTTCAGCGGCGGCGCCTGGCACGACACCGGCCTGTTCCCGCGCGATACGCTGCGCCCCGGCGACGTGCTGCCGGGCCCCGCCATCATTGCCGAGCGCAACGCCACCACGGTGGTCGAGCCCGGCTGGCAGGCTGAGCTGACCGCGCGCGACCACCTGGTGCTGACCCGCACGGTGCCGCGTCCCCAGCGGCGCGCCATGGGCACCGACGCCGATCCGGTCATGCTGGAAGTGTTCAACAACCTGTTCATGTCGATCGCCGAGCAGATGGGCCAGCGGCTGCAAAACACGGCGTACTCGGTCAACATCAAGGAACGGCTCGACTTCTCCTGCGCCATCTTCGATGCCGGCGGCAACCTGATCGCCAATGCCCCGCACATGCCGGTGCACCTGGGCTCGATGGGCGAGAGCATCAAGACCGTGATCACGCGCAATGCCGGGCACATGGCCGATGGCGATGTCTACGTGCTCAACGACCCGTACAACGGCGGCACGCATCTGCCGGACGTGACGGTGATCACGCCGGTCTTCGACGAGGCTGGCGCGGAGATCCTCTTCTACGTTGGCTCGCGCGGCCACCATGCGGATATCGGCGGCATCACGCCGGGCTCGATGCCGCCGGACTCCACGGTGGTGGAGGAAGAGGGCGTGATGATCGACAACTTTCCGCTGGTGAAGGCCGGTGTGCTCGACGATGCCGGCATGCGCGCACTGCTGGCGGGCGCGCGCTACCCGGCCCGCAATATCGACCAGAACATGGCCGACCTGCGCGCCCAGGTGGCGGCCAACGCCAAGGGCGTGGAAGAGCTGCGCAAGATGGTGGTGCAGTTCGGCCTGCCGGTGGTGCGCGCCTATATGGGCCATGTGCAGGACAACGCCGAGGAAGCCGTGCGCCGGGTCATCACCGCGCTGAAGGACGGCGCCTACCGCTACCCGCTGGATAATGGCGCGCAAATCCAGGTACGCGTGACCGTGGATCAGGCCAGACGCGAAGCCGTGGTGGACTTCACCGGTACTTCGGCGCAACTGCCCAACAACTTCAACGCGCCGCGCGCGGTCTGCATGGCGGCCGTGCTCTACGTGTTCCGCACGCTGGTCAACGAGGACATTCCGCTCAATGCCGGCTGCCTCAAGCCGATCAACGTGATCATCCCCGAAGGCTCCATGCTCAATCCGCGCTATCCGGCCTCGGTGGTGTCGGGCAATGTGGAAACGTCATCGTGCATCACCAACGCGCTTTATGGCGCGCTGGGCGTGGTGGCGGCCAGCCAGGGCACCATGAACAATTTCACTTTCGGCAACGCGCGCTACCAGTACTACGAGACCATCTCCGGCGGCAGCGGCGCGGGGCAGGGTTTCAACGGCTGCGACGTGGTGCAGACCAATATGACCAACTCGCGCCTGACCGACCCCGAGGTGCTGGAATGGCGCTTCCCGGTGCGGCTGGAGAGCTATGAGATCCGGCCCGGCTCGGGTGGCGCGGGGCAGTGGCACGGCGGCAACGGCGGCATCCGCAAGGTGCGCTTCCTGGAGCCGATGACGGCGTCGATCCTGTCCAACAACCGCTTGCATGCGCCGTTCGGCATGGCCGGCGGCGAGCCCGGCGCGATGGGCCGCAACTACGTGGTGCGGGGTGACGGGAGCGAGCAAGCGCTGGGCCATGTCGGGCGTTGCGAGATGCAAGCGGGCGATGTCTTCGTGGTGGAAACGCCGGGAGGCGGGGGCTACGGCAAGGTGTAAGGGCGTGGCGGGGCGAGCCGGGGTGCAATGCGCCGGCTCGTCGCACGGGCTTCGCTGGCGCGGCGAATTTACACTCGCATTCATTTCCATTCATTTCCCACAGATCAGTCTTTCGTCACTTCCTGAATTTTCGATCCATCGTTTTTGCCAGGTTTGGCGCGCCGGGCGTCGCTGCCGGACACATCGCGTTGCAGCAAACTCCTTGACTTATCCTCAGGTGATTCCTAGGTTTATGAAGACCCTGGGGGGCGAGGCCATCGTGCAGCAAGTGGTCCTTCCCGGGGGGCAAGGGAGGGACCGCAGTGACGCCACGCAGCAGATCAATCGTTCTTGGTATCGCATTGATTGGCGCATTGATTGGCGCGCTCGCCGCGGGCGGGTGTACCAAGCCGGAGCCGGGCCGCGTCCTTGACGAGGCGAAGCAGGCCGGCCGGGGCCCGGAAACGTTCCGGCACGCATCGGAAGACTATTTCCACGACATGGATCGTGGCGTTGCGCTGACCCAGGAAGAAATCGCCGGCCGCAATATGTGGCTGGTGTGGAGCGGCGGCAACGACCGGTTCTGGGACGACATGACGAACTTCACGTTCGGTGCGTTCGACCTGCTCAAGTCCATCAGCTCGCATCCGAGCCAGGGCTATTCCCGCGACACCCGCTGGCGCTATCTGGGCCTGCTCAACGAGCCCTGCTTCGAAAAACCCGCAGGGCCCGATCCGCAGCGCTTCGGGCTGTGGCTGGACCAACGGGTCAAGGATTGCCCGGCCGATCCCTTCGAGAACGAGCAAGCCTATCCGGGCGTCAAGATTGGCGCGCGCGGCACCACGTTCGCCAATGGCGCGAAGCTGCCGGTGGGCTCTTACTACGGCTACCCCACGGGCATCGTCGGCTTGCGGCTGTTCCCCAACCCGGCCTTTGACGAGAAGGCTGCGAAGGCATGGGATCCGCGGCGCTATTACACCGATCCCAAGTACTACAATCGCGCGGATCTCGTGCGGCCCTACCGCGTTGGCATGGCCTGCGGTTTTTGCCACGTGGGCCCGAGCCCGATCCATCCCCCCGGGGACCCCGCGCACCCGCAATGGCCCGAGCTGAGTTCCACGGTGGGCGCGCAGTACATGTGGGTGGACCGGCTGTTCATCCATAACGCATCGACGCCCGAAGGCCGGCAGAACTTCATGTTCCAGCTCGTGCATACCTTCCGCCCGGGCACCATGGATACTTCGCTGGTGTCCACGGACAACATCAACAACCCCCGCACCATGAACGCACTCTACGACCTGATGTCGCGCATGGGCGTGGCCAGGCGCATCGGCGAAGAAAAACTGGCCGGGGGCGAGCTGAACAACCGGCAGCTCAACGACTTCGTCAAGACCGGCGCGTTGACGCAGTTCTACACGCCGCCCGACACGGTATGGACGCCGCATGTCCTCAAGGACGGCGCCGATTCGGTCGGCGTGCTGGGCGCATTGAACCGGGTGTACCTGAATATCGGCCTGTTCAGCGAGGAATGGCTGCTGCACTTCAATCCCATCCTCGGCGGCAAGGCGATCTCGCCCATCGAGCTCGCCGTGGCGCAGAAGAACTCGAGCTACTGGAAGGCGACGGAAGCCGGCACGATCAATATGGCGCTGTTCCTGCTGAAGGCGACCCCGCCGGACCACTTGAGCGATGCCCCGGGCGGCGCTGGCTTCCTGGCGGATACTTCCACGCCGGCCGGCGCGCAGATGCTCGACCGGGGCAAGCTCGTGTTCGCCGACACTTGCGCGCGTTGTCATTCCAGCAAGGCGCCGCCGCCGCCGGCCAGCCTGAACCTGCAGAACTGCGCGGGCCCGAACTATCTCGCCTGCTTCATGCGGTACTGGAAATGGACGCAGACGGACGAATTCAAAACGCAGATGCGCGAGGTGGTCAAAGCGCCGGACTTCCTGGCGGGCAACTATCTGTCGTCCGATGCGCGCATTCCCGCCACGCTGCTGCGGACCAACGTGTGCAGCCCGCTCGCGACCAATGCACTGCGCGGAAATATCTGGGACAACTTTTCGTCGGAGTCGTACAAGATGCTGCCCTCGGTGGGTAGCGTTACCCTCAACGACCCCTTCACCGGCGAGCGCTGGCAATACCGGATGCCGGCGGGCGGCCGTGGCTATACCCGCGTGCCCTCGCTGATCAGCATTTGGTCGACGGCGCCGTTCCTGCTTAACAACGCGCTTGGACCCTTCAGCGAGGATCCGTCGGTCGCCAGCCGTATCCAGGTCTTCGATGCGTCCATCGAGCAGCTGCTCTGGCCCGAGAAGCGCGTGCATGACGACATCCTGGGCGCCAAGGTGCCGGGCACCATCGATCGCACTACCGAGCGCAGCCAGATTACGGTGCCGGAGGGCTTCGTGCCGGACGCGCTCCAGCCATTGCAGGGCTTCATGCACCGCTATGCGCCGTGGCTGGTGGGGGCGAGCGGCGATGTGACGATCGGGCCGGCGCCCAGGCAGATGCCGGTCAACCTGCTGGCCAATATCCAGCCGCTATCGGAGACCACCGACGTCGGGGCCAAGGCCGAGCATGCGGCCAAGGTGGTGGGGCTTGCGCTCAAGCTGAGATCGGACCTGGCCTCCGTGCCGGAGGGTGCGACCGACGCGGATCTGGGCAAGACCTACGCCGATCTGGTCAAGCCGATGCTGGCACTCAGCAAGTGCCCGGATTTTGTCGTGAACCGCGGCCATTACTTCGGCACGGCGGAGTTCAACAACCAGGCCGGCCTGAGCGCCGATGAGCAATCGTTCGGGCAGGAGCCGGTATTGAGCGATGACGAAAAACGGGCCTTGATTGCCTTTCTCAAGACGTTTTGACGTAGGCGGCGCGGCGGGGATATGTCTGCTCCAGGCGAACAAGCATGGGATTACGTGATCGTCGGTTCCGGCGCGGGGGGCGGCACGCTCGCCGCGCGGCTGGCGGAGGCCGGCATGCGCGTATTCCTGCTCGAGGCCGGCAACGATGCGCGCGAGCCTGGCACGGCTTGCATGCCGGAGGATTACGAGGTGCCGGCGTTTCATGCCTGCGCCTCCGAGAATCCGGCCATGAGCTGGAATTTTTTCGTGCGCCACTACGCGGACGATGCGCAGCAGCGCAGGGACCCGAAGTACGGCAGCGAAGGCGTGCTCTATCCCCGGGCGGCGACGCTCGGCGGCTGCACCGCGCACAACGCGATGATCTTCCTCTACCCGCACGACTCGGACTGGGACGGCATTGCCGAGCTGACCGGCGACCACTCGTGGAAAGCCGCTCGCATGCGCCGGTATGCCAAGACGCTGGAGCAATGCCGGCACCGTCCGCTGTGGGCGCTCGCGCGCCGCCTTGGCTTCGATCCCACGGCGCACGGCTGGGACGGATGGCTCAGCACCGAGCGCGCGTTCCCGCTCGAAGCGCTGGCCGACAATGCGCTCACGCGCCTGATCCTGGGCTCCATGGAACTGGCGGCGCGCAGCGTGCCGCGGCGCCTGCATGCGGTCCTGAGCTTCTTGCGCTGGCAGGGCGATCCGAACGCCAGGATCTGGGCAAGGCGATGTTTCAAAGGCGTTTGCTATACGCCGCTTTCCACGCGCGGGCATGCGCGCCACGGCGCGCGCGAACGGGTGCTGGATGTGGCGACCCGCCTGCCGTCGTGCTTGCATATCGAGATGGACGCGCTGGCCACGCGCGTGCTGCTAGACGCGCACGGCACGGCGACCGGTGTCGAATACCTGAAGGGCAAGCGCCTCTACCAGGCCCACGTCTCGCCAAGCACGGCGCCCGGCGTACGCCATGAAGTGCACGCGCGCCGTGAGGTGATCCTGGCGGGCGGGGCGTTCAATACGCCGCAACTGCTGATGCTGTCGGGCATCGGCCCTGCCGAGCACCTTCGGGCGCACGGCATTGCCGTGAAGGTGGATTTGCCGGGCGTCGGGCGCAATCTCCAGGATCGCTATGAGGTGGGCGTGGTAAGCCGGATGGCCCAGCCGTGGCGCATCCTCGATGGCGCCCGCTTCCAGAAGGATGATCCGGCCTATTGCAGCTGGCGCGACCGCCGGCATGGGGTCTACACCTCCAACGGCGTGGCGATCGCGGTCGCACGGCGCTCGCGCAAATCCGCGCCCGCACCGGATGTGTTCTGCATGGCGCTGGTTGAGCATTTCACCGGCTACTTCCCGGGTTACTCCAAGCTATTCGCCCAGAGCGACGATGCGCTTACCTGGGCCATTCTCAAGGCACACACGCGCAACCGCGCGGGCACGGTGCGGTTGCGCTCCGCGAATCCGCTCGAGCCGCCCTTGATCAATTTCCATTATTTCGAAGAAGGCGGGGCGGGGGCGGACGAGGATCTGCGCGCGGTGATCGACGCCATCCGCTTTGTGCGCAAGCTGGCAGCGCCGCTGGCAGAGCGCGGCGTGATCGCGCAGGAGCAGCTTCCTGGCGCGCACCTGCGCAGCGACGATGAACTGGGCGGCTATGTGCGCGACAACGCCTGGGGGCATCACGCCTCGTGCAGTTGCGCCATCGGCGCGCGTGCGGCGGGCGGCGTGCTGGGCAGCGATTTTTCCGTGCATGGCACGCGCGGGCTGCGGGTTGTCGACGCGTCCGTCTTCCCGAGGATTCCCGGCTTCTTCCTGGCCAGCGCGGTCTACATGATCGCCGAGAAGGCTGCCGACGTGCTCTTGCACGAAGCGAACGCCGCGGCGAAGGCGAAGGCGACGGCGACGGCGGCGGCGACGGTGTAGGCAGGCGCGACATTGGAGGTGCAAACATGGCATACGACGTACGCATGCTGCTGGAAATGAGCCAGGACCAGCTTGACGATCTGTTTCGCAACAGCCCGGCCGGCGATATTCCGGATGGCGAGGCCGCCGGCACCGCGATCATCTCGCCCGGCACGGTATTCACCGAGAGCATCGCCAAGATGATCAACCTCTTTGCCTGGCAGGGAAAGGTCTTCGACGCCAAGCGCGGCGTTCTCAAGAACCGCGTCTCCATCTTCGGGCTCGAGGCGATCCTGGCGAAGGTGTACAAGGGCGAGAGCTGGCTTGACCAGAAGGAGTGCATTGTCCTGGACTATTCCGCCACATCGCTGGTCGCGCATTGGATCCGCGACGAGATTCGCTGCATCGCGCCTGGCGTGTATCTTGGCAAGGTGTACTGGGACAAGCATCGCCTGATCGATTTCTGCCTCGAGTTCTGATGAAGCGCAGAGCGTTCCTGGTCGGTGGCATCGGCGGCATCGGGGCAGTCGGTGCGTTGCTGATCGGCTGGTCGGTGCTGCCGCCTCGGCAGCGGCTGGCCACGTCGCAGCCGTTGCCGGCGGTTGGCACGCAGGTGGGGCTCAATGGCTGGGTCAAGATCGCAGCGGACAACACCGTCACCATCATGATGTGCCGCTCCGAGATGGGGCAGGGCGTGCACACCGGCCTGGCCATGGTGCTGGCCGACGAGCTGGATGCCAGCTGGGCGCACGTGAAGGTTGAGCACGCGCCCGTGGACAAGATCTACAACAACCTGGAAGTCGTCGTCGAGGATCTCCCGTTCCGCGCGGACGACGACAGCGTGGCCAGGCATCTGGCCGCCTGGCTGATCGCCAAGCTCATGCGCGAGATCGGCGAGATGGTGACAGGCGGCTCGTCGAGCCTCAATGACTTGTGGGACCCGATGCGCGAGGCCGGCGCATCCGCCCGCGCGATGTTGATCGGCGCGGCAGCCGCGCGGTGGAACGTGCCAGCGGGCGAGTGCCGCGCGCAGGACGGCAAGGTACTGCATCCGTCCGGGAAAACAGCCACCTTCGGTGAACTGGCGGCCCAGGCCGGGAAGCTCCCGCTGCCGGCAAAGGTGGCGCTGAAGACGCCATCCGAATTCAAGCTGATCGGCAAGGACATACGCCGCCTGGAGGCCGCATCCAAGATCGATGGCACGGCGCGCTTTGGCATCGACGTGCTGCCCGAGGGCCTGCTGTACGCCAGCGTGACGATGTGCCCGACGCTGGGCGGCACGGTGGCGAGCTTCGACGGCGCGGTTGCCGCCGCGATGCCGGGCATCGTCAAGGTGCTCGCGGTGGATGCCTACAACGGCGGCACCGGCGGGGTGGCGGTGATCGCCGACAACGCGTACCGGGCCATGAAGGCGCTGGATGCGGTCAAGATCGTGTGGAACCCTGGCCCCGCCGCCTCGCTGTCCAGCCCGGAGGTGAGCCGGCGTCTCGCGCAGGCGCTGGATGCCTCCGACGGCCACGCCTATTACCGGCACGGCGATGTCGAAGCGGCATTGAAGTCAGCCGCCAAGCCCGTCAGCGCCGAGTACAGCGCGCCCTACCTCGCGCATGGCGCGGTGGAGCCCATCAACTGCACGGCGCAGGTGCGCGACGGCGCGGCCAGGGTCTGGGTCTCGACGCAGTTGCCTGGCCTGGCGCGCCGGGCGGTGTCGAAGGTCCTCGGCATCGATGCCGACAAGGTCGATGTGCAGCCGCAACTGATCGGTGGCGCGTTCGGGCGGCGGCTGGAGGTGGATTTTATCTCCCAGGCCGCGGCAATCGCGCGCGCGGGCGGTGGGCGGCCGGTGCAGACGATCTGGTCGCGCGTCCAGGACACCACGCACGACTTCTACCGGCCTGCCTGCCTCTCGCGCTTCAAGGCCGGGCTCGACGGCGCGGGCAACCTGGTGGCCTGGCACAACACGTCGGCCAGCCAGGCGATCGTGCCGGCCATGCTGGCGCGCTTGCTTGGCCTGCCGGGCCTGGGCATCGACAAGACCACGACGGAAGGCGCGTTCGACCGGCCCTACGAATGGCCGAACGCGCGCGTCGGGCACGTGATTGTCGACCTGCCGGTGCCGGTGGGTTTCTGGCGCTCGGTGGGCCACTCGCACCAGGCATTTTTTACCGAGAGCTTTATCGACGAACTGGCGGCGGCCGCCGGCAAGGATCCCGTTGCCTTTCGTGCCAGCCTGCTGGTCAGGCATCCGCGTCATCTGGCCGTGTTGCACATGGCCGCGGACAAGGCCGGCTGGGGAACGCCGTTAGGGAAGACAGCCGACGGCGCCGCACGCGCACGCGGGGTGGCGCTGCACGAGGCATACGGCAGCATCGTCGCGCAGGTGGCGGAAGTATCCGTGGCGCCGGACAAGACCGTGCGCGTGCACCGGGTGGTCTGCGCGATCGATTGCGGGCTGCCGGTGAACCCGAACCTGATTCGCCAGCAGATGGAGAGCGCGATCATCTTTGGCTTGTCGGCCGCGCTGTTCGAGGAGATCACGATCGTCGACGGCCAGGTGCACCAGAAAACGTTTGGTGACTTCCCCGTCATCTTCATGAACAACTGCCCGGCCATCGAAACCCACATCATGCCAAGCCAGGACCATCCCCAGGGTGTAGGTGAACCGGGCACGCCCCCCATTGCGCCGGCGGTGGCCAATGCCCTGTTTGCGCTGACGGGACAGCGCCTGCGCGCGTTGCCTTTGAAACTGGCCTGAGTCCCGGGAGAAAGCCATGCTGCCCCTGAACATCAACGGTAAGACAGTGTCCGTGCAGTCCGATCCGGACACCCCTCTGCTGTGGGTGCTTCGGTGCGAGCTGGGGTTGACCGGCACCAAGTATGGTTGCGGCATCGGCGTTTGCCGGGCCTGTACGGTGCAGTTGAACGGCGCGCCGCAGGTCGCCTGCATGAGCCCGGTCTCCACGCTGGCCAATATCCGGATCGTGACCATCGAGGGCTTGCGCGGTCCGCAGGCGCAAGCCTTGAGGGCCGCCTGGCTCGATCTGGACGTGGTGCAGTGCGGCTACTGCCAGGGCGCGCAGCTCATGACCGCCAGCGCGCTCCTGAGAAGCAACCCAAAGCCCAGTGATGCCGACATCGATAAGGCGATGGAGCACATTGTCTGCCGCTGCGGCACCTACCCGCGGATCCGCGCTGCTATCCACCAAGCCGCCGGGCAGCCACGCACCTGAGGCAGCCCCGCCCGGCGAGGGTTTTTACCGATAACGTGAACGCAGGGGGCGACAAAGAATGAAACCCCAATTCCTGTTCAGGTTATTCGCGCCATGCCCATCGCGGCGAAACCGCCCTTTGCGCTCACAAGCGGGTTGCGTTCGATCATCCATGGCATGGCGTGCCGATTCACGCTGTGCTGACCGATCCCGGCGCTGTTGATGCCGCTATCGGCGGCGCGGTTGGCTTACCTGAGCATCGTCAACGCGCCACCAAGGAGACCCCATGCCGGACAACGCAAGCTGTGCCCACGCGGCCACGGCTGATTTTCATCGCCTGCTGGCGCGCGAGCTGCCGGAGCACGACGAGCAGGACTGGGAAGACGCGCAGCGCGGCTTCGTCGGCACCATCCCCAATGCCAAGGTGGCACGCGCCAACGGGCACGGCGTGTGGAACATGGAAGCCTATGGCTTCCTGGATGCCGCCGAGGCGCCGGATACCGTCAACCCCAGCCTGTGGCGGCAGGCGCGCCTTAACCGCATCCACGGCCTGTTCCAGGTCACGCCGCGCATCTTCCAGGTGCGCGGGTTCGATATCGCCAATATCACCTTTATCGAAGGCGACACCGGCGTGATCGCGCTGGACGCGCTGACCTGCCCGGAGACCGCCGCAGCCGCGCTCGCGCTGTACCGGGCGCATCGCGGCAACCGCACGTTGCACACCGTGATCTACAGCCACAGCCATGCCGACCACTTTGGCGGCGTGGCGGGGCTGGTTGACGAGGCCGACGTGCGCGCCGGGCGGGTCCAGGTGATTGCGCCCTCCGGCTTCATGCACCACGCCATCGCCGAGAACGTGATCGGCGGCGTGGCCATGGCGCGCCGCGCGCAGTTCCAGTTTGGCCACACGTTGGCCAAAGGACCGGCGGCGCAGGTGGATGCCGGCCTGGGCAAGACGCTGCCGATGGGCCGCTCGACGCTGATCGCGCCAACGCGGTCGATCGAGGCCGAGCACGAGATCCACGTGATCGACGGGCTGGAGATCGAGTTCCAGCTCACGCCAGAGACCGAGGCGCCCTCCGAGATGCACCTCTTCATCCCGTCCGAGCGCGCGCTCAACCTGGCCGAAAACGCCACCCACAACCTGCACAATCTTTGCCCATTGCGCGGCGCCAAGGTGCGCGACGCACTGGCATGGTCCAAGTACCTGCACCGCGCGCTGCACCGCTATGGCCCGCGTACCGTGGTGGTGCTGGCCCAGCACCACTGGCCGACCTGGGGCGCGGAGCGCGCCCGGCGCTTCCTGTCCGAGCAGCGCGACCTGTACCGCGTGCTGCACGACCAGACCGTGCGGCTGATGAGCCATGGCCTGAAGGCCGGCGAGATCGCCGAAGGGCTGCAACTGCCGGAGTCGCTGGCTAGGCGCTGGCACACGCGCGGCTACTACGGCACCGTGTCGCACAACGTCAAGGCGATCGTGCAGCACTACCTGAGCTGGTACGACGCGCATCCGGCCAACCTGCATGCGCTGCCGCCGGTGGCCGCCGCGCGCAAGCACCTGGAATACATGGGCGGCATCGACGCCGTGATGGCCAAGGCCCGCGCCGACTACGAGCGCGGCGAGTTCCGCTGGGTGGCCGAGGTGCTCAAGCACGCGGTCTACGCGCATCCGGCGCATGCCGAGGCGCGCGAGCTGGCGGCCAGCGCGCTGGAGCAGATGGGCTTCCAGGCCGAGTCGGCGACGTGGCGCAATGCCTACCTGCTGGCCGCGCGCGAGTATCGCGAAGGGCCGCCGCAGGCCAATCCGCAGGGGCCGCCGGCCAACGCGCTGATGGGCGCGATGAGCAACGAGCTGCTGTTCGACGCGCTGGCGGTGCGCATCCACGGCCAGCGCGCGCAGGGCATGGCGTGCCAGATCGGCTGGCTGTTCACCGACAGCGGCGAGCATTGGGTGAGCACGCTGTCCAACTGCGCGCTGAGCAGCCTGCTGGTGGAGGCGGCCGATGTGGCGGCCGATGTGGCGGCTGATGTGGCGAACACGGCTGACGTGGTCATCGAGACCAGCCGCGACACGCTCGACGCCGTCCTGACCCGGCGCTTGACGGCGGCCGAGGCTGTGGCGCAAGGCCGGCTCACGCTGCGCGGCGATGTGTCGCTGCTGCCGCGCTTCATGGGCCTGCTGGACCAGTTCAGCGGCAGCTTCCCGGTGGTGGACGCGGCGCCCTGGCCGGAGCGCTGAGCCGGCCACCGGCCCGTCGTCGGCGAATCGCAGCCGTTCTGGCTGTGCAAGGTGACGGTGGCGCTGGAGGGCAAGGCCGTGGCGTGGGCGGATTGGGGCGGATTGGGTTCGGCCTGCTTAAGTGGTTTATGAGGCGCAATTAGCCCGGATGCCACCCGGCCCGCGTGATGGCTGCGGAGCTTGTCCGGGCCACCACCACCTTTTGTCCGTCAAGCCACCTCTGCTGCAACGCGGGAACCCCCTCTCGACAAGGTATAATCCCGGTTTCCCGCCAGCACGGCGCCCCAACCAGCGGCGCCGGCCGGTAGCAGCCCCTACCTCCTGCCCTCCCGACCGCTCAGACCATGGCGCATTTCTCGTGCTTCCCCGGTGCATTGGCGCTTTCCGCCTTTCGCCAGCAACGCCTGCTCACCGCCCTCAAGCAGATCGACGCCGACATCGAGTCGGTGCACGGCCAGTTCCTGCATTTTGTCGACACCGACGTGCCGCTATCGCAAGACGACAGCGCCCGCATCGCCGCGCTGTTGACCTATGGCGCGCCTTTCGAGGCACAAACCGACGGTGATCGCTTTGTGGTGATTCCGCGCTTCGGCACCATCTCGCCGTGGGCCAGCAAGGCGACCGACATCGCGCACAACTGCGGCTTCGAGCACGTGCACCGCATCGAGCGCGGCATCGAGATCACCGTGATCTGCAAGAAGGGCCTGCTGCGTGGGCGCAAGACGCTGGATGCCGGCACGCGCGCCGCGGTGGCTGCCCACCTGTTCGACCGCATGACCGAAAGCGTGGTGGCTTCGCGTGAAGACGCCGCCGGCCTGTTCCAGGAACTGCCGGCCAAGCCGCTGCGCTTCATCGACATCTCCGGTGGCCGCGCCGCGCTGGCGCAAGCCAATACCGAAATGGGCCTGGCCCTGTCGGAAGACGAGATCGACTACCTGGTCGACGCCTACGCCAAGCTGGAGCGCAACCCGACCGACGTCGAGCTGATGATGTTCGCGCAGGCCAACAGCGAGCACTGCCGCCACAAGATCTTCAACGCCACCTGGACCATCGACGGCGTGCAGCAGGACAAATCCCTGTTCGCCATGATCCGCAATACCCACCAGCTCAACCCGCAAGGGTCGATCGTGGCGTACTCGGACAACTCCGCGGTGATGGAAGGCGATGTGGCTGAGCGCTGGTTCCCGCGCGGCACCGAGCAGAAGTATGGCCGCCATGAGGCGCTGACCCACACGCTGATGAAGGTGGAGACGCACAACCACCCGACCGCCATCTCGCCGTTCCCCGGGGCCTCCACCGGCGCCGGCGGTGAAATCCGCGACGAAGGCGCCACCGGCCGTGGCGGCAAGCCCAAGGCTGGCCTGACCGGCTTCACGGTCTCCAACCTGATGCTGCCCGACGCCGTGGAAGGCTGGGAAAACGCGCGTGACGCCGCCCAGCCGGTGGCGCACCGCAACCCGGACGACGAGGTGAGCGTGACCGGCAAGCCGGACCGCATCGCCTCGCCGCTGCAAATCATGAC
The DNA here is from genome assembly GCF_059421605.1 of Cupriavidus sp. GW821-FHT02F09. Lineage (NCBI taxonomy): Bacteria > Pseudomonadati > Pseudomonadota > Betaproteobacteria > Burkholderiales > Burkholderiaceae > Cupriavidus > Cupriavidus sp. GW821-FHT02F09. The sequence goes on from NZ_JBWKVH010000001.1 coordinate 171,996, forward strand.
CGAAGGCCCGCTCGGCGGCGCCGCGTTCAACAATGAATTCGGCCGCGCCATCCTGGGCGGTTACTTCCGCGTCTACGAGCAAAACGTGGGCGGCACCGTGCGCGGCTATCACAAGCCGATCATGATCGCCGGCGGCATCGGCAACATCGACGCCGGCCACACGCACAAGAAGGCGCTGCCGGCCGGCTCGCTGCTGATCCAGCTGGGCGGCCCGGGCATGCGCATCGGCATGGGCGGCAGCGCCGCCAGCTCGATGGCGACCGGCACCAATACCGCCGACCTGGACTTCGATTCGGTCCAGCGCGGCAACCCGGAAATGGAGCGGCGCGCGCAGGAAGTCATCAACGCCTGCTGGCAGCTCGGCGACGACAACCCCATCCTGTCGATCCACGACGTGGGCGCGGGCGGCATCTCCAATGCCTTCCCCGAGCTGGTGGACGGCGCGGGCCGCGGTGCGCGCTTCGACCTGCGCCAGGTGCACCTGGAAGAGTCGGGCATGAGCCCGGCCGAGATCTGGTGCAACGAGTCGCAGGAACGCTATGTGATGGCGGTGGCGCCGGAGTCCTTCCCGCTGTTCCAGACCATGTGCCAGCGCGAGCGTTCGCCGTTTGCCGTGGTGGGCATCGCCACCGAAGAGCAGCAGCTGCAACTGGTCGATGCGCATGTCGACGCGGCGCTCAAGGAACACTATGCCGTGAACATGCCGATGGACGTGCTGCTGGGCAAGCCGCCGCGCATGCACCGCGACGTCAAGCACGTGGCGCAAAGCCTGCCCCCGGTGGACGTGACCGGCATCGCGCTGGACAAGGCCGTGCGCGACGTGCTGCGCCACCCGACCGTGGCCAGCAAGTCGTTCCTGATCACCATCGGCGACCGCACGGTTGGCGGCATGAATGCGCGCGACCAGATGGTCGGCCCCTGGCAAGTGCCGGTGGCCGACGTGGCGGTGACCACGCTCGACTACAAGGGCCGGGCCGGCGAAGCCATGACCATGGGCGAGCGCACGCCGCTAGCCGTGATCAACGCCCCCGCCTCGGGCCGCATGGCCATCGGCGAGGCGCTGACCAACCTGGCCGCCGCGCCGGTCAAGGACCTGGCCAAGGTCAAGCTGTCCGCTAACTGGATGGCCGCCTGCGGCGTGGACGGCGAAGACGCCAAGCTGTACGACACCGTGCATGCGGTTGGCATGGAACTGTGCCCGGCGCTGGGCATCAGCATCCCGGTGGGCAAGGATTCGCTGTCCATGCGCACCAAGTGGCAGGACGACGGCGTCGACAAGGAAGTGGTCGCACCGGTCTCGCTGATCATCTCGGCGTTTGCCGCCGTGGATGACACCGACCGCACCCTGACCCCGCAACTGCGCACCGATGCGGGCGACAGCGTGCTGATCGCCATCGACCTCGGCCGCGGCAAGAACCGCCTGGGCGGCAGCATCCTGGCCCAGGTGACGCAGCAGGTAGGCGACACCGCGCCGGACGTGGACAGCGCCGAAGACCTGAAGAACTTCTTCAACGTGATCCAGCGCCTGAACCGCGAGGGCAAGCTGCTGGCCTATCACGACCGTTCCGACGGCGGCTTCATGGCTGCCCTGGCGGAAATGGCCTTTGCCGGCCATTGCGGCCTGTCGCTCAACGTCGACATGCTGGCGCTGGACCCGGTCCAGGAGCAGGACTTCGGCGACGCCAAGAACTGGGCGCAGCAAATCTCCGGCCGCCGCGACGAGCAGACCCTGCGCGCGCTGTTCTCGGAAGAGCTCGGCGCGGTGATCCAGGTACGCCAGGAAGAGCGCGATGCCGTGTTCGCCGTGCTGCGCGAAGTCGGCCTGTCGGCCTGCAGCCACGTGGTGGGCAAGCCCAATGCCACCGACCAGATCGAGATCTACCGCGACGCCAAGAAGGTCTTCGGCGCCGCGCGCAGCGAGCTGCAGCGCACCTGGAGCGAAGTCAGCTGGCGCATCGCGCGCCTGCGCGACAACCCGGCTTGCGCCGACAGCGAATACGATCGCGTGCTCGACGCGGGGGACCCGGGCATCTCGCCGGTGCTGACCTTCGATCCGGCACAAGACATCGCCGCACCGTTCGTGGCCACCGGCGCGCGTCCGCGCGTGGCGATCCTGCGCGAGCAGGGCGTCAACTCGCAGATCGAAATGGCGTACAGCATGGACCGCGCCGGCTTCGACACGCACGACGTGCACATGAGCGACCTGATTGCCGGGCGTGCCAACCTGGCCGACTTCTCCGGCTTTGTCGCTTGCGGCGGCTTCAGCTACGGCGACGTGCTGGGTGCCGGCGAAGGCTGGGCCAAGACCATCCTGTTCAACGCGCAGATGGCCGAGCAGTTCGCGGCCTTCTTCAACCGCCAGGACACCTTCGCGCTGGGCGTGTGCAACGGCTGCCAGATGATGAGCAACCTCGCCCCGATCATCCCCGGCGCGGGCGCATGGCCCAAGTTCACCCGCAACCAGTCGGAGCAGTACGAAGCGCGCTACGTCACCGTGCAAGTGCAATCCTCGCCGTCGATCTTCTTCGCCGGCATGGAAGGCAGCCGCATCCCCATCGTGGTGGCGCACGGCGAAGGCTTCGCCGACTTCTCGCAGCAAGGCGACAAGAGCCAGGCCCAGGTGGCGCTGCGTTTCGTGGACAACCACGGCGCGCCGACGCAAACCTACCCGCTGAACCCGAACGGCTCGCCCGACGGCATTACCTCGGTGACCACCACCGATGGCCGCTTCACCGTGCTGATGCCGCACCCGGAGCGCGTGTTCCGCACCGCCACCATGAGCTGGGCGCCGGACGCCTGGAAGCAGGTGGAAGACGGCGGCAGCCCGTGGATGCGCATGTTCCGCAACGCGCGCAAGTGGGTGGGTTGAACGGCCTGCTGTTTTTCGCGCTGTAGAAAGGAAAAGCCCGCTTCGCGCGGGCTTTTCCTTTTGTCGATGCGGGATTCACTGAGCGGGTTGGCTGCCTCAGGCAGGCTGCATTTCCGTGCGCGCTCAGCGGGTGATACAGATAAGTGCTGAAAAATGCCCAAACAAGACCTTCGGTTTGGACGCGCTATCATGAATCGCTATGATTCACTGTGATTCAACCCGCATCGAAAAGGACTACATATGGCACAGACCGAAACCAGGGTGCTGACCGTGCATGTGCCGTTGCCACTGGCCGAGAAGGTCGATCAGTTGGCGGCCCGCCTGGAGCGCTCGCGCGGCTGGATCATGAAGCAGGCCCTATCTGCCTGGATCGATCAGGAGGAAGAGCGCAGCCGTCTGACACGTGAGGCCTTGGCCGACGTGGATGCAGGTCGCGTTATCGATCATCAGGCCGTTCAGGCTTGGGCCGACGGTCTTAGCACGGACACACCCCCGCCGGTCTCGCGCTGATGTTGATGGACCTGAAGTGGACCAGCAAGGCGCTCGCCAAGTTTTTGGCCCCCGTGAATAAGCTGGCAGCTGCGCGAACCGTCCAGGCGCTCGCGGCGGCACCTGCAAATTTCCTGGCTAACCCACGCATCGGTGAGCAGCTTGATGAATTCGAGCCCCGCGAGGTGCGGCGGATTCTTGTGGGGCATTATGAGATGCGCTATGAGATTCGGGATTCGACAATCTACGTGCTGCGGGTGTGGCATACCCGAGAGGATCGCTAAGACGACTTGCCTCAAGTCATCCGCCGTGTACTCCAGGCCTGATAAACGTAATACAACGGCCGCTGCGGATCCGATTGCCTGGCCGATGCCGGCGCCGCGCCGCGGATCTGCATGGTGACCAGCACCATGCGCGCGGCTTTCACGGGGGAGTAGCGGTCGCGCAGCGGCAGCATGGGCAGCACGGCGCGCCATTCCGGGGGCAGGCCATCGTGGCTGAAGGTGCCGAGCGCGCAGTAGCCCCATCCTTCGGATGTGAGGTGCCAGAGTTGCCGGTAGGGGCTGCCGCCTGATGCCACTGAAGCCACTGAAGCCATGGTCTCCCTCGTTCGCATGCCGGTGCCCGCGGCGGGAGATCAGGCGGGCTTGCGCTAATCAGACTGCGCCACGGCCAGGGTGGCGGCACGCATGACCTTGATATTACCCATGTGCGGCGATGGTGGGAATGCTTGGCGCGCTCGCCAGGTGCGGCAATGCGTACACCAGGCAACGTGTTTGGTGCCTGGCGTACCGTGCATCACCCAGGGGTCGTCACTTGCAGGCAGCGGTGCGTTCTTGTCCTACAGCCCGCTAAACCAGTTATACCCCTGGTCTTCCCAGTACCCGCCCGGATTCTCGTTGGTCACGAAGAGCGCGGCGATATGCTTGGGGTTCTTGAAGCCGAGCTTGGTCGGCACCCGTAGCTTGAGCGGGTAGCCATAGCGGGCGGGTAGCGGCTCGCTGCCGAAATCCAGCGCCAGCATGGTCTGCGGGTGCAGCGCGGTTTCCATGTCGAGGCTGGAGTAATAGCGGTCCGCGCATTTGAAGCCGATATAGCGGGCGGTGGTGTCCGCGCCGATGCGTTCCAGGAAGGTGCGCAGCGCAACGCCGTGCCATTCGCCGATCGCGCTCCAGCCTTCGATGCAGATATGCCGCGTGATCTGCCCCGCCTGCGGCAGCGCGCGCAGTTGCGCCAGGCTCCATGCGCGCTTGTCGGCGACCAGCCCGGAGACTTCGAGGCGGTAGCCGGCACCGTCGACCTCCGGCACGTCGTACTCAGGATAGAAGGCGTTGAACGGGAAGGGCTGCGTGATCTGGCTGCGCGCGTAGATGGGGGCGAGCCGGTTGCGGTTGAACAGCCAGGCTTGCACGCGATCGTTCCAGCGCGACATTGACCACAGCACCTTGTCCACGGCATCGCCATCCTGCAAGGTGCAGCCCGCCAGCATGGACAGGGCGCCCAGCGACAGCGAGGAGCGCAGCAACAGGCGCCGCTGGAGTTGCACGAGCTGGGGCTTGAAATCAGCCGCGCTTGCCGGCTCCGAGGCCGGCATCCGCTTGTCATCGTTGGGGGCGCTCATGCTTCGACATCTCCATGGCCAGCGCGCCCGGCGCGTCCGGTCAGCATTGGCAACAAGGTGGCCGGCACCAGGATGACCAGCGCCAGGTGAATCACGACGAAACCCACGATCCCCGCCATGGCAAGGAAATGCACATGGCGCGCCGTGTCGAACCCGCCAAACAGCGTCGCTAGCCAGTCCAGCTGCACGGGCTTCCAGATGGCCAGCCCGGACGCCACCACCAGCACGCCCAGCAGCAGCACCGCCACATACATCAGCCGCTGCACCGCGTTGTAGGCGCCGGGCCGATGCGGCAGGCGCAGCCGGATGGCAAGCGACGCGTCACGCAGGACGCCGCGCGCGCTCAGCGGCAGGAAGTGGCGCCGGAAATGCCGCGTGGCGAGGCCAAAAGCCAGGTAGACCAGGCCATTGGCGGCCAGCAGCCACATGGCCGCGAAATGCCATGCGATCGCGCCGCCCAGCCAGCCGCCTACCGTCGCCCAGGCCGGAAATTTGAAGGGAAACAGCGGCGAGGCGTTGTAGATCGCCCAGCCGCTCATCACCATGCAGGCCATGGCGAAGGCGTTGATCCAGTGCGTGGCGCGCACGACCAGCGGATGGACGATGGCGCGCCGCGCGGGTGAGGAGGAGGGGAGCTTGCGCATGACGGGGAACGTTGGCGGGACAGCAAGGATCCAGGCCGGACGGCGCCGGCCCGGGCGGGTCTTACATCGGAGGCACCACGCCTTCCTTGCCGGCCGAGATAAAGCGCGCGGTCAGCCCGCCGTCGGCGCCTTTGCTGGCAAACAGCACGATATGCGCGCCGGGGACCAGCAAGGAGCGGTCGCCGGGTTCCAGGTTGACGATGGGCACGTCGTTGGGGATCACGATGCGCTTTTCGCCGTCGGGGTACTTCACGGTGATGGTGCGGCCGTTGCTGACCACTACGTTGCCCACGGTGCCGTTGGTCATGCTGCTGTTCTTGCCGAGGTCCCACGCACGATGGCCTTCGCCGCTGCCGCGCATGCTCGGCGGGAACACGTGCACCTCGAGCGCCTTGAGCGAGCCATCCGCCTGCGGCACGGCGGCCGAGCCGATATAGCTGCCGGGCTTGATCTCATCGACCTTGGCCAGCGTCACCGCGCGCACCGCGGTGTCCTTGGTCAGGCCCACTTCCAGGTCCTGTCCCGAGCGCGTGCGCACCTTCAGCGTGTCGCCGGCGAAGGCGGTCACGGTGCCGCGCACGCCGGTAGGCGTGGCGGCGGGAGCGGGCTGCGCCATCACCGCGGGCGCTGCGGCAAACATGGCGCCGGCGAGCAGCGCCGGGGCCACCAAGGTACGTGTCAAATTACGCGAAACGATCTTCATCCTGGAACTCCTGGTGCGTGGAAAGTGCTACGTAGGTTAGGGTGATGGCCGGGTCGCTCGGATGACTTTTTGATGACCAAAATGTCATGAATCGGGGCTCCGGCCACCGCTAGAATGGCGGCATACCGTTGAATGGCATTGCGCATCATGAGCATCCTCGTCATCGAAGACGACCCCAAGACCGGCGATTACCTCAAGAAGGGTTTGCGCGAAAGCGGCTACGCCGTGGATCTCGCGCGCACCGGTACGGACGGTCTGCACATGGCGCTGGAGCACGCCTACGACCTCGTCGTGCTCGACGTGATGCTGCCGGGCATCGACGGCTGGGAAATCATGCGCACGCTGCGCGCGCGGCGCGACCTGCCGGTGATCTTTCTGACCGCGCGCGACCATGTCAACGACCGCATCCACGGGCTTGAGCTCGGCGCCGACGATTACCTCGTCAAGCCGTTTTCGTTCATCGAGCTGGTGCTGCGCATCCGCACGCTGCTGCGCCGCGGCGTGGTGCGCGAGGCGGAGCTGTTCGAATTCGCCGACCTCAAGCTCGATGTCCTGCGCCGCAAGGTGACGCGCCAGGGCGTGGAGATCGTGCTGACCAACAAGGAGTTCCTGCTGCTGCACCTGCTGGTCAAGCGCCAGGGCGAGGCGCTGTCGCGCACGCTGATTGCCGCCGAGGTGTGGGACATGAACTTCGACAGCGACACCAACGTCGTTGACGTGGCCATCAAGCGGCTGCGCGCCAAGGTCGACCAGCCCTTCGACAAGAAGCTTATCCATACCGTGCGCAGCATCGGCTATACCTTCGGCGAGGGCGCGTGAAAGCCTGGTCCTCGCGCTCGCTGACCGCGCGCACGACGTTGTCGTTCGCCGCGATTGCCTGCGTGGTGATCGGCGCGCTGGGCGCGTATTTCTACCAGTCCGTCAAGACCTCGATGGAGGCCCGCGCCGATCTGCAACTGATCGGGCGCGTGGCGCATTTCCGCCGGCTGGCCAGCGATGTGTACACCGTCGGCGAGCTCAAGGACCGGCCTTTGCTGTTCGAATCCATGCTCGGCGCCGAGCGCGACGTGCTGATTTTCCGCAAGCCGGGCGAGCCGCCGTTTATCCACGTCAACCCGGACAACCTGCCGGTGCCGGCAAAGCTTGAGGCATCCCCGCCGGGCGACGGCGCCGGCCTGAGCGCGGCCAGCATCCTGCGCACCCGGCTGGACAACGGCGTGCCGGTGCACTGGGCGGCCGCGATGGCGCGCTCCAGCGAGGATGGCGGCGTGGTCGAGGTGATCGCCGCGCATCCGATGAGCAACGAAGTGCGGATGCTCGCCGCCTACCGCGACCGCGTGGTGCTGGCCGCGCTGGTCGGCATGCTGGCGGCGACCGCGCTCGCCTTCTTCGCCATCCGGCGCGGGCTCAAGCCGGTAGGCAGCATCGCCGCGCGGGCCGCCGAGATCAGCCCCGCCAGCCTCGCCGTGCGCCTGGATGAGCGGAATGCCCCCGCCGAGCTGCGCGGCCTCGTCGGCGCGTTCAACGCCATGCTGGACCGGCTGGCCGACGGCTACGAGCGGCTGTCCCAGTTTTCCGCCGACCTGGCCCACGAGATCCGCACGCCCGTGGGCGCGCTGATCGGCCAGACCCAGGTCACGCTGAGCCAGTCGCGCCGGCCGGAGGAATACCAGGACGTCCTCGAGTCCAACCTGGAGGAGCTGAACCGGCTCGGCCATATCGCCGAGAACATCCTGTTCCTGGCGCAGGCCGACCATGCCGGGCTGGTTATCGAGCGCGCCCCGGTGTCGCTGCCTGACGAGCTCAACAAGATCGCCGAGTATTTCGAAGGGCCGGCGGACGAGAAGGCGATGACATTCGAAGTGGAGGCACTCGGCACGGTCTGGGCCAATCCGCTGCTGTGCCGCCGCGCCATCAACAACCTGGTGGTCAATGCCGTGCGCTACGGCGCGCCGGGCAGCGTGGTGCGGCTGAGCAGTACCGAAGAGCCTGACGGCATCGTCGTTGCGGTGGAAAACCAGGGCGAGGCCATCCCGCAAGGCCAGCTCGACCGCCTGTTCGACCGCTTCTATCGCGGCGATGCGGCGCGCAGCCGGGTCACCGAGTCCAACGGCCTCGGCCTGGCCATCGTGAAGGCCATCATGGTGCTGCACGGCGGCGGCGTGATGGCCAGTTGCCCCGCGCCGGGGCTGGTGCGGTTTGCGCTGCGGTTCCCGCGGCAGCAAGGGTTGGCTTCCTGAGAGCTTGTGGCGGCCGGCGCCTGCAAGCCGTGCACGCGGGATCCCCGCGCGCTTCATTGCCGTCTCGTTTCTAGCGTTACAGCAGCGTTACAGCAGCGTATCCAGCAGATCCGGCCCAAACACCTCCCGGTGCACCCGTTCCGCCCTCACGCCACGCGCCTGCAGCGCCGCGCGCTGTGCCTGCATGAACGGCAGCGGCCCGCACAGGTAGAAGTCCGCATCCGCAAGATCTTCGTCGGCCAGAATCACATCGATATCCATGCGGCCAGGCAGGGCGGGTTGCGCCAGAAATTCCGCCGGCTCCTCGGATTCCAGGAAAAAGTGCGTGCGCAGCTTGGGCAGCTTGCGGGCGGCATGCTTGACGTCCTTCAGGTGCGCCACGTGCGAGGCCATGCGCGCGGCGTGGCCGAATACGACCTTGCGTGAAGGATTGCGCTGCGCGACGGTGTTCAGCGCGCTGATCATGGGCGTGACACCGACGCCGGCCGAAAGCAGCACGATGGGGGTGCTGGGCTCGATGCGCGGGGCGAAGTCGCCGAAGGGCTGGCTGACCAGCAGCACGTCGCCTTCGCGGGCGTTTTCGTGCAGCCAGTTCGAGACCGCGCCGGCGGGCAGGTCCTCGCCATTGCCGCGGTCGCGCTTGACCGAGATGCGCCAGGTCTTGCCGTTGGGCGCGTCGGACAAACTGTACTGGCGCTGCTGGAAGGCGCCGGGGGTGAGTTCCACCACCACGGAGATGTACTGGCCGGGCAGGAAGTCGGCCAGCGTGGTGCCGCCCACGGCTTCGAGCGTGAAGGCGGTGATGTCGGCGCTTTGTGCTTCGCGTGCGACGATGCGCACGGGCTGGCGGTGATCGGGGCCGGTTTGCGCGCGCTCGTAGAGGCGGGTTTCCGCGGCGATCAGTTCTGCGGCGAGCAGCCAGTAGGCTTCGTCCCAGGCGGCGACCAGCGCCGGGGTGGCGGCATCGCCGAGCACTTCGCCGATGGCGCCGAGCAGGTGGCGCGCGACGATGGCGTAGTGGCTGGGCTTGATGCCGACCGAGGCGTGCTTGTGGACGATGCGGCTGACCACCGGTGCCAGGGCGCTGTTGTCGCCATAGTTGGCGGCGTAGGCAAACACGGCGGAGGCCAGCGACTGCTGCTGCGAACCGTTGGCCTGGTTGCCCATGTTGAACAGGTTGGTCAGCTCGGGCCGATCGGCAAACATGTTGCGATAGAACGTCTGGGTAATGGCCAGGCCATGTTCGCGCAGCACGGGCACGCTCGCGTCGATCAGGGGTCTCGATTGTTCGGACAGCACGGCAACCTCCAAAGATGTGCAGAAAATGCAACAAAAAAGAAAAAAGACTCCGCAACGTGGTGCGGTAGCGGCGTACGGTCTGGGTGCAGTCCCGGTTCAGCCTGGACGCGGCCAGGTGGCGACGCCTTGAAATCGATTTTATTAAACATGCATTTGTAATGCAACATAAAATTTGCGGCAACGCGCAAAGATGCATCTTTGGTCCATGTTAGACTGCGGCAGCCGTCACACTGAGGCGCAATGCCTGCCGGGGCCCCATCCTGGCTACCCCATACATCATCGCCGCAAACCGGATTTTTCCATGAGACTGACCGACTACACCGACTACAGTCTGCGGACCCTGATCTATGTGGCGGTCCATCCGGGTGAACTGGTCACCATCCAGCACATCGCGGATGCGTTCGGCATTCCCAAGAACCACCTGATCAAGATCGTGCAAAAGCTCGGCCAGGCCGGCTTCCTGCATACGGTGCGCGGGCGCGCAGGTGGCATCGCGCTGGGCCGGCCGGCTGCGCAGATCAATGTGGGCGAAGTGATCCGGACCATGGAGTCGGATTTCAACCTGGTGGAGTGCTTCCAGGGCGATGACAACCACTGCATCATCACCCGCGTATGCGGCTTGCGCGGCGTGCTGTCCGCGGCGTTGCGGGCTTATTTCGAGGTGCTGGACGCGTATAGCCTGCAGGATCTGGTGGAGAAGCCTGCGGCGCTCACGCGGGCGTTTGGCGACGGTGGCGCCGCCACCCTGACCGGCATCCCGATCAAGAGCGTGACGCGCAAGGCCAAGGCCTCCCAGGCGGCAGCCGAGGACGCTGGCGAGCAGTAAGCCCGCGTTGCGCCGGTCTCCCGGCTGGCGGGAGCGGCGCCGGGGCGAGGTCGGCCCGGGTTCAGGCCGGCGTCTTGCGAAACGAGATGGCGAAGCGGTTCCAGCTGTTGATCGTGGCAATCAGCAGGGTCAGGTCGACCAGCTCGGCGTCGCCGAAGTGGGGGCGAACCGCTTCCCATGCAGCGTCGGGCACATGATCCTGGGCGACCAGCGTGACGGCTTCCGTCCAGGCCAGGGCGGCGCGCTCGCGGTCGGTGAAGAAGGGCGTTTCACGCCAGACCGACAGGGTGGCCAGGCGGCGGTCATTCTCGCCGCCCTTGCGCGCATCGGTGGTGTGCAGGTCGATGCAATAGGCGCAGCCATTGATCTGCGAGGCACGCAGGCGCACCAGTTCTACCAGCGGTTTTTCCAGGCCGCTCTTGCCGACGCGTTCTTCCAGGCCGAGCACGGCCTTGATGGCGGCGGGGCTGGCTTTGTAGAAGTCGAGACGTTGTTCCATGGTTTGCTCCTGCTTTGCGTTTTGCGCCATCGGTGTGGAGGCGCGACAGGAACAAGAATAGGACGGCGACTGGCTATGCAAAATAGCCAGTTTTCTCTAATTTGAGGTAACCAGTGGCGGGCCGTCCGCCGCTAGCGCCCCGGCCAGCTTCTCCATGCCGGCGTGGATGTCCGCCACGCTGATGCCACCGTAGCCCAACAGGATGCCAGGCACCGGCGCCTGCCCGCCGTACATGCCTGCAATGCCATACAGGCCGACCGATGCGGCGGCGGCGCGCGCGATCAGCGCGGTTTCATCTTGCGGCATCTTCAGGTGGGCCACCATATGGATGCCCGCGGCCGGCGCGTGGGGCATGAACCACGGGCTCAACGGGCCCTGCAGGTGCGCAAGCAACGCGGCGCGGCGTGCGGCGTACTCCTTGCGCATGCGCCGCAGGTGCTTGGCGAAGTGGCCGTCGAGCATGAACCTGGCCAGCGCCGTCTGCGTCATGGTGCAGCTGTGCCAGTCACTGACCTGCTTGGCCCTGCGCACGGCTGCGCCCAGCGGCGCCGGGGGGATCACGTAGCCGATGCGCAACTCGGGGAAGATCGTCTTGGAGAAGGTGCCGACGTACGCCACCACCCCTGTCTTGTCCAGGCTCTTGAGCGACTCCACCGGGTGGCCCATGAAGCGGTACTCGCCGTCGTAGTCGTCCTCCAGCACCAGCGCGCCACGGCGTTGCGCCCACTCGAGCAGCGCCACGCGCCGCTCCAGGCTCATCGCCATGCCCAGCGGAAACTGGTGGGACGGCGTGACGTAGACAATGCGCGCGTTGTCCGGCAGGGCGTCCACTACCAGCCCCTGCGCATCCACGGGGACATAAGCCACCTGCGCGCCCAGCGCGGAAAACGCAATGCGCGCGGGCGGATAGCCGGGATCCTCCACCGCCACCACGTCGCCGGGGCGGATGACCACCCGCGCCATCAGGTCGATCGCCTGCTGCGCACCCTGCGTGACGATGACTTCCTGCCAGTTGCTCACCACCGCGCGGCTGAACGCCAGGTAGCGCGACACCGCAAGCCGCAATTCCTGCTCGCCGGCGGGATCCCGGTAGCTGCCGCGCCCGCGGGCCTGCACGCGTAGCGCGTGGCTGACGCAGCTGCGCCACTTATCGAAGGGAAACATGCCCTTGTCGGTGACGCCGCCCACGAAGTCGAACGCTGGCGCGGCGCCGGGTGGCGTATGGGGAAGGGTGTCGGGCAGCGCCTCCCAGATCGAGCCGGAGCCCGCGCTGGGGGACAGCGATGATGGCGATGGTGCCAGGCCCGTCATCTCATGCGCGACGAAGGTGCCGTCGCCGGCGCGGGAGCGCAGGTAGCCCTCGGCAATCAACCGCTCGAACACGTCGAGCGTGGTCTTGCGCGATACCCCAAGCTGTGTGGCAAGGTCGCGGGTCGACGGCAGCCTTTCGCCCGGCGCCAGGCGGCCGTCGACGATGCCCGCCCGCAACTGTCGATAGAGTTGGCCGGCAAGGCCCTGCCGGCCGTGAATGCTCAAATGGACATCCATCTCTTGATCTTTTGTTGGTGGTTACCCGGGCCCGGCACGATGCCAAAGGCTGAGGCGGGCAGGTGGGAAGAGCGGGGAGCGTGGTCTTGTTCGGCGAGCATCGCGGGAAGCCTTAACCTTCCCGCCCGTCGGCCCGGGGCCGGGTCAGGTAGGGCACGTATTTCAGCAGGTACAGCGCGAAGGCCGCCATCCAGAGCGCCGCCGCGCTGGCGATCCAGAACGGTTTGTATTGCGGCAACAGCAGCGGCCCGATCACGCGGACGACAGCGGCCAGGCCGATGCACGCGTAGGCGGCGTTCTCCATCGCACCCGCTTCCAGCTTGCGGCCGGTGTGGCCCAGCGCGGTGCGCGTGATCATCCCCAGGATGGCGCAGCCGATCGCGCCCACGGTGAGGGCGTGCAGCGCCGTCGAGCGGTCGGCCCAGCCCAGGGCGGATGCCGCCAGCAACACCAGGCCCAGCGGCAGGCAGGCATACGCCAGGTGAAGGATGGCGATCAGCGGCTTGCGCACCGTGTGCCACGAGCGCCAGCCGCCAAGCCGCAGCGCTTGCGCCAGCGCAGCTAGCAGCGCGATGGCTGCGGTTGCCATGCCGCGCGGCGCCAGTGTGCAGGCGATCATCGCGGCCAGCGTCAGCGCCACCACGCTGCGCTCCACCGGCATCGAGCGCCGGATGCGTACGCCGGGCACGGTATTGGCGGTGAACATCGGGATCACCCGCCCGCCGATCACGGTAATGAAGATGACGACCAGGCCGATGCCGGCATCGGCACTTTGCAGCGCGACGTGCACGGCGCCTCTCGCCATCGCCAGGTGGAACACCACGTTCAGCGACCACAACAGGAACAAGGCTGCGGCAAGGCCGTAGTTGCGCGCGCTGCCGGCGCGCACCAGCACGCGCAGGAAGGTGGCGGCGCACAGCAGCAGGAAGGCGAGGTCCAGCACGGCCGCGGCAGGAGCGGGCCCGGTCCACATCGCCACGCGCGCCGCGACCCACACAGCGGCGAGACTACCCAGCAGCCAGCCCTGCGGCGTCTGCTGTCCCGTCCAGTTCTTGCCGGCGGTAAACAAGAAGCCGGCCACAACCGCGGCGGCAAAGCCAAACACCATCTCGTGCGCATGCCACAGCATGCCGCCGATGGCCGGCTGTGCGCCAGACCACGGCCACCAGCCCAGGTAGATGGCTGCCCACACGCCGATGGCCACCACGGCGAAGCTCGCCGCCAGCAGATAGAAGGGCCGGAACGCGAGCGCAAGCACGGGGTGGCCGTGGTATCCGGCGCCGGCTGGTGGCCGCGTAGGTGGCCGGGCAGATGGCCGGGTCTGTGGCAGGGGCAGCATGACGCCTCTCGCAAAGGGTTGGATGAAACGCGGATTGCCGTTGGTGTTTGTCGGTGTTTGTCGGTGTTTGCTGGTGCTTCCAGGTCTTTGTCCGTGTGCTTGCCAACAGAATTCGCATATCGTGCGCCGCAGCAACCTGTGAACGATTCTATAAAACAAGCATTTCAAATGCAACATAAAATACGGGTGTGTCAGCGGGGTGATACACGGCGCGGCGACGCGACAATTTGCCGCTAAGCCGCCCGCGGCCCTGGCTGCACAAAGGCGGGGTCGGTGCCGCGCCTGCCCGCCCGCTAGTGGTCACCAGAAAAATCTGGAAAGTGGCTATGGACGGCTTAGCCATTCACTACCTACTCTGCACGGGACGGGGCCTGTGACGTACCCGGGCAAGGCCGTTTTTTGCCCAGGCGACGCCGCCCGCCAAAAAAAGAGCTAAGTTTTGATGAGCATCTTGAAGAAGGCCCCGGGGGGGGAGGCCTTGGCCGCCGGCCGCCGCCGGCACATCCGCAACAAAACCATCCACAGGGTCGAGCGCTTTGCCAAGCTGGTGGCCCGGCGCCCGGCAATCGTCGCCACGCGCCTGATGCGGCAGCAACCGAAACGTCCCATGAGCACCATCGCCATCCTGCTATCCGCCTTCCTGCTCTCGGTGGTCGCGCTCGCGGCCTTTATCTGGAGCATGCAGAAGGGCTTCTTCGATACCTCGCCAGCGGCGGCCAACGTGATCTTCGACCGCGGGGAGGCGGGGCGGCCGGAAGACCCTGCCGCGGACAAGCCGCACGGGGCCGCAGGCGACGCTGCGTACGACACCTCGCGCGATATCGCGGACGAATCCTCGGCGCCCGTGGTCTTCCTGTTCATCTGCTGCGCCATGGTGTGGCTGGTGGTGGCGTCGCTGGCGGGGCTGACGGCCTCGGTCAAGTTGCACGAGCCCGACTTGCTGGCCACGGTGCCGTGGCTGTCGTTCGGCCGCATCCGCACCATCCACCTGAACGCCGTGGCCTATGGCTGGGCACCGATGGCCGGTTTGTCCATCGCGCTGTTCCTGCTGCCACGCCTGCTCAAGACGCGCCTGGCCGGCGCGAAATACGCCGTACTCGGCGCGGCCTTGTGGAACGCCGGGCTCATTGCCGGGCTGGGGAGCATCGCGGCCGGGATCTCGGACGGCCTGGAGTGGCTGGAGATCCCGTGGCAGGTCGACATCCTGCTCGTGGCCGGCGGCGCGCTGGTGGGCATGCCGCTGGTGCTCACGCTGGTGAACCGCAAAGTGGATCACCTCTACGTCTCGGTCTGGTACATGGGCTGCGCGCTGTTCTGGTTCCCCGTGCTGTTCCTGGTGGCGAACATCCCCGGGCTGCATTTCGGCGTGGAGCAGGCCACCATGAACTGGTGGTTCGGCCATAACGTGCTCGGCTTGTTCTACACCCCGCTGGCGCTGGCTTCCATCTATTACTTCCTGCCCAAGATCATCGGCCAGCCCGTGCGCTCCTACGGCTTGTCCTTGCTGGGCTTCTGGGCGCTGGCGTTCTTCTATGGCCAGGTCGGCGGCCATCACCTGATCGGCGGGCCGGTGCCGGGCTGGCTGATTACCTTGTCCATCGTGCAGAGCATGATGATGCTGGTGCCCGTGATCGCGTTCTCGATCAACCAGCACCAGACCATGCGCGGCCATTTCCACCGGCTGATCGATTCGCCCACGCTGCGCTTCGTCACCTTCGGCGGCATGATGTATACGCTGAGCTCGGCACAAGGCTCGTTCGAGGCGCTGCGGGCCGTCAACCGCGTGACCCATTTCACGCACTACACGGTGGCGCACGCGCATCTGGGACTGTACGGCTTTGTCAGCTTTGCGTTCTTTGGCGCCATCTACTTCATGGTGCCGCGCGTGACCGGCCGCGAGTGGCCGTACCGCTGGCTGATCTACGCGCACTTCTGGCTCGCGGTGGCCGGCATCGGCGTGTACTTCATCGGGCTGTCCATCGGCGGCACGCTGCAAGGCTATGCCATGCTCGATGCCAGCAAGCCCTTCATGGACTCCGTGGCCGTCACCATCCCTTACCTGAAAGCGCGCTCGGTCGGTGGCGGCATGATGCTCCTTGGCCATCTCTTCTTCGTCGCCAATTTTGTCTGCGCCATCCTTGGCCTGGGACCTAACCGGGACCGGCCCGCCTTGTTCCACCAAGGCCGCAAGCGGGCACTGGGAGCCTGAATCGTGAACAATGAAAAAGCCCTGCTGGCCGGCGGCATGACCATGCTCGCGCTGGCAACGAGCGCGCTGGTCGTGATCCCCTATCTGCAACTCCGGGACGTCAAGCCCACCGAAGGCGTCAAGCCGTATTCCGCCGCGCAACTGCGCGGGCGCGAGGTCTATATCGCCAACGGCTGCGTCTATTGCCATTCGCAGCAGCCGCGCGACGCCTCGTTCGCGCCGGACGCCAAGCGTGGCTGGGGCCGGGTGTCGGTGGCCGGCGATTACTACTACGACCACCCGCACTTGCTTGGCACCATGCGCACCGGGCCTGACCTGATGAACATCGGCGTGCGCCAGCCGAGTGCCGACTGGCACCTCGGCCACCTGTTCCAGCCGCGCGCCTACGTACCCGGCAGCATCATGCCAAGCTATCCGTTCCTGTTCGACGTGAAGGACAAGGCGGACCCCGGCGACAAGGTGGTCAACCTGCCGGAGGCCTTCAATCCGCCGGGCAAGATCGTGGTGGCCACGGCAACCGCGCTCGACCTGGTTTCGTACCTGCAATCGTTGAACCGCACTGGCGCCGTCCTGCCCGCGCCGCCCGCGGCCAAGGCTGCGCCGTAGACCCCCCGGAGACACAGATGGACAGCCCATCGGAAAAGCGCCGGGCCGCCGCGGCCCGATCCCGCGAGAATGCGGACCCGCATGAAAACCGCGCACCCATGCCCAAGGTGGTGCTGGTGCTGGTGGTGGCCCTGGTAGCCTGGGGCTGCTGGTATATCGCCACCGCGCCCATCAACGCGCCGGCAGAACTGGGCGACCGCCGCACCTTGGCCGATCTCCAGGGCAGCGGCAAGGCCGCTGGCGGTGCCGTGGATGGCGCCGCCGTGTTCCAGGCGCGCTGCGTGGCTTGCCACCAGGCCACGGGGCAGGGCTTGCCGGGGGTGTTCCCGCCGCTGGCCGGCTCGGAATGGGTCAACGGCAAGGACGCCAAGGTTGCCTCCATCGTGCTGCGCGGCATCACCGGCAAGCTGACGGTCAAGGGCACCACTTACAACGGCGCCATGCCGGCATTCGCGGATCAGTTGAGCGATGCCGAGATCGCGGCGGTGCTCACGCATGCGCGCAGCCAGTGGGGCAACACCTCGCCGGCGATGACGGAAGATATCGTCAAGGCGGCGCGCGCGCAGACCGCGGCCATGACCGCACCGTTCGACGGCGATGCCGCGCTTGGCGCACCGGGTGGCTAGCATGCTGTCGCGCACTCGCCCGGCGTGGCCGGCATTGGCCTTGTTGCTGGTGCTGGTGCTGGCCGTCGCGGGTTTGCGCTATCTCACCTTGGGCTTTACCGCCTGGACGCTGGACGACCGGCGCGAGACGCGCATTGCGCAAGGCGCGCTGGTGCTGCCGGTCATCGAGACGCGCAATCAAGCGGGCGAGCCCGCGCGGCTGTTCGGCGCCGGGCGGGACCAGGGCACGCGGCTCTTCCTGGTGGATTTCATCTACACGCGCTGCCTGAGCGTGTGCCGCGCGCTCGGCTCAGAGTTCGAGCAATTGCAGGGCCGCATCCGTGCCGATGGCATGGACGGCCGCATTGGCCTGGTTTCCCTGTCTTTCGATCCCGCCGGCGACGACACCGCCAGCCTTGCCGCTTATGCCAGGGAGCACCATGCGCAACTGCCTGGCTGGCAGGTGGCCACGCCCGTCGCCACGCCAGCCATGCACGCGCTGCTGCGCGACGCGGATGTTATCGCTATCCCGGACGGCCTCGGCGGCTTCGAGCACAACGGCGGCGTGCACGTGACTGACGCCCATGGCCGGGTGCTGGCCGTCTACACGCTGGCCGATTACCAGCAGGCCTACGATTTCGCGCGCAGGCATCTGCCATGAGCCCGCAAGCCACCGTGCAGCAGCCGTGGCTCCGCCATTGGCGGGCGCGCCGGGCCGGTCTTGCCGGCGGGCTGGCGGCGCTAGCCGTGGCGCTGTGCGTGCCGCGTGCGCATGCCTTGCTGGAGGGCTCGATGACGCTGCAGATGCTGGTGCTGCTGCCGGGCCTGTTCTGCGCGGGCTGTGCGCTGCCCTGGCTGATCTCGGACGCGCGGCGCGAGCGGATCACGGCGGCGTTGCGGCCCTACGCGCTGAGCCTGCTGGCGTTTGCCCTGCTGGCCTACGGCGCATGGATGCTTCCCGTCGCGCTGGACCTCAGCCGGCTGGAATTTCCGACCCTGGTGGCCAAGTACGCGCTGGTGGTGGCAGCGGGCGTCGCCGCGCATTTCGGTTTCAAGGCGAGCGCGTGGCCGCCGGTGCTGTTCATCGGCGGCAACTACGTATGGATGGGCCTGACCGTCGGGATGCTGTTCATCGATAGCGAGACGCGCCTTTGCGCCAGCTACCTGCTGGCCGACCAGCGCATCGCGGGCGTGGGCCTGGTGATCTATTCGGGCCTGCTGGGCATGTGGTTGCTGCTATGGGCCGCCAGGAGGGCAGAGCAGCCCCACGGGACGGCGGGGCAAGGCGGCAAGTAGGCAAGTAGGTTGGTTTGCCGCCCGTTCCTGCAAGCTTCCGCGCGCCTTTAATGCGCTGCCGCACCAGCGGCAGCATTGCCGCCCTTGGCCGGCTTGGTGAACCAGATCAGCGGAATGATCACGATGAAGATCACGCCCGAGATCCAGAAGATATCGTTCAATCCAAGCATGGCGGCTTGCGTGGTGAGGCTGCGTTCGAAGAACGCCATCGCCTGGTCATGGCTGAAGCCGGCCGTCGCCTGCAAGGCTTCCAGCGCGTGCACAAAGGCCGGGTTGTGCTGGCTGGCCTGCTCCGCGAGTTGCGAGTGGTGCAGGACATTGCGGTCGTTCCAGGCCGTGCTGGCCAGCGACGTCCCTACCGCGCCGGTGAACACGCGGGCAAAGTTCGACAGGCCCGCGGCGGCCGGAATCTTGTCCGGTGACAGCCCCGACAGGATGATCGCGGTCAGCGGCACGAAGAACAGCGCGGTGGGGATGCCTTGCAACAACGTGGGCAGCACCAGCGTCCAGGTGTCCACGGTGGTGGTGTAGCCCGAGCGCATGAAGAACACTGCGGCGAAGCCGGCAAAGGCCATGGTCGCCAGCACCCGCGCATCGGAGCGCGGCATGATCTTGCCCAGCGCCGGCGCCAGTATCACGGCGAAGATGCCCAGCGGTGCGGTCACCAGGCCGGCATTCACGGCCGGGTAGCCAAGGTACTGCTGCATCCATTGCGGCAGCAGGACCAGGTTGGCGAAGAACACGCCGTAGGCTACCGAGATCGCCACGGTGCCGCCCAGGAAGTTGCGCCCGGCAAACAGCTTGAGATCGACGATCGGATGTTCCTCGGTCAGCTCCCAGATCACGAAGAAGATGAAGCTGATCAACGCAACGACGCCCAGGCCCACGATCAGCGACGAATGGAACCAGTCGAGATCCTTGCCCTTGTCGAGCATGATCTGCAGCGCTGCCACCCAGGTGATGAGCGAAGCCAGGCCAACCTTGTCGATCGGCAGCGCGCGCTTCGGTGTTTCACGCGAGCGGTAGATGATCCAGGTGACGGCGGCGGCGAACAGGCCGACGGGAATGTTAATGTAGAAGATCCAAGACCAGGAGTAGCGGTCGGTCATCCAGCCGCCCAGCGCCGGGCCGGCAATCGGGCCCACGGTGGCCGTCATGGCCCACAGCGCCAGCGCTGTGGAACTGCGTCGCTTGGGATACGAGCCAAGCAGGATGGCCTGCGAGAGCGGAATCAGCGGGCCGGCCACGGCGCCTTGCAGCACGCGCGCGGCCAGCAGGATCGGCAGGTTGGGCGCAATGCCGCACAGCCAGGATGACAGCACGAACAGCAGGATGGCGCCCACGAACAGGCGGATTTGCCCGATGCGCTGGGTCAACCAGCCTGTAAGCGGGATCGATACCGCGTTGGCGGCGGCGAACAGCGTGATGACCCACGTGCCTTCGTCCACCGACACACCGAGGTTGCCGGAGATGGTGGGAATGGCCACGTTGGCGATCGACGAGTCGAGCACGTTCATGAAGGTGGCGAGCGCTACCGCGAAGGTGGCGAGCACCAGCTTGCCGCCGGTAAGCGGCGGGGGCTGGAGCGGTTCGGCTGTGTTGGCGTTTTCCATGGTGAACTCGACGTGTCTCTGGCTGGTGTCGGCCGGCTCTTGCCGGATTTGATTGCTATTTAAAAATCTGAGTTATCAGATAAATAACGAAGAAAAATCCTGGCAAGGCATTACAGGACAGCACCTTTGGCCGGTTTTTCAGCCGTCTTCGCGGCAACCGCAGTGGCCTGTGCGCCCTGGCTGGATGCGCCCGAGGTGCTGTTCAGCGCGATGATGCGAGCGATTTCAGCATCGGCTTGCTCCCCATAGCCACGGTAGACATTGGTGCTGTAGGTGGTTTTCTTGACCGCGCCGAGTTGCGCGCCGCTGCGGTCCCTGGTGTCCACGTCGACCTGCATCGACAAGCCGATCTGCAGCGGGTGCGCACGCAGCTCCGCCGGGTCGAGCTCGATGCGGGCGGGCAGGCGTTGCACGACCTTGATCCAGTTGCCGGTGGCGTTTTGTGCCGGCAACGCCGAGAACGCGCTGCCGGTGCCGGCGGAGAAGCCCACCACGCGGCCGTGATAGCGCACGCTGCTGCCGTACACGTCCGCGCGCAGCACAACCGGCTGGCCGATTCGCATGTGCTGGAGCTGTACTTCCTTGAAGTTGGCATCCACCCACACGCCATCCAGCGGGACGATGGCCATCATCGGCGCGCCCGGGGCTACGCGCTGGCCGACCTGCACCGAGCGGCGCGCCACATAGCCCGTGACCGGCGCCGGCAGCGTGTTGCGCGCCAGGGCGAGATGCGCGTCGCGCAGCTTGGCGGCGGCGGCCTGTACGGCAGGGTGCTCGGCGACCGTGGTCTGGTCGGTCATGGTGCGGTTGGAGGCAAGTTGCTGGCGGGCGGCTTCGAGCGTGGCCTCGGCGGTCTTGACCGCGTCGCGGGCGTGGGCCACGTCTTCCGCGGACACGGCCCCGGTTTCCGTCACCTGGCTGCGGCGCTGGAAGTTGTCGCGGGCCTTGGCCAGGTCGGCCTGGCGCTGCTGGATCGCGGCTTGATAGACGTTGTTGTTGACGTAGAGGGCGCTGACCTGGCGCACCGTTTGCGCGAGCTGAGCCTGGGCATTGCCCAGCGCGACCTGCGCATCGGCCGGGTCGAGGTTGACCACGGCTTCGCCGGCCTGGACGATCTGCGTGTCGTCGGCGTTGACGCTGATCACGGTGCCGCTGACCTGCGGCGTGAGCTGCACGAGGTTGCCGTTGACGTAGGCGTCGTCAGTGTCTTCGTGATGCACGGCGTAGGTGAAGTAGTAGCCAGCGTAGCCGCCGGCAGCAATCAGGGAGGCCAGGCCCAGCGCGGCGAGCAGGCGCTTGCGGGTGGCCATCTTGCTGGCGGGGGCGGTGCTGCTGCTGTTGTTGTTGTCGGCGGTGGTTTCGGTCTGGGTAGCTTCGGTCATTTTGATCACCTCGGTCGCTGTATCGGTGGCGTTATCGGCGTTGAGCGGTTATTGCGGTTATTGCGGTTGTTATGGCTATTGCGGCTGTTCGGGAGCGCCCGGCGCGGCGGCGCGAAGGACTGGCGGCGTGGCGCCCGCCGCGGTGGGCGCCACGCCGGGCGTATCCGTGTAGCCGCCGCCAAGAGACGCCGCCAGCGCGATCTGGCGGTCGCGGCGCGTCATGCGCAGCTGGGCCACCGCCTGGGTGCGGGCCAGCGCGCTGGTTTCCGCGTTCAGCACGGTGAGCTGGGTCGTCAGGCCCTGGCGATATTGCGCAAGGGCCAGGTCGCGCGCACGGCGGCTGTTCTGCTCGGCGCGCAGTGCATCAACCAGTTGCGCATCGATCGTGCGGATCTGGGCCAGTTGCGTCGCCACGTCGGTCAGGGCGCCGATCAGCGTTTGGTTGTAGTTCGCCACCGCCAGGTCGAATTCCGCGTAGCGGCCCTTCAACTGCGCGCGCAGCGCGCCGGCATCGAAGATCGGCAGGTGAATGGCCGGGCCGGCGCTGGCGGTGCGGCTGGCGGCGGTGAGAAAGCGGCCAAAGCCAAAGGCATCCAGGCCAATCGCGGCGCTCAGGTTGATGTCGGGGTAGAAGCTGGCCTTGGCCACCTTGATGTCGTGGGTGCTGGCATCCACGCGCCACCGTGCGGCAACGATGTCGGGGCGGCGCGAGACCAGGTCGGCCGGGAGGTTGTCCGGCAGGCGCACGGCATCGCCGGGGCTCAGCGTGGGCCGCGCGAGGGCCAGCCCGCGGTCCGGGCCGCGGCCAAGCAAGGCGCCCAGCTGGTAGCGGGCATTGAGGATGGCGCCATTGAGTGCCGTGACCACCGCGTTGCTGGCGTCGAGGTTGGCGTCGGCGGTGCGTTGTTCCACTTCGGTGTCCAGGCCGGAGGCGGCGCGGGCGCGGGTAATGCGGGCCAGCGCGCTGCGCTGGCTGACTTCGTCCTGGGCGATGTCGAGCAGGGCGTACAGGCGGGCCAGTTCGTTATAGGCGCGGGCCACGGCCGAGCTGACGGACAGGCGGACCTGTTCCGATTCCGCCTCGGCGGCGCGGCGGGCGGAGACCGACGAGGCCAGCGCTTCGCGGTTCTTGCCCCACAGGTCGAGTTCATAGGCGGCGCTGATCACGCCACGGTTTTCGGTCTGCCAGGAACCCGCGACTGGCGGCGGCACCATGGCCGTGGCCGAGTACTGCTGGCGCGTCAAGGCGTAACCGGCATCCACGCGCGGCAAGGTGTTGGCATTGGCGCCTTCGCTGTAGGCAGCGGCGGCGGCCAGGCGAGCCTTGGCCATGTCGATCGACGGGCTGCCTTCGAGCGCCTCGGCAATCAGCGCGCGCAGCTGCGCGTCGCCGAACTGGGCGGCCCAGTCGGCCGCGGGCCAGTGGCCTTGCTCGGGGGGCAGGCTGGCGGTGGTTTCCAGCGCGGTGGGCTCGGCGACGTGCTTGTCGCTGGAGATGCCCGCGTAGCTGGCGCAGCCGGCCAGCCAGGCGCTGAGCAGCAGGGGCAGGACCTTGGCGGAGCGCAGGGCGCGGCCAGTCGTTCGAGAAGTCTGCGTTTTCATTTTCTGATTTGTCAGATAAATGGTTAAAAAAAGACGCGCTCAGGCGGCCGAGAATTTGTCGAGCAGGCGCAACAATTCGTTGAACTCGCTCTTGCTGAAATCCTTGAGGCGCGCATTGAGCACCTCGGGGGCGATCTCCGGGATCTGGTCGGCAACGCTGTGGCCCTTGGCGGTGAGCTCCAGGTTCACCACGCGGCGGTCATCCACGCTGCGCGAGCGGGTCAAGAGGCCCTTGTGCTCCAGCTTGTCGAGGATGCGGGTCATCAGGCCTGTGTCGATCACCAGCAGCTTGCTCAGCTCGAACGGGGTGGTGGCCGTGCCGCGCGACAGCGACAGCAGGATGCCCATCTGCTGGGCGGTGATATCCAGCTCCTTCAGGGCCGCGTCCATCTCCATCAGCACAAGATTGCGGGCCTTGTTGAGATAAAAACCGACGCTATCCGTCAGGTTGAAAGTCCCTTTCGTGTAGTGCTTCATGGCTGCCTCCCGTCTTCCGTCTGCTGGCTGGATAATATTTGATAAGTCAGATAAATTCAAGGTCAGAATCTACATTGTTTAGCGCGTGCGGAGAAGGCGGCCCGCAGGTTACCAATGCGCCGCTTCCCGGCACGGATGGCTACGCATGCACCTCGCGGCTGGCGAAATACCGGGCCGGAGAATCGCCAAACGCACGGCGGAACATGGCGATGAAGTTGCTTGGCGTGGCGTAGCCCAGCGCCTGCGCAACCTCGCCCACGGCCTCGCCGCGCGCGAGCCGCTCCAGCGCCAGGGTGAGGCGCGCCTGCTGCCGCCAGTTGGCAAAACTCAGGCCGGTCTCGCCCAGGAACAGGCGGGACAGCGTGCGGGCAGACAAGCCGGCCCAGGCCGCCCATTCCACCAGGCTGCGGTGATCGTCGGGCTGCGCCAGGATGGCGTCGCTGATGCGGCAGGCACGCCGGTCGCTGGGCAGCGGCAGGTGCAGGGGTTGTTGTGGCGCCTGCCGGATCTCATCGAGCAGCACGGCGATGATCCGCTCCTGTGCGGCGTCCAGCGTGAACGGCGAAGGCCACGACGCAGCGCGGCTGATCAGCGCGCGCATGACATCGCTGGTCCCTACCACGCAGGGCATGCCGGGCAGGTCTTGTGCCGCGGCGGGCGCGATCCACACATTCCAGCCGCTCAGCACGCCGCTGATCGTGACCCGATGCATTTCTCCCGGCGGCATCCAGCCAGCCCGCTGAGCGGGCAGCAGCCAGGAGCCGCGCCGCGTGCGGACATGTACCAGGCCGTTGTCGATGCAGAACAGCTGGCCGCGCACGTGGCTGTGCCAGCCCAGTTCACGCGTACCGAGCCGGAACTCGTTGTCCGCCTTGTCGGCGCCGCGCATGGCAATCAGGGCAGGGCCGTCCGGCTGTTCGCTGGTGTCGGCAAAGGCGGCCAGCAGGCTTTCCGTTTCCGCCGTCACGCGGGCTGAGGACGCAGGATGGGATGGATGCGACGACATGGCTGAAACTCATTATTTTTAGGCAGGATAACGATATCGAGTCTACCCGAATCCGCCGGATACTTGCTCCCAAGGCGCTGCCATCCACACTTCCCCGCGCCGCAGGAGATCCATATGCAGACTGCAATCCCCGCCGTACCGGCAATCCCGGCCATATCCGCAAGACCCAGCTTCCAGATTTACGACGCCAGCCGCTTTCCCATCGTGATCGGCCGCACGCCGGCCATGCAGCCGGGCTATGCAATCCAGTGGCGCGAGGAGATGACCGCGCTGGTCGAGCAGGGCCGGCCCTTCGTCCTGATCCATGATCAGCGGCCAGCGGAGGAAACGCATGAGGACCGCAAGCAGCGCGCCTTGTGGCTGAAACAGTACAAGGCGCCGCTCGGCGCGGTATGCAAGGCGCTGGTCCACATCGAGCCCGACCCGGTCAAGCGGGCCGCGCTCAGGGCCCAGGCGTTGCTTGCCGTCAAGGCCTTCGGCATTCCCATGGCGATTTGCGCCACCATGGCCGACGCGCTTTCGCTGGCCGCGCGGGCGCTGAACGAGACCACGCCGGATGCGTCCGCGGATGCGCAGGCACCCCGGGCAGCCGCGCGTTGAGCGCTGTACAACCACCGTCATGGCCCAAACCGCGACATTCTCCGTGCCTATGAAACCACTGCACATCACCATCGTCGGCGCCGGCCTGGGAGGCTTATGCCTGGCGCAAGGGCTCAAGCAGCGCGGCATCGCCTTCGATGTCTATGAGCGCGACACCGCACTGGCCAGCCGTACGCAGGGCTACCGCATCCGGATCGACCACGCTGGCCAAGAGGCCTTGAAGGGTTGCCTGCCGGCGGCTTTGTTCAGCGTGTTCCAGTCGACCAGCGCCATCCCCAACGCTGGCGTCAACATAGTCGACACCGGGCTCGAGGCTGTCAGCGGCAGGTGGGTGGAGGCGTGGCGGCGTGGCCGGGGCGATGCGTCCGCCGCAGCGGAAGTGGAAGCAGAAGCGGAAGCGGAAGCGGAAGACCTGAGCGTGAACCGCCAGACGCTGCGCGAAGTCCTGATGCATGGCATCGAGGACCGGGTGCATTTCGGCAAGGTATTTGTGCGTTACCGCGAGGACGGAGACGCTCGCGTGCAAACGGGCTTCTCCGATGGTTCATCCACTGTATCGGACCTGCTCGTCGCGGCGGATGGCGTTAATTCAAGGGTGCGCCGGCGGCGCCTGCCGGGCGCGGCACCGGCCGATACCGGGTTTGCCTGCCTCTATGGCAAGACCTATCCCACGCCTGCCACGCTGGTGCGGCTATCCGGCTTGCTGCCGGCCAGGACGTCGATCGTCTTTGGCGATGGCCTGGCCGTCATCATCGATCCGATGCGGTTCCGCCCGCCGCCCGCGGGGTACCGCCTGAGCATGCCTGGCGACTACCTCTACTGGGCCATCGTCGGCGCGCGCGAAACCCTTGGCATCGGCTGGGAAGCCGGAGACGCGTTGCAACAGGACGCGCTTGCCGCGCGCCTCGAACGCATCTCGGCTGGGTGGCATGCCGGGCTGTGCCCGCTGTTCCAGCTGAGCGATCGAGCCTCGCTGGCCATGGTGCCCGTCAGGGCGGCAGATGTGCCCGCTGCCTGGCCAAGCAGTGCTGTCACGGTGTTGGGAGACGCCATCCATGCCATGAGCCCGGCCGGCGGCCTGGGGGCAAACACGGCGCTGCACGATGCGCTCCTGCTATCGCGGCAGCTGGGCGAGGCCGCCGCCGGCCGCCGCTCGCTGCGGGCGGCCATTGGCGGCTACGAAACAGCGATGCGGGAATACAGCGCGCGCGCCATCCTGGCGTCGCAGCGCGGGACAGAGGTGTTGCTGGGCGCCAGCGGCCGGCAAGCGGAGCGGGTCCTGGCCGGCTAGGCGTGGTGATCTGGGAAGGCGGTGACGCGACCTGGCGCACACAAGCGCACCCAGCGCGGCCAAGCGAAGGGGCCGCGCGCGGTTGCCGCCGCAAAGATCCGAACCCGGGGCGCTATTGCCCGGGAGCGAGCATTGCCACGCGGCGGCGCGGCACGTGGGTGGCCGCGCCTTTCAGCTGCTCGCTACTTCGATTTCGCGCCGTCCGTGTATGGGTCGGCCTTGCCGGCCTTGGCGCCATCCGTATAGGGATCAGCCTTGCCGGCCTTGGCTCCGTCCGTATAGGGATCGGGCTTGCCTTGCGTGGCATTCAGGTCCATTTGCGTGGATTGCTTCGCACCATCCGTGTACGGATCGAACTTGCCGGTTTTCGCCCCATCTGTATAGGGATCGGCCTTGCCGGCCTTGGCCCCGTCGGTGTACGGGTCGAACTTCTTCTGCTGGCCATAGCTCAGGCCTGAAGCCGTTGCGGCGGCGACAAGTAACGTCAACGTGAGTACTCTGCGCATCTCTTGCTCCGGTGGTAAGGAGGTGGTCGCCTGTGGTTCAGCGAGGGTGCGCCCGGTCACAGGCCGGCCGGAATAGCTGGCATCTGCGCCACGCCAGGCAAGCTGGGGCGGTAACCTCGATGGGCCAGCGGGGCACGCTAGTGAAGGCAGGCCAGGGCGCATGAGAGCTCGTCCCCGCCTGCCTATGCTGCGTCCCGCACAGTTCATCCTAGGAGTGAATCCAGGGAGGCCGTAGTAAAACGTTGTAAATCCTTGTTGCGCTTTTTCCTTTCGGCCGCGCCCTTTCCCGGAGTGCGAAACGTGTGCAGCGGCCGGTGCCTTCCCCGATTTTTCTGGCTTTCCCGGCTTTCCCAGCCCTTCTTCGAGCGTATCGCCACGGTCCATGTGCGCTTTGCGCTGTATCCTGGACTTCTGGTCTCCGATCTAAAAAACCCCTTGACTATCTATCTATCAGTAGATAATATTCAACACATGGAAGCCGCTGTTCCGCCCCAGCAAGAAAAGCTGCAGCAGGAAAGAGGATCCAGCGCAGCACCCGGGGAATTCCCGTTTTTTTTGGCCAGCTCATCTATCTACTAGTAGATAACAGGCGAAGGAAGCGAAGGGTTCCAAAGCGTACCGATTCGATTCCGCCCAAGCGCGGGTCCTCAAATGCAAATGGAGAACATCATGACCTCGAACCTCTTCGCCAAGACCCTGATCACCGCCGCCGCCCTTGCTGCTGCTTTCGTTGCCGGCACTGCCCAGGCTTCAGGCCCGAAGGACAGCACGTTCTCGGGTGACAAGTACGGCTACGTGTTCCGCACCACCACGCCCGACGCCTTCACCGACGGCGCGCGCAGCGGCAAGTTCGACCCGTTCACCGAAGGCGCACGCGTTGGCAAGGCTGACCCGTACACGGACGGTGCCCGCATCGTGGCCGGCCTGGACCGCACGGGTGTGTCGGCTAGCCCGGCCCGCAGCGTTGACGCTTATACCGACGGTGCGCGCAGCGGCAAGTTCGACCCGTTCACCGAAGGCGCACGCGTTGGCAAGGCTGACCCGTACACGGATGGTGCCCGCGTGGTAGCCGGCCTGGATCGCAGCGGCGTCTCCGCCAGCCCCGCCCGCAGCGTTGACGCTTACACCGATGGCGCGCGTGGCGGCAAGTTCGACGTGTTCAGCGAAGGCGCCAATGCCTGAGCGCGGCATGGGCATCCCGGCGATCGCCGCACGGATGCCCGATAGCGGTTGGGAAACAGAGTGAGCGTGAAATAGAGTAGGGGTGCATCATGAACTTACGGGACAGCTTCCTTATCCTGGCCGGCTGGGTGGTTCTCTGTGTCGCCAGTGGCTCTGCAATCACCGTGGTGGCGCAAGTGCTCCCGGCGTGAGCTGACATAGGGCGGTGATAAGCGCAATTGAGGCGTAACTTAGGCCAACTAAGCCGGCTTGTTGCGACTGCACACGAAATTGGCTTGAGGATCTATCGATAGATAGATAAGATCACGCTATGAAAACGCAATCCGTACGCGAACAACTGCTCGAACACACGTTGGTGCTTATCCGCCGGCGCGGTTTCAATGGTTTCAGCTATCGCGACCTGGCCGAGCTGGTTGGCGTGAAGACGTCGAGCATCCATTATTACTTCCCCGCCAAGGACGACCTGGTGCTGGAGGCGGTGAAGGAATACAGCGCCCGCATCTCCGAGCGGCTGCGTAGCGTGGATGCTTCGCTTCCCCCTGCCGCGCAAGCCGAGGGCTACCTAAACTTCCTGCGTACCGCGGCCTGCGGCGACCAGATCTGCCTCGCGGGCATGTTGTCCACCGAGACGCTGTGCCTGCCGGAGTCGGTTCACGCCGAGCTCAAGGCGTTCTACCGCATGAACGAGAACTGGCTGATGGGGCTGATCGAGCGCGCGCAGAAGGAATACGGCAAGGTCTACCCGGTGACGGCTCGCGCGCTGGCGCAGGTGATCTACGGCGCGCTGCAGAACGGCCTGATCGTTGCGCGGCTGTTTGGGGCGCCTGAGCGGCTGGAGTCCGCCGCGGACCTGCTGATGGCTTCGGTATCCGAGTAAGACGGACAAGACGTACAAGACGGACAAGACGTATCAAATATCCGGGAAGTATCGGACGAGATGGCAGCCCGCTGCTGGCACATGAAAAAGCCGACCTGTCGAGGTCGGCTTTTTGTTTGCATCTGAGCGCCGCGTTTCAACCTGCTGCGTGCTTGGGCACCTGCCACGTCTCGTCGGACTCCTGCACGCGGCCGTCCTCCACCAGCTTGAGCAGGTGCGCCAGCAGCGAGCGCTTTGCCACCGGGAGCATGCGCTCCGGCACGTCGTCGTAGACGCGCAGGAGCAGGGCGTCGATGCCGGTCTCGCCAAGCTCCCGTAGCCCGTTGAGCACCTTTGCCTCACGCTGCATGCGATGGCGGATCAAGGTGCGGATGGCATCCACGGGCCGGGGCATCAGGAAGCCGTGGCCGGGCGCGAGCCATTCCAGGTCTTCGTCCTGCAACGCGGCCAGCGAGGCCAGGTACGCGCGCATGTCACCGTCGGGCGGATTGATGACGACGGTGGATCCCTGCATCACGTGGTCGCCGGTGAACAGGGTCTTTTCTTCCTCGAGCAGGAAGCAAAGATGATTGGATGCATGGCCCGGCGTGTGGACGACACGCAGCGTGCAGCCTTCGCCCAGCGCCAGGCGCTCGCCGTGCGCCAGGATGCGCTCGGGCTGGAAGGTCTGGTCCTGGCGTGGCGTCTGCGGCGCGGGGCGGCCCAGCACCGGCGCGCCGGTGGCGGCCTTGAGCCTGGATGCCGCCGGCGAGTGGTCGATGTGGGTGTGGGTGGCCAGGATCCAGCGGATCGGGCCTGGCGCGGCCGCCAGCACGGCGGCCACATGGGCTTCGTCGTCGGGGCCCGGATCGATCACGGCCCATTCGTTGCGCGCCGGATCGCCCACGAAATACGTATTGGTGCCGGGCCCGGTCATCACGCTGCCATTGCCGGCGGTGACGCGCCAGATGCGCTCGGACAGGCGTACCGCGGCGCCGGTCGCCAGCTCATAGCGCGCATGGCCCTGGCCTTGCGGGTCGATGCGCTCGATCTCGGCATAGGCGGGCTCGCTGGGCAGCACGGGCCGCAGGCCACCGCCGCCTTGGGCCAGGCGCGGCATGATGCGCGCAATGTCGCGCAGCTGCGCCGCATGGTCAAAGCAGGCCTGAGCAGTGTCGAAGCGGGCAATCGACGCTAGCGTGCGCCGCGTGACGGCCACCAGCTTCAGGCCGCGCGCCGGATCGATGGCATCGCTCGGGCGTATCCAGAGATGCTCCACGGCCTCGTCGCCATCGTGCGTGGCGGACTGGCCGGCGGGCGCCACGGCCACGAAAAAACGCGTGTCGAAGCGCTTGGGCAAGCCGGGTGGCGTCAGCCAGTGGCTGTGATACGCCAGGCGGTCCACAGCCAGGCGCACGCCAAGGCGCTCGCAGAGCTGCGCCATGCCCGGCCCACCGCTGCGCGCGGATTGCCGCAGCCATGCCTGCTGCGTGGCATCCAGCGTGTCCAGCGCGATCAGCTTGCCGCTGGCATCGCTCGCGAACAGCAGGCCGGCTTCCTCGAAACACTCGCGCACGGCTGCCAGGTAGAAATCCAGGCCGCCGTCAGGCAGCTTGAGACGGGTGCTGGCCGCGGCATCGTCCAGGCCGGCGCTGGCGTCGTGCAGGGTCTTGTCTTGGGGGTCGAGCGTGCCGCCGGGAAAGACGAAGGCGCCGCTGCTGCGGTCATCGTCGCGCTCGGGGCGACGCACCAGCAGCACTTCCATGCCGGCCGCGCCATCGCGCACTACCAGGATGCTTGCGGCTTGACGCAGCGAGGGGGATCGTAAAGGAGGGGTGTTTCCGCTCTGTTCTTGTTCGCGCATATGGGGCGGTTCCTGATGGACTGGCTAGGATCAGGCGACAGTGTAGCGGCATCGCACGGTTATGCCACCAAGGGAAAGCGAGGACGGTAAGCCGTTAGCGGGGCCGTCCCGCACTTGCGGGCAGGACGGCTGCGGTGCTGATTACTGCTGGTTGGACGTTGTTTTGTTCATCGCTGCGAATTGCTGCGTGAGGTAGGTTTTGGTGGAGTTCATCCGGGTCATCATCAGGTCAAGCTGCTGGAACTGCGCGCGATAGCGTGCCATCGTGGCGTCGATCCCCGCGGAGGTGCGGGTGTAGGCGCTGTCGAGGTCCTTCAGGTTGGTGTTGAGGCCTTCGGTGGCCGTCGTCAGCGCGCCCTTTGTGGCACTGAACGATTTCACCATTTCCGTCAGTTGATTGCCATAGCCGGACTTGCCGTCGGCACCGCTGAACAGCTGCGCCACGCCGGTCCGGTTGGTGGCGAGCGCCTTGTTCAGCTTGGCGGTGTCGAGCCCCATGGAGCCGTCGGCCTTGAACGAGATCCCGATCTGGGTCAGGTTGACCAGGCTGGAGTCGCTGGTGGCGGTCTGCGGCGCGTTGAACACGGAGCGCAACTGGTTCTGGATCGTGCGCAGCGTAGCATCGCCCAGCAGCGGCGACTGCGTGCCCTTGTTGCTCTTGTCGAAGGCGGACAGCTTCGCGGCGGTGCTTTGCAGCGTGTTGTAGGCCGTGACAAAGCTCTGTACGGCGGTAGCCATCGTCCCGGTGTCGGTGACGGCGGTCACCGTGCTATCGCCCTTGCTCAGCAGGTTCAGCGTCAGGCCCGGCGCGGCGCCTTGCACCGAGTTGGTCGGGCTGCTCACGTCGATGCCGTTGATGTTCAGCTTGGCATCGAGGGCCTCGATGTTCTGCTTCATCGCCTTGGTGCCGGCCGGGTCATACGCCAGCAAGCCGGCAATGGTGCTGGGGTCGCCGGCGCCGTTGCTGTCCACGGAGATGCGCATGCTGGACTTGGCGCCCGTGGTGTTGGACGTCAGTACCATGCGGTACGGCGTGCTGCCGCCATCGTTGACGATGCTGGCGGTTACGCCCGAGTTGGATGCATTGATCGCATCGCGGATGCCGGCCAGCGTATTGTTGGTGCCGTTGATGTTGATCGAGGCAGGCTTGGCGGTGCCGGGCGTGAAGACGGCGCCCTCGGTGGTGCCGAATTCGATCGTGATCTTGGCGCTGCCCAGCAACTGGCCCGTGCTGTCGGTGATGCCATTGGACACCAGCGTTTGCGACTGCGCCAGCTGCGACACCTTGACGGCATAGCTGCCCGCCAAGGCGGACTTGTCGGCCACGACGCCCAGCACGCCGGTATTGCTGGAGGTGGTGGTGCTGCTGTTGTACAGGCTCGCCGAGCCGAGCGCGCTGGCGGCATTCTGGAACGAAGCCAGCGCGCCTTGCAGCAGACCATAAGCGGAGAGCTTGGTGGTGTGGACGGTGGCCTTCTTGGTCAGGGCAGTGAGCTTGGTCTCTTCCGCCTTTTGCAGATTGTCCAGCAAGGTGCTCAGGTCCAGCTGGGACCCGACTCCTATCGAGGAAATAGCCATGGTTGCAATCCCTTAATTGCATGTTGGAGGAGGCCGGCCCGCCGAAGCGGCCCGGCTGGTCAGGAGAGCCAGTTGCGCGCGGATGATACGGCCGGCACGCAGGGCTTCCTCGGGCGAGGTACTGATCGATGGCGTCGCCATAAGCGTGCGCTGTATTGCGACAAGCCGCTGGTTCCTGGCAGGAAATCCGGTGCCAGTGGCCTGGCTGTCGCGTCGCCCTTGATGTTGTCGACACGAGGGTAGATACGGATACGCCGGGACAGCCGTGGGACGCCACTGGCCATTAAGATGCTGCTGATTTCACCCCGGCTCGCTGATCTGTCGGCTGTGGGCGCCGATCTTGTCCTCGTTTCGCGCTGAAGATGTGCGCATCGACCGAAAACCAGGGGGTAATCCCGATCGTGTGCTTCACTCTTCACGCTCAAGATCGTAGCGGCGTGGGCCTGGGGCCAATTGAGTGAATAAGGGGTGAAAGTCCGCGCATATCGTTTGGGTCGGCGCCGCCCACGGCGTGTCGCCAACCGCAGCGAAACCCATCGCCGGGCCTGCAAAAAAATGCACTGCGGGACCGTCAATTTGCCATTAAGTTTGAGAGGGAGATGCCGATATGGACCGCAAGGGTTTGCTCGACGCAGCGGCGGTACTGGAAGACTTGGCGGCCGGCCAGCAGCCTGACCCGGCGCGCCTGGCGGCTGGCGCGCAGGCGCTGGAGGCCATGCACGCCGACCACCCCTCATGGCGCGACATGACCGACGCCGCCTTTGGCCTGCAGGCGCTGGCCGCGGGTGGCGCGCTCGGCCTGGACGCGAAGGGGCGCGCACGCGCGGCCCGCCTGGCGGAGGTCGTGCGCAGCCTGGTCGATCCGTTGTAGGACCAGCTGGCGGCGGTGCCTAAGAGGCCGTTTCAAGATGAAGCGAAGCGGTTCT
Source organism: Cupriavidus sp. GW821-FHT02F09 (assembly GCF_059421605.1). NCBI lineage: Bacteria > Pseudomonadati > Pseudomonadota > Betaproteobacteria > Burkholderiales > Burkholderiaceae > Cupriavidus > Cupriavidus sp. GW821-FHT02F09. The sequence goes on from NZ_JBWKVH010000001.1 coordinate 205,672, forward strand.
GGCCAGGCGCGCGGCCGCAGACAGCACAAGCGGATCGGCCAAGGCCGCGCGACGACGCCAGCATCGTTTTGAAATGGCCTCTAAGCCAGCGACAGGACGATGACCGCCGCGCCAATGACGGCAACCAGGTCCTCGATGACCGCCGCCGGCAGGTCCCTGCCGAATATCGCCGCAAGGCGCGCGCGCACCGCCGCGCCGCCGAGCGTGCCGATCACCGCGCCCACGGCGCCAAGAATGCCCCCTCCCACCAGCATGCCGCCACCCGCCCCGATCGTGGCCCCGCACAGCGCCCCCGAGAGAATGCGCGCGCCGAACTGCGGCGGCACCTTGCGGCTCGGCGTGCCGGGCAGCTTGTCGGTGATGAGCTCCACTGCGGCCAGCACGCTGAAGACCCATGGCGTGAACCGATAGCCCATGAAGGCAAGCCAGCTGCCCGACAGATCCAGCAAGCCCGCGTGGACCGCCCAGCTGACGGCGGCAGGCGCCGTCATGGCGCGCAGGCCAGCCACGATGCCGATAAAAAGCGAGAGCACGTACAGGGTCATGGCGTCTGTCCTCAATCAAGGCTGACAACGGTGGCATGGCTGTGACGCGGTGAGCTTAAGGCCGGGCCGTGCGTGGGCACGTGCGCTAACCCACATGGCGAGTATGCCAGCGGCGCATGGCGAAGCAAGCGCCCGAGCAAGAAGACGCGGGCTCGCCGGGGACTTGAGTTGCATCTTCCCTAGGTGCCTCGGCATCGGGAAAACCATTATTTGATATGGAATCAAAAAACAATAACATTTATTGAGTCTATATCAATTTAACGGGAAGGCATCCGTTGCCGAAGCCGCCTGTCGGGCAACGGCACGATAGCCCGCGGGCCGATCGCAGCTCGCGGACCAGACCCGATCAAGGAGGAGCAATGAAGAAAGCACTGGCCATGGCCGCGGCCACGCTGGCGGCACTGACCCACGGGCGGGCGCACGCCCAGTCGTCCGTCACGATGTATGGCGTGGTGGACGCGGGCGTCGAATACCTGAACCGCGTGCCGAACGCGGCAAAGCAGGGGGACGGCCTGTTCCGCATGACTTCCGGCAACATTGCCGGCAGCCGCTGGGGCATGCGTGGGGTGGAGGATCTCGGTGGCGGCCTGAAGGGTGTCTTTGTGCTGGAAGGCGGCATGATGCTCGATACCGGAGTGTCCTCGCAGGGCGGCCGGATCTTTGGACGCAAGGCCTATGTCGGCTTCGACAGCAGCACGTATGGCCAGTTCACGCTGGGCCGGCATCACAACCTGATGTTCGACCTGGTCATCTCGTTCGACCCGATGTTCTTCGCGCCGAAGTACTCGTCGTTCAGCCACGACAGCTGGCTGGCGGGTCGCGTGGACAACGCGGCCAAGTACACCGGCAAGTTTGGCGGGCTGACCGTAGCGGCGCTGTATAGCTTCGGGGTGGACTCCACGGTGGCCAACGGTTCGGAGGTGCCGGGCAACAGCCGCGTGGGGCGCGACATGAGCGCGGGCTTTACTTACCAGGCCGGCCGTTTTCGCGTGGGCGGCGTGTATGACCAGCTCAATGGCAACAGCGCCGCGACGGCCGGCAAGACCGAGCGGCGCTATGTCGGGACGGCCGCGGTGGATCTGGAGGCGGTCAGCATCTATGTGGGCTACCGCAGGCTGGCGAGCCAGTTGCTGGCGTCGATGTCGCGCACGGACCTGATGTGGACCGGCGTGAACTGGAACCTGGCGCCGGCCGTTGCGCTGACCGGCGCCGTGTACAAGACCAATGACCGCACCTCGGCCAAGGACCCGATCTCCTTTGTGCTGTCGGTCGACTACCGGTTCTCCAAGCGTACCGATGCCTACCTGACGGCCTCCTACACAAAGAACAGCGGCGGCTCCGCGCTTAGCGCCAACGGTTACGACGGCTCGATCGTCCCTGGCGCCAATCAGCTTGGCACGGTGGTGGGCCTGCGGCACAGCTTTTGAGTGGCGGCGTCTAGCGCGCTTGTCGCCGGGCACATCTGGCACTTTCCCGTGCGGCTAATGCTGGCTCTTCGCGGCTGCCCGTCGATATGACGATGCAGCCGCTTTTTTGTTCATGGCCGGGCGCCGGCTGCGTAGCGGTGGGGCAAGGTTTACCATTAATTGACATGCACTCAAATAATGTCTAAATTATTGAGACGGTAGCATTTAATCAAAGGAGACGCCGTGACGGAGCAGAACAAGGCACAGGTAACAGCGGGCATGCGTGGCGCGTCGTGGGATGCACGACTGATGACGCGTCCTTACCAGATGGTCCCCTATGCGCTGGGTACCGCGGACGGCCAGCGCACGCTCGGCTTTCTCTTCACGGCGACCGGCAAGGAAAAGACCGTCGTTTCCATCATGCACCCCCGCGAGATGGCGATCACGCACTATCTCGTGCCGTTCATTCTCGACGCCGGCTGCGCCTGCTGGGTGCAGGGCCCCCGGTCGATCGGCAACGACCTGCGGCTGGAGCATGAGATCGCGTTGTTCGACGTGGCGGCAGGCATGACGCACCTGCGCGAGCTGGGTTTTGCGCGCATCGTGCTGCTGGGCAATTCCGGCGGCGCTTCGCTGTACACCTTCTACAACCAGCAGGCGCTCGCGCCGGCTGCGCAGCGCATCGCGCGGACCCCGGGTGGCCGTCCGACCAACCTGGCCGAGCTGCAGATGCCCACGGTTGACGGCATGATCCTGATCTCTCCGCATCCCGGGCAGGGCAAGCTTTTGATGACCGGGCTCGATCCCTCCGTGGTCGACGAGAACGACCCGATGCAAACCGATGCGTCGCTCGATCCGTTCTCCGCGGCGAACGGCTTCGACGCCGCGAGTGGACGCGGCAGCTATGCGCCGGACTTTGTCGCGCGCTACAGCGCCGCGCAGGAAGAGCGGGTGAAGCGGATCGACGAGCACGCGAGGCAACTGCTGCGCCGCAAGCAGGCCGCCCGCCAGCGCATCAAGGCAGGCGCCGGCAGCGAGCTGGACCGGCGTGTGGCCGCGCATGCGCCCATCTTCCACGTCTGGCGCACGGACGCTGACCTGCGGTCCTGGGACATCACCCTGGACCCGTCGGACCGCCAAACGGGCACGCTGTGGGGCAAGGACCCCTTTGTTTCCAACTGGGGCAGCGTTGGCTTCGCACGGGTGGTGACGCCGCAGTCCTGGCTGTCGACCTGGTCGGGCCTGACTTCCAACGCATCGCTGGACAAGACCATCGGCGCGGTGCACCAGCCCACGCTGCTGCTGGAATACACCGGCGACCAGTGCACGTTCCCGGCCGATATCGAGTCCATCTACGCGCAGATCGGCAGCACGGAAAAGCGCCATATCCGCGTGCGGGGCAATCACCATGGCATGGCACTGAGCCGCGACGAGGAGCCGGGCCAGCGTATCGCCGGGGCGCACATCGTCGAGTGGCTGCGCGAGCTGATGGTGTAAGTAAAGTCATCCCGTGCGCCGCAGGCCAACGCGGCGCGCTGACAGAAAACAGACAACAGAAAACAGACAAGCAAGGGTAGAGAGACATGATGCAATCCCAATCGGTACGGCCCCCGGAATTGCTGGCGGGGGTCAGGTATCCCGACGAGGACCGGCTACGGCGCTATGTTGCCGACGGCGTGCTGACGCAAGAAACGCTGACCGGGGCCTTTCGCGCGTCGTTTAAAACCCATGCGGACCGGCTCGCGCTGGTCGGCCCGGAAGGCCGGCTGACCTACCGCGACCTGGACGAGAAGACCGAGCGCCTTGGCGCTGCGCTGCTGGCGCTGGGCCTGCGGCCTCTGGATCGCGCGGTGTTCCAGTGCGGCAACAGCAATGAGCTGCTGCTGGCGTTCCTGGGCTGCCTGAAGGCGGGCATCATTCCGCTTTGCTCCCTCCAGGCGTTCCGCAAGCTGGAAATTGGCTACCTCGGCAATCTCTGCGAAGCCCGCCTGCATGTCGTGCAGGGCGATGACGCCAAGTTCGACGACGTGGCCTTCGCGCAGGAAATGCAGGCCGAAGTGCCGAGTTTCTCCATCATCCTGCAAGCACGTGGCGAGCGTCGTGGCAGCGCGGTGTTGCTAGCCGACCTGATCGAAGAGATGCCGCTGGCTCACGCGCGCGAGATCCTGGCGGGCGTGAAGCTAGATCCCTTCCAGGCCGCCGTATTCCAGCTCTCCGGCGGCACCACGGGCGTGCCTAAAATCATCCCGCGCTTCCAGAGCGAGTACCTCTACAACATGCGCGCGGTGGCTGCGTGCAATGGCTACACGAAGGACGACGTGCTGTTCTTCCCCACGCCGTACATGCACAACCTCAACATGGGCTGCTTCTTCGGCCCGTTCCTGCTGACCGGCGCCACATTGACGGTCACGCCGGATCTTAGCGAGGAAAACCTGCGCGGCCTGGTGCGCGATTACCAGCCTACCTGGTTCGGCGTGGCCGGGCCGATCCTCACGCGCATTGCGCCGGAACTGGCGCAGTCGGATGCCGGCGCGCGGGCGCGCAGGAATTTCATCGCGCCGAAGAACGCCGCGGGCCTGACCCGCCTGACGGGCTCGCCCACGCACCATATCTTCGGCATGACCGAAGGCGTGATCATGTTCGCCCGCAAGGATGACCCGCAGGAGATCCGCGACACCTCCGTCGGCAGCCCGGTGTCGGCGCATGACGAGGTCAAGCTCGTGTCACCGGGCACGGAGGATCCCGTGGCCGACGGCGAACCCGGCGAGGCCCTGTTCCGCGGGCCTTACACCATCCGCGGTTACTACAAATCCGAGAAGGAGGACCAGACGCGCTTCACCGCGGACGGCTTCTACCGCTCCGGCGACCTGATGACGTCGCGCGTGGTGGACGGCAAACGCTATTACTTCTTTTTCGGGCGCATCAAGGATGTGGTGGATCGCGGCGGCGAGAAGATCAATGCCGAGGAGCTGGAGAACGTCGTCAACCTGCACCCGGGCGTGTTGGCCTGCGCTGTGGTGGGCATGCCCGACCGCGTCTATGGGGAGCGCGTGTGCGCCTTCGTCATACCCAAGCCGCCCGCAAGCGACCTCACGCTGGCGCAACTGACCCAATACCTGCAGGAAGCCGGCCTGGCCAAGTTCAAGTGGCCAGAGCGGCTGGAGGTCGTCCGAGAGTTCCCGCTGACCGCATCCGGCAAGCTCAGCAAGGTGCTGTTGCGCCAGCAGATCATCCAGTTGCTCGAGGCCGAGACGGCCGGCAACACCGTAACCGAAGGGAAGTGAAATGACCGAAGCGAAACACCTTGTCGGCGTGCCGTCCGTGCAGTTGCATGGCGTGCATCACACGGCGCGCCCCACCTGGAAGCTGGCCCAGACCGTGCATTTTTACCGCGACCTGCTTGGCCTGCCGCTGGTCCACGCCATCTCGGCCAAGGGCTGGGGCCCGGACAACCATGCGGATTTCCTGCACTTCTTCTTCGATAGCGGCAACAGCAGCACCATTGCCTTCTTCTACTACATCGGCACCGAGCGGCCGGACTGGCTGGCGGTGCGCGAGCACTACCAGGATCGCGCCACGCACACCGCCTGGCGCGTGCGCGACGAAGCAGAGCTGCTGGAATGGCGGCAGCGCGTGGAAGCGGTCGGCATTCCGGTGCGCTACCAGATCCGGCACGAGGTCATCGAGTCGATCTACTTCAACGATCCCAACGGCTATCCGATCGAGATCACCTGGCAACTGCGCCCGTTCAGCGAGGCCGATGCGCTTGACGCGGCGTTGACCATCGAGGCAGCCATGCAGCTGGAGCAGGCAGCGGACGCCGCCACGGCTTTCACGTCCATCGAGCCGGTCTGGCAACGCAAGGCCGCGCAGATCGGCACGGCACCGGAGCAGGCTGGCAAGGCATCGGTCTATGTGCTGGACGTGCCGGAGTTTGCCGCGCTGATCGGCGTGGCGCGTACTACCGAAGGCTATGCCACCACCTCGCTGAAAAACGGCTATGTGCGCATCGACGGCAATCCGCAGATCCGCTTCCGGCGCAAGGCGCTAGGCTTCAAGCCGGCAGTCTGGTACGGCGCGCTGACCGGCGGCCTGGTCGGGCGCATCGTCCAGTTCGATATGGACGCGCTGGTGATTTCCCCGGAGGAGGCGCAATGAAAGCCGCAATGAACGTCGCCATCATCGGGGGCGGCCCCGCCGGGCTCTTCCTCTCCATCCTGCTCAAGGAGCGGCTGGCATCGGTGGAGATCGACATCTACGAGCAAAACCCGGAGGACGCCACCTTCGGCTTCGGTGTGGTGCTCGCCGACACCGGGCTGTCCAACCTGCGCGCCGCATCCCCAGCGGTGGTCGACGAACTCGCCAAGGCGATGCGTTTCAGCGATCGGCACACCATCGTGAGCCACGAGGCACCGATCACCATGAAGCGCCCCGGCGCGGGCGGCGGCGCGATTCCTCGCATCCAGCTGCTCTCGGTGCTGCAGGCGCGTGCCCGCGAACTCGGCGTGCGCGTGACGTACAACAAGCGCATCAGCGACTTTTCGGCCATCGAAGCCGACCTGGTCGTGGGCGCCGATGGCGTCAACTCGCTGCTGCGGGCGTCCAACGAGGAGGGCTTCGGCACCACGCGCCACAACCTGACCAACCACTTTGCCTGGTACGGCGTGGAGAAGGCGTTCCCCAATCCGTCCCTGGTGTTCCGGCAGTACGAGGGCGGCTATTTTGTCGCGCACTACTACGCGTATTCGGACTCCATGAGCACGTTCGTGGCCGAGTGCGACCACCGGACCTGGCAGGATTTCGGTATGGATGCCATGTCCAACGAGGCGCGCCAGGCTCTGTTCGAGATTGTGTTCGGCGCGGAGCTGGGTGGCTACAAGCTGGTCTCCAACAACTCGAACTGGCGCCAGTTCCCGGTCGTGATCAACCAGACCTGGCACGTCGGCAACCAGGTGCTGATCGGGGATGCGCTGACCAGCGCCCACTTCTCGATCGGCTCGGGTACCCGGATCGCCATGGAAGACGCGATCGCGCTGGCCGAGGCTATCGTCGCCTTCCCCGTCGACGTGCCGGCGGCGCTGCAGTGCTACGACGAGGTGCGCCGACCGCAAAAGGCCAAGCTCATCCGCGCCTCGGAGGCTTCGTACAACTGGTACGAGCGTATCCGCGAATGGATGAACGTGGCAACGCCGCATGAGTTCGTCTACCGCTTCATGACCCGCACCGGCCGCGTGGATGTGAACCGGCTGCGTGAACAGTATCCGACCCTGATCGCCGAGCTGGCCGCCGCGGGCGTCACCGATCTCACCGTGCCGCAGCCATGATGCGTGCCACCGAATACGTGCTGAGCGAGCGGCCGTTCGTGGTGCGCCGTACCGTGCGCTGGGGCGATTGCGATCCCGCTGGCGTGGTGTACACGGGCCGCTTCACCGACTACCTGCTGGGCGCGGTTGGCCTGTTTGCCGACCACATGGCCGGCGGAGCGGGGCGGCTTGGCGACGCGCATGGCGTGGGCACGCCGTGCAAGGCGATGCGCTTCGAGTTCATCGGCACGTTGTGGCCGGACGACGTGATCGACATCGAGTGCTTTGTCGAAGCCATCCGTACGCGCTCCTATGACATCCGCTGCATCGCCAGGCGCCCCGGCGGCGCGCCGGTGTTCGATGCCGTGTTTTCCCCGATCTGCGTGCGGCTGGACGAGCGCGTGGGTACGCCGATCCCGGATTCCCTGCGCGCCGCGCTAAGCACGTTCCTGCGCAAGCCGGCCGCAGAGCCCCAGACTTAACGAGAACAAGCGAACAAGCGAACCCAAGATGAATTACCGAATTGGCCAGATCGTTCCCAGCTCCAACATCACGATGGAGCGCGAAGTGCCCGCCATCTTTGCCGGGCGCATGCAGCAACTGCCACAGCGTTTCTCCTTTCACTCCAGCCGCGTGCGCATGCACCGCGTGGTGGCGCATGAGCTGGAGCGCATGAACCGCGACATGGGCCGCTGCGCGCTGGAGCTTGCCGATGCGCGCGTGGATGTGATGAGCACGGCCTGCCTGGTGGCCACGATGTGCATGGGCAAGGGCTACCACCGGCAAGTGATTGAAGACCTTGGCGCGGCCATCGCCGATGCACCTTACCATCCCGCGATCATGACCTCGGCCGGCGCGCTGGTCGAGGAGCTGAAGGACTTTGGCGCCAGGCGCATCGCGCTGATGGCGCCCTACAGCGATGCGCTGACGCGCACTGTGGTCGAGTACATCGAAAGCGAAGGCATCGAGGTCAAGGACGCGATCAACTTCTCGATCCTCGACAACCTGGAGGTCGGCGAGCGCGATCCGCTGCAGTTGCTGGAGGACGTGAAGCGCCTGGACACCGCCGGCGTGGACACGGTGGTGCTGTCCGCCTGCGTGCAGATGCCGTCGTTCGCGGCGATTGAGCGCGCGCAGCTGGCGCTGGGCGTGCCCGTCACCTCCACGGCCGTCTGCACGGCGCGGCAGATGATGCGGCGCCTGGGCCTCGAAGCGGTGGCGCCGGATGCCGGCGCATATCTCGGCAGCAAGACCGGGCTGGTGTAAGGGCCGTTAGTGCGCGAGGAGACGACATGATGCAAGAAACCCATGGAACGGCGTCCCGGATTGGACGTTGGCCTTATATCGCGGTAGTGCTGGGTGCGGCGTTTGGCATGCTGGCCGGCTATGCGCCGCTGTTCAATGCCACCGCCGGCGTGTTCGTGCGCCCGCTGGCCGCCGAGTTTGGCTGGGGCCGCTCGGAGGCGTCGCTGTCCTACGCGGCCTCGATGTTCGGGCTGGCGGTGGTTAGCCCGCTGGTCGGGACCATGATGGACCGCTACGGCATCCGGCGCGTGATCTCGGTGTCCGCGGTGGTCTTCGGCATCGCCACGGCGTGCATGGCACTGCAGGACGGCAGCAAGGCCATGTGGGTCAGCCTGTCCGTGGTGGTAGGTGTGTTCGGCGCGGCCACGTCGGTGCTCGGCTATCTCGCCGTGCTGCCGCAGTGGTTCGACCGCCGTCTCGGCTTGGCGCTTGGCGTTGCCATGTGCGGGCTGGGGGCCGGCACCGTGTTGATGCCCGCCACCGCGCAGTATCTGGTGACCGGCTATGGCTGGCGCACTGCTTATGTGGTGCTGGGCGCCGGGTCGATCGTATTGTCCTTGCTGGCGTGCTCGCTGTTGCGGGAACGCAAGGCGGCGGGAAGGGCGCAGGGCGCCGCGCGCGGCCAGGTGGTTGACGGCATGCCGTTCGCCGAGGCGCTGCGCAGCTATCGCCTGTGGGCCATCTGGGCGGTGTTCGTGCTGGGGTCCTCCGCCACGCTGTCGCTCGGGCCGCATCTGCCGGCGATGTTTGCCGACCGGGGCTTCAGCCCGGCGCAGGCAGCGCGCAGCGCCTCGATGGTGGGCATCGGCCTGCTGATCGGGCGCATCCTGACCGGCGTGCTGATCGACCGGATCCACGCACCATTCGTCGCCTGCGTGTTCTTCGGCGGTGGCGCGCTGGGCATCTTCCTGCTGCGCTCGGCGCATGACTACCAGGCGCTGCTGCTCGCCACCACGCTGATTGGCCTCACCATCGGTGCGGAAGGCGACCTGATCTCGTACCTGGTGCGTTCGTACTTCGGCTTGCGCTCTTTTGGTGCCTTGTTCGGCATTGCGTTTTCCGGCTATGGCTTTGGCGCGGTGCTCGGGCCGATCGGGCTCGGCGCCTGGTTCGACCGCTATGGCAGCTACGATGCGCCGCTGCTGGCACTGTCGTGCATGCTGTTGCTGGCCGCTGCGCTGACGCTTTCCCTTGGCCGGTACCGCCGGGCGGGCGAACTGCCGGCCGCGACGCCGGCGGCCGCCGGCTCTTGAGCACGTGTCAGGACCGGACCCGGCCCGTTGACAGGTAGAATTAGCACGGGCGCAATTATCAAGCCGCGCCACCTGTGCCGATCCGCCACTGACCTATGCCAGCCGCCAAGAATACCGCCACCGTAGCCGAACCCCCTCCCGCCATGCCGCGCCGCCGGGGCCGTCCGCCCAAGACGGACTCGCCGATCGGCGCGGAGGCGACGCTGAGCCGGGTCGCCATCCTGCAGCGCGCCATTGAACTCACGAAGACCATGCCGCTGGACCAGATCTCCATGGTCCAGCTGGCCAAGGATTTTGGCGTGGCGCCCGGGCTCATCCACTATTACCTGGGCGGGCGGGATCAACTGGTCTCAGGCGTGCTGAATGACTACTACCGGCAGCGGTTGGGCCGGCTCTCGTCGCTCACCGGGGACTGGCGCCGCGACGTGGAGTCTTTCGCGCGGCTGAGTTTCCAGGTGGCGATCGAAAACCCCGGTGTGAGCATCTATGTGGCCTCGCACAACCGCTTCCGGCTGTTCCAGGATGTGCAGCCGGGGGAGACCGACTACGGGATGGAGTTTTTCAACCGCATGACGTCGGCCATCATGCAAGGTGGATTCAACGCGGACGAAGTCGCGCTTGGCTATCACCTGCTGGCGCAATACCTTGTGTCTGCCAGCATGGCGGAGGCTTCCCGCCAGTTGCCGGCCTACCACCAGGCCTTCATCGAGAACAAGCTGGAGTCCGTGTCGCCGCTGCAATATCCCGGCGCCCGCTTTGTCAGCAAATCGTTCTCTCGGCTGAGCTCGGAGATAGCGTTCGAGGAAGGGCTGCGCATTACGCTGGACGGCATCGAGGGATGGAAACGGGGTGCAGGCCTTGCCGCCATTCCAGTGGCCAGCGGTGCCGCCACGCCGCGCAAGCCCCGCGTCAAGAAGGCCTGACGAGGGGCGCCTGCACAAGCCCCCGGCGCGCAACGCAGGCAGCCCTACAGCATCGCCTCCGCCTGCGCCAGCAGCTTGCCCAGCGCGAGCTCCATCACCGCGCGCTCCTGGGGGGAAAGCGCGGACATCAGCGTCTCGTGCCGGCTGGAGGCGATCCGCATGATCTTCTCAAACAGCGGCTTGCCCTCGGCGGACAGCGAAATGAGCACCGCGCGGCCGTCGGTGGGGGATGGCTCGCGCCTGACCAGGCCTTGCTTGATGAGGTGATCGGCCGCGCGGCTGGCCTGGCTTTTGTCCAGGTTGGCGAAGCGCGCAAGGTCGATGACCAGGAAGGGGCCGAACTCGCCGATGGCGGCGAGCGTCCTGGCTTCGCTAAGCGACAGGCCTAGCGCTTCCGAATAGGCCTGCGCGATGCCGCGGTCGAACTGCTTGACGATGCGGTGCAGGCGGTACGTGGCGAAGTCGGAGAGGGACAGCTTGGGGCTCGTCATGATGCGCGGCACGGCGTGTTGTCCGCCTCCGTGGCTTCGAAGCTGTGCGAGACCTCATCGAGCAATCGCGTCGCATCGGCAAAGCCGGCATGGCGGCTGAGCGCCAGCAGCGCCACGCGGGCCAGGTAGAGCGGCGTGTTTTGCTCGCCGAGCGCGGTCATGCGGTAGCACATCGCCGTGTAGATTTCATCGAGCTCGGTCGGGCTCATGGTCGTTTGCATAGGGTTCTCCGGCTTAGTCAATCTGCATGGCAAGGGCGATGGCGTTTCGCACATCGCCGGCGCGGGCTTGTCGCCAGCGGCCGCTGACGTAGCCATCCGGGCGGACCAGGTAGAGCGTACCGTCGACGCCGTCCAGTGCGCGCCGCACGGCATCCTGTGGGTCGGCCAGCCGTCCCGCCGCGGGCGCCGTGCCCGCAATCAGGTGGCAATCCAGTTCGACGCCGCTGTCGCAAAGCTGGCGCAGCCCGGGCACGGCGTCGTCCAGATCCTGGCCGGCGCCGGCGAAGCAAAACGCGGTGAAGCCTTTGCCGATGCAGCGGACCAGCGAAGTCGGCGTGCCGTGCGGGCCGACCAGCGGCATGTCAGGCAGCGTGGCGCCCGGCGCCGGACCGGCCTTGAAGGCAGGGTCGTCCGTCGCGGCAATGGGCGAGTCGGCAAAGACCGCCGGACTGGTCTGGCGCGGGTTGATCAGCGAGCGCAGTTCCGCGTGCGCCGCCGATAGCCCCAGCACGGCTTCACGCATCAAGGCAAAGGCAGGCGAGGGCGGGGCCATGAACTCCGTGCTCTTCGCGCCGAAGCGCATGTTCTCGCGCGCCGCCGCCACACGCTCCGTGGAGTAGGAGGGCAGCAAGCCGGGGGAGGCCTTGCCGCGCACGGCAAGGGCAAGCTTCCAGGCGAGGTTGAAGGCATCGTCGAAGCCGCTGTTCAGGCCGCGCACGCCAAAGATGGGCACCAGGTGCGCGGCGTCGCCGGCAAAGAGCGCGCGGCCGTGCACGTAGCTATCCAGCGTGAGGCACTTCGCGTTGTAGATCGAGATCCACAGCGGCTCCCACGGCGCGGTCACGCCCATCATCTTGAGGTGGCTCGCCACGCGCGGCAGCACATTCTCCGGCTTGACGGCCTGCTCCGCATCCTCGTGCTCGCCGACCTGGTAGTCGATGCGCCACACCTGGTCCGGCTGCTGGTGCAGCAAGATGGTGGAGCCGGGGTTGGACGGCGGATCGAACCACGCCAGCCGCTCGACCTCGCGCGGGGCGTCGATGGCGATATCCACGATGACGTAGCGGCCCTCGTACTGCATGCCGCGCAACGACAAGCCTAGCGCATCGCGCACGGCGCTGCGGCCGCCGTCGGCTGCCACCAGCCAGTCCGCGCGCACGGTGTAGGCATGGTCGCCCGCGGCTACTGCCAGCGTCACGCCCTTGCTGTCTTGCGTGACGGCGGTAACGCGGTTCTGCCAGCGGATTTCGATCAGGTCCGGGTAGCGGGCGATGGCGTCGAGCAGGTATTGCTCGATGTAGTACTGCTGGATATTGACCATGGGCGGAAAGACCTGCCCGGGCTCGTGCGGCATGGTGAAGTGCAGCACCTGCTCGTTGCGGTAGTAGCTGCGGCCGCCCGCCCAGGCGAGGCCTTTGTCCAGGACCGGGGCGGCGACCCCGAGCGCATCGAGGATTTCCAGCGAGCGCCGGGAGATGCAGATGGCCCGGCTGCCTTCACAGGTGCCGTCGTCCGCCTCCAGCACCACGCTGGGGATGCCGTGGCGGGCCAGGGCCAGCGCCACCGCCAGCCCGACCGGCCCGCCGCCGGCGATGACGACCTGGCGCGGAGAATCCGTGCCGCCGGGGTGCAGCACCGGCAGGGATGCGGCGTGCGCTTCGCGCTGGTACATGTCTTGTCTCCTGGTTGTGTGCGCAACCAGTTCAAGATAGTCCAATTTGGTTGCGTACGCAACCAAATTACCTGGGCCCGATCAGAATTCCACCATCGCAAAGTCTTCCTTGCCCACGTCGCACAGCGGGCAGCGCCAGTCGTCGGGGATGTCTTCCCAGCGGGTGCCGGGTGCGATGCCGTCTTCTGGAAGGCCTGCGGCCTCGTCATAGACCCAGCCGCAGATGATGCACACCCATTGCTTGAACGCGTCGGTGGCAGCGGATGCGGCCTTTGCCGCGACGGGGGCTTCCGGCTGCGCGGCGGGCTTCTCTTGTTCTGGCTCGTCCAGGCTGAGGACAAGCGGCGCCGCCGTGGCTTCGCCGCTGGGCGCCAGGCGCGCCTGCAACAGGGCAAGCAGCGCCTGCGCCTCTTCCGTGGTCAGGTCGATCCAGTACGGATCGCCTGCGCCGTCGTTCAGGCGCTTCGGGGAAAACTGGATCTCTACTGCGGTGCCTTTCTTGTACATGCGATCAGGGGGCGGGGTCTTTGGTTTTTGTGCAGGTAAGGATTAGACAGGAAAAAGCACGCTGGCGAGCCATTGCTGGAAATCGGCTACCACGTCGGCGGTCAGCTCATGGCCAATGGGGTAGCGCCGCGACCGATGCGGCACGCCCAGCGCGTCCAGCCACTGGTCCGCGCGCTCGGCCCACGCGACGGGCAGCTTGTTGTCGAGTTCGCCGTGCGCGATGAAGGCCGATAGCCCGGCAAGCGCCTCGGGCGCGGCGAGGTGCGGCTCGATCTCCGGCAGGATGCGCCCGCTCAGCACCGCAAAGCCGGCCACGTCGGCCGGCGCGCTCAGGCCAACGCTGGCGCTGAGGATGCCGCCCTGGCTGAAGCCGGCGATCACCGTGCGCGCGGGCAGGGCGCCATCCTGCGCATGGAGGGCGCGGACGAAGGCAATCAGCTGCTGGCGGCTGCGCTCCGCCTGGGCTGCGTTGATGGTGGGCGCGCCACCGGCGAAGCTGACCTCGAAAAAGCCATGCTGGCCGGGCCCGAAGGTGAGCGGGCCTTGCACCAGCACCACTTCCACGCGCGGGTCGATACGGGTGGCCACTGGCGCGAGGCTGGCCTCGTTGCTGCCTACGCCGTGCAGCAGCAGGAGCCGCGCGGCAGGTGCTGCGGCCGTATCCGCTTGCGCCCTTCGCAAGCGATAACGCAGGCCGGTCGCGGGATCTTCGGCCAACGGGCCGATTTCATTGCGGGTGGTGTTCATATCGTCTCGCGTGGCTGTGAGCAAGGGATCAGACAAGGGATCAGGGGATCAGGCCGCAATGGGCTGCGCGGCTAGCGGCCGGAACTGGCCAAGCACATACGATTCCATCGACAAGATCCCGTAGGTGATGCCGCCGTCGATCACCGCCAGCGGCTCGCCCGCTTCGGCCGCGCCGATGGCCACCAGCAGCGGCAGGAAGTGCTCGTCGGTCGGGTGCGCGCGCTGTGCGTGCGGGGCCAGCCGGCGGTAATCGATCAGCGGCTGCGAGTCGCCGGTGCGCATGGCGCTGCGCACCGCCCCGCGCACCCACTGCGTGAATGCTGCCACGTACGGGGCATCACCGCCGCCATGGCCGCGGAATTCATGGAGGTTGTGCGTCATGCTGCCGGAGGCGACGATCAGCACGCCCTGTTCGCGCAGCGGCGCCAGCGCACGGCCCAGCGCCAGCGCGCCGGCCGGGTCCAGCGGCTGCGGCAGCGACACCTGGAACACCGGCACCTGCGCATCGGGATACAGGTGGCGGATCGGCACCCAGGCGCCGTGATCCAGGCCGCGCTGCGGATCCAGCCCGGCGTTGAACCCGGCCTGCGCCAGCAGCGCCACCGCGCGCTCGGCCAATGCCGGATGCCCGGCCGCCGGGTAGCGGATCTCGTACAAGGCACGCGGGAAGCCGCCGAAATCGTGGATGGTCTCGGGCTGCGCGCTTGCCGTCACGCGCACGCCGCCGCGCGTTTCCCAGTGGGGCGAGACCACCAGCACCGCCTTGGGCACCGGCAGCGCGCGGCCCAGCGCGGTGAGCTGCGGGCCGGCCAGGCCCGGCTCGATGGCGAAGGTGGGCGCGCCATGGGAGACAAACAGAACGGGAAGTGCGGTAGACATCTCGGAATCTCCGGTCGCCACGGCAAAACCCGCGGCGTGCAACGACATAGGGAACCTTGCTAGTCTATTGATTCATATGGTGGCGATAAACTGCCATTTGTGTGATATATAGTCCCGATTATCGAGACAATAAGCCGGAGCCGAGGCAACCCCGTGGACCGTGCCCTGGAAATGACCGTATTCACCGCCGTGGTCGACGCCGGCAGCTTTGTCGGCGCGGTCGAGGGCCTGCGCATGTCCAAGGCCGCGGTCTCGCGCCATGTGGATGCACTGGAACAGCGCCTGGGCGTGCGTCTGCTGCAGCGCACCACGCGCCGGCTGTCGCTGACCGAGGAGGGGCGCATTTTCTACCAGCGCGCACGCGAAGTGCTGGCGGCGCTGGACGATGCCGAGTCCGAGATCACGTCCCGCACGCAGGAGCCCAGCGGGCTGATCCGTATCAACGTGCCGCTCACGTTTGGCATCTTGCACCTCGCGCCGCTCTGGAGCGCTTTCATGGCAGCGTATCCGCAGGTTGATCTCGATATCACGCTCAATGACCGCGTGGTGGACCTGGTCGACGAAGGCTACGACCTTGCCGTGCGCATTGGCGACATGCCAAGCTCCGCACTAATCAGCCGCAAACTGGTCGCAACCCGCATGGTGCTATGCGCGTCGCCTGGCTATCTCGCGCAGCACGGCGCGCCAACCCATCCGCATGAACTGGCCGAGCACCGCGTGCTGGCCTACACCAACTGGTCCGGGCGCGACGAATGGCAGTTCGATGGCCCGCACGGCAAGGTCAGCGTGAGCACCCGCGCCAGGGTGTACTCCAACAATGGCGACACGTGCCGCGCCATTGCGCTGGCGCATGGCGGCATCATGCTGCAGCCGAGCTTCATGCTCCAGGACGACTTGCGGCGCGGTGACCTGGTTGAACTGATGCCCGAGTTCCGCGCGATCGAGATCGGCGTCTACGCCGTGTATCCGACGCGCAAGCAGTTGCCGCTCAAGGTGCGCCGGCTGGTGGATTTCCTGGTGGAGGCGTTTCGGGATGTGTCTTGGGGTTAGGGCGTAGGGGGTAGGGGGTAGGGGGGACGGATGAGGCGGGAGCTGCGCGAAAGCTAGCGCAATGCCATGTGTGTGTAGTATTTTGCAAAAAGCTAAATTAGCTAGCTAATACCTTGGCTAGCAGAGCAACTAGCAAAGAAACTGACAGAGCAACTGACAGAGCAACGGGATAAGGGAGTCTATAAGGCATGGCAACTAACACGAAGGGCAAGGCGCTGACGATCACCAATCCGGCTTGCCTGGTCGACGGCTCGGATAGTGAGTTCCGGCACCTGGTAAGCGGCCTGCTGCCGTTTGCCGCCCGCCTGCTTTCCGTGCGCGACGGGTTCGGCAGCCTGATCGGCCTGACGGGCGTCCAGTACTCCTTGATACGGTCCATTGCACATCTCTCGCAACAGGGCGAAGTGACGGTGAACCAATTGGCGGAGCATCTTCATTTGAGCGGGCCATTCGTTACCGTCGAAACCGGCAAGCTCAAGAAGCTCGGGCTGATCGACAAGAAAGCCCACCCCGAAGACAAGCGCAAGATGCTGCTCACGGTAGCTGTGGCTGGCTCCCGGCTCCTGAATGAGCTGACTCCCGTGCAGCAGCGCATCAACGACGTCCTCTTCGAGGGCGTCACCCGCACGGAGTTCAAGGTGCTGTGCTCGGTAGTGGATCGCCTTGTTGTCAACGGGGATCGCGCCGCGCTCGATCTGGCGCATCTTCTGGCGCGGCAGCAAAAAGCGTGACCGTTCACCCCAAGGCGCGCCGCGGCTAGCTTGGTCAGTGGGCCGCCCACTTGATAGCGCCGATGTCGATGCCTTCGCGATGCATGTCCCACAGCGGGCTGAGGTGGCGCAGCTTCGTGACGGTGGCCAGCAACATCTGAATCACTTGCTCCACTTCCGCCAGGGTCGTGTACCGCCCGAGCGTAAAGCGAATCGAGCTGTGCGCCAGCTCGTCGCTGCGCCCTAGTGCGCGGAGCACGAAAGACGGCTCAAGCGACGCGGATGTACAGGCCGAGCCGGAGGAAACAGCCACGCCCTTGATGCCCATGATCAGGGACTCCCCCTCAACGAAGTTAAAGCTGACATTGAGGTTATGGGGAATGCGACTGGCCATGCTGCCGTTGACATAGACCTCGTCGAGTTGCCTGAGCCCGGCCAGCAGCCTGTCCCGCAGGCCTGCAACCCGGCGCGATTCCTCGGCTAGTTCCAGCCTGGCGATGCGGAAAGCCTCACCCATGCCGACAATCTGGTGCGTTGCCAGCGTACCGGATCGCATGCCCCGTTCATGCCCGCCGCCGTGCATCTGCGCCTCGATGCGCACGCGCGGCTTACGCCGGACGTAGAGCGCGCCGATGCCCTTGGGCCCGTACACCTTATGCGCGGTCACGGTCAGCAGGTCGATCTTGAGCGCCTCGAGATCGATGGGGATCTTGCCGGCGGCCTGCACGGCGTCGCAATGAAAGACGATGCCCTGGGCCCGGCATAGCTCGCCAATCTCGGCAACCGGCTGGATGACGCCAATCTCGTTGTTGACCATCATCACGGATACCAGGATGGTGTCGGGACGCAGCGCCGCGCGCAGGGCGTCAAGGCCTAGCAAGCCATCCTCCTCGACGTCGAGGTACGTGACCTCAAAGCCCTGGCGCTCCAGCTCACGGCAAGTGTCGAGCACCGCCTTGTGCTCGGTCTTGACCGTAACGATGTGTTTCCCCTTGCCGCTGTAGAAATGGGCCGCGCCCTTGAGCGCCAGGTTGTTCCCTTCCGTCGCGCCCGACGTCCAGACGATCTCGCGAGGATCCGCATTCAGCAGTGCCGCAACCTGCTCGCGCGCCGTCTCCACGGCCTGTTCGGCATGCCATCCGTAGCGATGGCTGCGTGAAGCGGGATTGCCAAAGTGCTGGTACAGGAACGGCACCATCTTGTCGACGACGCGAGGGTCGACAGGCGTGGTGGCGCTGTAGTCCATGTAGATGGGGGCCGCAGTGGGTTCGCCTTGCATTGCTTTGTTCTCCTGACTCGTGTCGATGCACCTGTTTCCCTGCGGGGAGCAGGGTCCGTCACAGGGTTTGTGTTGGTTCGAATACCGTTTAATAGTAGCATTTATTAATACGTAAGTTACAAAGATAAATGGATGTTGAGCGCGCCTGCGCCCGCGTGCGGGCACGGCAGGGCATCCAGGCTTCGGCGCACTGAGAGCGCCAACACCGCAGGCACCATCCAAGGGTTTTCACCAGCTTGAATTGCAAACTCCAATAGCATTCAATACTACCTAAGTTACAAAGGTAAAAAACAAAGACAAATGAGCGATGGATCGTGTTGGAATGATCCGCGGCTCGGATTCTGGATTCTGTACAGGAGGGATGATGGCCGAAACCTATGCAAAGCGCGAAGTGGATTCCGAGGCTGGTGCCGATGAGCAGCGCCGCTTCAGAAGCACGCTCGCCATGTTCGCCACCGGAGTGGCCGTGATCACCGCGCCCCGGAAAGAAGGGGTACCGGTTGGCATCACGGTGGCGTCGTTCAACTCGGTCTCGCTCGATCCGCCCCTGATCTTGTTCTCGGTGGATCGGCGTTGCCTGAGCCTGGAGGATCTTTGTTCCACCTCCCGGTACGCCGTCAACGTGCTCGAGGAAGGCCAGCAAGACATTTCCAACCGTTTTGCCAAGGCGAGCTCTGGCAAATGGGATGGCATCGGCTTGGCGGCGCAGGGTGGCGAAGCCCCGGTGCTCCTGCCGGATGCGCTCGCCACGTTCGAGTGTGAGCCATATGCGCGACATGACGGTGGCGACCACGTCATCTTCATCGGACGCGTCATTCGCCACCAGGCCCGGCCCGACGGCAGACCACTGGTTTTTTTCGGAGGCAGGTATCGCGCGCTCGAAAAGTCGCCTGCAGCCCCCGTGTGAATCAACAACCGCTACGTATTTAGGAGAGAAGACATGGTCAAGACTGGTAGCCAGCATATCGAGATGCTGCGTGACGGCAGAGAGGTCTACCTCGACGGCAAGCGCGTGACGGATGTCACCACGCACGCCGCCTTCCGGAACTCGATCCGGAGTTACGCAAACCTCTACGACTTTCAGGCACGCCCGGAGAACATCGAGAAGATGACATTCGAGTCGCCGGACACCGGCGACCGCGTGAGCCGGATCTGGCAACTGCCGCAGAGCTATGACGACCTGGTCCAGCGCCGGATGGCGCTTGAGGCCTGGACCGAACTGCACTATGGCTTCATGGGCCGCTCGCCGGATCACGTGGCGTCCTGCATCTCCGGCATGTATATGGGGATCGACGTCTTCGAGCAGCATGACCGGGCGCGGGCCGGCGCCCTGCGCGAGTACTACAAGTACGCCCGGGACAACGATCTCTTCCTGACGTACGTCATCGTCAACCCGCAAGCCAACCAGTCGAAGGCGGCGCACGAGCAGGAGGACAAATACCTGGCCGTAGGCATCGTCGACCAGGATGCCGAAGGCATCACGGTGCGTGGCGCAAAGATGCTGGCCACCAGCGGCATCATGGCCAACGAGGTGTTCTGCAGCTGCATCCAGCCCTTGCGCGAGGGCGACGAGATGTACGCGCTGTCGTTCGCGGTGCCCATGAACATCAAGGGCCTGAAGGTCATGTCGCGCAAGTCGTACGAAGCCAACGCGACTTCGGTGTTCGACAACCCGCTGTCGAGCCGCTACGACGAGAACGATGCGGTGCTCTACTTCGACGACGTCAAGGTGCCATGGGAGCGCGTCTTCATTGCGGGCGATGTCGGCATGTGCGCCAAGCAGTTTCATGCCACGCCGGCCCATAGCTACCAGAACTACCAGTGCCAGGTAAGGCTGATGGTGAAGCTGCGCTTCCTGGTAGGCATCGCGCAGAAGATCACCGAGATCAACGGCACCAATGGCTTCCCGCAGGTGAGGGAGATGCTGGGCCAGCTCGCCGCCGAGGCGGGGATGGTGGAGGCCTTCGTCTATGGCATGGAATCCAAGGGGCGCATGGAGCGGGGCTACTTCATGCCGGACCGCAACCTCCTGTACGGCTCGCA
Organism: Cupriavidus sp. GW821-FHT02F09; assembly: GCF_059421605.1. Taxonomy (NCBI): domain Bacteria; kingdom Pseudomonadati; phylum Pseudomonadota; class Betaproteobacteria; order Burkholderiales; family Burkholderiaceae; genus Cupriavidus; species Cupriavidus sp. GW821-FHT02F09. The sequence goes on from NZ_JBWKVH010000001.1 coordinate 226,006, forward strand.
GGTGATCACCCAGCAGCTCTACGCCAAGGTGCTCAATACCCTGCGCGAGCTGGCGGGCGGCGGGATGATCATGCTGCCGTCGAGCCTTCACGATTTCGAGAACCCGGAACTGGCCAGGATCATCGAGAAGACGCAGAAATCTTCGGCCTGCAGCCCGGAGGAGCGCGTCAAGTTCTTCAAGCTGGCGTGGGATGCCGTGGGGTCCGAGTTTGCATCGCGCCACAACCAATACGAGATGTTCTATGCGGGCGCGGGCTTCGTGACCAAGGGCCACACCTACCGGACCTACGACTGGAAGAAGGCCACCGGCCTGGTCGACAACATCCTGGACAGCTATTCGCTCAGCGCGGAGCTGGGCCAGCTGGCACGCGCCGCCTGAGCGGGTAGCGGTGCTCTGACATTCATTGCCACACACGGAGATAACCATGGCGATCAACAAGCTTCACGATGAGTTCCACACCATTGACCTGGCGAGCGGATGGGAGGTGCCTGCGGGCTATCCCGCGGGCATCCAGCAAAAGATCCTGTCCGGCTCGCTCGATGAAAGCGGCGGCCGCGGCAGCCGCACCCGCCTGCTGCGCTTCCAGCCCGGTGTATTCACTACCGCGCCGTTCGTGCATCGCTACTGGGAGGAGGTGTATCTGCTCAGCGGCGACCTGACCGTCGGCAACGACGAACAGGGCGAGGGCGGGCAGGCGTTCGATCCGCACACTTATGCATGCCGTCCGCCGGGCGCCTTCCACGGGCCCTTCAAGTCGAACGCGGGTTGCATGTTGCTGGAAATCCACTACTTCGACCCGGCCTGATCATGCTGGCGACCGTGGATTCCGTGATGCGCCAGCTCTCTGCGGGCACCGCCGACGCGGCGTCCTTGCTGGCGGGCTGTGTCGAGCGCGCCTGCAATCCCGGCGGGGAGGGCGCGCGCGTCTTCCCGCACGGCGTGAGCATGGCCGCGTCGAAGCAGGCCAGGGCAAGCGACATGTTGCGCGGGCAGGGCGTGGCCGGGCCGCTGTCGGGCTTGCCGATCTCGGTCAAGGACCTGTTCGACGTGCAGGGCGACGTCACGCGGGCCGGTGCGCGCGTGTTGCCTGAACAGGTTGCCACGGCGGATGCGCTCGCCATTGCACGGTTGCGCGCGGCTGGCGCGGTCTTTGTCGGGCGCACCAACATGACGGAGTTCGCGTATTCCGGGGTTGGCATCAATCCGCACTACGGCACGCCTCGCAATCCGTTCGAGCGTGGGGTTGGCCGCATTCCCGGTGGTTCCTCGTCCGGGGCCGCGGTGTCAGTGACGGACGGCATGGCCGTGGCCGCGATCGGCTCGGATACGGGCGGCTCGTGCCGGATTCCCGCAGCGCTTTGCGGCATTGCGGGGTTCAAGCCCACGGCGCGCCGGGTGCCGCTGCAGGGAACGGTACCGCTGTCGCCCAGCTATGACTCGATCGGCGGCCTGGCGCGCACGGTTGCCTGCTGCGCCGCGCTCGACCGGGTCATGGCGGGCGAGCCAGATGAGCCGGTGGCAGCGCGTCCGGTGCGTGGCCTTCGGCTGGCCGTGGCAAGGAACGTAGTGCTCGACGGGCTTTGCGCCGAGGTGGCCAGCGCCTATGAGCGTGCGCTCGGGCGGCTGGCCGCGGCGGGCGCCGTGCTGCGCGACGTGGCCTTCCATAGCTGGGACCCGTTGCCGGAACTGAGCATCAACGGTGGCCTGGTGGCGGCGGAGGCAAGCGCGTGGCATGCCGAACGGGTTGCCGCGCTGGGCGATCGCTATGACCCGCGTGTGCTGTCGCGTATCCGCATGGGCGAGCAGCAGAGCGCCGCGGACTACCTGCGCACGCGCGCCCGGCGGCTGGCGTTGTGCCGGGAGGCGCAAGGCGAAATGCAGGGGTTCGACGCCGTGGTGCTGCCGACCGTGCCGATCGTGGCGCCACGCATTGCCGATCTGGCCGATGACGCTGCGTTCTTCAGTGTCAACCGGCTGTTGCTGCGCAACCCCGCCATCGCCAATGTGCTCGACCTGTGCGCCGTGAGCATGCCGTGCCATGAGGCGGGCGATGCGCCGGTCGGGTTGATGCTGTTCGGGCCGCCCATGGCGGACCGGCAACTGCTCGGCATCGGCATGGGTATCGAGGAAATCCTGCGCAGCCACGAGATGTAGGCGATCTATGGCCGCCTTGTAGCCGCATTATCCGCCGACAAAACCTTGTCGCGGCTTCTAGCAGTCCAGCAATGGAGAGGAGAGAACATGTTTCGCTTTCGATTCAAGCCAGTGTTCCTGGCTGGCACGATGTTGGGGTTTTCGGCGATTGCCGCGGCACAGCCGGGCAAAATCAGCGACGGCGTGGTGAAGATCGGCGTCCTGACGGATATGTCGTCGATTTTTTCCGATATCGGCGGGAAAGGGTCGCTGGTGGCGGCGCAGATGGCGGTGGACGATTTCGGCGGGAAGGTGCTGGGATCCGATATCAAGGTGGTTAGCACCGACCACCAGAACAAGACCGACGTGGCCGGCACCATCGCGCGCGACTGGTTCGACAACCAGAAGGTCGACGTCATCCAGGACGTCTTGCCGTCGTCGGTAGCGCTCGCGGTGTCCAACCTGGGCAGGGACAAGCACAAGCTGGTGATTGCCAGCGGCGCCGGCACGACAAGGCTGACCAACGAGGATTGCTCGCCTTACACCATCCAGTATTCCTACGACACCTATGCCTTTGCGGCCAACACGGTAAAGGCGCTGGCAAAAGGGGGCGACAACAGCTGGTACTTCCTGACGGTCGACTACGCGCTGGGCGCATCCCTGGAGAAAGACGCGACGGACGCCCTGGCCTCGGTAGGCGGGAAGATCGTCGGCAAGGCGAAGCATCCCATCAATTCCCCCGACCTGTCGTCCTACCTGCTGCAAGCCCAGGCGTCGGGCGCCAAGGTGATCGGCCTGGCCAATGCCGGCAGCGATACCGTCAACGCGCTGAAAACCGCCCGGGACTTCGGCATTGGCGGCGCAGGAAAGCAGAAGCTGGCGGGCCTGCACATGTTCATCAGCGACATCCATAGCCTCGGCCTGCAAGCGGCGCAAGGGATGATGCTCACCACCTCGTTCTATTGGGACCGCGATGACGCGGCCCGCGCGTGGTCGCAGCGCTTCTTCGAGAAGGCCCGGAAGATGCCCACGCTCGTGCAAGCCGGCGTGTACTCGTCAACGATGCACTACCTGAAGGCGGTCCAGGCCGCGGGGACAGACGAGACCGATGCGGTGGTGGCGAAGATGAAGGCCAGTCCCATCAACGATTTCTTTGCGACCAATGGAAAGATCCGTGCCGACGGATTGATGGTGCATGACATGTACCTCGTCGAGGTCAAGAGCCCGCAGGAATCCCGGAAACCTTGGGACTACTACAAGATCAAGCAGGTCATTCCAGCCAGCGAGGCGTTCCGGCCCATCGCTGCCAGCAAGTGCGCCTTGCTCAAGAAATAGCGATTCGCAACCACGGAGACATCATCATGCTGACATTCGATATCGAGACACGCACCGGCAGGTGGCAGCGCGTTGTGACCGTCAAGCAGCTCGTCATCGCGGGCTGGACGGGTAGGGATGCCGACGCAATGGAAAAACACATCCGCGAGCTCGAAGTACTGGGCGTCAAGCGGCCAGCGGCGACCCCGGTCTTCTACCGGGTTGCGGCGCAGCGGCTGCAATCGCAGCCAACGATCCAGGTCAGCGGAAATGCCAGCAGCGGCGAAGTGGAGTTCCTGCTGCTCAAGGACCAGGGCGAGATGTATGTTGGCATTGCCTCGGACCACACCGACCGGGAGGTGGAGACCTATGGCATCACGGTGTCCAAGCAGATGTGCGACAAGCCCTGCGCGCAAGTGCTATGGCGCCTGGCCGACATCGTCAAGCACTGGGACCAGCTTATCCTGCGCGCCTACGCGACCATCGACGGCGAGCGCGTGCTGTATCAGCAGGGGCCGGTGACGGCGATGCGTTCGCCCCAGGACCTGCTCGACAGGTTTGCGGAGCACGGCGGCAGTTTTGACGACGGTACCGCCATGCTGTGCGGCACGCTGGCGGCCATTGGCGGCATCCGGATGGCGGATCGCTTCGAGATCGAACTGGAGGATCCGGTTCTCGCCCGCTCGCTGCACCACGCGTACGCGGTCGAAACGTTGCCCGTCCACGGCTAGGGCTGCTGGCCGGATCCGCTGGCCGGATCCGCCTGCCAGACCCGTATTCCCGATGCATGCCAAAAGCGACAAAGCGATGCACCACGAAGATTCCATACTAGAAACGCACAGCCTGACCAAGTCGTTCCGCGGCTTCACCGCCGTGTGCGACGTCAACCTCAAGGTGCGGCGCGGCTCCATCCATGCCTTGATCGGCCCCAACGGCGCCGGCAAGACCACCTGCTTCAACCTGCTGACCAAGTTCCTCGAGCCGACCACGGGCACGATCCTGTTCAACGGCATCGACATCACCCGCGAAAAGCCGGCGCAGATCGCCCGGCGCGGGGTGATCCGGTCGTTCCAGATCTCCGCCGTGTTCCCGCACCTGACGGTGCTGGAGAACGTGCGCATCGGGCTGCAGCGGCAACTTGGCACCTCCTATCATTTCTGGCGCAGCGAAACCACGCTCGACGCGCTGAACGCGCGCGGCATGGAACTGCTGGAGCAGGTCGGGTTGACCGATGTGGCGCAGACGGTGACGGTCAACCTGCCGTACGGCCGCAAGCGCGCGCTCGAGATCGCCACCACGCTGGCGATGGAGCCCGAGATGATGCTGCTGGACGAGCCGACCCAGGGCATGGGCCACGAAGACGTGGCGCGCGTGACCGAGCTGATCCGCAAGGTGGCGGTGGGGCGCACCATCCTGATGGTGGAGCACAACATGAACGTGGTCTCGTCGATTGCCGACAAGATCACGGTATTGCAGCGCGGCGCGATCCTGGCCGAAGGGCCGTACGCCGAGGTATCGAAAGACCCGCGCGTGATGGAGGCCTATATGGGCACCGTCGAGGCTGAACTGCAGGGCGCGCACTGAGGAGCCAGGATGAGCACAACGCCCGCACTAGAAATCAAGGACCTGCACGCCTGGTATGGCGAATCGCACATCCTGCATGGCGTGGACCTGACCGTGAATGCCGGCGAGGTGGTGACGCTGCTGGGCCGCAACGGCGCCGGGCGCACCACCACGTTGCGCGCCATCATGGGCCTGACCGGCCAGCGCAAGGGCTCGATCCGCGTCAACGGCACCGAGACCATCGGCATGCCGACGCACAAGATCGCGCACTGCGGCATCGGCTATTGCCCGGAAGAGCGGGGCATCTTCGCCAGCCTGTCGTGCGAGGAAAACCTGCTGTTGCCGCCGCTGCTGAAAGGGCAGGGCGCCAGCGCGGTCACCGGCATGAGCGAGGCCGAGATCTACGAGATGTTCCCTAACCTGAAGGAGCGCCGCCAGAGCCAGGGCACGCGCCTGTCGGGCGGCGAGCAGCAGATGCTGGCCGTCGGGCGCATCCTGCGCACCGGCGCCAACCTGCTGCTGCTCGACGAGATCTCGGAGGGCCTTGCGCCCGTGATCGTGCAAGCGCTGGCGCGCATGATCCTGATGCTCAAGAAAAAGGGCTACACGGTGGTGATGGTGGAGCAGAACTTCCGCTTTGCCGCGCCGCTGGCCGACCGCTTTTATGTGATGGAACACGGCACGATCGTCGAGCGCTTCGCGGCTGCGGAGCTGCAGGCCAGGATGCCGGTGCTGAACGCGTTGCTGGGGGTATGAGGACCGCTTTATGACGATACTGAATTTTCCCCTTTCCGCCTTGCTGTCCCAACTGCTGCTGGGGCTGGTCAACGGTGCCTTCTACGCGATGTTGAGCCTTGGCCTTGCGGTCATCTTCGGGCTGCTCAATGTCATCAACTTCGCCCACGGGGCGCTGTTCATGCTCGGCGCGGTGCTGGCCTGGATGGGCATGGAGTACGCCGGGCTCAACTACTGGGCGATGCTCGTGCTCTCGCCGCTGGCGGTGGCGCTGATCGGCATCGTGATCGAGCGCACCCTGCTGCGCTGGATCTACAAGCTCGATCATATCTACGGCTTGCTGCTGACGCTGGGCATCACGCTGGTGATCGAGGGCATCTTGCGCTCGGTGTACGGCGTGTCGGGCCTGCCTTACTCGGCGCCGCAGGCGCTGGGCGGCGCTACCAACCTGGGCTTCATGATGTTGCCGAATTACCGCGCCTGGGTGGTGGTGGCGTCGCTGACGGTGTGCTTCTCCACCTGGTACCTGATCGAGAAGACCAAGCTGGGCGCCCACCTGCGCGCCGGCACCGAGAACCCCAAGATGGTCGAGGCATTCGGCGTCAACGTGCCGCTGATGGTGACGCTGACGTATGGCTTTGGCGTGGCGCTGGCCGCGTTTGCCGGCGTGCTGGCGGCGCCGGTGATCCAGGTCTCGCCGCTGATGGGGCAGAACCTGATCATCATCGTGTTCGCGGTGGTGGTGATCGGCGGGATGGGATCGATCATGGGCGCGATCCTGACCGGCCTCGGCCTGGGCGTGATCGAGGGATTGACCAAGATGTTCTACCCAGAGGCCTCGGCCACGGTGGTGTTCCTCATCATGGCAATCGTGTTGATGTTGCGCCCGTCGGGGCTGTTTGGAAGGAGTCAATGATGGGAACGATGGGAACGATGGGCCGGTCAGCCAGGAATGTGTGGTACGGATTGCTGCTGGCAGCGCTGGTGCTGGCGCCGATGGCCGGGGCGTATCCGGTGTTCGTGCTCAAGGTGCTGTGCTTTGCGCTGTTCGCGTGCGCCTTCAACCTGCTGGTCGGCTATACCGGGCTGCTGTCGTTCGGCCATGCGGCCTTCTTCGGCGGCGCCGGCTATGCAGCGGGCCATGCCATGAAAGTGTGGGGCGTCACGCCGGAAGCGGGCATGGTGCTGGGGACGCTGGCCGGCGGTCTGACCGGCTACGTGGTGGGGTCGCTGGCGATCCGGCGGCAAGGCATCTATTTCTCGATGATCACGCTGGCGCTGGCGCAGATGCTGTTTTTTGTCTGCCTGCAGGCGCCTGCCACGGGCGGCGAAGATGGCCTGCAGGCGATTCCGCGCGGAAAGCTGTTCGGCGTGCTGCCGCTGGCCGACGACCTGACGCTGTACTACGTGGCGCTGGTGGTCATCGTGGCGGCGTTCGCGCTGATCGTGCGCACGGTGCATTCCCCGTTTGGCCAGATCTTGAGGGCAATCAAGGAGAACGAGCCGCGCACCATCTCGCTGGGCTACGACACCGACCGCTACAAGCTGATGGCGTTCGTGCTGTCCGCCGCGCTGTCGGGGCTGGCCGGGTCGATCAAGGCGCTGGTGCTGGGCTTTGCCACGCTCACCGACGTGCACTGGTCGATGTCCGGATCGGTGATCCTGATGACGCTGGTGGGTGGGTTGGGCACGCTATCCGGCCCGCTGGCCGGCGCCTTCGTGGTGGTGGCGCTGGAGACCAGGCTGGGCGCAATCGGCAATTTCCTGGCGTCCGTCACGGGCATCGCGTGGTTCGGCGCACTGGGCGAGTCGGTCACCATGGTGACGGGCGTCATCTTTATCGCCTGTGTCCTGCTGTTCCGCCGGGGCCTTGTGGGCCAGCTTGAACGCTTGACCGGTAGCCAGGTGTTGCGCCGAAGGCTGCGCGCGCCGCGCGCCGCGCCTAGCCTGAAGCCCGACTAGCAACGCGTCCCCCCTCGCTTACAGCCCCTCACAGCCCTTCACAATCCCTTGGGCAGCAACGCCGCCAGCGATTCCCGCATGGCCCGGGCAATCAGTTGCTGCCGCTCGCGCGGCATGCGGGCCAGCGTGGAGGCCACGCTGATGCCCGCCACCGGTTCGCCGTCCGTGCTGTGCACCGCCATGCCCACGGCCAGCACGCCGCTGGTGGCGTGATTGCCGATCACGGACCAGCCGCGCTCGCGCGTGGCGCGCACCAGGATGTTCATGCGCTCGGGCGTCATGCCGCCGTAGTGGCCCAGCGCCGCGGCATTGGCGGCGATGCATTGCGCCACGTCGTCTTGCGGCAGCGCCGCCAGCAGGGCCAGCCCGGCGGCGCCGACGCCCAGCGGCTGGCGCGTACCGACCTGGATCACGAGGATCTGCACCGGATGCGTCCCGACATGGCGCGCGATGCAGTGCGAGATCGCGCCTTCGCGCACGACGGCGAACGCGGCATCCCCGCAAGCGGCACTCACGCGCGCCAGCACTGGCTGTAGCCGCGCCGCCAGGCCATCGGTGGCGTGCGGCAGCGCAAGCGCCGACAGGCGCGGCCCCGCCACGTAGCGAAAGCGCCCACGCTGCGCCACATAGCCGCTTTCCATCAAGGTAGCCAGCAGCCGGTAGACCGTGGCGCGCTCCAGCGCCGCGATGCGGCACAGGTCGACCACGCGCAGGCCTTCGCGGCCGCTGGCCAGCACCGCATCCAGCAATTGCAGGCCGCGCCGCAGCGTGCGGCTGCCGCCGTCTTCAGTGGGCTGCGCAGCATCGGCAGCGTCGGGAAGGGGGCTGAGGGCTGCCTTGCCTTTGGCGGAAACGTCCGGCAGGCGGACGTTTTGATTGGCGGAGCGGGCAGGCATGGGGAAGAATTTCTCGGTCGATGGAAGCCACCCGCAGTATGCCGCAGCGCGGCCAGAAGGGGGCCAGCGACGGCATTGCACTGCCAAAACAGGAGACAAACCATGACCTTGCATCATGCACCGCGCCGGCGCCTGCTGGCGTTCGCGGCGGCCCTCAGCCTGGCGGGCGGCCTCGCGCTGCCGCTTCATGCCCAGCCCACCGCCTGGCCCACCAAGCCCATCAAGCTCGTGGTCGGCTACGCCGCCGGCGGCGCCACGGACGTGATCGCGCGCATCATCGCGCTCAAGCTGGGCGAGCAGCTGGGCCAGCCGATGGTGGTGGACAACCGGGCGGGCGCCAATAGTAACGTGGGCGCCGAAGTGGTGGCCAAGTCGGCGCCCGATGGCTACACGCTCTACGTCTACACCATCGCCAACACCATCAACGCGTCGCTGTACGACAAGCTTGGCTACGACCCGCAAAAGGACTTCGAGCCCATCGGGCTGATCGCCAGGATTCCCAACATCCTGGTGGTGAACCCCAAGCTGCCGGTGAAAACCCTGGCCGACTACATCCGCTTTGCCAAGGCGTCGCAGGACGGCATCACCTTTGCCTCGTCGGGCAGCGGCTCGTCCATCCACCTGTCGGGCGAGATGTTCAAGATGCAGGCCCGGCTGAACATGCTGCACATCCCGTATCGAGGCAGCGCGCCGGCGGTGACCGACCTGCTGGGCGGGCAGGTCCAATCGATGTTCGACAACACGCCTTCGGCGCTGCCGCACGTGAAGGCGGGGCGGCTGCGCGCCATTGCCATCACCAGCGCCCAGCGCTCGCCGCTGCTGCCCGAGGTGCCGACCGTTGCCGAGTCGGGCTTTCCCGGCTTTGACGTGCAATCGTGGTTCAGCCTGGCCGCACCCGCCGGCACGCCGCGGCCGGTGATCGAGCGCCTGAACTCGGCCCTCAACAAGGTGCTGGCCGCGCCCGACGTGCGCCAGCGCTTGCAGGATCTGGCGGCCACCCCCGAGCCCGGCTCGCCAGAGCAATTGCGCCGCCTGATCGCGGCGGAAACCAAGCGCTGGCACGACGTGGTGAAGCAGTCCGGCGCCAAGGCCGAATAAGAAACAAGGAGCGTTGCCTACCATGTACCCGATCGATTTCTTCTGGCGCGCCGCGGCGCGCTGGCCCGGCAACATTGCCATCGACGCCCCCGAAGGCGCGATCCGCTACGACGCGCTGGCCGCCCAGGTGGCCGCGCTGGCCACGGCGCTCAATGCGCTCGATGACACCCTGCAGAGCCGCGTGGGCATTTGCGCGAAGAACAGCGCCGAGCACATCGTCGCGCTCCTGGCGGTGCTGGCCTGCGGCAAGGTCTGGGTGCCGCTGAATCCCAAGAGCACCCGGCCGGAGATCCGCCGCATCATCGACGCCACCGAGCCCTCCATCCTGGTGCTCGATACGGCCTGCGCCGGCCTGCTGGAGGGCGCGGCCGGCGCGCGCATCTATAGCGGCTCGCCGCCGCCCGGGGAGAGGTCGGTGGCCGCGCTGATCGCGCAGCATGCCGGCGCATCGCGCCCGGCTTTTGCGCTGCCGGAGGATGCCACGCAGGCGATCAAGTTCACCGGCGGCACCACCGGCTTGCCCAAGGGCGTGATGCAGCCGTACCGCGCCTGGATGACCAACGTCTCCAACCAGATCCACGCGTGGGGCTTTGACGAGCACGAGCGCTACATCGTGGCCGCGCCGATCACGCATGGCACGTCGACCTACCTGTTGCCCATCCTGGCGCAGGGCGGCTGCCACGTGGTGCTGGCCGAGGCCGGCGCCGAGGCGGTGCGCACGGCGTTTCGCGAGCGCGGCGGCACCGTGTGCTTCATGCCGCCAACGCTGGTCTACATGCTGATGGCGCTGCCCGGCGCCGCGCGCGCGGACTTCCCCTGCCTGCGCCGCCTGATCTACGGCGGCGCGCCGATGCCGCCCGAGAAGATCCGCGAGGTGCGCGCCTTTTTCGGCCCCGTGCTGGGCACCACCTACGGGCAGACCGAGGCGCCGCAGAGCCTGACCGTGATGCGCCCCGCGGATTTCGAGGACGAGCGCAACTGGGCCGCCGTGGGCCTGCCCACCTGGTTCAGCGACGTGGCCATCATGGCCCCGGACGGCCGCCTGCTGCCCCCGGGCGAGGTCGGCGAGGTGGTCGCGCGCGGCGACCTGGTGATGAGCGGCTACTGGCGCCTGCCGGAGAAATCCGCCGAGACGCTGGTGGACGGCTGGCTGCACACGGGCGACCGCGGCCTGATCGACGAACGCGGCTATCTGTACCTCAAGGACCGGCTCAAGGACATGGTCATCACCGGCGGCTTCAACGTCTATCCGGTGGATGTGGAGAACGCGCTGGGCCAGCATCCGGCGGTGCACGAATGCACGGTGTTCGGCGTGCCCGACGAAAAATGGGGCGAGGCGGTGCACGCCGCCGTGCAGCTGCGCCCCGGCCAGCATGCCACCGAAGGCGAGCTGATTGCCTTTGTGCGCGAGCGCCTGGGCCCCGTGCAAACGCCCAAGCGCGTCCACTTCCATGCGAGCCTGCCGCGCTCCGCCGTGGGCAAGGTGCTCAAGACCGCCGTGCGCGAACGCGCCATCGCTCCCGAAGCCGCTTCGGTCCCATCGGCCCCATCGGTCCCTTCGGCCCCGACCCCTTCCAACGAATCCACTGCGAATCCATCATGACTTCCTCCGCCTCCTCCAAGCCCGTCACCCGCCTTTGCACCCACACCCTCACCAGCCTGCATTATCGCGACGCGGACCTGGTCGAGGACCTGATGGGCAAGAAGACCTTCACCGAGGTCATGCTCATGCAGATCCTGGGCCGCGAGCCGCGCCCGGTGGACCTGCGCATCACCGACGTGGTGCTGATCGTGCTGATGGAGCACGGCCTCACGCCCAGCGCCATCGCCACGCGGCTGATCTACATGAGCGCGCCCGAGAACCTGCAGGGCGCCGTATCCGCGGGCCTGCTGGCCGTGGGCAGCTCCTTCGTGGGCACCATGGAGAACTGCGCGCAGCTGCTCGACCGCATCGGCGCGGCCGCCGATCCCGATGCCGAGGCCATGGAGATCGCGCGCCACTACAAGTCCATCAAGAGCCATGTGCCCGGCTTTGGCCACCACCTGCACAAGCCGGTGGACCCGCGCGCCTACAAGCTGCTGGAAATGGGCCGCGCCGAGCCCGACCTGGCTGGTGACAAGATCCGGGCGCTGGAGCGCCTGTCCAGCGCGGTGGATGCCGTGGCCGGCCGGCCCATCACCATCAACGCCACCGGCGCGGTGGCCGCCTTGCTGGGTGAGCTGGGCGTACCCACGGCCGTGATGCGCGGCTTTGCCGTGATCTCGCGCGCGGCCGGGCTGGTAGCGCATATCGTGGAGGAGCAGCAAAGCCCTTCGGGCCGCTTTATCTGGGACACCATCGAACACGCGATTCCTTACGTGGGCGAAGGCGGGCACCGGCCAGGGGAGGGCGCGTGACATGACGAATCTATCGAACGCAGGCGACAGCGCGGCGGCGGCACGCCCGCCCGGGTTGCCGCTCGATCTTTCGGGCCGCACGGTTTTTGTCGCCGGCGCGGGCTCCGCGGGGCCGGGCTGGAGCATCGGCCGCGCGGCCAGCGTGACCTACGCGCGCCTGGGCGCGCAGGTCTGCGTGGTGGACCGTGACGCGGCCTCGGCCGAGGAAACCACGGCGCTGATCCGGGCCGAAGGCGGCATCGCCGAGACTTTCACGGGCGATGTGTCCGTGGAGGCCGAAGTGGTGCGGCTCTTTGCCGCGGCGCGCGGGCGCTTCGGCATGGTGGACGTGCTGCATCACAACGTGGGCATTGGCAAGACCGGTGGCCCGATGGAAACCACCGCGGACGACCTGGACCGCATCCACGCCGTCAACGTGCGCAGCCTGCTGCTGGCCAGTCAGCAGGTGCTGCCCGACATGATGGCGCGCGGGCGCGGCGCCATCATCGCCATCTCGTCGGTGGCCGGCATGCGCTACGTGGGCTATCCGCACCTGGCCTACAGCGTGACCAAGGCCGCCGTGACGCAGTTCACGCGCATGCTGGCGCAACAATATGCGCCACATGGCGTGCGCGCCAACACCGTGGTGCCGGGGCTGATCGACACGCCGCGCATCGCTACCACGGTGGCGAAGATGTTCTCCGGCACCAGCCTGGACGAGGCGCGCCGTGCGCGCGCCGCGCAAGTGCCGATGGGCCGCATGGGCAGCGCATGGGACGTGGCCCACGCCTGCGCCTTCCTCGCCTCCGATGCGGCGGCCTATATCACCGGCACGGAGCTCGTGGTGGATGGCGGCATCACCGGGAAATTCGTGTGACACGCAATCCGTCGTCCCACGTGCAGTAGTTGCTTGGAGGCCGTTTCAAAATGAAGCGAAGCGGTTCTGGCTAGGCGCGCGGCCGCAGACAGTACAACTGGTACGGCAAGGCCGCGCAACGACGTCAGAATCTTTTTGAAATGGCCTCTTAAAAGAAAGGATGGCCGGCTAGCCATATCCGCAGCGCGGATATTCGCGCAGCGCCATTGCGCGAGGGTCTAAAGAGTCACTAAACCTTGCCGATATGTACCCATCGGCATGAAGAACGCCGGCATTTCTTGCCGGCACGAGCCGATGTCTTCCTCCCGAAGCCGACGCTCGATCGGTTGCCACGACAAGCGAAGATCAGGCATCCGTGCAGGCGGCGTTGCCACGCAGCCGCCTGCCGGTCTCTCGCTTGCCTTTCCGGGATGGCTCTGGCCGATGACCTCTTGCATTCCTCCTTTCTTTTTCCAGGACGACGGACAAACATGCGTTTCAGTGACATGAAAATATCAACCCGCCTTACTGCCGGATTCGGCATTCTGGTTCTGTTGATCGCCTTCATGGGCGGCACATCGATCATCAAGATTCATACCGTGGAAAATGCATTGCACACGGTATTAAGTGACCACTACAGAAAAATAGCGGATCTCAATGACATTGAGGGAAACCTGAACCAGGTCGCGCGCTCGCTGCGCAATATGGTGATCATGACGGTGGCGACAGATATCGAGAAGGAACGTGAACTGACCGCCGCCACGCTAAAGACCATTGCCGCCCAATGGGCCCGGCTAGAGACCAAGATCACCTCTGACAAGGGTCGGGCCGAGCTGGCCAAGGTGAAAGAAGCGCGCGGTGCGTACGGTGCCCTGCAGGACAAGTTCCTCGGGCTGGTGGCGGCAGGCAATGCCGACGAGGCCAGGAACATGCTGCTGGGCGAGTTGCGCCCGGCCCAGCTGGCCTATTTCGCCGCGGTGGAAGGCCTGATCCAGCATCAGGACAAACTCATGGAAACGTCCACCAGCGAGGCCATCGACGCCGTCGAGCGCATGAAGGCCACGATCTGGGCTTCGGGTGCCGTCGCGCTGCTGGTCGCTGTTTGCATGGCCACATGGATCATCCGCGCCATCACCCGGCCAATCAATCAGGCCGTGCGCGTGTCGGCGGCCGTGGCCGCGGGCGACCTGAGCCTGCAGTTCGATGCCAGCGGCAACAATGAAACCGCCAGGCTGATGCGCGCGCTGAAGGACATGCAGGCTAACCTGGTGCGCGTGATCGCCAACGTGCGCGAGAACGCCGAAGGCGTTGCCAGCGCGAGCCAGCAGATTGCCGATGGTAACCGCGACCTGTCCGGCCGTACCGAGGAGCAGGCCAGCGCGCTTGAGCAGACCGCGGCCTCGATGGAGGAGCTCAGCTCCACGGTCAGGCAGAACGCCGCCAACGCGCTGCAGGCCAATCAGTTCGCCATTGGCGCCACCACGGTGGCGCGCAAGGGCGGCGACGTGGTCGGGCAGGTGGTGGGCACCATGAAGGACATCAACGACAGCTCGCGCAAGATCGCCGACATCATCGGCGTGATCGACAGCATCGCGTTCCAGACCAACATCCTGGCGCTGAACGCCGCCGTGGAGGCCGCGCGCGCCGGTGAGCAGGGGCGTGGCTTTGCCGTGGTGGCGGGCGAGGTGCGCAACCTTGCGCAGCGCAGTGCCGAGGCGGCCAAGGAGATCAAGACGCTGATCACCGCCAGCGTGGAGCGCGTGGAGCAGGGCACGGCCATGGTGGATCATGCCGGCGCCACCATGACGGAGATCGTCGCGGCGATCAAGCGCGTGACCGACATCATGGGCGAGATCAGCGCAGCCAGCACGGAGCAGAGCGCGGGCGTGGCGCAGATCGAAACCGCCATGAGCCAGATGGACCAGGCCACCCAGCAGAACGCCGCGCTGGTGGAGGAAAGCTCGGCGGCGGCGGAAAGCCTGCATGCGCGGGCACGGCAACTGGTGCAGGCGGTGGCCGTGTTCAAGCTCCATCAGGAGCGTGGCGGGCATGGCGCGCCATCCGGCCTGACCGGGGCTTGAATGGGGCCTGGGCGGGGCCCGACTGGCCAAGGACCAGTAAAATAGCCGGCCAGGGTGGGTTTTCAAAGGCGGCAGGTGGCTCAACGACAACAGGGTTTTCTTCTGACTCGGCACTGGCGGGATACGGCCGCCGGGACGGAAGTCGAGTTCTGGCTGGCAACCGACAGTGGCCCTCGCCATATCCGCCTGGCGCACCAGCTCTCGGTGGCGTTCGTGCCGGCCGAGCAGCGCGAGACCGCCGAGGCGGTCTTGCGCGGCGAGCGCAACGTGGCATTGCGCGAACTCCCGCTCGCGGATTTCCATCGCCGCCCGGTGCTGGGCCTGTACTGCCAGCACTACCGCCAGCTCACCAAGCTGGAAAAACTGCTGAAGGAAGCTGGCGTCAGCGTCTACGAGGCCGACATCCGCCCCCCGGAGCGCTACCTGATGGAGCGCTTCATTACCGCGCCCGTCTGGTTTGCCGGCGAGGCCAACGCGGCCCACGGCGGAGGCACCCTGCTCAACAGCCAGATGAAGCCAGGGCCAGCCTATCGGCCCACGCTGAAGCTGGTGTCGCTGGACATCGAGACCACCGCCCACGGCGACCTGTACTCGATCGCGCTGGAAGGCTGCGGCCAGCGCCAGGTGTATATGCTCGGCCCGCCCAACGGCGACGACAGCGCGGTCGACTTTGACCTGGAGTACTGCGCCAGCCACCCGCTGATGCTGCAAAAGCTGAACCAATGGCTTGCCCAGCACGATCCCGATGCCATCATCGGCTGGAACGTGGTGCAGTTCGACCTGCGCGTGCTGCAGAAGCATGCGGATCGCTATCAGGTCCCGCTGCTGTTTGGCCGGGGCGGCAATGTGCTGGAGTGGCGCGAGCACGGCTTCAAGGAGAACCATTTCTTTGCCTCCGCCGCCGGCCGCCTGATCATCGACGGTATCGAAGCGCTGCGGTCCGCTACCTGGAACTTCCCGTCCTTCAGCCTGGAGAACGTGGCGCAGACGCTGCTAGGCGAGGGCAAGTCCATCGACAACCCGTATCAGCGGATGGCGGAGATCGACCGCCGCTTTGCCGAAGACAAGCCCGCGCTGGCGCGCTACAACCTCAAGGACTGCGAGCTGGTGACCCGGATCTTTGCCAAGACCGAGTTGCTGACCTTCCTGCTGGAGCGGGCCGCCGTCACGGGATTGCCGGCGGACCGCAGCGGCGGCAGCGTGGCCGCCTTCACGCACCTGTACATGCCGCTGATGCATCGCCAGGGCTATGTCGCCCCGAACCTGGGCGAGGTTCCGGACGGGGCCAGCCCCGGCGGCTTTGTCATGGATTCGCAGCCCGGGCTGTACGATTCGGTGCTGGTGCTGGACTACAAGAGCCTGTACCCGTCCATCATCCGCACCTTCCTGATCGATCCGCTCGGGCTGGTGGAAGGGCTGCAGGATCCGTCCGACGAAAGCTCGGTGCCGGGATTTCGCGGCGCGCGCTTCTCGCGCACCCGGCATTGCCTGCCGGCCATCGTCAAGCAGATCTGGCAAGGCCGGGAAGCGGCCAAGCGCGAAGGCAACAAGCCCTTGTCGCAGGCCCTGAAGATCATCATGAATGCGTTCTACGGGGTGCTAGGGTCCAGCGTCTGCCGCTTTTTCGACCCACGCCTGGCGTCGTCGATCACCATGCGCGGGCACGAGATCATGCACCGCACGCGCGAGCTGATCGAGGCGCAGGGCTACCAGGTGATCTATGGCGATACCGATTCGACCTTTGTCTGGCTGAAGCAGCCGCATGCCGAGGAAGACGCCGACAGGATTGGCCGCATGCTTGTCCAGCAAGTGAACCAGTGGTGGCAGCAGCATCTGCAACAACAGTACGGCCTGGAGAGCGCGCTGGAGTTGCAGTACGAGACCCACTACCGCCGCTTCCTGATGCCCACCGTGCGCGGCGCCGAGCAGGGCAGCAAGAAGCGCTACGCGGGGCTGGTCGCCAAGGCGGACGGCAGTGAGGAGATGGTCTACAAGGGCCTGGAAACGGTACGCACGGACTGGACACCGCTGGCCCAGCAGTTCCAGCAAGCGCTTTATCAGCGCGTGTTCAAGAAGCAGCCGTACCGGGAATATGTGCAGGACTACGTCCGCCGCACCATGAGCGGCGAGTTCGACGCGCAACTGGTCTACCGCAAGCGCTTGCGCCGCACGCTCGAAGACTATCAGCGCAACGTGCCGCCGCACGTGCGCGCGGCACGCATCGCGGACGAGTTCAACCGCAAGGAAGGCCGTCCGCTGCAATACCAGAACGGCGGCTGGATCAGCTATGTGATGACGGTGGCCGGCCCGGAGCCCCTGGAAACCCGGCGCTCGCCCATCGACTACGACCACTACCTGACGCGCCAGCTGCAGCCGGTGGCCGACGCCATCCTGCCCTTCCTGGGCGATGCGTTCGAGACGCTGGTGACGGGGCAGAAGGCGTTGTTTTGATGGCGCCTTCTATCGGATCTTGATGACAACCTTGCCCTTTGCACGTCCTGTTTCGACGTAGGCCAACGCCTCTTTGGTCGACGCGAACGGAAAAACCCGATCGATCACGGGCTTTATCGCACCTGCGTCGATGAGCCTGGCGATCTGGCCTAGCTGGTCTCCGTTAGCACGCATGAAAACAAATGAATAGCTGACGCCACGGCGTTTCGCGGCTTTCCTGATGCGATGGCTCAGAAAGCGCATTGCTGCTTTCAGGAACCAGGAGGCGCCCATCTCTTTCGCAAAATCGGGATCAGGCGGACCGGCGATCCCGATGAGTTTGCCACCCGGCTTGAGCACTCGCAGCGACTTCTCGAGCCCTTTGCCGCCCTGCGTATCCAGTACCACGTCATAGTCCTTCAGGATGGCCGCAAAGTCGTCTTTCGTGTAATCGATGACGATATCCGCACCGAGGCGCTTCACCAGTGCGATATTGCGCGCGCTCGTTGTCGTCGCGACCGTTGCGCCTACATGCTTCGCCAGTTGAATGGCAAAGGTGCCAACGCCGCCCGAGCCAGCATGTATGAGCACTTTCTGCCCTTTCCTGAGTTGCCCTTTTTCGATCAGCGCCTGCCAGGCAGTCAATCCCACCAACGGAATTGAAGCCGCTTCCTCCATCGTGAGTGCCGTGGGCTTGAGGGCCACGCCATCCTCTTTGATCGCGATGCATTCCGCGAAAGTGCCGATGCGGTCCTTGTGTGGTCGCGCATAGACCTCATCGCCCGGTTTGAATCGTTGTACGCGCGATCCGACGCGGACAACAACCCCGGCCAGATCGTTGCCCAAAATCAATGGCAGACGATAGGGCAGAATCAATTTGAACTCGCCGTCCCTGATCTTGGCATCGAGAGGGTTCACGCCAGCGGCGTGAATCTGGATCAATACGTCGTCCTCGCGCACCTCCGGGACCGGCATATCGCCAGCGCGTACGCCATGTTTGCGTCCATATCGATCGACGACGAATGCCTTCATCATGGTTCCTTGTCAGTTTCTCGTTGCGTCAAGTTGTTTCACGGGCAGTAACGCCGTCTACGTTGCGAGCCGCAGATCTTTGCGAATACCGGCGTCTACCATGTTCGCAGGCGCAAATCTGCGTAGCAATCGCAGGCGGCCGGCGAGTCCACCAGCTGCATAGCGGAGTTTCGGACGCGCCGCGATGGCGGCCTGCAGTACGGTCTCGGCCACAACCTCAGGACCGTCAGCGCCCTCGACCACCTCCTTCACTCGCCTATCCACGGCCGAGCGCACCTCGCGGTAGGTGTCGAGAGGGGCGTCGGGCGCCATGAAGTTCGCGTCAAAAGGCGTCTTGATATAGGCCGGCTCAATGACCGATACCCGGATGCCCATCGTGCGCAACTCATGGTCGAGCGATTCCGAGTAGCCTGCGACCGCGTGCTTGGTGGCGGAGTACAGCGCCATGTAGGGCATGGGCAAGAAACCCAGCACAGAGCCGATGTTGATGATGCGGCCGCTACCTTGTTGCCGCATATGGGGCAACACGGCACGCGTCATGCGGATGATCCCGAAGAAGTTCGTATCGAAGATCGCGCGGGCCTGGTCAATCGAACTCTCTTCCGCAGCAGCGGGGGCGACACCGAAGCCAGCGTTGTTGACCAGCAGGTCGATGCGGCCGTGCAGGCGCAGTACTTCCTTGACGGCGGCTTCGACCGATGCTTCGCTGGTCACGTCAAGTGGCAGCATCTCGAACGTCCGCGGTCCGGCTTGCGCACCGCGCCGGCTGGTGCCGTAGACCTTGTATCCGGCCTTCGCAAGCCGCTTTGCCGTGGCTTCGCCGATTCCCGACGAGGCGCCCGTAACGAGCGCTATCTTGGTTTCCATGCTGTCCTTCCGATATTGAGGGATGTTTTACGTGGTTGGTCGGGCGTTCATTTTGCCAAAATATGATGATCATCATATTTTGGATCCAACGAAAACTGGCACCGGCACCGGGCCGGCAGATTTACGCGTCGGTGGGCGCGAGTTTCTTCAATGCGGCTTCAAGAAAACTTTCCGACAGCCTGGGGTCGTCCACGGCACGCGCCAGCACCATGGTGCCAACCATGGAGGCAACTGTCATCAGTGCCTGTTCGTGCGCACCCGGCTGGCCCCAATCGGGCAATTGGCGCGCAACGACATCGATCATCTCCTTGATGCGGCGGGTGGCTGCGCGCCGCACGACCGGCGCCTGGCGCGGCATCTCCGAGCCGAGGGCGGAGACAGGGCAACCAGTCTCCATG
Source organism: Cupriavidus sp. GW821-FHT02F09 (assembly GCF_059421605.1). Taxonomy (NCBI): domain Bacteria; kingdom Pseudomonadati; phylum Pseudomonadota; class Betaproteobacteria; order Burkholderiales; family Burkholderiaceae; genus Cupriavidus; species Cupriavidus sp. GW821-FHT02F09. Next base: position 245,748 of record NZ_JBWKVH010000001.1, read on the forward strand.
TCTTCACAATGCGCTTTCGACAAATAGGCGCGCACCATCGCCGGCAATGCTTGATCTGGCGGCACGGAGGCGGCGATATGCTCCGACAAGGCCACGGCTTCAGCACCGGCGCGGTCAGCGGCTTCGGCAAGCAGTACCTCGCGCGATGGAAAATGGGCGTAGAAGCCGCCATGCGTCAGGCCGGCCTCCTTCATGATGTCGGCCACTCCTGTGCCGTCGTAGCCACTGCGCCGAATCGCGCGCGCGGCGACCTCGACGATGCGCTCGTGCGTGAGTTCCTTGCGGCTCACGGTCTTGCGATTGATTGACGGCTTCTTCATGACGACCATCATATAACATTTCGCCGCCATTTGCTGCACGGAGCCATGTCGATGGAGATCAAGGCGCCCCCCCCAGGCAGCGCTGAGCAGTGCAACTGTCAGTTCGGCTACATGAGGGTGCGCTATCGTGGCTTGATGAAGCGCACGCAGCAACGACCCTGCTGACGATAGGCCTCTCAGTCCAAGCTGATGCCGTTTATCTTGGCGATGCTTTGCCAGAGGGACAGGTCGGTACGTACCGTCTGGGCAAACTGCTCCGCGCTTTTCAATGGCGGATCGACCAGGTTCAGTTGGACGAACCGGTCACGCAACTCCGGGGCGGACAGCGTGTTCAGGATCTCCCGGTGCACGGCCGCTACCACGCCGGCTGGCGTACCGCGCGGGGCGAACACACCATACCAGGCATCTGTATCGAAACGATAGCCTTGTTCGGTCATGGTCGGCAGGTCCGGCAACGCCGGTCCCCTGTGCGATCCGGTGATGGCGATGCCGCGCAGCTTTCCGGTCTTGATCAGCGGCACCGAACTGGTGGCGTCGACGAAGGCCACCTTCACCAGCCCGCCCTGCATGTCCTGGTAGATCTGGCCGATCGTCTTGTAGGGCACATGCCGGATGTCGAGTCCTTCTTTCCGCTTGAGGTACTCCATCACGAGCTGCCCGGTGGAGCCCGGGCCCCAGGTGGCGTAGTCGTACTTGCCGGGATTCGCCTTGACGAGGGCAACGAACTCCTTCAGGTTGCGCGCGGGAAAATCCGGCGAGGCGACCAGATGGATGCCCCCTGAGAAAATCTGTGCCACGGCCACAAGGTCACGCGTCACATCGAATGGCAGCTTGTGCAGCAGGGCCTGGCTGATGACGGTGGAAGACGAACTGGCAAATAGCAAGGTGTAGCCGTCAGCGGGTGCCTTGGCCACCGCGTCGACGCCGATGACGCCATTGGCGCCAGGCCGGTTGTCGACCACGACGGGCTGGCCCAGCGTGCGCGACAAGCGCTCGGCAAAGATCCGCGCAATGGTGTCGGGCCCACTGCCGCCGGCGCTGGGCAGGATCAGGCGAACCGGTCGCACTGGCCACGGCTGCGCGCTCGCCGGCGCCGCGCCGAGCGCAAGGCCCAGCGCCATGCCGAGGGTGGGTGCCAGGGCCAGGAATCGTCCGAGTCCCAACGTGTTCCAGCTAATCCGCATCATGTTTGTCTCCTGCATATTGTTGTGATGGCGGGCCTGGCCATGGTACGGCCCAGGCCCGCTTGACCTGTACAACGCCGCGCCAGCCGTCAGGCTGCGGCGCGCACGGCGCCGATCGACAGGCCGCCATCGACGATGAGCATCTGCCCGTTGACATAGGAGGACTCGGTGCTGACCAGGTAGAGCGCGGCGTGCGCAACCTCCCAGCCTGTGCCCTGCCGGCCGAACGGCAGCGGGCGGGCTGCGCGCGAGGGCCGGGCGCGCGAGGCGTCGCGGCCCATCGGCGTGTCGATCAGTCCTGGTGCCAGCACATTCGCACGCAAGCCGCTGGGCTGGCCGGCGAATGCCACCGCGCGGCCCAGCGCGGTCAAGGCCGCCTTGGACGTCTCGTAGGCCGGCAGGCCGCTCAGCGGAGAGATCGCCGCCGTGGAGGCCACGAACACAATGGCGCTGCCAGCGGGCATGACGGCGGCGGCCTCCTGGGCGCAGAACATCGGGGCGCGCAGGTTGATGTCCTGGACCCGGTCCCAGTCGTCGGGCGTCTCCGCGCCGAAGCGATTCTGGTTGCCGATTCCGACGTTGACCACCAGGCCATCGAGCCCGCCCAGCGCGGCCACGGCCTGGGCCACCATGCGCGAGATTTGCGCGGGGTCCGAAACGTCGGCCTGGACGGGTATCGCGCGGCCGTTCTCGCGCAGGATCAGGTCGACCGTGTCCTGCGCGGCGCCGGCATCCATATCGGCGCATGCCACGGCGGCGCCCTCGCGGGCGAACAGGATCGACATGGCACGGCCATTGCCTACCGATGGCACCGGATCGACGGTATGGCGCTGGCCCGCGCCTACCACCAGGATGCGGCGCCCGGCGAGCCGGCCGTCACGGCGCGGCACGCCAAGCGCGGGTGCAAACAGTTGTTGGTCCGGACGGCTTTCCAAGCATTCAGTCATGACGCAGCTCCAGCTTTTCCAGCGGCGGGTTTTCGATATCGACTTCGAGGTTTTCCAGCAGGCGCGACACCAGCATGTAGAAGCCGATGGTCGCCAGCAGCTCGACCATCATCTGTTCGTCCAGGGCCGCCGCAACCTTGGCGTAGAGCTGCGCCGGTGCCTTGACGTCATGCACCACGGCATCGGTGAATGCGATGGCAAGGCGCTCGAGTTCGCTGAAGTCGCCGTTGGCATCCGGCTTGAGCACGGCATCGATTTTTTCTTCCGGCACACCGGCGGCGCGCGCCACACGCCGGTGCTGATGCACTTCGTAACTGGCGCCGCTGAGCGCGCCCACCCGCAGGATGACCAGCTCGCGCAGCGTGGGCGGCAGCGAGGCCTGCGTGAGAATCGCGCGGCCAAGACCGAGGAAGCCGAGCGCGATCTCCGGCGCATGCGGCAGGATCCTGTACAGGTTGAGGGCGGGACGCCCGCGCAGTTGCTCGCCAAGGCAGCCGGGCACGTTATCCACATCGAAGTAAGGTAGTCTGGCCATGTTGTGTTGTCTCCGTTACCTGCCGCGCGGCAGGTGAGGTCGTGGTGGGAATAGTGCAAATAGGGGTTGGCCGCTCACGGCAGCACGTTGCGCGGGTCTTGTCGCAAGACCAGGTTCCATACCTGTTGGCCGACCGGCCGCTCGCGTTCCTCGATCAGGTGGGCGACCAGTCCCGCGCAGCGTCCGATCAGTGCCAGTCCCCGGCCGAACAGCGGGTCCAGCCCTATCTCGGCGAGGATGGCGCCGATGGCGCCAGCGGCGTTGAGCGGCAGGGCGCCGCGCTTGCCGTCGCCGCAGGCGTCGCCGAGCGCCAGGGCAAGACGACAGTACTTGCCGTGGAAGCCATTCGCGCTCGCGGTCTCCATCAGGACCGGCACGCGCGGATCACCTTGCGCGTGTATTGGATGGCCGACGCCAGGTATCGGCCTGCCGGCTGACCGGCAGGCGGCGACGATGCGCCGGGCATGCTCTGCAATGGTGGCTGCGTCGGCATCGGCCGCCAGCGACGCACCTTCTTGCAGCAGTAATTCCGCCATGTTCTGCACGGTGCCGAGGAAGCGTTCGCCGGCGCCAAGCAAGCCCGCGGCGACCGCGCCTTGCAAGGATTCCGGCGCGCCCAGCCAGGTCATGCGGGCGCTGATCGCGCTTGGCGTCAGCCCGTGATCGACCGCGGTCACCAGCAGTGCGTCAATCATCCGCGCCTGCGCCGCGCTGGGCCTGCGGCCGAGCGCAGCCAGGCAGAGCGTCTGAACGAAATCCAGCTTGCCGATCACCTCGGTGGCCAGGTCGAGTCCGCGCAGCGTGATGCGATCGGGTGTGGTGTAGCCGATCTCGGTGCGGATGCCATTCATGCGCTCAGCCCCACGGTGATGCCGCCGCAGACGTGCAGCACCTGTCCGGTGACGAAGGACGCGCGTTCGTCGAGAAAGAACTCGACGGCATGAACAATATCCTCCGGCTTGCCGAGCCGCCCGACCGGCACGCCGTTCACGATGCGCTGCGTCAGCGCATCCTGGGCCGGGTTGACGGAGCCGAACGCCGCCGTGGCGATGGGCCCCGGCGCGACGGCGTTGACGGTGATGCCGTGCGCCGCCAGTTCCAGCGCCCAGGTACGCGTCATGGCGTTCAGGGCGCCCTTGCTGGCCGAATACGCCGTGCGCAGTTCCTTGCCCAGCGCGGCACGGCTGGAGATATTGACGATGCGGCCGTGGCGCGCCTTTCGCATGGCAGGCACCAACGCCTGGGTGCATTGCAGCGCGGCGCGGACATTGACGGCGATTTGCCTGTCGAAGTCGTCAAGGCCGGTTTCCTCCACGCTCGCCGCCCGCAGGGTCGCCACATTGTTGACGAGGGCAGTGAAGGCATAGCGGGCCGATGCCTCCCCGAGCGCGGCGGCGAGTTGCGCCGGCTCGGCCATGTCGACTTTGACGAAATGCGTCACACCGGCCTCGGGAGGTGCCACCCGATCGAAGTTCACTACCGTGTGGCCGCGCGCGCGCAGCGTCTTGCACAGGGCCCAGCCGATGCCGCCGGATCCGCCGGTTACCAGGATATCTGTTGGTGTCATGATGAGAGAGGCTCCTTGCCTTGAGGGTTGTTGCTGGCATGGTTGCTTGCACTGGCGGCGAGCCGGGTCTTGACCTCGAGCTTCGAGACCTTGCCGTTGGCCGTGAGCGGAAGGGTTTCCACAAAATGAATGCGCTTTGGTGCCTGCACCGAACCCAGGCGTTCCTTGACGAATGCTTGCAACTCGGCAGCGTTGGGTGTGGCGCCGGGATGCAGTTGCACGGCCGCATGCACGGCCTCGCCCCAGCGCGGGTCGTCCATGCCGAGCACGGCGCAGCGGCACACTGCGGGATGGGCGCCGAGCGCGTTCTCCACGTCGCTGGGGTACACGTTGAAGCCACCCGTGATGATGACGTCGCGCAACCGGTCTTTCAGGTACAGGTAGCCTTGCGCGTCCAGGTAGCCACCGTCGCCCGTATGCAGCCAGCCATCGGCCAGTGCTTCGGCGGTCTTGCCGGGCTGGCGCCAGTAGCCGGACATGACGAGGTCGCCGCGCACCACGATCTCGCCGGATTCGCCAGCCGGCAGCAGCTTGCCGTCGCGCCCCATGATGGCGAGTTCGGTCAGGCAGGTGGCGCGGCCGACGCTGCCGTGGCGGGCGGGATCGCGCAATTCGCCAGCGGGCAGGAAGGCAATGATGCCGGGGGCCTCGGTTTGCCCGAACGAGGTCTCCAGGGTGCCAAAAACATCAATGGCCTGGGCAATCCGGTCTGCGCGCATCGGCGCTGCCGCATAGATCAGGTGCCGCAGCGCGGACCAGTCCCGTTCGCGCACGCCGGGCTCGTCCAGTAAATCGTAGATCAGCGTGGGCGGCATGAACACCGCGGTGATGCGCTCGCGCTCCAACTGATCGAGCAGGGCGCGCGGCCTGGTCGAATCCGCCAGCACGATGGTGCCGCCACGTGCGAACACGGGTAGCAGGAACGTGGATGTGCCGTGGGTGATGGAGGCCACGGCGAGATAGCGCTCGTCATCGCGCAGCTGCATCGCGGTGAGGATGGAAACCACCGTGGTGTTCCAGGACCGCAGCGACTGCATCACCCCCTTGGGCGCACCGGTAGTGCCGCCGGTGAACTTGATGGCCTGCGTTTCGCCAAGCTCGCGCTGCGTGCGTAGCGGGACGCGGCCGCGCCAGGCACACAGTAGCGCGGCGATGCTGTCCGGGCCGGATGCCTGCGGCCCGCAGGTGATTACGCGGGTGCCAAGTGTGGTCGTGCCGGATTGGCCGTGGCTGCTGTCTTCCACCACCAGGATGGACGGCTCGGTGAAGTCGACGATGCGGGCCCGTTCGTGGACCGAGGCGCGTGGATTCAGTGGCACCCAGCACTTGCCGGCGGCCAGCGTAGCCAGCAGCGCCAACACATGCTGCACGCTATTGCCGGCGCAAATGCCTACGCGCGATCCGGACACGGGGTCCTGCGCCTGGAACGCCGCTGCGAGCGCCAGTACCTTCTGCGTCAGTTCGCCGTAGGTCAGCGATTCACCGGCTGCCTGCAAGGCGATGCGTGCCGGCGTGGCGCTGGCGGTCCTCAGCAGGTGGTCGATTGGTTGCATGCTTTCTTCCGTTGCGTCTCGTTGATTCCGTTCATTCCGTTGATTCCGTTCATTCCGCCCGCGCTCCCGATACCTTTACGATCCTTGCCCATTTGCTCATCTCCTCATCGACGAATCTGGTAAATTCCGCCGCGCTCATCGGCCGGCTGCCTGCATTCCCGTTGGTGCCGAGGTCGGTGCTGGTGTCGGCGCCCATTTCGGCGTAACGCTTGCGCAGCGTGGCGCTTGTCACAGCCTGGCCAACCGCGGCATTGAGCCGGTTCACAATGTCGGGGGGCGTATGCGCCGGCGCGAAGATGCCGCTCCAGTTGCCCACGAAGTAGCCCGGCACGCCGGCTTCGGCAACAGTCGGCACATCCGGGAGCGCGGGCGAGCGATGCGCCGAGGTCACGGCAAGCGGGCGTACCAGGCCCTTGGCGATCAACGGCAACGAGGTGGGCAGGTTGTCGAACATCAACTGCACCCGCCCGCCCATCAGGTCGGTCTGTGCAGGCGAGCCGCCGCGGTAGGGCACGTGCGTCAGTTGCGTACCGGTCATATGCTCAAAGAGTTCGCCGGACATATGAATGCTGCTGCCATTGCCGGACGAGCCCATCATCAACTGGCCCGGGTTGCGCTTGGCCAGCGCGATCAACTCCTTCACATTGCGTGCCGGCAACGTCGGGTTGACGACCAATACATTGGCACCGGAGGAGACCAGGGCCACAGGCTGGAAGTCCTTCTTTGGGTCGTAGGGAAGGTTGGCGTATAGCGTCGGGTTGATGCCGTGGGTGCCGATCGTGCCCAGCAGCAAGGTGTAGCCGTCCGCCGGTGCATTGGCGACGGCGGCCGCGCCGATGTTTCCGCCCGCACCGGCGCGGTTCTCCACCAGCACCGGCTGCCCGAGGCTTTGCGTGAGCTGCTGGCTGAGCAGCCGTCCGAAAATGTCCGCAGTGCCACCGGGCGGGAACGGCACTACCAGGCGAATTGGCCGTGAGGGATAGGTTTCGGCCAGTACCGGCCCCGCCGTGTGCAGGGCGAGCGCGGCCGCGACCACACAGATCAGTCTGTGAAGCATGGGATGTCTCCGTTGTCGTTGTGATTGCCAGCGGCATGCTCCGGACGGAGCCGCGCCAGGCTTACTGCGCTTCGCCTGGCCTGCCGCTCAGGGATCCACACGTGGCCTCGCCCGTAAAGTCGGCGCCAGGGGGGGGCGGCGAGAGGGCGCGAAGGACGGTCTTGCTGCATGGGATAGTTTGGCGCTGTCTGGGTTAGGTGAGCGGAAATGTGAAAACGATTTCCGTTTGTGCTAACTTAGCAGGCAACAAATTTGGCGTCCAACTGTGGAACGTTTTCATTAGGGAAGACCATGACGCAAAGGATTTCCGTCAGGGATGTGGCTGAGGCGGCGGGGGTTTCCATTGGCAGCGTGTCGCGGGTGCTGAACGGCACCGGCTATGCCAGCCAGGCGCTGCGAGCCCGGGTGCATGCGGCTGTGGAGGCACTGAACTATGAACCCAGCTTTGCCGCCCGCCACCTGCGCACCGGGCGTAGCAAGACGGTCGGCTACCTGGTTTCGAACATCGGCAACCCGCTGCTGGCGGCGCATTTCAGCGAAGTCGAGAAGCATATGCAGGCCGCCGGGTACTCCATGTTGGTCGGCAATACACTGGACCAGCCACGGCGCGACCGCGAACTGGTTGCGCTGTTCGAGACCCGCCGGCTAGAGGGCATCATTGCCGCGCCGAGCCTGGAGAGCGCGGACCCCGCCGACAGCCTGTTCAGCGGCTGCAGCTTACCGGTGGTGATTCTGGATCGGGAAACGCCGCTACCAATGGACGCGGTCTATTTGGACCATCGTAGCGGTGTGAAGCAGGCAATGGCGTATCTGATTTCATTGGGTCACCGCCGTATCGCGTTGTTCGGGCCCGGCGAGCACATTCGTCCAGGGCGCGAAAAGCTGCTCGGCTACCGGGATGCCCTTGCGGAGGCAGGTTTGGTGTTCGACCCGGCACTAGTCTGTATGTCACGCTCGGCGATCGATTCGTCACGCACCCAAATGGCGACCATGCTCGCTCTTTCCGCACCCCCCACTGCAATCATCGGCCTAGGAACGCGCCTGCTCTCCGGAGCCATTTATGTTGCGCGCAAGGCGGGGCTGGATATTCCCAGAGACCTTTCGGTGATCGGCATCGGTACGCCGGAGACGCTAGAGTTGATGTATCCCCCGCTAACCACGCTACGCTTTGACATCGAGCGTGCCGCGCAGGCCGCCGCACATCTGATGCTTGACCGCTTGGCCGGGGAGGGGGGGAGGCAACCGCGTAGCGTGAATGTGCCGCTTGACCTGGTTCTGGGTGAGTCGTGCGCCCCGGCAGCGCCCAGGTAGGCCAGTGGGCTGCACATGCGCCAGTTCGACGCTCGGGGCACCTTCCTGCAGGTTCACGATGGCCTGCTCAGGGCCACGGACGTTGGCCGCCGGCTGATGCGCCGGCGTATTGGCAAGGTGTTGCTATTTCTTGGATTCGTATGCCATCCGCACCGCCAGACCTGTCAGAACGCTTCCCATCAGCCAGCGCTGCACCAATAGCCACTGCGGGCGTCCTGACAGGAAGGTAGATATCGATCCGGCCGTCACGATGATCAGTGCATTCACAGCGAGGCTGATCGAAATCTGAACGCCGCCGAGCGCCAGCGACTGGGTAAGAACGCTGCCGTGTCCTTCCGTAATAAATTGGGGAAGCAGAGACAGATACATGACGGCGATTTTTGGATTCGCCAGGTTGGTGATAAACCCCATGCTGAAGAGCTTCCTTGGGGTATCGACCGGCAGGTCGCGCACTGCAAATGCGGACCGTCCGCCCGGTTTGACCGCTTGCCAGGCAAGATATAGAAGGTACAAAGCGCCGCCAAAGCGAAGCGTATCGTAGGCGTAAGGTACCGCAAATACGAAGGCCGTAATTCCGAATGCCGCGCAGAGCATGTAGAACACAAAGCCCAGAGCAACGCCGCCCAATGAAATGAGGCCTGCGCGTCTACCTTGGCAAATTGAGCGGGAAATTAGATAAATCATGTTCGGCCCCGGCGTTAAAACCATTCCCAACGCCACAAGAGCAAACATGAGCAACTGTGCAAAATCAGGCATAACCCATCTCCAAGGATAGTAGGTAATGCCCAGGCGCGCGGCGGCTAGCAACCTCACGCTCCCCGATAGTGCCCTATCTGTATGCGCCAGTCACATGAGTGCAGAAATCATAGCACAGGAGAAAATACTTTAGGCTCGGAGGCGCCGTGGTCTTGCGCTGACAGACAACCAGCCAACCTGGGACGATCACTGGCGTCCGTCGGACTGAGATCGGCCATCGAAGAAAGAGGAAATTACCTTCTGCGGTGCCCGGATGATTCCCCATCCATAGACGTCTCTGCGCTCCACTGCGCCGCGGTGAGTCTGGAGATGAAGAAATCGGCCAACGCACTCACCTTCGCGGGCCGCGCGCGGGCAGTGGGCGTGACGAAATACAAACCACCTTCAGGCAAGCGCCAATCGGTCAAAACGGGCTCGAGCTGTTTGTCCCGGAAATACTGCGTCGCGACAAACTCAGGAAGCTCGGTGATGGCAAGTCCAGCGAGGACCGTGGGCAGCAATGCCTCCACGCTCGTTCCTCGCAACGCTCCGGTTGGTGTGACGGTGCATTCCTCGCCACTTTCATGGGTAAATCGCCAGACGTCGCGCTTACTCCTGTTGGTGTAGGTAAGGCACTGGTGGGCGCCAAGGTCTTGCGGGTGCTGAGGATGGCCATGGTGAGACAGATAGGCTGGAGATGCCACGACAAATCGCCGCACAGGTGCAATGAGACGTGCGACGAGTGACGAGTCTTCCATGATGGCGATGCGCAGGGCGGCGTCAAAGCCATCGCCAATCAGATCAGTCTGTGCGTCCGTGAGATGAAGTTCGACGGAAATATCCGGATAGGTCCGAAAGAACTCGGGCAACAGCGGAGCCACCCAGCGAGCACCAAAGGAGAGCGGCGCCGCGAGCTTTACGAGACCACGTGGCCGGCTTGACGTCTCACGTGCGAAATCCTCCGCTTCCTCAGCCTCCGCGTAGATTCTCGCCGCTCGCTCGGCAAGCGTGTGGCCATAGTCCGTGAGTGCAAGTCGTCGGGAGGTGCGGTTGAACAGTCGACCTCCCAGCCGTTCTTCAAGACGGGTAACGGCCCTGGAGACCGTGGCGACCGAGACCCCCATGGCAGTTGCCGCCGCAGCGAACGAGCCTTCTTCGGCAACTTTCGCGAACATCGCGAGCCCTTCGAAATCCGGTAGTTTTGACATCGACAATCCTGCAACGATGGTTTTCATTCATTTCTATTTCGAAAATTAGCATGACGTCATAGATTTGTCTCGTCGCACCACTCGTCGCACTTACTCGTCGCACCACGCCACCCAGGAGATAGATCATGGTACGCAGACTCGAAGGACAGTTAGCCGTCATCACCGCCGTCACGAAGACCTTGGCCCTCGCTCAGTAGCGCGGCACCACATCCCGCATCTTCCTGAAGCAGCTGCTACAGGAAATGGACATGCAAGAGACTTAAGAGATTTCCACCCCATGCGACCGCAAAGGTCCACAGTCATCGATTAAGGAGTGTGTTATGAATGACCGTACCCATGAACTGCTTGATCGCAACCTCCAGGAGGTCTTCGGCGAAGGCGACGCAGCGCGTCGTCGCGCGGCGATCGAGGCGCTCTATACCGAGGACTGCGTGCTCTACGTGCCTACGGGTGTATTCGTTGGGCACGATGCTCTCGACAAATTCGCGGGGGATCTTCGCGCGACGCACCCGCACTATGCTTACACACCGCACGGTAAGCCTCAGGCTCTCCACAACGCCGGTCGTCTGGCTTGGGGTTCTGGCCCGCGCGGCGAAGCCCCCGACTACACGGGCTGGGATGTGATCCTCGTTCGTGACGAGAAAATCGCGGCGCTCTATGTCTTCCTCGATTCCGTTCCCAACGTGCCGGCACTTCCGGAGGTAACCGTGCCATGATCGCTTTCGCGTCGCCCACAAGGGCGACGCCGGGGACACGCTCCGTCAACTTGCGGATAGGTTTTGGCCCAGCCGTGCCGCTTCTATCGCGGCGATATTGATCTTTCTCATGGTCATCATCGCGTCAAACGCGCGCCTGGCCGCAGCGGGATCGGGGTCGGATATTGCCGCGGTGAGGGCGCGCGGGGTGATCTGCCATGACAGGCCCCATCGGTCCTTGCACCAGCCGCATGCGCTTTCCTGGCCGCCGTTGCCGATGATCGCGTTCCACAAGCGGTCGGTTTCGGCCTGGTCGTCCGTCGCGATCTGAAAAGAGAATGCCTCGTTGTGCTTGAAATACGGGCCGCCGTTCAGCCCAAGGCAGGGGATGCCGGCGACGGTGAACTCAACCGTCAGGACATCGCCCTGCTTGCCGCCAGGATAGTCGCCCGGTGCGCGGTGGACGGCGCCGACAGCGCTGTCGGGGAACGTCTGCGCATAGAAGTTTGCGGCGTCAACGGCGCCACCTTCGTACCACAGACAGATCGTGTTCTTGCTGGTCATTTCGCATCTCCTGACAAGTTGGCCACCTGCATCCGCGCAGCAGTCGCAGCTACGTCGTGCGTGACTATTTTGTGGGGGTTGTGTGATCTTCGAACGCGGCGACGATGCCGTCAATCATTGCTGTGATGCGCGCGGTATGCCGAAGGTCTTGATGCGTGACGAGCCAGATTTCGTAGACCGCCCCACGTGCGGGTTCCGGCCCTATCTGCACGAGGCCGTCGTGTTCAGCCAGATGGATCGGAAGCTCACCGATGCCGAGGCCAGCCTTTACCGCGGTACGCAGCATGAGGCTGGAATTGAAGGTCGATACGATGCGCCCCGCGTGTATCGGTTCGCCAGCAAGCGTCGGTGATCGATTCCCGGTCCAGTTTCCCTGATAGGCAACGAGATCGTGGCCCGCGAAGGCGGAGCCCGCGGCGGGCTTGCCGTGCTGGTCGAGATATGCCTTCGATGCAAAGAGCGCCATGGGCCAGCGAGCCAGGCGCCGCGCGACAAGATCGGGATTATCCGGCCTGACTGAGCGGACCGCGATATCCGCTTCACGCTTTGCCAGACTTAGCATGCGCGTCGACGTGTCCAGCAGGACGCGCACTTCGGGATGCGCAGCATGCAGGCGTTCGATGGCCGGAAGCAGGAATTCGAGCGCAATCAAGTCGGTGCTGGTGACTCTTACGTCCCCCGCAAGCCGTGTATCCGTGCCTTGCGTTCGTCTGACGAGTTCGTGTGCGGCGTGTTCCATTTTTTCCGCCGATCTCAGCGCGGCCTCGCCTGCGGCGGTCAACGCGTAACCGTCAGAGGTGCGCAGGAAGAGCGTTGCACGTAGGGCGTGCTCTAGTGCCGCAATCCGTCTGCCGACCGTCGCCTGATCAAGGTTGAGCGTCCTGGCCGCGCCACGGAGCGTTTTTTCGCGCTCCACCGCGAGAAACACTCGCGCGTCATCCCAGTTCATCGTGCCGCCCTCCTGATGCAAATTTGCATCTGACAACACGAATAATGCTGCACATATTCATCAGCGTCGAGGCCTAGACTGAACGCCAGAGTTCCTCGTTCCATGATCCGCCCGGATCAATCGAGGCTCATCTATACAAGGAGTGCCATCCATGCCTGCTTCAACTTATCGTGTGCCGTCGTCCATGACGGCCATTGAGATCAAACAGCCCGGCGGTCCTGAGGTGCTGGTGCCGACTACGCGCGCGGTGCCGGTGCCGGCCACCGATCAGGTCCTGATCCGCATCCACGCGGCTGCCGTGAACGGTCCAGACGTTTTCCAGCGCAAAGGGCTCTATGATCCGCCCCCCGGCGCTTCGGACATTCCGGGGCTGGAAGTGGCAGGTCAAGTGGTTGCCGTTGGCGCCGACGTGTCCCAATTCCGGATCGGCGAACTGGTGTGTGCATTGATTCCTGGTGGTGGCTACGCAGAATATGCGGTCGCGCACGCCTGCAACACGATGCATATCCCCAAAGGCCTGACGTTGGTGGAGGCGGGGGCCATGCCCGAAACGTTGATGACGGTATGGCTGAACCTGTTCCAGCGCGGCAAGCTGGTTGCCGGCGAATCGGTGTTGATCCATGGCGGCGCGTCAGGTATCGGTACCACGGCGACCATGCTGGCGAAGGCATTCGGCGCTGCGAAAATCATCACGACGGTTGGCTCGCAGGCACATCGCGAGGCCAGCTTGGCGCTAGGCGCAGACCTCGCGATAGATTACCGCGAGGACGATTTCGTCGCCGAGGCGCAGCGGTTTACCGATGGAAGAGGTGTCGACGTGATCCTCGACATCATTGCCGGCGACTACGTGGCTAGAAACTATGACGCCGCAGCCATGGACGGACGGATCCTCCAGGTGGGCGTGATCAAGGGGCCGGCGAAGGATCTCAACGTCTTGCCGATGTTGACGAAACGTCTGACGCATATGGGTTCGACATTGCGATCGCGCACATCCGCGGACAAGGCGGCCATCATCGATGAACTCGAGCGGCAGGTCTGGCCGCACATCGAGAGCGGCAGGATCAAGCCGGTTGTCTACAAGACCTTTGCGCTTGTCGACGCTCGCGGCGCTCACGAGCTGATCGATTCCGGCACACACTTTGGAAAGATTGTCCTTACGACAGGTGCCGATCTCATTGGCTGAAGCCTGGCTTGCCGGTTTCGTGATCGACGTGAAGAAAAAGCAGCACTTCTAAAGGTCACGGACGTCTCACGATCTGCTCGGCGATCGGCCGGAGCCTGTTCGAGAACGCACGGAGGTGGGTCGCGCCACTTGCAAGCGCTAGCGCCTGTTCATCGCAAATCGTCGAAGTCTCCTGGCGCCAGCGTGAGGGCTGCTGCGCGCACGTTTTCCTCGAGGTGATCGATGGATCGAGTGCCGGGGATGGGCAGCATGACCGGCGATTTCGCGAGCAGCCATGCAATAGACAGGGCCGCATGCGTGAGGCCGTGACGCGTGGCGACCTGCTTCCCCTTGAGCGCCCGCAGGCCGCACCGACACGATGGGCGTGATGCTGCGTGCCAGATCGAGCTGCGCGACCGTCACGTTCGAGATGCCGATATGGCGGATCTTTCCTACGCGCTGCAAGTCAGCCAGGGCTCCGACCGACTCGGCAAATGGCACGTTCGGGTCAGGCGCATGGAGTTGATACAAATCGATGCGCTCCAGCCGCAAGCGCTGCAAACTGCCTTCGACCGCGGCCCGCAAATGGTCGGGGCGGCCATCCCGAACCCAGGAGCGGCGATCTGGCCGCACCAAGCCGCCTTTCGTGGCAATGACCAGGTCCGAAGGATAGGGATACAACGCCTGCGAGATCAAAGATCAAACTGCCGGCAGCCACCCCGAGGCGGGATGCCAGGCACCGAAGTCCGGTGATGTTCGACATCACGCCAGGCGGCTGGCCTCGATGCGCGGGAACACCCGCGCCAGCGTGACGCCACGCGCGGCCATGAACAGCAGCAGCGCCGCCCATAAGCCATCGTTGCCGAACGGGCCGGCCAGCGCAAGCGCCGCCACCATGAACGCCGCGAACGACAAGGCCATCGAGTGCATCAGGTCGCGCGTGCTGGTGGCGCCGATAAACACGCCATCAAGCAAGAAGCCCCACACGGAAACCAGCGGCAGGGCAACCGCCCACGGCAGGTAGCGCACCGCCGCGTCGTGGACTGTCCGCTGGTCGGTCAGGCGGGCGATGATCCATTCTCCGGCGCTGGCATACACCAGGGAGAAGCACAGCGCCCCCACCGCGCCCCAGATCATCGTGACCCGGACCGCGCGGCGCAAGGCGTGCCGGTCCCGGGTGCCGATGGCGGCGCCCACCAGTGCCTCGGCCGCATGCGCGAAGCCATCGAGCGCGTACGCCATGAAGGTCTGGAAGTTGAGCAGCAGGGCGTTGGCCGCCAGGATCACGTCGCCTTGCCGGGCGCCCGCATGGGCGAACCAGCCGAAGCTGGCCACCAGGCAGAGCGTGCGGATGAAGATGTCGCGGTTGAGGGCGACCAGCCGCTTCAGTTCGTGCGCGTCGGCGACCACCGCCCAGCGCAGGGGCGGCAAGCCGTGCGGGCGCAGCCGCCAGAGCAGCGCGGCGCCCAGCACGAAGCCGCACGCATCGGCGGTGGCGGTGGCGGCGCCGATCCCCGCGATGCCCCAGTCGAACACATAAACGTAGAGCAGCACCGAGGCAATGTTCACCGCATTGATGAAGAGCTGGATGAGCAGGCCCAGGCGCACGCGCTGGCAGCCCAGCAGGTAGCCGAGCACCACGTAATTGCACAAGGCAAAAGGCGCCGCCCAGATCCGCGCATGGCTGTAGACCCGCGCGTGATGCTGGAGTGTGTCGCTGCCGCCGATCAGGCCCAGCGCGCCGTGGATCAAGGGCATCTGCACGGCCAGCACGCCGAGCCCGATGACGGTGGCCAGCATCAGGGCGCGTGCCAGGGTGGCGCGCAGCGCCGCGCCGTCCTGGGCGCCGTACGCTTGCGCGACGAGCCCGGTGGTACCCATGCGCAGGAAGCCGAAGCCCCAGAACACAAAGCTGAAGAACAGGCCCCCGGCGGCTACGCCGCCCAGGTAGGCCGGGTCCGGCAGGTGGCCGGCAACGGCGGTATCGACCGCACCCAGGATCGGCTGGGTCAGGTTGGCCAGGATGATCGGGAACGCCAGCGCCAGCACGCGGCGGTGCCAGTGCGACGCGGGGAGGGCCGGCGGTGCGCTGGAAGCGCTGCCGCTGGCGGGTGACGCGGATGAAGCGGATGAAGCGGCTGAGAGGGGACTATCGGCGTCTGGCACGTTGTGCAGCAAGGGCTGGGTGTTTGGGGTCGACCGTCATTATGGTCGATCCACTGCCTTGCTGCCTCGCCGGTGAACAGGAACGATGCCGCTCACCCACGCCGTACGTGCCGGGGATCAGGCGTTCACGGTGCTTCCACGGCCGAAGCCTTATTGCTGGTTGGGTGCAACAATGCCGTAGCGCTCCATTTGACGATAGACCGTGGCGCGCGCGATACCCAGGTCAACGGCAACCTGCGTAATACGCCACTTGTTACGCCGCAGGGCAGCCAGCAAGGCCTCGCGTTCGTTGCCGGGCGGCGGCGCCGCCTCCGGGCGCGCATCCGGCCGGTTTTCCTGCGTGCTATCGAGGATCTCCGGCGGCAGCGCCTCAGTGTCGATCAATCCGTGGTCGCTCATGGCCAGCGCAAAGCGCAGCACATTGCGCAGTTGCCGCACATTGCCCTGCCAGGAATAGGCCCGCAGCAGGGCCAGCGCGGCGGGCGCCAGCACGGCCCGCATATCCAGCTGCCGGCCTTCCTCTTCGGCGATGCGCGCGATCAGGTAATCCTTGTCGCGCCGCTCGCGTAGCGCCGGCAGGTGCAAGGTGGCTCCACACAGGCGGTAGTAGAGGTCTTCGCGGAAGCACTGCTCGGCGATCAACTGGCGCAGGTCGCGGTGCGAGGCGGCGACTACGCGCAGGTCCACCGGGACGGGTTTCTCCGCGCCCAGCGGCATCACCTCGCGCTCGGACAGCACGCGCAGCAGCCGGCTCTGCAGGTGCAGCGGCATGTCGCCGATCTCGTCGAGGAAGAGGGTGCCGCCGTCCGATTGCGCGATCAGGCCACGCATGCCTTTGCTGCGCGCACCGGTGAAGGTGCCCGGCGAGTAGCCGAACAGTTCGCTCTCGATCAGCGATTCGGGAATGGCGGCGCAGTTGACCGCGACGAAGGCTTTGCCGCGGCGCTCGCTGGCGGCGTGCAGCGCCTTGGCCAGGACTTCCTTGCCGGTGCCGGTCTCGCCGTGCACCAGGATATTGAGCGGCTTGTTGGCAAGGCGCTTGGCCTGCAGGATCAGGCGCTGCATCTGCGGGTCGCCCGCGCCGAGCGCGTCCAGCGCGGCGCTGGCTTGCGCGCTCGGCAGCGCGGGCTGGGCGCCGGGAGAGCAGGGCCGGCCCGGTGCCCCGCGCGGGGCGATCGCGGTGGCGTAGTACAGGCCGTGGTCATGGGTGCGCACGGCGGTGCGCTCGGACGACATGCCGGCGCGCGCGATGCGCCAGAGCTCGCTCATGTCCTCGCGCAAGACTTCGGTCAGCAGGTGGCCGCGCACATCCTGGGGCTTGCCGCCGCAGTGCCCTTCGGCGGCACCGGCCAGCCGCAGCCTGCGCCGGCCGCCGCTGTTGATGCCCCGGATGACGCCGTCGGCGTCGAAGGCGACCATGATCTCGCTGTCCACGTCCACCAGCGACCAGGTCGAGCCCAGCCGCAGGATCCATTGGTCGCGGAAGTAGCGCAGGAAATTGGCATCCTCGATCATCTGCGCGTACATGGTGGTCATCTGCAGCGCCAGGTGCTGTCCCTCGCGCGGTGCCGGGGCGCTTAGCGCGGAGACGTCGAGCACGCCCAGGAAGCCGCCGGTGGGATCGAACAGCGGTGCGCTGTTGCACGTGAGCGAGATGTGGGACACGTCGAAGTGGTCGGTCTGGTGGCAGGTCACTGGCGCCTGCTCGACGATGCAGGTGCCGACCGCGCAGGTGCCGGCGCGCGGCTCGCTCCAGTCCGCGCCGAGGTAGAGCCCGGCGTGCTTGAGCTCCTGCTCCCAGTGGTCGTTGCCGATGAAGTCCACGGTCACGCCATGGGCGTCGGTGAGCAGCAGCACGCAGTCCAGGGCGGACACACGCTTGTAGAGCTGCTCCATGCCGGTACGCGCCACGCCGAGAAAGTCCTCGATCTGGTCCTTGTGTTCGCGCAGGCGCTGCGCTTCCACGATATAGGCGGGCACCGGCCGGCTCGGGTCGAGGCCATAGTCATTGAAGCAGCGCAGCCAGGAGCGCTCGATGGTGCCGTCGGCCGCGCCGGGCTGCCGCGAAAAGGCAAGCAGGCGCTCGATATGTGCCCGGTGTGCTTGTTGCAGCACGGTTGTCTCCTTGGCCGGTTCATGTGGTGGGCTGGCCGGGGCAATCGGATGCCCGGCGCAGCGCTGGCTCTACGCTAATCGATTTGGCCGCCCCCCGCAATGCGGCGGGCGGCCATCCGGCCGGCTCAGAGTTCGCGCCGTTGCAGCGCGCCGGCAATGTACCCGGCCTGGCGGATCGCCAGCGCCACGATGGTCAGGGTGGGGTTGGACGCCGAGCTGGAGGCGAACTGGCTGCCGTCGGAGACGAACAGGTTGGGGATATCGTGGCTCTGGCCCCAGCGGTTGACCACGCCGTCGCTGGCCTTGGCGCTCATGCGGTTGGTGCCCATGTTGTGGCTGGCGGGATAGGGCGGCATGTCGATCACGCGCGTGGCGCCGACCGCTTCCGACATCTTGCGGAACTGGGCTAGCCCGTGGGCGCGGATGGCGGCGTCGTTGGCGTGGTCGGTCTTGCTCACGATCGGCACCGGCAGGCCGTACTGGTCCTTCTGCGTGGCATGCAGGGTAATGCTGTTGCGTTCCTGCGCCAGATCTTCGCCGCAGACCCAGACGCAGCTCATGTGGTCGTACATTTCCAGCGCCGAGGCGACGTTGCGGCCCCAGCCGCCCGGCTTCATGAACGCGGCGGTGAAGGGCAGGCCAAGCGCCAGCCCTTCCAGGTGATAGCCGCCGAAGAAGCCGCGTTGGGTGTTGAGCCGGGCTTCGTCCGAGACCACCGCCGCCAGCGCGGTGCCGCGGTACATATAGACCGGCTTGCGGTGGATCGCCACGGCCGCCGCGGTGGTGTGGTTGAGGTAGTTGCGGCCAACCTGGCCGGAGGAATTGGCGAGACCCTGCGGGAACTTGCTGCTGGCCGAATTCAGCAGCAGGCGCGGCGACTCGATCGAGTTGCCGGCCACGCAGACGATGCGCGCGCGCTGGAACTGGCGCCGGCCGCGCTCGTCCACGTAGAGCACGCCGGTGACCTTGCCGGCGGCGTCGTGCTCGATCTGCAGCACCATGGATTGCGGCCGCAATTCTGCTTTGCCGGTGGCCACGGCGCGCGGCACCTCGGTGTAGAGCGTGGACCATTTGGCGCCGATCTTGCATCCCTGCATGCAGAAGCCGATCTGCATGCAACCCGGGCGCCCATCGTAGGGCTGCGAGTTGACCGCCATGGGCCGCACGATTTCCTTGTAGCCGATCTTGCGCGCGCCCGCCGCCAGCACCTTGTAGTGGTTGTTCTCGGGCAGGGCCGGCAGGCCGGAGGCGGCGGTGGTGGTCACGCCCATCTTCTTTTCGGCGAGGTCATAGAACGGCGCGAGCTCGTCGTAGGTGATGGGCCAGTCGATCAGGTTGGCATCCTTCACGGCGCCATAGGTGCTGCGGTTGTGGAAGTCGTGCGGCATGAAGCGCAGCGCCACCCCGGACCAGTGCACCGTGGAGCCGCCCACACCCTTGACGATCCAGGCCGGCAGGTTGGGGTAGGTCTTGGTGTGATGCCAGCCGCCGGCCGAGATGCGCTTGTCCAGCCACGAGATCTTGTTGAACATTTCCCACTCGTCATTCTCGAAATCGGCTTGCGTAAAGTGCTTGCCGGCTTCGAGGATCACGCTGCGTACGCCGCGCTGGGCCAGTTCGTTGGCGAGCGTGCCGCCGCCCGCGCCGGAACCGATGATGACGACCACGCTGTCGTCTTTGAGGTCGAACTTCGTTGCCATGCTTGTCTCCATGCGCCGCTCCGGGGGGATTGCCGTAGCCCGGGCGGCCTCTTGTCGGGGGAATGCCGGTGCCGGCGGCTCAGAGCCAGTCGATATCGTCGAAGCCGCGGTGCAGGTAGCCGCCTTTCTCCCAGGACGAACCCTCGTAGCCCAGCAGGGGCCAGACCGCCTTGTTGTTGTAGAGGCCCGTGACCAGTTCGCCGCGCACTTTCTCGAAGAAGGGCGTGGCCTCGATGGCCTGCAGCAGTGCCACGCGATCGGTCTCCTTGGCGACTTCGCCATAAGGGCGGCCGAAGCGCTCGCGCGCCGAGGCATCCAGCGCGGCAACGCCCTGCTGCAGCAGAGTGCGCGTTGCCTTGTTGCCGGCGGCGGACTTCTCCAGCGGGACGATGGCGTCGACGTAGTAGCGGTCGGACAGTTTGTCGTGGGGAAAGATATCGCGTGACATGGCCACCAGCGTGCGCGCGGTGGCCGGGCCGAGCGCGCGCAAGGAGGCCGTCATGGCTTCGCGCGGCGGCTGGGCCAGCGCCGCCGGTACCACCGCCACGCCGATGGCGGCAAGGCCGCCGCCGCGCAGGAAGCCCCGGCGTGAAACGGTGGGCTGCTTGGGCAGGGTACGCATGGTGGTGCCGGCGCCAGGGCCGGCAGGCTGTGGGGATTTCATTGGTTTTGTCTCCAGTTTTTTGTGGGAGCGCGGTGCGGGCGTTGTCCGCCCCCCGGCTCGGTGCATGGCATTGCTTGTCGCCGGTCGCCGCCGCCTCCCGCTGCTTTGTCGCGGCTTGTCGGGGCGGCGCCGCTCAGCACGGGCTGGGCACGGCGCGCAGCGCGCCGCAGGCCGGTGCCGGGCGCGCCCTGGGGCGGGGTTGGCCGGGTTCGGCGCGCTCGCCAAGCACGTCGATCAGCATGTGGTGCAGCCGTTCGGCCAGCACCGTGGCCATGAGCGGCGCGCCCAGTTGCTCTGCACAGGACGTGGTGCAGGCGCGCAGGCGGTCGGCATCGACGGGATCGCCGCCGAGCGCGCCGCACAGCAGCGCCCATTCGGGCGGTGCGATCAGCGTGCCCGAGGTCAGCAGCACGCCGGTACGCCGTCGCACCTGTGCCAGGCCGACGATCTTGCGCTGGCCCACCACGACTTCCCAGGGCGAGAGTCCGCCGAAGCAGGCCCACTTCAGCGCATCCGCCGGCGGGGCCAGCCGCGCTTCCTCCGGCGGCACCGCATAGGCCGCGATGCCGAGGTCCCGCAGCAGCCCGGCGTGCAGCACGCCCAGCCAGCGGTAGCTCGACACCGTACCGGTGCCGACCAGGGCGTGGCCCGCCGGCAGCACGATCGAGGCTGACAGCATCCACGGGCCGGTCAGCACGGCGCCGCCGCCCGAATCCCGCTGCGCAAACGGGGTGGTGCAGCCTGCCAGGCGCTCGCGCAGGGACGCCTGCGCGCAGCCCAGCACGATGCCCGGCGCGGCGTAGGTCCACAGGCGCACGGCCGGGCGCAGCACCGGCTCCGCCAGGCGGGCCCGGTTCCAGGCTTGCTCTTCGGCGCAGCTCGCGCCGCTGGCGAGGAAGGCGGGGGCGAGCATCACAGGCCTTCCACGGTTTCCAGCCGCGTCTTGAGGTCGGTCAGGAAGCGCGCTGCCGGATAGCCGTCCACCGCGCGGTGGTCGAAGACCAGGTGCAGGCCCATCATTGGCGCCACCGCGATCCAGTCGTCCTTGACCACGGCCCGCTTGGCCACCCGCGTCACGCCGAGGATGGCGGCCTGCGGCACATTGAGGATGGGCGTGAAGCTGTCGATGCCGGTCGGGCCCAGGTTGGTCACGGTGAAGGTGCCGCGCTGGTAGGCGCCGGCCGGCAGCGTGCCGGCGCGCGCGCCGGCGGCCAGGGTGCGGCTCTCGGCAGCGATCTGCGCCACCGACCTGGTGTCCACGTCGCGCAGCACCGGCACCATCAGGCCTTCGTCAAGGCTGACCGCGAGGCCGAGGTTGATGTTTGGCATCAGCTCGATCTCCTTTTCCAGCACGCGCGCGTTCAGGCGCGGGTGCTGGCGCAGGGTCAGCGCCACGGCGCGCAGCACGAAGGCTGTGAGCGTGATCTTGCATTCGGGCCCCAGGTTCTGCTGCATGGTGTGGCGCGCAAGCTCCAGCAGGGTCACGTCCACCTCGACCGAGTGCGCCACGCGCGGCACGGCCCAGCCCGCGCTCATATTGCGCGCGATGGCGCCACGCATGCCCGTCAGCGGCACCGTGACGCGCTCGGCGGCGCTGGCCGCCGCCGTAGCCGGCGGGCCGCTCAGGATGCAAGCAAGGCTGTGACTCATGATCTCGGCTCCAGCCGGGCCAGCACGGCGCCGCGCTCGAAGGTGTCCTGCGCCGCCACTGCCAGTGCGGCGACGATGCCGTCGGCGGGCGCGACGATCTCATGCGTGGTCTTGACCAGCTCGGCCACGCCCAGCGGCTGGCCCGCGCTGACCGCGTCACCGGGCTTGACCAGCCACTCCTGCAACAGGGCTTCGGTGCCGTCTTCCACGTCCTGCCAGACGGTGTCGGCCATCGTTACGTCGGTCATGCTGCTTCTCGGTTCAATTGATAGGAAAGAGGACGGTCCTGCACCAGGGCGCGCACCTGCGCGGCAATGGTGTCGACCTGCGGAATCACGTATTGCTCGAGCGGGCGCGAGAAGGGGATGGGCACGTCCGGCACGGCCAGGCGCCGCACCGGCGCGCGCAGCGCCACGCTATCGAGGTTCTCCGCCACGATCGCGGCGATCTCGCCGGACAGGCCGAAGCTCAGGTAATCCTCGTCCGCCACCAGCAGGCGGCCGGTCTTGGCGACCGAGCGCAGTACCGTCTCGCGGTCGAGCGGGACGATGGTGCGCAGGTCGATCACTTCCACGTCGATGCCCTCGGCCGCCAGTTGCTCGGCGGCCAGCAGCGATTTCTGCACCATCTGCGAGAGCGTGACGATGGTCGCGTCGCGGCCGCTGCGCGCCACCCGCGCCTGGCCGAAGGGAATGGCGTAGGCCTCCTCGGGGACGGCGTTGGTGCTGCCCTCGAAGTAGGACATCCACGACAAGCCCATGATGCCCTTGTGGTAGCAGAACACCACCGGGTTGTCGTCGCGGATGGCCTGGATCATCAGGCCCTTGGCGTCGTAGGCGTTGGACGGCACCACCACCTTCATGCCCGGCATGTGGGCAAAGCTGGCGTACAGGCATTGCGAATGCTGGGCGGCATCGTTGTAGCCGCCGCCGATGCCGGTCATCACCACCGCCGGCAGGCCCACGCGCCCGCCGGACATATAGGTGTTCTTGGCGAGATGGTTGTAGATCTGGTCGAAGCACACCCCGAAGAAATCCACGAACATCAGTTCCGCGATCGGGCGCAGCCCTTGCGCGGCGGCGCCGATGGCCGCGCCCATGAAGGCGGTTTCCGAGATCGGCGTATCCATGATGCGATCGGGCCCGAAGCGGTCCAGCAAGCCGGTGGTGGCGCTGAAGATGCCGCCGTACTTGCCGATATCCTCGCCCATCACGAAGACGCGCGAGTCGCGCTCCATTTCCTGGCCGATGGCTTCGGCGATGGCCTGGGCCATGGTGAGCGTGCGCGTGCCCTGGGGCGCGCTTTGTGCGGTTTGCATGCGGGTCTCCTGTTTATGCTGGTGCGAGGTCTTGCTGGACGAAGACGTGTTGCAGCGCTTCTGCGGGCGCGGGGTAGGGGCTGTTGCGGCCAAATTCATAAGCGGCCTCGATGCGCGCCGAGATGGTCTGGCGCAAGGCGGCTTCGGCGGCGTCGTCGAGCAGGCCGCTGGCGCGCAGCGTGGCGCCCAGGGCGTGGATCGGATCGGCGCTGCGCAGGGTCTTGGCTTCGTCGCGCGGGCGGTAGGTTTCCGGGTCGCCCTGGAAGTGGCCGAGATAGCGGTCGGTCTTGACTTCGATCAGCGTGGGGCCTTCGCCGCGCCGCGCCCGCGCCACGGCCTCGCCGGCGGCGTGGTACACCGCGACGGCGTCGTTGTGATCCACCAGCACGCCCGGCATGCCATAGCCGGCGGCGCGCACGTCATTGGAAGGCACCGAGGTGGAGGCGGACTTCTCCACCGAGATGCCGTACTTGTTGTCCTCGCAGACGAACACCACCGGCAGCTTCCACAGCGCTGCCAGGTTGAGCGATTCATGGAACGAGCCCTGGTTGGCCGCGCCTTCGCCGAAGAAGGACACGGCTACCCAGTCCTTGCCCAGCTTGCGCGCCGCCAGCGCGGCGCCGCAGGCCTGCGGCGAACTCGCGCCGACGATGCCGCTGCAGGAGAACCTGGTTTCGGGATGGAACAGGTGCATATGGCCGCCCTTGCCGCGCCCGAGCCCGGTGGCCTTGCCGAACATCTCGGCGGTCATGGCATCGAGCGGCACGCCCTTGGCGATGGCGAAGTGGTGCGAGCGGTGCGCGCCGACCACGGTGTCCTCCGGCCGCAAGTGCGCGCATACGCCCACCGCCACCGGCTCCTGCCCGGCTGCGAGATGCATCTCGCCGGGCACGGGGCCGGCGCCGATGTCGAAGGCCAGGCCTTTCTGGATCTTCGGCGGCAGCTTGCCTTCGAGGTAGACCTTGGCCATGGTCTCTTCGTATTGCCGGATCTCGATCATCTTCTCGTACATCCACAGAAGATGGCTTGGGGTGGGTTCCATTCGGGGTCTCCTCTTGCTTTCGTTTCAGCGGCCGGCTGCGGTGCCGGACCAGCCTGAATTGCAAGAGTGGTGCCAGCGCGGGCGGGAAGCCCCGCGCCCGGCCCGCGGCTTCCCGCCAGGCCTTGCCGCAGGCCGGATACGCGTGGGGAGGGCCGGCCTGGCGCCAGGCCCGCGGCAGGCATCTGTCGCGCCTGGCGGCGAGACAGATGTCGCATCGGGCGGGACATCTGTCGCCGTCGGAGGCGGCTTTTCCGCAGGCAAGGCGCGCGAGGGGGACGGAGTGCCGGCCAAGCCTTGCGGCAGGCAGATCAGCCGTTCTTCTTCGAAAGACCGTAGAACTCGAAATAGACGGCGTAGATCAGCATGACGTAGTTGAGCAGGTCGACCCAGGTAAGCGGATCGCCGCCAAAGCCGGGGACGATCTCCGCTTCATGCAGCACGGCGCCGGCAAACCATCGCGTATAGGCAAAAAAGGAGATCAGTCCAAGGCCCCAGCAGGATGCCGCGCGTATGGCCCGGTTCGTGCCGGCACCGAACCGGGTCGGCCAGTTGCCGGCAACGTTGGCCCAGAAGATCAGCCAGAAGGCAATCCATACGCCTAGCTGCGCGGGCCAGCTTGGAAGCATCGCGCCGATCTTTTCAACGGCGCCGGGCGGGATGAGGACCCATCTGAGCAACGCCAGATGCACGGCATAGAGCGCAGTGCCCAGCAAGAAGTTGCCGGCCAGCGCGGCGAGCGCCATATGGCTTTTCCGGGCCAGCCTGTTCCACGGCCAGTTGTCGAAGATCAGGAATGTCGTCAGCCACGCCACGATAACGGAATAGAACCAGCCGATCGCCACCGGCAACGGCAGCAGGGTCGCATGCGGCGCGGTGGTGGCCGATACGCTGGGATAGATAAGCAGGAAATAGCCCAGGCCCGTGAGGCAACAGCCGGCGGCGATTTGAGCAAGGCCGCTAGCCGCGGGGCTCAGGCCGCTGTCGGACCATGGCCATCCGGCCATGCCTGTCGCCAGTATGCCGAAGCCGTAGAAGCCGATCAGCACGATCAGGCCGGCCGCGCCGTAGCCGGCGCCGTTGATGGCGCTGAATGCCGGATCCAGTGCGCCGTAGCCATGGACCAGCGCGGCGGGCACGGCGAAGGAGAGCGCCAGCGTCACGACCGTGGCGGCGCAGCCGCGCACGGGCTGCTTCAGCGCTGAGAATCCCGCCATGCCGAAGTTGAAGCCGATGAAGACCAGCACCAGGATGCCCCAGAAGAGGTACATGCCAAATGGCTGGGGGGCGTATTTCCAGACGGCCTGGGCAGGGTCGGCGAACAGGCGCCATACGCCAAGGCTGATGCCGTGCACGATCAGGAAGACGGCCACGGAGAATGCCAATGGCCGCAGCGCTAATCCGGCAGGCGCGAGCGCTGGTGTGTCTTGAGCTTCGATATGGGGGCTGAGGGGTTCCATGACCGGCATGTCCAGTACGATGAAGGCCCGGCACGCGAGGCGCGCGCTGGCCGCTGCGCGACGCTGCATCGCGTGAGGCCCGCATGCCGGTGGGATGGGAGGGTGGCCGCGTTGGTCAACGCGGCGCGTTGGAATGAGCGGCCGTCAAGCCGTCAAGCCGTCAAGCCGTTAAGTCGTCAAGCTGTCCGGCGCTCAGGCCGCCAGGCTGGCAACCGGCTGGACGATGATCTTGACGTTGCCATCCTTGTTGTTGACGAGTTCTTCGAAGCCGTGCGACACAATGTCGGCGAGGGAGATCCGCCCGGTGATGAGCGGCTGCACGTCGATGCGGCCATCGGCGATAAAGCGGATCACGTCGGCGAATTCGCCGTTATAGGCGAGCGATCCGATGATTTCCTTTTCCGTCGATACGATCTCGAAGAAATTGAACGCGCTGGGCTCTTCGAAGATGCCCACCATCACGCATTTCCCGGCCTTGCGGATCACGTCGATGGCAAGCTTCGCCGTGGCCTTGTTGCCGATGCACTCGAAGGACACATCCGCGCCATAGCCGCCGGTCAGCGCCTTGACCTCCGCGATCGCGTCGCATTCCTTGGGATCGATGACGACGTTGGCGCCAACCTCCAGCGCCTTCTTCTTGCGCGCCGACGACATTTCGAGCGCGATGATGCGGCCTGCGCCCGCCGCCTTCGCACACATGATCGTGCACAGGCCGATGGTGCCGGCGCCGACCACCACAACCGTCTGGCCGACGATGTTGCCGGCTTTCTTCACGGCATGCAGCCCTACCGCCAGCGGTTCGATCAGTGCCCCCGCCTCGGTGGGGAAGTTCTCCGGCAGCTTGTAGAGCAGCTCCGCCGGCACGTTGACGTATTCCGCGAATGCGCCGTTGTTCATCAGGCCGGTGAACGCGAGACTCTCGCAGATGTTGTACAGGCCATGGGTGCAGTAATAGCATTTTCCGCAATGCTGGCAGGCATCCGCGGTGACGCGTTCGCCGACCTTGAAACCGGTCACGCCTGCGCCCAGTTCCGCGATCTCGCCACTGAACTCGTGGCCCAGAATGCACTGCCCCTTCAGTCCGGTGAGCGGGTGGGGATGGTCCACCGGGATAAAGACCGGGCCCGCGACATATTCATGCAGGTCCGACCCGCAGATGCCGCACCAATGCACGCGGATCTTTACCCATCCTTCGGCGGGCTTGTCCGGAACGCGTACCTCCTCGACGCGGACATCGTGGCGACCCCGCCATACGGCGGCCTTCATGCTGGGCTGATGCACCGAACCTTCGTTGCTCACGGTTGTGTCTCCATCGTAGTTGTGGGGAATCGACGAAGGACCATGCGGGTGCCGCGGATCAGTGTGTGGCGTGGCCTTCGTGCAGGAAGGAAATCGCATGAACCATGCCAGAGAGGACGGCGGACGAGGGCGGATGCCGAAGGTGCTGCGCGCGCTGCGGCGCAGCGTGGGCAGGGCGCAGGCGCAGGCAGGGTGAAGCGTGGGCCGCGCGGGGTTATTGCTGCGATACAGCACGACGCCGGCGAGGGCCCGGCAAGCTACGGCGCGGCCCGCGTGAGACGGCCCGGCTCGATCCGGTGAGACACCGTGCCTCAGTCCGCCTCGTCCGCCTGAGACCAGGGCGCCGACGCCGGCAAGGACGCCGAACCCGGGTAGACAATGCCGTATCTGGCCATCTTGCGGTAGATGGTCGCGCGGCTCATGCCCAGTGCCTTGGCGGTTTCCTTGACGCGCCAGTGGTGGCAGGCGAGCATCTGCGCGATGTGCTCCCGTTCGAGAAGCTCGCCGGGGCGCAGGCCGGCACTGTCGGATGCCTGCGCGGTGACTGGCGGGCTCGCGGGCGGCGGCGCCGCTGGCGCGGCATCGGCCGGGCAGCGCAGATAGTCGGGAAGATCTTCGGCAACAATGACGCCTTGGGCCGCGGCCAGCGCGCATGCATACCGTAATGCCATGCGCAGTTGCCGTACGTTGCCGGGCCAGCGATAGCGGCGGATGCATGCCATTGCCTCCTCGGACAGCGCGGACCGGGTGCCGTGCGCCTGGGCTTCATCCGCCAGGAAGAAGTCGACGAGCTCGCCAAGGTCGGTGCGATCGCGCAGGGGAGGCAGCCGGAACACGGCGCCAGTCAGGCGATAGTAGAGGTCTTCCCGGAAGGTGCCTTCGGAGACCATGCGCGCAAGGTCCCTGTGGGTGGCGCAGATCAGGTTGATATCGACCCGCACCGATTGCTCGGAGCCCAGCGGCACCAGCTCGTTCTCAGCCAGCACGCGGAGTAGCCGAGTCTGCAGCGGCAAAGCCATGTCGCCGATCTCGTCCAGGAACAAAGTGCCTGCGTGCGCCTGGAGTATCTTTCCCTTGAGCCCCTTGCGCTTTGCGCCGGTGAACGCGCCTTCCGCGTAGCCGAACAGCTCGCTTTCGATCAGCGTATCCGGGATGGCCGCACAGTTGACGGCGACAAACGGCTGCGACGCGCGCAGCGAACCACGATGCACGGCGAGCGCGAACGCCTCCTTGCCTGTTCCCGTCTCGCCTTGCAGCAGCACGGGAATACGCCGGTCGATGATCTGGAGCGCGCGGGCGAGATGCGACGAGACCTGTGGGTCGCCGGCGACCAGACGATCGCTGGCGATGGCACGGGCCGCGGGCTCGGCGTGGCCGGTGGCCGGGTGTCCCGGCGACAGCGATAGCGTGCGCAAGGCTTGGCGTGGCGGGCGAAGTCTCGCGAAAAAGCGGTCCCCGCCACGGGTCAGGCGCAACGGGAACATCTCCAGGCCGCTGTTCAGGTCGATGACCTGTCCGGCATTGAGATCGAACAGATGCTGGACGTTCGCCGGAATCGCGGTGTATAGCGTGCTCAGCATGCTCCTTGTCTGCCGGTTCATCGATGCAATGTTTCCGGCATCGTCGAACGCAATCAGCAGTTCGGGGTGCAGGCTCAGGTAGTCCTGGCTGCGGTGCAGGTACAGGGTCCACAGGTGGCCGGTATCGTGGAGCAGGTAAGCGTTCTCGATCATCTCCGCCGCCTGGCATACCCAGGCGTAGATCAGTTCCTGCGAATCCCGGTTTTCACTGTTTCGCACGGCCGATACGTCCAGCACGCCGGTGAGTTCGCCGGCTGGCGAGATAATGGGTGCGGCGGTACAGGTCAGGCAGGTGAACGCTGCCCTGAAGTGATCCTCGGTGTGGACGGTGATGGGTTCCTTGTCGGCCAGCACGCAGGCCACCCCGCTGGTTCCCTCGGCGTCCTCCGTGAAATAGCGGCCGTGATACAGGCCGTGCTGCCGGTATTCCTTGCGGCGGTCTTCCTGCCCACGAAAATCGATCAGGGCGCCGTCGGCGTCGGCCACCAGCACGCAATAGCCCGCCTTGCCGACGACGCCGTGCAAGCGCTCCACCACCGGGCTCGAGAAGCGCAGCAGGGCCTCGGCGCGATTGCGCCTGTCTTTCAGCTCCGTCGCAGTGATGACGCGCGGGCCGGACGTATTTCCCGGATCCAGCTGAAAGGTATTGAGCGAGCGGGTCCAGGAGCGAAACAGGCGCGCCTGCGCCGCCGCTTCATGGAATGACGCATTGTCGACCACGGATGAAACGCGTCGTGCGTGTTGCAGTGCATATGATTGCGTCATGCCAGCTTCCTCAACATGCGTCACTCCAATGGCAAGGTGCGTCAGCGTTCGATAGGTCGACACGGCTGCGTTGTATGCCACTATCACACGGCACCGGTCTGCGCGCCGCGTCTTTTTAGCACATCCCGAACCGGCGCTCACATTGCAGTGCAGCACGGGAGGCGCGCCAGACGCGATTCGTACCTTGCGCAAGGCGGAACCCGAATCTCTCCCGGCGCCTTCCTTGGCGCCGACGAATCCGGCAACCAGACCCCGCTTGCGCGTTACGCCTTGCAGGGCAATGTCGTCGTTGCCGTCTCGCCCGCCCCGATGCCGCCGTGGTCCCGCGACCATCGGGCCGGGTCGGCCAGAAAGCGCTGCAGTTCGTCAATGCCGCGGCTGTCCACGTTGCCGCTGTCACGCGCGGCTTGCAGGATGTCCTGCCAGTTCGCGAGGGAATGGATCCTGGCCTGCCACGGGGCGAGGATGCGCTCGGTGGGGAACGTGCCGTAGTCGAACACCACGAAGATGTCCGTCACCACGGCGCCGGCGGCTGCCAGCGCCTCGCAGAAGATCCGCTTGGAGCGCGCGGCGGCCATCATGTCGTCCACCAGCAGCACGCGGTCGCCGGCGTTGACGGCCCCCTCGATCTGCGAGGCGGGCCCCAGCCCCTTGGCTTCCTTGCGCACATAGAGCAGCGGGAGCGCCAGGGCTTCGGCCATCCAGGCGCCAAATGCGATGCCGCTCGATTCGGCGCCGACCACGGCATCGATGCCGTCGATCCGGTTGCGTGCCCGCAGCAGCGTCAAGCCGCGCTGGATCAGCGCCTTGCGCAGCGCCGGAAACGAGATCAGCCGGCGGCAGTCGATATAGACCGGGCTGGCCCAGCCGGAGGGCAGCCGGAACGGCTCGTCCGTGCGGAATTTCACGCAGCCGGCATCCAGCAGGGCCTGGCCTACCGACAATGACAGGTCGGGTTGAGGGCGTAGTTGAGACATGCAGGGCTCCAGTGCTTTTGTGCTTCAGTGCTTCAGTGTTTGTGCTCGGCCGCGGCTCAGAGGCTCGCGATGGTGTCGTCCAGCACCTGCACGCCAAGCAGGAAATCATCGATGTCCATGGCCTCTTCCGGGTTGTGCGAGCCGTGCTCGTTGCGCACGAAGAGCATGCCGGTGGGGATGCCGGCGTTGGCGAACAGCGATGCATCGTGCCCCGCGCCGCTCGGCACCTGCTCAACCGGGAGGTCGCGTTGGCGGCATGCCTGCGTGAGCAGTTCGCAGACCCTGCCGTCCATGGTGGCCGGGGCCGATTCGATGCGGCGGTCGAACTCGAACCGCACGCCGCGGTCGCGCGAGATGGCCTTGCATTCCGTGCGCAGCAGTTGATAGAAGCCTTCCAGCGTTTCCACGCTCTTGCTGCGCGCCTCGAAGCTGAAATTCACCATGCCGGGGATGCGGGAGATCGAATGCGCCTCCGGGCTGGTGCTGACCATGCCGGTGGTGACGACCAGGTCGATGCCGCGCTCCAGCAGCACACGCCAGTGCTCGTCCAGCCGCGTGATCAGGTCGGCCACGGCAAACATGGCGTCCTTGCGCAGCCACCGTGGCACCGCGCCGGAGTGGCCTGCCTCGCCGATGCACTGGATCCGGTTGTGCCGCACATTGCCGCGGATGCCGGGCACCACCGCCACCGGCAAGCCGCGCGCGACCATCACCGGGCCTTGCTCGATATGCAGTTCCAGGTAGGCATGGACCTTGGCTTTGTCGAGCAGCGGCGCCTGCGCGCGGATCGCCTCGACGTCGGCGCCGGCGGCTGTCATGCAGGCCGCCAGCGACTCGCCGGAATGACGGTGCGCCAGCGCCAGGTCGTCGGCGCTGAGCTTGCCCAGCAGCGCGCCCGAACCCATGTACGCCTTGCCGAACCAGGCACTTTCCTCGCCCCGGAAGCCCACTACCTGCAGCGGCACGCGCGAGTGCCGGCCGGTGCGCTTTTGCCGGAGCTGGCAGAGCAGGCCAGCGACGATTCCCGCCAGCCCGTCGAAGTTGCCGCCTTGCGGGACGGAGTCCAGGTGGGAGCCGACCCACGTAGCGGGCGCGCCCGCGTCGGCTTGCGGCAGGCGGAAGACGAGATTGGCGGCGCGGTCGGCCTGCGCTTGCAGGCCGTGGCGCAGCGCGAAGTCCCGCAGGTAGGCCGCCGCCGCGGTCTCGCCCGCGCCGTAGCTGTCGCGGGTCACGCCAACGCCATCGGACGACAGCTCGCGTATGTCCTTGAAGAGCTGTTCGGCGACCGGCTTGAGTTGCAGAATTTCCATGGCACGTTTGTTGATCGTTGCAGTGACGCGCCGGCGGCATGCGCCGGCGCGAGCGGTCTTTTGCGGATGGCGCTCAGCCGGATTGCTGCGCGAAGCGCAGCCAGCGGTCGCTTAAGTGCGGGTCGAGCCGGACCTGGCCCACCAGGCCGCGCAGCGCCCCGGTGCCGGTTTCCTGGCAATAGTCCTGCAGCCCGTCGATGATCTTTTGCATGACGCCGGGGTCCCGGAAGGACGCCGTGCCGACCTGGACGGCGGCGGCGCCGGCGAGCATGAACTCGACGGCATCCTCGGCGTTCTGGATGCCGCCGCAGCCGATGATGGGGATGCGCACGGCGCGATGGCACTGGTGCACCAGCCGCAGGGCAATCGGCTTGATGGCCGGGCCGGACAGGCCGCCCATGACATTGCCCAGCTTGGGCTTGCGGGTACGCACGTCGATGGCCATGCCCAGCACCGTGTTGCCCATGACGATGGCGTCGGCGCCGGCGTCTTCCGCCGCCCGGGCCACGGCCGCGATGTGGCTGGCGTTGGGCGTGAGCTTGACCCAGAGGGGGTGGCGCGTGCGCCGGCGGATGGCGCAGACCGCCTTGTAGGTGGTCTCGGGCAGCATGGCGAAGGCCATGCCGTCGGCTTCCAGGTTGGGGCACGAGATATTGGCCTCGATGGCGGCAACCTCGGGCAAGGACATCTGCTCGCACGCCAGGGCGAACGCCTGCGCGGTATCGGCGGAGATCGACACCACCACCGGCGTGTTGTAGCGCGTGTAAGGCGGCAGCACGCATTCGCGGTAATAGTCGAGCCCCTTGCTCGGGATGCCGATGGCGTTCAGCATGCCGCCATAGGCCTCGGCTACCCGTGGCGTGGGGTTGCCGGCCCGGGAGCTGGGGGAGACGCTCTTGATCACCAGCGCGCCAAGCTGGTTGAGGTCCAGCGCTTCGCGGTACTCGATGGCGAAGCAGCCGGAGGCGGGCATGACCGGGTTGCGCAGCGTCAAGTCGCCAACCCGAACGGTGAGATCAGCCAAACTCCACCTCCCCGACCACTTCACGAATGGAAAACACCGGGCCTTCCCGGCAGACCCGCAGGAATTGCTTGTCGCCATCGCAATCGAACAGCCGCACGCAGGACAGGCACACGCCCATGCCGCAGGCCATGCGCTGCTCCATGGCGACTTCGCCCACCACCTCGGGATGGTCGGCCAGCACGCGCTGCAGCAGCATCAGCAGGCGGTGCGAGCCGCAGGTGTAGACCGCATCCGGGCGCTGCTGCCCGATCAGGCCGCGCATGAGTACCTCCGTGGCCTCCACCGACGAGGAGCCATCGGCATCGAACACGCTATGCACTTGGGCGTTGGCCCCGCGCAGGAATTCGTGCTCCATCAGGTCGTCGCGGGTGCGGGCCGACATCACCGCGGTAATGGCGGCGCCAGCTTCGGCAGCCTGCTGGATCAGCGGCGCCATGGTGGCCAGGCCCACGCCGCGCGCCACCACCAGGATCCGCTTGAAATCCGGCCTGAAGGTGAAGGTGTTGCCGAGCGGGCCGACGATCTCCATGTGGCCATCCACCGGCAGGCTGGCCATGGCGCGCGTGCCCACGCCGGTCACGTTGTAGAGGAACTCGATGCGGCCCGCTTCCGGCCCCGCGCCATAGACGCTCATGGGGCGCAGCAGGAACGGCTGTTCCGTGTCGGTGGTGGGGCAGCGCAGCTGGTAGAACTGCCCGGGCTTCGTGATCCTGGCAATGGGCGCATCCGCTTCGAGGCGGATGTGCTTGTAGCGCTGGTTGACCCACGAATGTTCGACCACGCGGCAGCGATAGGACGCTACCGCGGCGGTGCTGTCCGGGCTGCACAAGGTTGCAGGCATGATGACTCCTGAGTCCTGACTAATGCGGTACGGGGCGATGCAATGCGCGCCGCTTATTCCAGCTCGACGCCCTTGAGCTCGGGGATGAGGAAGATCGTGGCGATCATGTCCAGCACGTAGATGCTGGCCAACAGGGCAATGGCCACCTGGAAGGAATAGGCTGCGGCAAGGGCCCCGACCACGATGGGCCCGAAGCCGCCCACGCCACGCCCGATGTTGAACAGGACGTTTTGCGCGGTGGCGCGCGCCGCGGTGGGATAGGCTTCCGAGATCAGCGCGCCGTAGCCGCCGATCATGCCGTTGACGAACAGGCCCATGACCGCGCCGGCCCAGAGCATGGTGACGGGGTCGGACATCTGCGCATACGCGATCACCATCGCCACCGCGCCAGCCTGGAAGATCAGGAAGCTGGGCTTGCGCCCGATGCGGTCGGCCAGTTGGCCAAACACGTAGACGCCGACCATCATCCCCACGATGGTGACCGAGGTCCACATGGCGGACTTGGTCAGCGAGAAGCCCAGGGCTTTGGACAAATAGGTCGGCAGCCAGATCATGATGCCGTAGTAGCCAAAGTTCTGGACCGAGCACAGGATCACGATGCCGAGGCTGGTTCGCGTGGTGCGGCCATCGGCCACCAGCAGCTTGAATGCGCTCGGCTTGTTCTTGTCCTGGGCCTTGTCCTGGGCCTCGGCATGGCGCACGAACACTTCCGGCTCATGCAGCCGGTTGCGCACGAACCAGGCCACCAGCGCCGGCACCACGCCCAGCAGGAACATGCCGCGCCAGCCGATTTGCGGCAGCAGCAGCGGCGTCAGCAAGGACGCCAGCAGCACGCCGCTCTGCCAGCCCAGCGCCACGTACGACGACACCCGCGCGCGCTTGCTGGCGGGCCAGGCTTCCGCGGCCAGCGCCATGCCGATGCCGAACTCGCCACCCAGGCCGATGCCGGCGATGGTGCGGTAGGCCAGCAAATCCCAGAAGCCCTGTGCGAACGCACACAGGCCGGTGAAGACCGCAAACAGCACAATGGTCCAGGTGAGCACGCGCACGCGCCCGTAACGATCGCTCAGCGCGCCGAAGAGGATGCCGCCGGCAACCGCGCCGATCAGCGTCCACGTCACCAGGGCACCGGACTGTCCGGTGCTCAGGCTCAAGGCCACGCTGATGGCGGGCAGCATGAAACCGAGGATGAGCAGGTCGAACCCATCCATCGCGTAACCGATGGCCGAGCCGGCCAGCGCCTTCCAGGCGTAGGGCGAGGCCCGGTCGGTTCGTAGGGGCGGGGCGTCGGACGTGGGGACCGATGCGCGAGCGTTGGCTTCCATGGGGCGTTCCTCTGTGCCTTTGTTGAGCATGTGCGCCGGCCGGCGGGCTGTGTCGTCGACGGGTAGCGTCTTCTGGTTCACTTGTTGCGCGGGTTAGCGCTGCTGCCGGCTGGCCCGGGTTGCGGGACACCACTGGTAATCCGAAATTTGTCTCAATTTGTAGACTGCATGGAGAAAAAATAACCGGATGGATCGGGCTGCAGGCACTACGCTGCAAATAGCCTTTGCCATTCGGCATCTGTCTTATTTTTTAGATTACACGTGAGAAATCGCGTTTGCAAGGGATTTTTAGGGGCCTGGCGGCACGCAGGATTGCGGCCCGTGGGCACCTCGCGCTGGTCCGCAGCAGCCGTGGCGGCACAATTGTCTAATTATTGAGAAAACCGTGGGCATTCATGCCGCGGTGCAGGCATTTGATAAACTCCGCTTCCATGAAAAAACCAGCAACAGCACGCGGCGACGCCCCGGTAAAGCAGGGCCAGTCCCAAGGTGGAACCACCAAGCCGGAAGGGCAATGGCACCATGGCGACCTGCGCGCTTCGCTGATCGCGTGGGGCACCCATCTGCTCGATACCGAGGGGATCGCGGGCATGAGCATGCGCACGGCAGCCAAGCTGGCCGGGGTCTCGCCGGGCGCGCCGGCCTATCACTTCAAAGACAGGAACGGGCTGCTGGCCGCCATTGCGGCCCAGGCGTTTCGCGACCTGGTGGCGTATCGCCGCCAGAGCGTGGAGAACATCGACCCTGCCGATGCGGCAGGCCGGCTGCGGGCGATCATGCTCGCCTACGTGGCGTTCGCCCAGGCGCATCCCGCGCGGTTTCACCTGATGTTCGGGCCGGAGATCGCGGACCGGGAGCAGTATCCGGAGCTGGCGGAGGCGGGCGCTGCCTCGTTCCAGGTGCTGCGCAGCGCCATCGGGCCCGTACTGCAGGCGCCAGGCGTCGGCGAGCTCAGCGAGGAACAACTGGCTTTCTCCGTGTGGGCCGCCACCCACGGCCTGGCCACGCTGACCATCGACCGCCGCCGCCTGCCCGTGGCCTCCACGCACAAGCCCACGGCCGAGCAGATGGCCGATGTTGTCGTGCAGTTCTGCCTGGCGGCGTTGCGGGGATCGGCAACGCCGCGCTAGGCCGGGGGCCTTGCCCGGTCAGTCCACCAGCACCTTGCGCTGCGTGCATCGCAGCATGCATCCGCCTCAGTCGGCGGGACGCCAGTTGCCATGGAAGCCGGCGGGCACGCGATGCGACAGGTGCACCAGCGCCACCGGCCCCTGCGCCAGCGCCTGCGCGTTGAAGATGGCCATATCGCTGCGGTTCTCCGCGGCGCGCCAGATCACGGACAGCAGCCAGCCGTCGCCCTCGTCGGCATCCGCATGGCGCGGGACAAACACGGGTTCGCCGCATTTGTCGCCGGCCGGCGGCTGGTACTGCGCGATCTGCCCGGTGGCCAAGTCGATATGCGCCAGGCCGCTGCGCAGGCTGTCGCCTTTGGTGGAGGCGGAGATATCGCCGCTGCAGTAATAGCCGTGCCGGTAGGGCAGCATGGCAAAGCGCTCGTCCAGGCGCGGAAACTCGCCCGGCGTATCGCATAGCGGCTGCTCGCGATACGCGCCGGATTTCCCCGCCAGGTCGAAGGTCCAGCGCACCAGGCTGGCCACGGGTGCGCCGTTGGAGAGTGGGCGTCCGTCCGGCCCGGGGAACAGCGGCGGAACGTCGTACTTCATCATGTCGCAGACGATGCCGCCGTGCGGCGCGTCGAAGGCGTTCATCGGATGGAAGACGTAGCACGGATCGCCGGTGAACCAGCGCACGTCCGCCGCGGTGCCGTCGCGCGGCAGGATGCCGATGTGCGTGCCTTTGTCCGGTTCCCACGCATAGGCCGGCTGGGCGTTGGTGGCGCGCTCCATCGACCCCGTCAGCGGGAAGATGGGAAACAGGATGTGGGTGCGCGTCACCATGAAGTCATGGACCATGCTCGGGAACGGCGCGACGATATGCACGGAGCGCAGCAGCTTGCCCTGGCTGTCTGCCACATGCAGCATCAGGTCCGGTGTGAACGGGCCGCGGGCCCCATAGCCGAAGAAGACCATTTCGCCGTTGACCGGGTCGATCTTGGGGTGCGCGGTCATGGGCCCGGAAAATTTCTCATCGAAGGTCTGGTAGCCGCGCGGCGCCAGTGATACCGGGTCCACTTCGAATGGCATATGCGCTTCTTCCAGCGCCAGCAGGCGGGCGCCATGCCAGACCACGTTGGTATTGGCCACGGTGGAGTTCAGCTCAAGCAGCCTGGGGTCCGTCAGGTGCCGGCTTGCCAGCGAGCCCGACAAGCCTTCGCCGTTCTCGTTTTCCATGACCCATTTCGGTGTGCGGATCCAGCGGTTGCGGTAGGACACGCGGCCCTTCTCGAAATGAAACGCGTGCAGCATGCCATCGCCCGAGAACCAATGATATTTGCCGCGCGGCGCGAACTGCGGATTCGGCCCGTTGCGGTAATAGGTGCCGCGCAGCCCGGCGGGCACTTCGCCGGTGACCGGCAGGTTGGGCGCGTCGCACTCGGCGTGCAGCGGCGCGAAGTAGCCGGACAAATAGGGCTCATTGGTGGGGAAGGCGATGGCCATGGGTGCTGTCTCCGATCTGTTTTATTTACCTGCTTTTGATGGGTTTGATGCGCTTGGGCACCGCTGGATTCAGATGGCGCGCGCCTGGTCCTGCCAGTGCGGCTCGCGCAGCCGGCGCTTGAAGATCTTGCCGGTGTCTTCCCGCGGCAGCATCGCGTGGATCTCGACGATGCGTGGTACTTTGTAGTTGGCAATGCGCTCGCGCAGGAACGCTTGCACCTGCGCGCCGTCGAGGCTGTGCCCGGGGCTTGGCTGGACCGCGGCGGCCAGGCCTTCGCCGAACTCCGCATCGGGAATGCCGAAGACCGCGCAGTCCGCAACGCCCGGCATGGTCTGCAGCACCGACTCGATCTCCGCCGGATAGATGTTCACGCCGCCCGAGATGACCATATCGGCCTTGCGGTCGCGGATGTGCAGGAACCCGTCTTCATCCAGGTAGCCCATGTCGCCCAGCGTGATCAGCCCGTCGCGCTCCACGGCCGCGCGGGCTTCGGGCCGGTTGATGTAGGTGAAGTCGGGCAGGGCGCGCTGGCGAACATAGATCAGGCCGATTTCCCGCGCCGGCAACGCGTTGCCGTCGTCGTCCAGGACGCGGATTTCGGCATCGGGAAGCGGGCTGCCCGCCGAGCCCGGATGGCGCAGCCAGTTCGCCGAGTCGGCAAACGTGGTGTAGCCCGCCTCGCTCGATCCGTAGGCCTCCGTGATGATCGGCCCGAACCACGCGATCATGGCCTGCTTGAGGGGAACGGGGCAGGGCGAGCCGGTCGAGGCCACCTGGCGCAGCGCGGACAGGTCATGCCCCGTGCGCGCTTCTGGCGGCAAGGCCAGCAGGCGCTGGTACATGGTCGGCACCAGGTAGGCATGCGTGACCTTGTGGCGCGCCAGCAGCGCAAGCGTGCGCTGCGCATCGAAGCGCGGCTCCAGCACCAGCGTGGCGCCCAGGTTGCAGAAGTGCGAGAGGTAGGCCATGGCCGCGCTGTGGTAGATCGGCGCGCTTAGGTAGGCCGTCACGTCCGCCCCTGTGCCGTAGACGATGTCGGTGACCCGCTGCAGCCGCTGCTCCATGGCGGCGCGCTCTTCGCGCGCGCCGGGAATGCGGCGCACGCCTTTGGGCTTGCCGGTGGTGCCGGAGGTATAGGCGATGGCCCCGTGCGAGGTGCCGGTGCGCGGCGGCATGGCCGGCAGGCCCGCTCCGAAATCCGCCCAGTGATGCGCCTGCGGGCTGGACGGCGGCGCTGCGCCGCGCGAGACCAGGATAATGCCGACGCCCGCGGGGATGCCTTCGCGCACCGGGTCGAGCAGGTCCGCATCGACAACCAGCGCGCGGGCACCGCTGTCGGTCAGGATATGGTTGGCTTCGAGCGCCTTGAAGTGCCAGTTGATCGATGCCAGGTACAGCCCCGCCTGGCGGCAGGCCAGCACAAGCGCCACGTACTCCGGGCTGTTGCGCAGCATGGCGGCGATGGTGTCGCCCTCCTTGCATTGCAGATCGTGCAGGCCAGCGAGAATGCGCCGGATCTCCCCCTTCATCCAGTCGGCCGAGTACGCTCGCCCGTCAAACCATAGTGCCGGAACCATCGTGTCTCCTGTCGGTGGTCGTCGCGCCTGCCAGGCGGCACGATCGATTCTTCTTTAACTATGCAGTGATCAGTTGTGGACTCTAGCAGGCGGATCATGACGTGGCAAGGAGGTTTTACGAGAGTGGAGGGGACGGCAGATGGCGGCCCGCGGGGGCCGTGTGGTGGGGAGCAAGGGGGGCCAGGCTTTTCGCTGAGGACGGAGATCCCGCTTGACGAGGCCCGGTCACGCATGCCGGTCATCGGGCGATGACCGGCATGGTACTGCTTGACTACAGCCCTACTGCACGTTGCCTGCCACGGCGATGGTCTGGCCCGTGATGTAGTTCGACTCGGGCGAGCAGAACAGGTACACGCCGCCGGCGGCTTCTTCCGGGGTGCCGCCCCGGCCGAGCGGGTTGCGCTGGGCGTGGGCCTTGAGCAGATCCGGGTTCAGGCCAACGCGGATGTCGCGGCCGTCGATTTTGACCGTGGCACCGGCCTTGGCATCCGCCGAGGTCATGCGGGTGTGGATCAGGCCGAATGCCACCGCGTTTACGTTGACATTGAAGCGGCCCCATTCGCGGGCGAGCGCGCGGGTCATGCCGATCACGCCGGACTTGGCGCCCGAGTAGTTCAGCTGGCCGGCGTTGCCGTTCAGGGCCGAGGTCGACGAGATGTTGACGATCTTGCGATACACCTCGCGACCGGCTTCCTTGTCGGCGGCGTGCAACGCCTTGATATGCGGATAGGCCGCGCGGATGATGCGGAAGGGCGCGGTCATGTGGCAGTCGATGATGGCGTACCACTGCTCGTCGCTCATCTTCTGCACCACGTCGTCCCAGGTAAAGCCGGCGTTGTTTACCAGGATGTCGATGCTCTTGAACTGGGTCATCGCCGTGTTGACGAAGCGATCGGCAAAGTCCGGCGCGCTCACGTTGCCCACGCAGGCCACGGCTTCGGCGCCCAGCTTCTTCAGCGTCTCGACCATCTCGTGCGCCGGTTCGGCGTCGAGGTCATTGATGACCAGACGCGCGCCTTCGCTGGCCAGCTTCAGTGCGATAGCCTGGCCGATGCCGCGGCCCGAACCGGTGACCAGTGCCACCTTGCCGTCGAGTTTTCCCATGTCTTGCTCCTTGATATCAAAAAAGGGGGTTACAGCGCGACGACTGCGTCGCCGAGGATCTTGGTTTCGCCGTACTGGTTGGCTGTCTGGATTTCCACTTTGACGCGGCGCTCGCCGTCGGCCTCGAACTTTTCCACCACGCGGCCGCTGCAGGTGATGCGGTGGCCGAGGTGCGTGATGCCGACAAAGCGCACGCCGAACTGGCGCAGCTGGCGCTGGTCCACCCACAGCGTGAGCAGGCGGCCCAGGTAGGCCATCGACAGCATGCCGTGGGCGAACACGTCCGGCATGCCGGCGCGGCGCGCGAAGTCGATGTCGATATGGATCGCGTTGTGGTCGTTCGAGGCGCCGGCAAACAGCGCCAGCGTGGTGCGGTTGATCGGCTCCAGCGTCAGCGGGGGCAGGGTGTCGCCGACCTGAATCGTGTCAAAGCTCAGATTGCTCAGATTGCTCATTCGGGTTCTCCGGTTCAGCCGTTGCGTTGCACGAGCACGCTGCGCAGGTCGGCCACGTGCTCGCCGTCCTGGTTGGTCACGCGCGTCTCGCGCACCACGAAGTCCAGCGCGCCGCCCTTCTTCTCGTAGATGTCGGTGATGCGCGTCTGCAGGTGCAGCGTGTCGCCGGCGTATGCCATGCGGTGGTAGTCGAAGGACTGCTCGCCGTGCAGGATGCGCTCGACCTTGATGCCAAGCTCGTCGCGCCAGGCGCTTGGCGGCTGCACCAGTTCCAGCGAGAAAAGGAAGGTGGGTGGCAGCGGCAGGCCCGGGTGGCCGGCGTCGCGCGCGGCGGCTTCGTCGAGATAGATGGCCCTGGTCTCGCCGGTGGCCTTGGCGAAGAAGCGCAACTGGCTGGCGGCAGCGGTGGTGCGGAAATCCGCAATCACCTTGCCAATGAATTTCTTGTCGATCATGAGGTTGACTCCGTCGAATGACCGGTAAGCGCGATCAAGCGTGCTTCTTGTAAACCGTGACGACGCACGCGCCGCCCAGGCCCAGGTTGTGCGCCAGCGCCACCTTGGCGCCTTCCACCTGGCGCTGCTCGGCCGTGCCGCGGATCTGGTGCGTCATCTCGTAGCACTGGGCAAGGCCCGTGGCGCCGAGCGGATGGCCCTTCGAGAGCAGGCCGCCGGACGGGTTGACGACCCAGCGGCCGCCGTAGGTGTTGTCGCCGTCGTTGACCAGCTTCTCCGCGCCGCCTTCCTCGCACAGGCCCAGGCCTTCGTAGGTCAGCAGTTCGTTCTGCGCGAAGCAGTCGTGCAGCTCGATCACATCGACGTCCTCTGGGCCGATGCCGGCCTGCTCGTACACGCTCTGCGAAGCGGCGCGCGTCATGTCGAAGCCGACCACGCGGATCATGTCCTTGCTGTCGTAGGTGCTCGGCGTGTCGGTGGTGAGCGCCTGGCCGGCGATCAGCACGTCGGTGCGCAGGCCGCGCTTGCGGGCGAATTCTTCCGAGACCACGATGGCGGCGGCGCCGCCGCACGTCGGCGGGCAGGCCATCAGGCGCGTCAGCACGCCGTCCCACAGCATCGGCGATGCCAGCACGTCTTCCGGGGTGACGATGTTGCGGAACACGGCCAGCGGGTTGCGCGCGGCATGCTGGCTGGCCTTGGCGCGGATCTTGGCGAAGGTCTCCAGCTTGGTGCCGTACCTTTGCATGTGGGCCCGGCCCGCGCCGGCAAACTGGCGGATGGCGCTGGGCAGGTCGGTGCGGTCGACCAGTTCATTGACCACATTCAGCGCGCGTT
Source organism: Cupriavidus sp. GW821-FHT02F09 (assembly GCF_059421605.1). Lineage (NCBI taxonomy): Bacteria > Pseudomonadati > Pseudomonadota > Betaproteobacteria > Burkholderiales > Burkholderiaceae > Cupriavidus > Cupriavidus sp. GW821-FHT02F09. Next base: position 287,815 of record NZ_JBWKVH010000001.1, read on the forward strand.
CCAGCGCCGGCGCGCGGTCGCTCCACTTGGAGCTGAGCGCGCCCGGCTGCATGAACTCGAAGCCCACCGCCAGCGCGCAGTCGACCGCGCCGCTCTGCACCGCCTGGCGTGCCAGGAAGAGGGCCGACGAGCCGGTGGCGCAGTTGTTGTTGACGTTGATGACCGGGATGCCGGTCATGCCTGCGTGGTAGAGCGCCTTCTGCCCGCAGGTGGAGTCGCCGTAGACGTAGCCGGCATAGGCCTGCTGCACGTCGGCGTAGTCGATGCCGGCATCTTCCAGCGCCTGGCGCACGGCGTGCGCGCCCATCATGTCATAGGTTTCGCTGGTGCCCGGTTTCTTGAACGGGATCATGCCGACGCCAGCGACGAATACTTTACGGGTCATGTTGCTCTTCCTTCAGGGATTGACGATTAGCGATGGGAAATGGAGATTGCAACTCACATCTTTCGCGAGATCAGGTCGCGCATGACTTCGCTGGTGCCGCCATAGATGCGCGTCACGCGCGAGTCGGCAAAGGCGCGGGCCACCGGGTACTCCAGCATGTAGCCGTAGCCGCCGTGCAGCTGCACCATCTCGTCCAGCGCCTTGCCCAGGGCCTCGGTGGCATAGAGCTTGGCGATCGCGGCTTCTTCCAGCGTCAGGCGGCGGCGCACGTGCTCGGCCAGGTAGTGGTCCACCAGCAGGCGCACGGCCACGGCTTGCGCCTTGATGTCGGCCAGCTTGAATTTGGTGTTCTGGAAGTCCCACACGGTCTGGTTGAACGCCTTGCGGTCCTTCACGTAGTTGATGGTGTGCTCCAGGCAGACTTCCAGCTTGGCGGCAGCGCTCACGGCGATGCTCAGGCGCTCCTGCGGGAGTTCGCCCATCAGGTAGGCAAAGCCCTTGCCTTCCTCGCCCAGGCGGTTGCCGACCGGCACGCGCACGTTGTCGAAGAACAGCTCGGCGGTGTCCTGGGCATGCTGGCCCACCTTGTCGAGCTTGCGGCCGCGGCGGAAGCCTTCGCGGCTCGCTTCCACCATGATCAGGCTGACGCCGCGCGAACCGGCGCTGGGATCGGTCTTGCACACCATGATGATCAGGTCGGCGTTCAGGCCGTTGCTGATGAAGGTCTTGCTGCCGTTGATCACGTACTCGTCGCCCACGCGCACGGCGGTGGTACGCACGGCCTTGAGGTCGCTGCCGGTGCCCGGCTCGGTCATGCCGATGGCGAGGATGGCTTCGCCGGAGCACACCTTGGGCAGCCAGCGTTGCTTTTGCTCTTCGTTGCCCAGGCGGTTGATATACGGGGCAATGATGTCGGAATGCACGCCGAAGCCGGGGCCGCTGACACCGGCGCGCGCAACTTCCTCGTTGAAGACCGCGCAATGGCCGAAGTCGCCGCCGCCGCCGCCGTACTCGGTCGGCAGCGTGATGCACAGCAGGCCCTCGCGGCCAGCCTTGAGCCAGGTCTCACGGTCGACCACGCCGGCCTTGTCCCAGGCGGCCTGGCGCGGAACGCATTCGCGTTCGAGGAAGCGGCGCACGGTGGTGCGGAACATTTCGTGGTCGTCGCGGTAGACGGTGCGGGTGACTTGCATGTAAAGCTCCGATGGGAATAGGTTGGGGCTTGGTCCGGTGTTAGCGTGCGCGGGCGACGTCTGCCGCGGGTTCTGCGTGGAACAGCTGTTCGACGAGATGGGCGCGGCGCGCGCGGGTGGCGGCCTGGTTGACGTAGCCCTTCTCCGCCATCTCGTTGGCGTCGATCGAGGGCGGCTCGGCCATCAGCATCAGGCGCTGCACGCTCAGGCTGGCGCCGTCCTTGCCCTGGGCGCGCAGGCGTTCACTCAGCGCATTCACCACCAGCGGGTGCTGGACCAGCGCTTCGGCGTCCAGTTCGGCCAGCTCCGGGGCTAGCGAGCGGCAGGCGGCGAGGTTAGGCCACGCCAGCGCGGCAAGGTAGTTGTGATCGTGGCCGCAGATGACGGCATCGGTCAGCAGCGGGGCGCATTGATCGATCAGTCCCAGGCGCACGGCGCCGGTGCGTACCCAGGTGCCGTTGGCCAGCTTGAAGTCCTCCACCACGCGCCCGGCGAACACCAGCCCGCGGGCCGGATCGGCCGGGTCGGTCAGGCGCACGGCGTCGCCCAGGCAGAAATAGCCCTCATCGTCGAACGCCGCGGCGGTGAGGTCGGGGCGTTTGACGTAGCCGGCAAAGACGAAGGGGCCGCGCATGCGGATCTCAAAACGCCCGTCGCCACCGTCGAGCGGTACCAGCTTGACTTCGGCGCCCGGCATCGGCACGCCGACGTTGCCGACGTCGTCGGTGGCCCAGGTGCAGGACACGCCCATCGCAGTGGTTTCCGTTGCGCCCAGGCCCGAGCCGAACACAATGTGTTCGCCCACGGTCTGCTCGGCCACGCGCTGGATGCGCTGGAACACATCGCGCGGCAGGCTGGCGCCGCCATAGCCAAAGCTGACGACATTGGCTAGCAGGCTGCGCGCCAGCACCGGGTCGCGTTCGAGTTCAGTGGCCAGCGCGCTCCACGCGGACGGCACGCTGTTGAACAGGGTGGGCGAGACTTCGCGCAGGTTGCGCACGGTGCGCTGGATCAGGCCGGGCAGGGGGCGGCCATCGTCGATGTAATGCGTGGCGCCCAGCACGATGGCGCGTGCGAAGTTGGCCACGCCGCCCAGGCCATGGTGCCAGGGCAGCCAGTCGAGGAACACCGCCTGCCGCTCGATCAGGGCGGCGAGGTTCTCGGCGTGATAGGCGGTCACTGCGTTGAGATTGCTGTAGGCAACGGCCACGCCCTTGGGCACGCCGGTGGAGCCGGACGTAAACAGCACGCGCACGGTGTCGGTGGGCCGGATGGCGGCATGTGCCTTATCGAGTGCGGCCAGCCGCGCTGGCGTCAATGCGGTGGCCGTCAGCGTGCTCCAGGCGTGCTGGCCGGCGGCTGCGCCGTCCACGGCGATGACGGCGCCCGCGGGGCAGTCCAGGGCCGCGATGGCGCGCTCGAAGGCGGCTGCCGACTGCACGAACAGCACTGCGGGCGGCACCAGTTCCGCCACCGCCTTGAGCCGCGCGAAATCGCGGCTGACGGTGGAGTAGGCGGGAGACACCGCAGCCGCGGGTACGCCGGCGTAGTCGGCGGCGAGCAGCATGACGGCCTGCTCGATGGAGTTGCCGGACAGCAGCATCAACGGGCGGTCCTGCCCCAGGCCGAGATCCAGTAGCGCGGCGGCAACGGACTGCACCTGGCGCCACAGTTCGGCCCAGGTGATGGTGCGCCATGCGCCTTGCCCGTCGCGTTCGCGAAAGGCGGCGTTGGCGCCACGGCGTTCTGCCCAGTACGGCAGGAAGTCGGCCAGGCCTTGCTGGGGAATCTTGTTAGCGGGGGCGTCGCTGCGCAGCAGCAGCGTGCCGTCGGCGCGACGCTCGACGAGCGTGCGGCGTTCGGGGAAGCAGACTGGCCGGTACTTGTGCTGTGGCGTGGCGGGATGGTCGGCGGGAGCCGGTTGGTGCCCGGCCGCTTGCTTGCTCATTTTGGCTTGTCTCCTGGGCTGGATGCGTTTTTTGGGCGCGTCAGCCGGGTGTTTTGGTATGGGTGATACGGTACTGCGAAGGGGGGATTGGGATAACCACCCGCGTTAGGTGGTTTGGGGAATCAGGGGACTTTGACAGCCGTGGTGCCGTTGTCAGCGGCGTTGGCTTTTGGACTCAAGTGCTGTACGACATCCCCCTGAGGGGACTGGTCACAGTTCTTTGCAGCGCCGGCAAAGATGGTGACTGAACGCGCGGTGGGACTCCCGACCTCGTATGCTGTGCCGATTCCCGCACGTGTCGGCGGCGGGGAGGAAGCCGCGAAGCGTCAGAGTGCCGCTCATGCGGTGAGCGGTGAGCCGCCTGGGCTGGCATGGCGTGAATCTGCCCCTGGTGTTTAACGTCTGGAATTTAACGTTTGACGTTAAACGTGTTGCGTTATAGCATGGATAAACATGATTCGAACCTTCGCGAACAAAGCGACCGCAGCCGTGTTTGCCAGCAAGTTCGTCAACAGCCTTCCGCGCGAGATCCAGCGGGCTGCGTTGCGCAGGCTCCGGGCGCTCGATGCCGCGATAGCGGTTGAAGATCTGCGCGCTCCGCCGTCCAATCGGCTGGAAGCCCTCAAAGGCGATCGGAAAGGCCAGTGGAGCATCCGGATCAATGAGCAGTGGAGAGTTTGTTTCCACTTCGACAACGGCGATGCCTATGACGTGGAAATCGCCGACTATCACTGACCATCGAGGCCACCATGACGATCAAACGTGAAGACCTGAACAAGGTCGATTTCTCGGATGTGGCGACCGGCGAAGCGATCGAGCCGATCCACCCGGGAGAAATCCTGCGCGAGGACTTTCTCGATCCCTTGAATATGTCTGCGCATGCGCTCGCGATGGCCCTGCACGTGCCGGCACCGCGCATCAACGACATCGTGCGCTGCCGCCGTGCCATTTCGGCAGATACCGCGCTGCGCCTGGCACGGTTCTTCGGAACGACGCCGGAGTTCTGGGCGAACCTGCAAGCGGCTTACGACTTGCGCATAGCCTGGGCTGCCGCAGGCGACGCCATCGCTCGCGAGATTCAACCGCTGGCGGCGTGATGGCAGGCTAGCCTATGCATCCAACTCCATATCCCGGACCCTGGCGACCGCCTCATCCCGGCTAGTCACTTCCAGCTTCCGGAAAATGTTCCGAAGATGCCACTTCACGGTCTCGGGCGACAGCCCCAACATCCGAGCAATCTTCTTGTTCGGCAGCGCTTGCCCAAGCAGTTTCACCACATCCACCTCGCGCTCGCTAAGCGCCTCGCCGCCGGCGGCGACCGCCGCCTTTCCATCAGGCAATGCAGGCGTACCAGCGCCAACGCCGGCCTGTGCGGACCGGGCCGCCCGTAACCGCTCAATATAGAACGCTAGCAACGGGTCCGGCGTTTTCCCGTGCGTTATCTCCTCGACCAGGTCGAGCCCCGCCGGGTCCGCGTCGAGCAGGCTGCGCACCAGCCCGAGCCGATGTCCCCGCCGCAATGCCGCCAGCATCTGGTCCCGCGCGGCGTCCGCCCGCCCGAGCCTGAAATCCACAACGGCGCTTTGCCATTGCAACTGCGCCACATGCCGCTGCCACCCCCGTGCATCGCACCGCGCAATCAGCGGCGCCAGCCGCTGCGCCGCGCCGGCAAGGTCGTCATGCGCCAGGCACATCTGGATCCGCGCACGCTCGGCCACCACGCGGATTTCGTCCAGCGCGCTCGGCTGCGCGTGCGGGTGCCGTGCGTCGATGACGTTGAGCCTTGCCAGCGCGGCTTGCGCGGCGTCCGGGTCGCCGCCGGACAGGTGGCGCTGGATCTGCTCGCCCAGGCTATGGGCCAGCAGACGGTCTAGCCCGAGTTGCGTCGCGTACTCTTCCAGCCGCTCCAGGCAGGCAAACGCGTCGAGCTGATGGCCGGCTGCCCAATGGGAGGCCGACAACACTTTGAGCACCCGCAGCACGGAGTCGGGAATCGACACGCGTTCGAGCACGTCGACGCGGTCCTCCAGCAACTTGCACGCGCCGGCGATGTCGTTCTGCTCGTACAGCACTTCGCCGAGCAGCGCTGCGGCGAAGTAGCCGGGCTCGGCTGCGGCGCTGCCGGCCTTTTCGGCTTCGAACAGGACGTCGCGGCAGATGCGCTCGACCTGGATCATCTTGCCTTCCAGCGCAAAGCTGAAACCCACCATGCAGCGGCCGTTCAGGCTGCCGCCGGTGGTGCCCACCAGTGGCGCGCCTTCGACCAGCAGGGGCGGCGCTTCGGCCTGGATGCGGCGGGCGCGCTCGTACTCGCCCAGGTGCATATACAGCCACGACAGCAGGTTGTTGCGCGCGCCGATGGTCATCGGCTCGGCCTCGCCGGGTGTCTGCAGCAATTGCGGCAGCAGCGCGAGGGCGCCATCGGTATCGTCGCGTTGCACTGCCAGCGCGAAGCGCAGGATGGTGAGGCGGTAGCGGGCGTTCTGGTCGGATTCGGGAATGTCGGCCAGAAGGCGCTCGATGCTCACCGTGCAGGCGTCTAGTTCCCGCGCGAAGATCTGCATCTGCAAGGTCAGAAGCCGCAGCTTGATGCGAGCCTGAACCTGCTCGGCCGGCAGCAGGCGCACCAGCCGGATCACCTTGCGCAGCTCGCCCCTTGCGCTCAGCGTGCCAGCGTACGTTTGCACGAGATCCGCGGCTGCGGCGGCTTCTCCGGCCAGCACGGCATGGCGCACCGCTTCCTCCAGCAGGCGGTGCGCGCGGAACCAGTGCCAGGCGGCGGCATGCACGGCGCGCTGCTGGCCTTCGCTGCGCGCGCGAAAGCGCGCCAGCAACGTCTCGCGCAGCAGCGGGTGCAAGCGGTACCAGGTTTCGCGATCCGGGCCATCCACCGGCGTGATGAACAGGTTGTCGCTGTCGAGCCGCGCAAGCAGGGCAACCACCTCGGCCGATCCCTGCGGCTGGTCGTTCAACGCCACGCACAGCGAGGCGCAAAAGCGCTGGCATGCGGCCGCGCGGACCAGCAGCTCGGCTTCGGCCGGTGCCAGGCGCGCCAGCACTTCGCGCTCAAAGTAATCGGCAAAGGCGCCCGCGTTCTGCACATTGGCGCGCACGAAACCGTCGGCGGCGGATGTCCCGCCGGCGGGTTGCTTGCGCCGTTTCCAGTGCGTGGCAAACAGCTGCAGGCCGGCCACCCAGCCATCGGTCAGTTCATGCATCAGGCGCGCATCGCGCGCGGCAATGTCGCCCAGTTGCGCCTTCAGGAATTGCTCGGACTCCGCCAGCGTCAAACGCAGGTCGCGCTGGTCCAGTTCCAGCACCAGGCCCTGGTCGCGCAGCCGTCCGAGCGAGAGCGGCACGCTCCCACGCGATACCAGCACGATATGCAGGTTGGCCGGGGCGTAATCGAGCAGCCATTGCAAGGCTTCATGCACGCGGGCATCGGTGAGGTGTTGCAGTTCATCCAGAACCAGCACCAGCTCGCGCGGATGGCTGGCGACGCCGTTCACCAGGGCCAGCACCGTGCGCTCCACGGCCTCGGCGTCCACGCCGCGGCCGCCCAGCAGCGCTGCCTCGCGCGTGATGGCGGGATCGATCTCGGCCAGGCTGCCGAGCAGGGAATCCAGCCAGCGCGCCAGCTCGTTGTCATCGGCCGAGACGGTTAGCCAGGCCACATCGAAACCGAGCGAAAGCAGTGCCTGGCGCCAGGCCAGCAGCGTGGCGGTCTTGCCGCAGCCGGCAGGGCCTTGCAGCACGATCACGCGGCGCCGCCGCGCTTCGGTCAGCTGGGCCAGCACGCGCTCGCGCGCGAGCACCCTGACGGTGTCGCGTGGCGGCTGCCGCTTGGCATGGCCGGTGGATTCGGGTGGCGTGGAGGGGCTTTGCGGCATAGGCGACCGGTGCCTTCTGGTATCCGGGCGCTGGTCGTGCAAGCCAGCGTCAGGGTCGGGGTCAAGCGGAATGGTGATGCATTGTACAGGCGGCCCGAAGCGATGCGCAGCGTGATCCGCTTGTCTTGCGGCGCCTGCCCGGGCGGGCGGCCACGCGAGCCACCCGGATCAGGTGGGCGGCCCCAAAGCGGGGCGTTCGCCATGCCACCCTAGTATATATTTTGCGCAATCCGCGAATGGCGCGTCTTCCCGGTCACGCGCAAGGTGACACCCAATGTCATACGCAATGTCACACGCAACATCAGCATGCAACATCAGCACGCCCGAACTTAACCGGGGCAGGCCGGCGCCCGTTTTGCGCGCCGATTGGCCTGCATCGCCGAGAGCCGAATTTCGATGGAACGGAATCATCCCGCCCCCACTACCAAGCTGGTGCCGCCCCGCCTTGGCAGCCGCTCGATCCCGCGCGAAGACCTGCTAGCCAGCCTGCACGACGCGCGCCAGCGCAAGCTGGTGCTGATCACCGCCGGCGCGGGCTATGGCAAGACCACGCTGATGGCGCAATGGCGCCAGAAGCTGATCGGGGAAGGGGCCAGCGTGGCCTGGCTGGCGCTCGGCCCCGAGGACGAAGCACCGGAGGCCTTTTGCGCTTGCCTTGGCGCCGTCCTGCCGCCGGCGCGGCTCGCGCCCGGGGCGCTTGCGCCATCGCCGGAGGATGCGCTGGCCGCCCCGGAGCGGCTGGCCGCCAGCTATATCCAGGCGCTGGCCATCGCGCGCGAAGAGTTCTACCTGATGATCGACGAAGCCGATCGCATCAGCCACCCCGCCAGCCTCGCGCTGCTGCAAGCCATCCTTGACGCGCGGCTGCCCCACCTGCATGTCGTCGCGGCATCGCGCAAGGCGCCGCCCCTGTTGCTGGGGCGTCTGCGCGCGGTGGGAGAGCTTGGCGAAGTGGGCTGCGCGGACCTGGCGTTTTCCTTCCCCGAGAGCCTTGCCTTCCTGACGGCGCATCTCGACGCGCGCGTGGGCCTGGATGCCGCGACGCGGCTCCATGCGCTCAGCGCCGGCTGGCCCATCGGCCTGCAGCTGATGTCGGCCTCGCTGAAGGCGGGGCAGCGCCATCCCGCGCGCCTGCCCACGCCGGTGCCTGCTGCGGATAGCCTGCACGCCTACTGGTCGGAAGACGTCGTGGCCGGGCTGCCGGGGGAACTGCTGGCCTTCATGCAAGACTTGTCCGTGCTGCCGCGTTTCAATGCGGCGCTGGCGGGCTTTGTCACGGGCTCGGGGCAGGCCGCCGCCCTGATCGATGCGATCGATGCGCGCGGCCTGTTCCTGCTGCCCGCGCAAGCGCAGGGCGATGGCCAGTGGTTCCGCTTCCATCCGATGTTCGCGGCCTTTTTGCGCCAGCGCCTGGCGGCCAGCCAGGAGGACGTGGCGGGTCTGCACCGGCGGGCCACCGAATGGTTTGTGCGGCAAGGATGCTTCGCCGAGGCCATTCCGCACGCCTTGCAGAGCGAGGATTTCGACGCGGTTGCCAGCCTGGTGGAGCGTTCGATGCCCGCCTTGCCCAGCGTCAGCCAGCTAAGGGACTTCCGGCAGTGGATCGAAGTCGTGCCGCCTGCCCGGCTGGCAAGTTATCCGCGCTTGCTGCTGCTAGCCGCCTGGGCCAGCGCGGTGACCGCGCGGCCCGCGCAAGCCGATGACTGGATGACCACCCTGGAGGCGGCCAGGCCCGGCGCCAAGGCGTCGCGCCATGGCAGGCTGGCGCGCGCCGTGATCGCCATGCAGCGCGACGACGTGGCGCAGCTCGATGCCATCCTGGCCACGCTTGCCAACGTCCCGCTGGGCCTGGCGCCACTGGAGCACATCCGGCTTGGCCTGACCGTGCGCTGCTTGTCCGTGCGCGGCTGCCATGCCCAGGTGCGTGACCTCCTGGCTTCCCCCGCGGCACGCGCGATGCGCGCCGGCACGGGCGAGCTGGCGCTGATGGCCAGGGCCACCGCGGCCAGCGCCATGCTGCTCGAGGGCAATGCACTGCAAGCCGAGCCCCTGGCCTGGGATGCGCTCGCCGAGGCCGAACGCCACCATGGCCATCGCTCGGTCAGCGCCTGCTACTGCGCGGCGGCGGCGGCGGCGGTCCTGTACGAACGGGATCAGACCGGCGAAGCACGGCAAGCGCTGGCCGATCGCCTCGACATGCTCAGGCTGTCGTCGCCTGACGTGGTGCTGCGCGCCGCGCTATGCCACACGCGTTTGCAAGTGCTTGGCAACCAGACGCACGAAGCCATGGCATGGTTGAGCGAGATCGAAACGCATTTTCGTATCCGCGGCATCGAGCGTGGCGTGGCGCATCTGGTATCCGAGCGCCAGCGGATCGTGCTCAGGGGCGGGGACTGGCGCTACGCGCAGTCCTTGCAGGCCAAGCTTGATGACCTGGCAACGGGTGGTGCGGGCAATGGCAATGGGGTTCGCTCGGCCGAGATCGTGGCGGTTGCCGCGATCTCGCGCGCCAGGCTGGCGTTGGCCATGAACGAGCCGCAAGGCGCGTTGCTGGCCCTGGAAGGCGCCCGCGCCACGGCTACCGCATTTGGCAGGGAAGGGTTGATCGTCACGGCCGATCTGCTCCAGGCCCTTGCGCTCGAAGCGCTGGGACGGCGCGGCGAAGCCCTGGCGTGCATGGAGTCGGCGTTTGCCACGGCCTACCGGCTCGGGCTGGCACGCACGCTGCTGGACGAAGGCGAGGGCGTTCGCGCCCTGCTTGGCTGCCTGGCCCGGCGCAAGGACGGCGCGCAGGACGACTATCTTGCCCGTTTGCAGGGGATGCCCGCAGCCGCGCCCACGCCCATTCGCGATCGCGTTGCCGTGGCGGCGATCGCGCAGGGATCGGTGGCGCTGTCGGGGCTGACCCGGCGGGAGAAGGAGATACTCGGCTTGCTGGAGCAGTCGATGTCGAACAAGCGGATCGCGCTGGCGCTGAATATCAGCGAACTTACGGTGAAGTGGAATCTGCGGCAGATATTTGCCAAGCTCGGCGTTTCGCGTCGCTACGATGCCATCCTGGCTGCGCGCAGGCAGGGGTAGCAGACGAGGGCTGGCTAAGCAAGCGCGCGATTGTGTTTGTGCCGCTCTCCCGCCAGCGCAAGCGCGGGGGCGGGAGAGTGGGAGGAAGAAGGCACTGGCGTTCGTTACCACGCCGCCCCCGCACGCTCCCCCCGCCTTAGCCTCTCCCCGCTTAAAAGATCTGCCGCAAGCCAACCGTCACGCCAACCATGCTCTTCTGCCCGGTCATCTGCGGGTAGTTGAACGCAAAGGCAGTTGCGGAGCTATCGAAGCTCAGGCCGCCGTTGCGCGCGTAGCCAGCCGAGACGTACACGTCCGTGCGCTTGGAGAAATTGTAGTCGGCGATAAAGCTGACCTGCTGCATGTTGGCCGGATTGGTCTGCGCTGCGCCGACGGCAGCGCGGGCCGACTTCACGTCGGCGTAGTAGTAGGCAAGCGAGAGTCCCACCGCGGGCGTGACCTGGTAGTTGACGCCGGCCCACCAATAGTCGTCGCGCAGCAACGTGCTGCCAGTGCTGAAATCAGCCTTGTTCCAGCGGTAGCCGCCCATGACCTTGAGCGGGCCCGTGGTGTAGCTGGCGGCGCCGGCAAACTTGCGGACCGTGCCGGGCTGTCCCACCGTGACGGCTGGCCGCCATTCGTCGTAGGCCAGCGATGCGCCAAAGCCGTTGCTCAGGTACATCAGCGAGCCGCCAAAGGCGGTGTTGTCGCTGAAGTGTCCCGGCGTTTCCCCGGCGCCGCCGTTGGCCAGGGCGGTGCTGGCATTCAGCACGGATACGCCGGTGCCGAACGAGTAGTGCGCCACTGCCTGGAGCCCGCCGAACTGGCCGGTGTACTTGACCATGTTGCTTTCGCGGTAGTTCAGGCCCATCCACCAGATACCCGGCTCATAGGTGGCCGCGAACCGCAGCGGCGAGAAGTTGGCGAGGCCATCGAAGAAGCTGGTGTACTGGCGGCCGAGCGTGATCTTGCCATAGTCGTTCTGCAGGCCGACGAACGACTGGCGCCCGAACAGCACACCCGACTGCAGGGCACCGGTATCGGGCTGGAAGCCGCTTTCGAGCACGAACAGCGCTTTGTTGCCGCCACCCAGGTCTTCCACGCCGCGCAGGCCCCAGCGCGATGCGGAGAGGCCACCAACGCTCGGTTGCGCGAAGCGGCTGCCGCCCACCGTCGGTGTTGCCGGCGAGGCGGCCACCTTGTTGACGTACTCGACCGATGCGTCGATCACGCCATAGAGGGTAACGCTCGATTGTGCCTGTGCTGCGCCGCTCACTGCGCACAGCGCTGCCAGCGCGACCAATGTTCTTTTCATGCTATGTCTTCTCCTTATGCTTGTTATCAAAGTCACCGGGAACCAGCCTCCTCGTCGGATCCCGTGATGTCATTAGAGCGTGGCGCGCTTTTTCAGGACCCACCCAAAAGGGAGTGAAACGCGGCGATGGTGGTTTAAATCCCGCAGAAATCCGGCCCGGCGGTCATTACCTATTGACGGATGCGAGAGAGGTTTTCTCGCAGCGTGCGTCAGTTGGGCCGTCAGCGTCGTCAGTTGCGTTGTCAGTTGCGTTGTCAGTCAGCTTTGGCCCCGGTCGACTTGATCAGCCGCGCCATCACCGGTTCCAGCGTCTCGAAGTCGCGCTTGAAATCCGCCGACGAACTGCCCACCGGATCCAGCCCAAGCGGTTGGAGCCGCGCTTTCATCGTTGTGGAGTTGACGGAGGCGCGGGCCTGCGTTTCCAGCAGGGCGAGCACTGGCGCTGGTGTGCCCGAGCGCGCCATCAGGCCGACCCAGCCGGGCGGGCTCAGCTCCTGGTCCTTCAAGCCGACCTCGCTCAGGGTCGGCACGTTCGGCAGGTCCTTGACGCGCTGCTTGCCGACGATGGCCAGTGCGCGCAGGCGACCGCTCTGGATCTGCGGCCCCAGGGTGCTGACCGAGCCAACGGCCCAGGAGATGTTGCCGCCGATCATGTCCTGCACCATCGGCGCTTCGCCCTTGTAGGCGATATGGGTCATGTCGAGCCCGCGGGACTGGTTCAGGTAGGCCCCCAGCAGATGCGGGAAGCTGCCCGTGCCGTAGGAGCCATAGCTGACCTCGCCTTTGTTCTGCGCGGCCCAGTCGAAGAACTCCTGCATGTTCTTGGCCGGTACCTTGCTGTTGACCGCGAACACGATCTGCCCAATGCAGATCTCGGAGATAAAGGCCAGGTCGCGCCGCACGTCGTAGGACACGTGCGAGTAGAGGTACGGCGTATTCATGATCGGCGCGGAATGCGTGATCAGCAGCGTGTAGCCGTCCGGCGCCGCGCGCGTCAACGTCTGTACGGCCAGCATGCCGGCAGCGCCGGGCTTATTGTCGACGATGATGGTCTGGCCCAGGCGCTTGCCCATGTCTTCGGCAAGCGCGCGGGCGATGGTGTCCGTTGCGCCGCCGGGCGGCGCTGGCACGACGAATGTGATGGTGCGCGCGGGATAGGCCTGTGCGCCGCACAGCGCGCTCCAGGCAAGAGCGGCAACGGCAAGAAGGGCTTTTTTGCGCATCATGTTTGACCTCGCTGAGTTGGGAAGGGCTTCTCAACTGCGACGGTAGGGGATGCGCAGATCGCTGTAACCCGCCATATTGGCGGGGCGGGATTCCACTATGCGGGTGAACCCGGTGGACCCGGTGAACTGGCTGGCGGTCGGCGGCGGTTGGCGGCGCACAAAAAAGAACTCCGGCCAGAAGGCCGGAGAGCAAGACCCCGCTGGCATCGAGCGCCGGCAGGGTGGAGACAAGGAGAACGCTGCCCGCCGTCCGGTTAGCTGCTGTGGTTGAGCATACGGTGACGCGGGCCGCGGCACCCCTGCCAGAAAGCAGGGGTTGTGCCGGCGGGTTGGGTCCGTGGGCTAGGTCAAAAAGGGGGGGGCGTCAGGCCGGTGCGTGGCCTTCCAGCGGCGAAACGCTTGCCGTGTGGCTTGGCCTGCCATCGCTGTTGCCCAGGTAGAACACGCCTGCCGCGTGCAGCGCGGTGCGGTCCCCGACCATGATCCGGCAGTTCACGTTGGCAACGCGCCGGCCTTGCTTGAGCATGTCTACATGCGCCTCCACCCAGTCGCCGGCATGTACCGGGCCAAGATAGTCGACGCTCAGATGCAGCGTGCGAGGCTGCAGGGTGCCGAAGCGGCGTACCATGACGACCCCGAATGCGCTGTCGGCCAGCATGGCCATGAAGCCGCCATGCACGATGCCGATGGCGTTCAGGTGTTCGTCCGCGATGCGCACGCCCAGGACGGGGCGCTGCGCGTGCAGATAGAACTCGCCGCAAAAGCGCATAAAGCCCTTGGTGCCGGCGACGGGCTCGAAGCCGTCCGGTACGCCGCGGACCTGCGGATTCTGAGGTGGCAGGATCGCCGTGACGGAAGATTGCAATTGAGACATGGCGTTCACTCTATGATCAGGGGCGCAGGGGGCCGTGCTCAGGCGTCCTGCTGGAAGCCAAGCCCACGCTCGCGCAAACGCGCGACCGCCTGCGCATCGAACCCCCAGTCGCGCAGCGCGGCGCCACCGTGTTCGCCACGCGCGGGCGCGGGCCCGTTGATCTCTGACGGGGTGCCGAGAAAGCGCGGCGCCGGTCCCGGCTGCACCACGCCGGCCACTTCGACAAAACTGCCGCGGGCGCGGTGCTGCGGGTGATGGGGCGCCTCGGCAAAGCCCAGTACGGGTGCCACGCAGGCATCGCTGCCTTCGAACACGGCGCACCATTCGTCACGCGTGCGGGTCAGGAAGACCGCTTCGAAGTGCTGGCGCAGCACCGGCCAGCCACTGCGGTCATGCTGCTTGGGCAAGTCCTTGCCGGCCAGTCCGAGCTTTTCCAGCAGTTCGGCATAGAAGCGCGACTCGACCGCGCCCACGGCCATGAAGTGGCCGTCGCTGGTGCGGTAGCTGTCGTACCAGGGCGTGCCGCCGTCGAGCAGGTTGCTGGCGCGCTCCTCGCGCCAGTTGCCCGAGGCCAGCAGGCCCCAGACCACCGCGCCCAGCTGCGCCGCGCCTTCGATCATCGCCGCGTCCACCACCTGGCCCGCGCCGCCGCGCTGCACATTGAGCAGGGCCGCGACCACCCCCAGGGCCAGCAGCATGCCGCCGCCGCCATAGTCGCCCACCAGGTTCAGCGGCGGCACCGGCGCCTCGCCGGCGCGGCCGATGCCGGACAGCACGCCGGACAGCGCAATGTAGTTCAGGTCGTGCCCGGCGCGATCGGCCATCGGCCCGGTCTGGCCCCAGCCGGTCATGCGCCCATACACCAGCTTTGGGGTGCGCGCCAGCGCCACGTCCGGCCCCAGGCCAAGGCGCTCCATGGTGCCGGGGCGAAAGCCCTCGATCACCACATCGGCGCGCTCGATCAGTTCCAGCGCCGCCTCGCGCGCCTCGGGCTGCTTGAGGTCCAGGGTGACCGAGCGACGGCCACGGCCGGTCACGTCCACCCGCTTGCCGTTGGCGGACTTGGGGCCCAGGTCGGCGGGCGCTACCGGCCGGTCGATGCGCAGCACGTCCGCGCCCATGTCGGCCAGCAGCATGGCCCCGAACGGGCCCGGCCCGATGGCTTCGAACTCCACTACGCGAATGCCGCTTAGTACACCCATTGCTGATCCTGTGATCGGTATGGCCGGGCGCGGCGTGGCGTCCTGGCCGTATTGGAAGGGGCCGGAGCGGGCGAATGCCTCCGGCGTCATGGGGCAAAGTAGAACAAATTGCGGCCATGCGCGGACCTACCCGCGTCGGGTAGGCGGCCACCCCGGGCGTCCGCAACGGCATATCCGGCCCCTAT
Source organism: Cupriavidus sp. GW821-FHT02F09 (assembly GCF_059421605.1). Taxonomy (NCBI): domain Bacteria; kingdom Pseudomonadati; phylum Pseudomonadota; class Betaproteobacteria; order Burkholderiales; family Burkholderiaceae; genus Cupriavidus; species Cupriavidus sp. GW821-FHT02F09. The sequence goes on from NZ_JBWKVH010000001.1 coordinate 303,093, forward strand.
AATCCAGGCACCAGATTCCTTTGCGATGGCACGCTGCCCCCAACCCGGAAAGCAGCGCTTAAAAGGCTTTCCAGCATGTCCGACTCCGGCGAGCAGCGGGCGGGAACGCGCGCTTCACCCGAGCGCCCGGTCCAGCCAATCACGCCCACCAAACTCACGCCGCCGCGCGGGGCGCGCCACCTGATGCCCCGCGAGGCCCTGATGGCGCGCCTGCTGGAAGCGCGCCGCCAGCGCTGCGTGGTGATCCAGGGGCCGGCGGGCAGCGCCAAGACCAGCACCTTGCTGGCCTGGCGGCAGGCCTTGCTGACGCTGGATTTCGATGTGGCGTGGCTCTCGCTGGCGCCGGAAGACAATGACCTGACCAGCTTCTTCAATGGCCTGCTGGCCAGCCTCGCCGCGGTGGATGCGGCCATGGTGCGCGAAGCGGCCATCCTGATGGGGCGCGATGGCGACGAGTCCGCGGCGGAGCATTGGGTGATCACGCTGGTGCGCGGCATTGCCAGCCGCCGGCGCGAACTGGTGTTGATGCTGGACGACGTCCACTTGCTTGACGACCCCCGGATCTTCCAGGCGCTGCGCTGGCTGCTCGACTACGCGCCGCCCCACCTGCATGTGGCGCTGGCCTCGCGCAACGCGCTGCCGCTGTCGCTGGCGCGCCTGCGCAACCAGGGCCTGGCGACCGAACTCGACCTGCGCGACCTGCGCTTCTCGCCGGAGGAGTCCGAGCGCTTCCTGCGCGACCAGCTTGGCCGCATCGACAAGCGCGACGCGCAGGTGCTGCACGAACTGACCGGCGGCTGGGCGGCCGGCCTCCAGCTGTTCGCGATCGATCTCAAGGGCAAGCAAGGGGCGGCCTATGCGCGGGTGCAGGTGCGCGATGCGCAGACGTTCGCCAGCTATTTCGAGCGTGAGGTGCTGGTGCGCCTGACCAGCGATGAGCTGCATTTGCTGACGCGCATGGCCGTCTGCCACCGCTTTTGCGCCTCCCTGTGCGCCACGCTGCTGGGCCGCCCGGATGATGCCGGCGAGATTGCCGTGCGGCTGGCGCACCTTGACGCGGACGACTTGTTCATCACGCAGATCGGCAGCGGCCAGGATGGCGAAACCTGGTATCGCCTGCACCCGCTGTTGCGCGAAGTCCTGCTCAGCCGGCTGGCAGGCCTGCCGAGCGCCGAGCAGCACGTGCTGCACGCGGCCGCCTGGCACTGGTTTGGCGCCCAGGGGCACGTCGACGAAGCGGTGCGCCATGCCGTCCAGGCCGGCGACGCGGCCGCCGCGGCGGACCTGGTGCAGACGTGCGCGCACGACCTGCTGGCGCGCGGGGAACTCAGCCAGCTGGCAGGCCTGGTGCGCCAGCTGCCGCCGGAACAGGTCACGGCCCGCTTCGACCTGCACCTGGTGCTGGCCTACCTGCAGATGTATGCCGGCGAGGTTGACGCGCTCAGGCAGAGCATCGCGCAGATGGCCGCCCAGCATGACCGGCTCGGGCCCAGGCAGCGCTATGCGCTGGCGCTGCTGCGCGGCGGGCTGGCGCTGCAGCGCGACGACACCGACTCGGTGGTCGCGTTGCTGCCGGAGTTGCAGCGCGTGCCGCCTGACGCCGATGATTTCACCTATGCCGGGCGCGGCAACATCCTGTCGTGGATGTTTATCCACCGCGGCGAATACAAGCAGGCACGCAGGGTGCTGGAAGACGGCGCGCTGCACGGCGGCGCGCCGCGCGGCGTCCTGCTGGGACGCTGCATGGGCGGCATGACCCACGCCGCCGAGGGCCAGTTCCTGCTGGCCGAGCGCATCTTCTGCGACGTGCTGGCCGAGGCAGAGCAGCAAGGCCCCGCCTACATCGGCATTGCCTGCATGGCCGCGGCGCTGCTTGGCGAGGCGCTCTATGAGCTCAACGATGTCGACGCCGCGCGCGAATTGCTGGAAAAGCGCATCGACGTGCTGGAGCGCGTCTCGATCCCGGATACCGTACTGCGGGGCCTGACAGTGCTGGCCAATGCGCACTGGCTGGGTGGACGCCGGCTGGAGGCGCGCGCCTGCCTGGACCGCCTTGAGGATTACGCGGCGCGCCATCGCGTGGACCGCCTGCTGGCCAATGTGCTTTATCGGCGCGCGCGCTGGCTGCTGGAGGAGGGCGAAGTCGACGCGGCGGACGCCGTCCTGTTGCGCCTGGAAGCGCTGGCCGCGCGCTATTCGGGCGCGGCCCGCAGCACCGCGTGGGAAATCAGCGTCTGCGCCCAGGTGACGCGTATCCGCATGTGCCTGCATCACAACGATTTCGACGGCGCCATCGCACGCCTTGCGACGCTTAACGCGCTGTCCGAGGCCGGCGGCCGCTGGTGCCGCGTGGCCAGCCTGCGCGTGCAGATGGCGCTTGCCGAGCAAGGCCGCGGCAATTGCGAGGGTGCTCGCCGGCACCTGGTGGAAGCCCTGCGCCTGGGGCACCGGCTTGGACTGATGCGCAGCTTGCTGGACGTGTCCCCGCGCTTGCGAGGCATGCTCGAAACGCTGGCGGTGGAAGAGGGGTTCGACCCCGTGCTCGGCTTCTATGCGCAGCGGCTGCTGGCGGCCACGGCCCAGGCCCCGGCCGAACTGGAGGTGGCGCTGCGTGCCCCCGCCGCGGCCAATCCGGCGCTCGACAGCCTCAGCGAGCGCGAGAACGAAGTGCTCGGCCTGCTCGCACAGGCGTTGCCCAACAAGAAGATCGCGCGGGTCCTCGGCGTTTCGCTGGACACCGTCAAGTGGCACCTGAAGAACATCTACGGCAAGCTCGATGTTTCCGGCCGCGATGAAGCGGTGGCCCGCATGCGCGACCTCAACATCGCCCAGCCGCAGCACCCCCACGCCAGCCGCTAAAGTCCCCACCCCTACTCCACCGGGGTGGGTACTTTCTCCCGCCCGGCGCCCAGAATACTTCCATCAAGGCAGCGATCCCCGGTCCGGACTCACCCGGGCTCCCACGAAGGACGCTGGCCTGGCAACCCGATCAATGAGGAGCCTCTGGTGGAAATCAAGCGCACCGTCTATCGCGACGACCATGAAATGCTGCGGGAAACCGCGCGCCGCTTCTTCGAGCGTGAATGCCTGCCGCGTCAGGCGCAGTGGGACCGGGACGGCCTGGTCGATCGCGAGACCTGGCTCAAGGCTGGCCGCGACGGCCTGCTGTGCGTGACCGTTCCCGAGGAGTACGGCGGCGGTGGAGGCGATTTCGGTCACTCGGCGGTGCTGGCCGAGGAGTACCACCGCTCCGGCATCTCCGGCCCCAGCTTCTCGGTGCACTCGGACATCACGGCGCCGTATGTCGTGCGCCTGGGCACCGAAGAGCAGAAGCGCAAATGGCTGCCCCCGATCTGCCGCGGCGAGAAGATCCTGGCGATCGCCATGACCGAGCCCGGCACCGGTTCCGACCTGAAGTCGATCCGGACCACCGCCGTGCGCGATGGCGATGACTTCATCATCAACGGCAGCAAGACCTTTATCTCCAACGGCCTGAACGCCGATATGGTCGTGGTGGTCTGCAAGACCGACCCCAAGGCCGGCGCCAAGGGGGTGAGCCTGATCATGGTGGAAGCCGACCGCGAGGGGTTCCGCCGTGGCCGCAAGCTGGAGAAGGTGGGCCAGCGCGCCGCCGATACCGCCGAGCTGTTCTTCGACAACGTGCGCGTGCCGGCCAGCAACCTGATCGGCAATGAGAACGGCGGCTTTATCCACCTGATGGAAGAACTGCCCCAGGAGCGCCTGATCATCGCGGTGTACTGCGCGGCAAGGCTGGAGCGCCAGCTGGAACTGACCGTGCAATACGTCAAGGACCGCCGCGCCTTCAACCAGACGGTGTGGGACTTCCAGAACACCAAGTTCAAGCTCGCCGACGTCAAGGCGCAGGCCGTGGCCGTGCGCACGATGGTGGACTACTACATCGCCCAGCACATGGAGCGCAAGCTCACGCTGCAGGAGGCGGCCATCGCCAAGCTCTTCGCCACCGAGACCATGTGGAAGTGCATCGACGAAATGGTGCAGCTGCATGGCGGCTACGGCTACATGCTGGAGTACCCGATCGCGCGCGCCTTTGTCGACATGCGCGTGACCCGCATCTTCGGCGGCACCAGCGAAGTGCTGCGCGACCTGATCGCCCGCAAGCTCTAAGCCGCACAGGCATACCGAACATACCCTGATCCAGGAAACCATCATGAGCGAAAAAGTACTAGTCGGCGGCGTGGGCATGATCCCGTTCGCCAAGCCCGGCGCAAGCCTGAGCTACACCGAGATGGGCGCCGAAGCCGTGCGCCGCGCGCTGGCCGATGCCGGCATCGGCTACGACCTGGTGCAGCAGGCCTTCGCCGGCTACGTCTATGGCGACTCCACCTGCGGCCAGACCGCGCTGTACGAGGTGGGCATGACGGGCATCCCCATCGTCAACGTCAACAACAACTGCTCCACCGGCTCCACCGCGCTCTACCTGGCGCGCCAGGCCATTGCCATGGGCGACGCCGACTGCGTGCTGGCGGTGGGTTTCGAGCAGATGCAGGCCGGCGCGCTGAAGTCGCACTGGGATGACCGCCCGGTCACCCGCGCGCGCTTCCAGCCGATCATGCACGGCCTGACTGCGGATATGGCCCACCTGCCGCAGGCGGTGCGCACCTTTGGTGGCGCCGGCCGCGAATACATGCAGCGCTATGGCGCGCGCCTGGAAACCTTTGCGGCGGTGCGCGCCAAGGCCAGCCGCCACGCCGCCAACAACCCGCTGGCGCTGTTCCGCAAGGTGGTGACCACCGAAGACGTGATGAACGACACCGTGCTGTTCCCCGGCGTGCTGACGCGCCTGATGGCTTGCCCACCGACCTGCGGCGGTGCTGCCGCCATCCTGGTGTCGGAGCGCTTTGCCAAAAAGCACGGCCTGCGCACCGACGTGCAGATCGTGGCCCAGTCGCTCACCACCGATCCACCCGCCTCGTTCGACCCGCCGTCGATGCTGAACTATGTCGGCACGCATATGACGCGCTCGGCAGCCAACAACGTGTATGAGAAGGCCGGCATCGGCCCGGAAGACATCGATGTGTGCGAGCTGCATGACTGCTTCGCGCAGAACGAGGTCATCTGCTACGAAGCGCTTGGCTTCTGCCCCGAAGGCGGCGCGGAGAAGTTCGTGATGGACGGCGGCAACACCTACGGCGGCCAGGTTGTGGTCAACCCATCGGGCGGCCTGCTCTCCAAGGGGCACCCGCTGGGCGCCACGGGGTTGGCGCAATGCTATGAGCTGACCCACCAGCTGCGCGGCACCGCCGACCAGCGCCAGGTCAAGGATGCGAAGCTCGCGCTGCAGCACAACCTGGGCCTTGGCGGCGCTTGCGTGGTGACCCTGTACGGCAAGAACTGAGGCAAGGGCAAGTCCGCCCGAAGCGATAGAGATGCGAGCTGCAAGCCGGCACGAGCCGGCCGCCGCATCCAGATTGGAGACAGAAAATGAAGATCTCGCTACCGATGCGCCTGCTTGGCGTTGGCCTGGCCATCTCGATGATGGTGCCGGCGCTGGCCGCCGCGCCTTCCGCCGCGACTGCCGACAACTTCCCGTCGCGCCCGCTGCGCTTCATCGTGCCGCTGACCCAGGGCAGCGGCTCGGACACCGTGACCCGTTTCGTGGCGGACCAGGTGGGCAAGGAGCTGGGCCAGCCCGGCATTGTGGAAAACCGTCCCGGCGCGGATACGCTGATCGCCGTGCAGAGCCTGCTCAACGCGCCGGCTGACGGCTACAGCATCCTGCTGATCACGCCGAGCTCCATGGTGATCAACCCGCTGGTGCATGACAGCCTGCCTTATGATCCGCAGCGCGATATCCGCCCGCTGGCCAGCGCCATCCGCAGCACCTCGGTGCTGGTGACGGGTGCTGCCTCTGCCTTCAAGACCTTCGACGATGTGCTGGGCGCCGCCCGCAAGAAGGCCAGGGCGGTCAGCATGGCCAACTACAGCTACCACTACCGCCTGGGCGGGCTGCAGATGCAGCAGATGGCGGGCGTGGAGTTCAACCACATTCCCTACAAGGGCGCGTCGCAGGTGCAGTCGGACCTGATGGGCGGATCGGTGGACCTGGCGCTGATGGACGTGGGCGGTGCGCTACCGCTGATTCGCGCCGGCAAGCTGCGGCCGCTGGCAGTGACCGGCAAGGCCCGCCATCCGGAGCTGCCGGCTGTGCCTACGGTGCGCGAGAGCGGCCTGCCCAACTATGAGCTGTCCGTGTGGATTGGCTTTGGCGTCAGCAGCAAGACGCCGGAACCCATTGCGCACAAGCTTGAAATGGCTTTGCTCAAGGTGATCGACAAGCCGGAGTTCAAGGAGTTCGCCGCGCGCACGGCGTATGCCGAAGTGATCGGCCAGTCGGGCAAGCAGATGACCACCATGATCGGCTCGGAAATGGTGCGCTACCGGCAATTGGTCAAGACCTACGACGTCAGCGCGCGCTAAGGCTGCAAGCCGGCGCTGGGTTGCGCTCAGCGATGGAATGCCTCACACACAAGCCCGATGAACCACAGAATTAGCAATCAAGGATTCGCCATGCAACAGCTTTGCAAGGATCGCGTTGTCGTCATCACCGGCGCTGGCCGGGGCCTGGGGCGCGAGTACGCGCTGGAGTTCGCGCGGCAGGGCGCCAAGGTGGTCGTCAACGACCTGGGCGGGAAAGGCGATGGTTCGGGCGCGGCCAGCGGACCCGCGCTGGAAGTGATCGCGCAGATCCGGGCGATGGGCGGCGAGGCCCTGGCCAACTTCGACGACGTGGCCGACTGGGCTGGCGCGAAGAATGTGATCGACGCCGCCATCCGCGAGTTTGGCGGGCTGGATGTGCTGGTCAACAACGCCGGCATCCTGCGCGACCGCACGCTGGTCAACATGACCGAGGAAGACTGGGATTCGGTGATCCGCGTGCATATGCGCGGCACCTTCGCGCCGTCGCGCCATGCCGCCGCGTACTGGCGCGAGGAGTCCAAGGCAGGCCGCCAGCGCGTGGCGCGCCTGATCAATACCAGCTCGTCGTCGGGCCTGTACTGCAACGCGGGCCAGGCCAACTACGGCGCGGCCAAGGCGGGCATTGCCGCGATGTCGGTGATTGCCTCGCGCGAGCTGGACCGCTATGGCGTGACGGTCAACGCGATCTACCCGACCGCGATGAGCCGCCTGACCGAAGACATCTTCGCGGCCCGGCGCGCCGAGTTCACGGCCGGGGCGGCGCCGGGCTTCGATCCGCTTGACGCCGGCAACGTGGCGCCGCTGGTGGCGTGGCTGGGCAGCACCGAGTCGAGCGATATCACCGGGCGCGTGTTCGGCGTACGCGGCGGCCGCATCACCGTGGCCGAGGGCTGGCATGCCGGCCCGCGCATGGAAAAGGAAGGCCGCTGGCTGGCCGAAGAGCTGGGCACGCGGATCCCCGAGCTGGTACGCCAGGCTGCGGCCAATGCCGACACCTCCGGCGAGATCCCGGGAGCGGCGCGATGACCAGGATCCCGAAATACCTGGGCGACCACGCCGAGCTGACGCCGGATAAGCCGGCCGCCATCAACGGCACCACTGGCGAGATCCTGACCTACCGCGAGCTCGACGCGCGCTCCAACCGCTTTGCCCAGTGCCTGCATGCGCTCGGCCTTCGGCGCGGCGACCATATCGCCATGGTGCTCGAGAACAATATGCGTTGCTTCGAGCTGTGCTGGGCTGTGCTGCGCTCGGGGCTGATGATCACCCCGGTCAACCGCTTCCTGACCGCGCCGGAAGCGGCCTACATCATCCAGGACAGCAACGCCCAGGTGGTGGTGACCTCCTACGCCATGCGCGAGCTGGCGGCGCAGCTGTCCGGCCAGATGCCCACCTGCCGCCTGCAACTGATGATGGATGGCACGATCCCCGGCTGGCACAGCTACGAGGAAACCACGCAGGCCTATCCTGCCGAGCGCCTGGCCGAGGAATGGATGGGCGCCACCATGATCTACAGCTCGGGCACCACCGGGCGGCCCAAGGGGATCATCCGCAACCAGCCCAACGGCATGGTCACGGAGGGCTCCGGCTCGGCGCGCCGCCCCCAGTTCGAGCGCTACGGCTTCGACGCGCAGACCATCTACCTGTCGCCGGCCCCGCTGTATCACACCGCGCCGCTGGGCTACGGGCTGGAGACGCAGTTCTGCGGCGGCACCATCGTCTTCATGGAGAAGTTCGACGCGGTGGAAGCCTTGCGCATGATCGAGCGCTATCGCGTCACCCACAGCCAGTGGGTGCCGACCATGTTTATCCGCATGCTCAAGCTGGAGGCGGAGCAGCGCCAGGGCTTCGACCTGTCCAGCCACCGCGTGGCCATTCACGCCGCGGCGCCGTGCCCGCAGGACGTGAAGCGCCAGATGATCGACTGGTGGGGGCCAATCCTGCATGAGTACTACGCGGCCACCGAAGGCAACGGCGTGACCACGCTCGACACGCAGGAATGGCTGGCCCACCCGGGCTCGGTCGGCAGTGCCTTGCTGGGTGTGCTCCATATCTGCGACGACGAGGGCAATGAGCTGCCGGTGGGGGAAACCGGGATGGTGTACTTCGAGCGCGACCAGCTCCCGTTCCACTACCACAACGACCCCGGGAAGACCCGCTCGGCGCAGCACCCCGTGCATCCGACCTGGACCGCGGTGGGCGACGTTGGCCGCCTGGATGCGCACGGCTATCTCTACCTGACCGACCGCAAGGCGTTCATGATCATCTCGGGCGGCGTCAACATCTACCCGCAGGCCATCGAGGACGCGCTGGTGGTCCACCCGAGCGTGGGCGACGCGGCGGTGATCGGCGTGCCGAACCCGGAGATGGGCGAGGAGGTCAAGGCGATCGTCGAGCCCGCCAGCGGCGTCGCGCCGTCGGCGGAACTGGCCGAGGAACTGCTGGCCTACCTGCGCACCAAGGTGGCCCGCTATATGGTGCCGCGCTCGATCGACTTCATCGACACCATGCCGCGCCTGCCGACCGGAAAGCTCTATAAGCAGCCGCTGCGGGATCGCTACTGGAAGGCGCCCGGCACCGCGGCCTGAAAGCCGAATGACGATATGGCGGGCCGGTAGCCGGTAGCCTGTAGCGCCGTCCGACCCGCCCGCACCGCAACCTGGAGCAAGAAGTGAGCAATCTGCTTGATGCCTTCCACCTGACGGCCCTGCCTCCCGAGGCAGAGGCCTTCCGCGCGCAAGTGAAGGATTTCCTCAAGGAAAACCTGCCGGACGCGACCGCCGATATCCGCGCGCGCTCGTGGCTGGGCTTCGACGCCGCTTTCAGCCGGCGCCTGGCCCAGCGCGGCTGGGTCGGGCTGACCCTGCCCGCCAGCTACGGCGGCGCGGGCATGGATGCGTTCCGGCGCTTCGTGCTGGTGGAGGAACTGCTGGCCGCCGGCGCGCCGGTCGCCGCGCACTGGGTGGCCGATCGCCAGAGCGGTCCGCTGATCTTGAAATACGGCACCGAGGCGCAGAAGGATTTCTACCTGTCCCGGATCTGCGCGGGCACCGCCTTCTTCTGCATTGGCATGAGCGAGCCGAACGCCGGCTCGGACCTGGCCAGCGTGCGCACGCGCGTCACCCGCTGCGAAGGCGGCTGGCGCCTGAACGGCCGCAAGATCTGGACCACCAACGCGCATCACTGCCACTACATGATCGCGCTGGTGCGCTCGTCCGGCGTGCCGGAAGACCGCCAGAAGGGTCTCTCGCAATGTATCGTCGACCTGTCGCTGCCCGGCGTGAACGTGCGGCCCATCGTCGACCTGACCGGCGACGCGCATTTCTCGGAGGTGACGTTCGATGACGTTTTCCTGGCCGACGGCACGCTGATCGGCAACGAGGGCGGGGGCTGGGAGCAGGTCACGGCGGAGCTGGCTTTCGAGCGCAGCGGCCCCGAGCGCATCTACTCCAGCATCGTGCTGATCGACTGCTGGGCCGAGCACCTGCGCCGGCACGGCGCCAGCGATGCCGATACGGTTTTGCTGGGCAGCTTCGCCACGCAACTGGCCACCTTGCGCAGCCTGTCGGTGGCGGTCACGGCCCGCCTGGCGCGCGGCGAGAGCCCGATCGTGGAGGCGGCGCTGGTCAAGGACATCGGCACGGAGTTCGAGCAAGCCATCCCGGCGCTGCTGGAAGCCGCGATCGCCGCGGATCCCGGGCAGGAGGTCGACGCCGAGCTGTATCGCACGGTGGCTTATCTCAGCCAGATCTCGCCGACGTTCTCGCTGCGCGGCGGCACGCGCGAAGTGCTGCGCGGCATGATCGCGCGTGGCCTGGGTTTGCGCTGAGCTTACGGCTCCATGCCTACGAAATAGAAAGAGAGACACATGTTTACCGAAGCCATTGAGCAAATCCTGCGCGACCGGGTCACACCGCAAGCCGTGCGGGCCATCGAGAGCGGCGCGGCGTCCACCGCGGTCTGGGGCGCGCTGGAAGAGGCGGGTTTCCTGGAACTGCTGGCGCCCGAGGCCGCTGGTGGCGCCGGGCTGCCGCTGCCGGCGCTGGCGCCCATCTTTACCGCCTTCGGGCGCTACGCGGTGCCGGTGCCGGCAGCGCAGAGCATCGCGGCGCGTGCGCTGCTGCGCGAGGCGGGCGTGCCGGCCCCGGCCGGCATGATCACGCTGGCCGGGGCCTGCCGGCGCGCGCCGGATGGCTCGCTGCGCGCGGCGCTCGTGCCGTTCGGCATGACCAGCGACCATGTGCTCGCGGACGTGGACGGCTACTTGCTGCTGCTCGATGCCGCGCAAGCGCAACGCACGGCCACGGGTGTGCGCGGCAGCCTGTGCGGCACGCTGTCCTGGCGCCAGGACGCAGTGCCTGCCGCACTCGGTGGGAACGGCGAGGAAGTCCGCCTGTTCAGCGCGGCGATTCACGCTGCGGCCATCGCCGGTGCGCTGGATCGCGTGTTCAGCATGACGCTGCAGTACTGCAACGACCGCTCGCAGTTTGGCAAGTCGATCGGTAAGTTCCAGGCCGTGCAGCATCAGCTGAGCGTGATGGCCCAGCATGTGGCATCGGCCGGCATTGCGGCCGAAACGGCATTCAGCAGTGCGGGCAACGTGCCGGAACGGCTGCCGGCGGCCATGGCCAAGGCGCGCACCAGCATGGCGGTGCCGCTGGTGGCAGCGGCCGCGCACGCCCTGCACGGCGCCATTGGCGTGACCGAGGAATACGATCTCCAGCTCTACACCCGCCGGCTGCATGAATGGCGTGCGGCGGATGGCGCGGAGACGTTCTGGAACCAGCTGGTGGGCGAGGCCCTGCTGGCCCGGGCGCAGGCCTCGGTGGCGGATTTCGCAAGGACGACGCTCGGCGCCGTCGCAGCATGAACACGCGAAGCCGGCCCGCCGAGCGGCTGCTGCCGATCCTCAGCGAACTCAGGTTGCAAGTTCGCGAGCGCAGCCGGCTCGCCCACAAGCTCACCCTCAAAAGGGCTGCGAACGGCACGGAAGACTACTACCAGCATCTGGCCGGCTTGTTCGACAGGTGGATCGAGGACGGCGATCCCCATACGCGGGTCGTCTGTTTCGCATCCGCGACGGAGTTTGGCATGGCAATGCAGCATCATGCCGAGCGCTGCCAGGTGGCGGCCCAGCAGAGCGGGTCCGATGCGCTGCGCGCGCTGTTCTGGGCTTCGCTGCGCCGTATCCAGGCGCGGCGAGGTCACGCCCCCGGAATGCAGGCCCCCGAGCAGGCCCCCGAGCAGGCCCCCGCGCAGGCCCCCGCGCAGGCCCCCGCACCCCTGCCGATGGCGGCCAGCCCGGTGTCGGCACCGCCGGTGCCGGACCTGTGCGCGCGGTGCGAAAGCCTGCGCCACGATGCGCGCTGCGCGAATGGCCATGCCGCGCTGCGCCCGGTTGGCGACGTGCGCTGGCGCAGTTTTGGCGCGGGCGTGGTGTGCCAGACCAAGGAGCACCAGTGCCGCGCGTGCAACACGCGGTGGACCCGGCGCTGGAGCGTCTCGGATCCGTTCACCGGCTGGACCGTGACCCGCCACGCCGCACCGGCTCAACACGATTGAGGCAGTCATTGACGCAGCGACTGAAGTCGCGAGGAGAACAAGCCCATGTCCGATTTTCTGAAGTACGAGCAGGATGGTCACATCGTCACGCTGACCATGAACGAGCCGGAGCGCCGCAATCCGCTGACCGGCAACACCGCCGTGCAGGAGTTTCTTGCGGCCGTGGACCGGATCCAGGACGACCGCTCCGTGCGCGCGGTGGTGATCACCGGTAGCGGCTCGGCATTCTCGTCGGGCGGCAATGTCCGCGACATGGGGCGCCATGCCTCTGGCGAGGTGCCCGGCATGGAGATCCGGCAGGAATACCGGCGCGGCATCCAGCGCTTGCCGCTGGCCCTGTTCAACCTGGAAGTGCCGCTGATCGCTGCGGTCAACGGCGCCGCCATCGGCGCGGGGCTGGACCTGACGTGCATGTGCGACATCCGCGTCGCCTCGGAGCAGGCCAGGTTCGCCGAGAGCTTCGTCAAGCTGGGCATCATTCCCGGCGACGGCGGCGCGTGGCTGCTGCCGCGCATCATCGGCATGTCGCGCGCGGCGGAGCTGACCTTTACCGGCCAGATCATCGATGCGCGCCAGGCGCTGGAATGGAACCTGGTGTCGCGCGTGGTGCCGGCGGAAGAACTTCTGCCGACCGCCTACGGCATCGCGCAAGCGATTGCCGCCAACCCGCCGCATGCCGTGCGTCTGGCCAAGCGGTTGCTGCGCGAAGGGATGCATACCCGTCTGGACACCTTGCTGGAGATATCCGCGGCCTTCCAGGCGCTGTCGCACCAGACGGAAGACCATCGGGAAGCGGTCTCCGCCTTTGTCGACAAGCGTTCCCCGTTGTTCAAGGGATAAGCGAAGGCGCAAGCCATCGCCACGCCATGACAGAACCGAATTTCCACACGCGGATCACCGAACTCTTCGGCATCCGTCATCCGCTGCTGCTAGGCGGCATGCATCACCTGGGCGAGTCCGGCATCGTTGCCGCGGTGGTCAATGCGGGCGCCATGGGCTTCATCACCGCGCGCTCGTTCGACAACCCGGAGGCCTTGCGCGCTGACCTACGCCGCTGCCGGGCGCTGACAAAGGGGCGGCCGTTCGGCGTGAACCTGACGCTGTCGCGCCGTCCGGGTGCCAACAAGGACGTCGCCGGGTGGATCCAGGTCGCGCTGGCGCAGGGCGTGCGCCACTTCGAGAGCGCGGGTTCGTCGCCCGAGGCGCTGGTCGATGCCATCCACGATGGCGGTGGCATCCTGATCCACAAGTGCCCCAGCGTGCGCCATGCGCTGAGCGCGGAGCGGCTCGGTGTGGACGCGATCGCGCTGGTCGGGATGGAGGAGGGCGGCCATCCGGGCGCCAACCAGTTATCGGCCTTCGTCAATGGCGCCTTCGCGCTGGAGCAGATCCGCATCCCGATGGTGATCGGCGGCGGCATCGGCAACGGCCGGCAGATTGCCGCCGCGCTCGCGCTGGGTGCCGACGGCGTCATCATGGGCAGCCGCTTCATGGTGGCCTCGGAGATCATCGCGCACGATGCCTTGAAGCAGCGGATCGTCGAATCCGACGCAGGGTGTTCGACCGCCATCCTGTCCTCGCTGGGCGATACCTGGCGCGTCCTGGCCAATGACACGGCGCGCGAAGTCCAGCGGCTGGAAGCCGGGGGCGCACGCAGCCATGCCGACTTCGGCGACCTGATCCTGTCCTCTCGCACCCGGCAGCGCGTGTACCGGGACGGCGACGTGGAAGCGGGGATCGTCTCGCTGGGGCCGGCCGGCGGCTTCGCCGATGGCATCGTGCCGGCCGCGGAGATCGTGGAGCGGCTGATGCGCGATGCGGCGAATGCGGCACGGAGATTTGCGGGGCGCCTGGAGCGGGCGGCGCCAACGCAGGCGATGCCTGCCTAGCCGGGTCCCCCACGCCTGCCCTGATCGCGCCCGATAGGTGGCCCACCCATCGGCGCGCACCCGGATCTGTCCGGTGTCGCTAGCATGGGGCGACCGAATGCTTTCAAACACGCTAGCCCCGGATCGATGCAGCCATCGCCGGGGCGGCGAGGCAACGCGACAACGCGACAACGCGACAACACGACAACGCGACAACACGACAACGCGACAACACGACAACACGACAACACGACAACACGACAACACGACAACACGACAACACGACAACACGACAACACGAGGGGACAAGCCAATGGATTTGCGATTCACCGCGGCGGAACAAGGCTTCCGGGAGGAAGTCCGCGCCTTTGTGCAGGACCAGCTGCCCGCCGATATCCGCGACAAGGTGCTGGGCCACCGCCGCCTGGGCAAGGACGACTACGTGCGCTGGCACCGCATCCTGCATGCGCACGGCTGGGGGGCGCCGGCGTGGCCGAAGCCGTTTGGCGGCACCGGCTGGACGGCCATGCAGCGCTTGATTTTCGAGATCGAGACCTTCCGGGGCGGTGCGCCGCGCCTGCTGTCGTTCGGCCTGACCATGATTGCCCCGGTACTGATGAAGTACGGCAGCCCCGAGCAACAGGCGCGCTTCCTGCCGCGCATCCCGGGCATGGAGGATTTCTGGTGCCAGGGCTACTCCGAGCCGGGCTCGGGCTCGGACCTGGCCTCGCTGAAGACGCGCGCGGAGCGGCGGGGCGACCGCTACATCGTCAACGGCCAGAAGATCTGGACCACCATGGCGCAGTACGCCGACTGGATCTTCTGCCTGGTGCGCACCGATCCGCAGGCCAAGCAGCAGGAGGGCATCTCCATGCTGCTGATCGACATGACGTCGCCCGGCATCATCGTGCGGCCCATCGTCACGCTCGACGGCAGCCATGACGTCAATGAAACGTGGTTCGAGAACGTCGAGGTGCCTGTCGCCAACCTGGTGGGCGAGGAGAACCGCGGCTGGACCTATGCCAAATACCTGCTTGGCCATGAGCGCACCGGCATTGCCGGCATCGGCCACTGCCACCGCGAACTGCGCCAGCTCAAGCACTATGCCGCCCAGGCGACCGATGGCGCCGGGCGCCCGATGAGCGAGGACGTGCGCATGCGCGACAAGATCGCCCGCCTGGAGATGGACCTGATGGCGCTGGAGATGCTGTTGCTGCGCGCGATCACGCAGGACGGCGGCCGGGGCCCGGGCCCCGAGGCTTCGATCATCAAGATTCGCGGCTCCGAACTGCAGCAGGACCTCGCCATGCTGCAGATGGAAGTTGCCGGCCCGCACGCGTGGCCATACGCGCCGCAATGGCTCGACGCCGGCACGGTGCAGCCGGTGAGCGGCCCCGACTGGGCGGCGCCGGCTGCCTCGACCTACTTCGACATGCGCAAGACCACCATCTATGGCGGCGCCACCGAGGTGCAGAAGAACATCATCGCCAAGATGATCCTCGGTTTCTGAAGGGACTCAGCAGACATGGACTTTACCTACAGCGAAGAACAGCAGATGCTGGCGGACAGCCTGCGCCGGTTTGTCGATACGGAATACACCTTCACGCAACGGCGCAAGAGCGCGCGTGGCGGCGGCAGTTTCGACCGCAAGATGTGGTCGGCGCTGGCCGAGATGGGCGTGCTGGGGCTGACGGTGCCGCCGGAGTTCGGCGGCTTTGGCCACGGCGCGGCCAGCCAGCTGGTGGTGCAGCGCGAACTGGGCCGGGGCCTGGTGCTGGAACCGGTGATCCCCAGCGCGGTGATGGCTACCGCGGTGCTCAGCGCGTACGGCAGCACGGCGCAGCAACAGGCCTGGCTGCCAGCGCTTGCCGCCGGCGAGCGCGTGCTTGCACTGGCCTATCTGGAACCCGTCACCCGCTACCGGCCCGAGGCCGCGCGCGCAAGCGCGGAGCGCCGCGGCGACGGCTATGTGCTCAATGGCGTCAAGTCGCTGGCCTGGCACGGCGAGGCTGCCGATGCGTTGCTGGTCAGCGCCCGTATTGCCGGCAGCAACGACCTGGCGCTGTTCCTGGTGCCGCGCGATGCGTCCGGCCTGAGCGTCACGGGATATCCCACCATGGATGGCTTGCATGCCGCGGACCTGATGCTCAGCAATGTGCTGGTGGGCGCCGACGCGCTGATCGGCCAGCCTGCCGATGGCCTGGCGGCGCTCGAGCACGGTATCGACCACGGCATTGCCGCGCTCTGCGCGGAAGCGGCGGGCGCGATGGAAAAGCTGATTGCCATCACCGGCGAGTACCTGCGCAACCGTCATCAGTTCGGCAAGCCGCTGGCGAGCTTCCAGGCTTTGCAGCATCGCATGGCCGATATGCTGGTACAGGCTGAACTGGCGCTGTCGATGGCCTATGTGGCGGCGCAGGCGTTGACCGAACCCGACCTTGCCGCGCGCCGCCGCATGTTGTCCGGCGCCAAGGTGGTGGTGGCCCGGGCCGGCCGCTTTGTCGGCCAGCAAGCGGTGCAGTTGCACGGCGGCATGGGCATGACCGATGAACTGGAGGTGGGGGACTACTTCAAGCGGCTGGCGATGATGGATGTGCTGCTGGGGGATGCGGACTACCACCTGGGGCGGTATTGCGTGGCGATGGCCGCGTAGCGCCAGTGTTCTGAACGGGGGCGAGTGGCCGGCGCCAAAACGCCGGTTTGCTCCCCTCCCATGAAATGGGAGAGGGGAGCTACGGCGGTGCTTGAAATTTCAGCCTGTCACCGACTTGCACTCCAGGAACTCGGCGAGCCCCTCGGCACCATACTCCCGCCCGTTGCCGGAAGTCTTGTACCCGCCGAACGGCACCGTGATGTCCAGCATGGCGCCATTGATCCGCACCGACCCCACCCGCAGCCGCGCCGCCACGCGGCGCGCGCGTTCCGGGTTGCTCGATGCGATATAGGCAGCCAGGCCAAACACGGAGTCGTTGGCAATCGCAATGGCCTCCTCTTCGCTGTCATACGGGATCATGGTCAGCACGGGTCCAAAGATTTCCTCGCGTGCGATGACCATGTCGTTTCGCACATCGGCGAAGACGGTGGGCCGGGCATAGAAGCCGCGATCCAGCCCTTCAGGGCGGCCGGGGCCGCCCGCCACCACGCGCGCGCCTTCCTCGATGCCGATGCCGATCATGCGCTGCACTTTCTCGTACTGCCCACGGTTGGAAATCGGGCCCATCTTGGTAGCCGGATCGGCCGGGTCGCCCACGACAACCGCGTTGGCAACCGCGGCAGCGATGGTGACGGCCTCCTCATAGCGTTCGCGCGGCACCAGCATGCGCGTCGGCGCCACGCAAGTCTGCCCGGAGTTGGCCATGCACTGCGCCACGCCGCTGGTCACCGCGGCCCGCAGTTCGGCGTCGTCAAGGATGATCAGCGCGGACTTGCCACCTAGCTCCTGGGCCACGCGCTTGACCGTGGGCGCGGCGCTCATGGCCACTTCCACGCCGGCGCGGGTGGAGCCGGTGATCGACACCATGTCCACGTCGGGATGGCAGGACAGGGCGGCGCCCACGGTGCGGCCTTCGCCGTAGACCATGTTGAAGACGCCGGGTGGCGTGCCGGCTTTGTGCATGATCTCGGCAAAGACGATGGCGTCCAGCGGCGAGACCTCGGATGGCTTGAGCACCACCGTGCAGCCCGCGGCCAGCGCTGGCGCCACCTTGGCGGTGATCTGGTTCAGCGGCCAGTTCCAGGGCGTGATCAGCGCCGCGACGCCGATGGCTTCGCGCCGGACATAGCTCTTGGCATGGACGGTCTCGAACTCGAAATGGCGCAGCGTTTCCACTGCGGCCTGGATCTGCGCCAGCCCGATGGGGGCCTGCACGTTCTTGCACAGCGTGATGGGCGCACCGATCTCGGCACGCACCGCCTCGGCGAAGTCGCCGAGGCGGGCACGGTAGCACTCGATCACGCGTTCCAGCAGGGCGATGCGCTCCTCGCGGCTCGATTCGGACCACGCCGGGAAGGCGGCCCGCGCTGCCGCAACGGCTGCGTCGACATCCGCCGCGGTGCCCATCGCCAGCTTGCCGGCCGGTGCTTCGGTGGCCGGGTCGACGATATCCGCCAGCGTGCTGCCGGCGGATGGTTCGACCCAGTGGCCGTTGATATAGAAATGGTTCAGCATCTTCATAGCGCTCTCCTTGGTGCTTTGTACAAGTTGCACACGTTGCAAGCGTTGCACGTGTTGTACGTGTTGTACAAGTAGCCGGATGAATGGATCAGACCGGACGCTCGCCGATGACGGTCGCCCGCATCATGTGCCGGACCGCCGGGAAGTAGTCTTGTACTGCGTAGTGCTGGGTGGAGCGGTTGTCCCAGAAGGCAATGGTGTTGCGCTGCCACTTCAGGCGCACCTGGTACTCGGGCGCGGCAGCCTGGCGGAAGAGGTATTGCATCAGGTCCATCTCCGCGGGCCGGAAGTCGGAGCCGATGCGGTACGGCTGCTCCTTGGCGTAGTTGGCGAAGTGGGTCGTGAACCCCTCGTTGACATAGAGGATCTTTTCACCGCTTTCCGGATGCGTGCGTACCACGGGATGGACCGCGGGCGGGTACTTCTGGCGCATGGCCTCGTACTTGTCGTGCGCGAGGGCCTGGCCGAAGGTAGGCATCGCATCGTGCACGCCATTGAGCCGGGCAATGCGCGCCTTTACATCCTCCGGCAGGTTGGCATAGGCCGCCGCCATATTGACCCAGATCGTGTCGCCGCCCACCTCAGGCGTTTCCACGCAACGCAGCATCGAACCCATGGACGGGACTTCGCGCCATGACACGTCGGAGTGGTACAGGTTCTCGCGGCCGCGCTGCCCGCCGTTGCGGCCAAACACCACCAGCTCCGGATGGTCCGGATGGTGGCCGATCATGGGGTGGATCTCCAGCTCGCCGAAGCGGCGCGCCACGGCCACATGCTGGGCCGGCGAGATGTCCTGGTCGCGGAAGAACAGTACCTTGAACTTCACCAGCGCGCGGCGCAGGGCCAGATAGGTGGCGTCGTCGAGCGGATCGCCCAGGTCGATGCCACCGATCTCCGCGCCGATGGTCGGGGTGGACCGCCGGACGCTGAAGGGCCAGGCTTCAGTGTCCGTCGCCTTGGTTGCGGTAACAGCAGCTTGCATCTTGTGTCTCCTCTCTTATCAAAGGGAACAGGGATGGCGCGAGTCAGCCGCCCTGCGCCGTGGTGATCTGCGCCGCGGCGGTAGCGCGCCGCATCTTCGCGGTGTCCAGGCGCATCAGCCCGAACGCGCCGCTGTAGAAGATATGGCCCTGCGGATCGATCTTGATCGGCGAGTAGAAGCCGTTGAAGGTCGGGTCGCTGCCGGTACGAATTGTCATCACGGTCTTGCCGGTGTCGAGATCCATGCCGATGTGGTAGCGATCATTCCACTTGCTGGTGAAATAGCCATCGATGATCGCCATGCGGCCGGCGCCGCTGATCATGGGCACGATCGAGATCGAGGACACGTCGGTGCGCACCCATTGCATCTTCCAGGCATGTGCCCCCTGCTGCCACTTGAGGGCGGCAACGCCGGCGGGGCCGGGACGGGTGGCGCCGTTGACCAGGCTGGCGAAGGTGCTGGACGGGCTGAGCTGCGGGGCGCCACCGGTGGGGATGTTGTTGACGACAAAGGCATAGTCGCCGAAGCCGGATACGGATTGCTCCGACTGCACCGACTCCTGCGCCGGCCCCATGTCGACCACCATCTGGTCGGCGATGCGCGGCGACAGCGTGCCGGGCTTGCGCTTCCAGCCCGCGGGGATCTTGTCCCGCCAGAACGCCACCAGGCGCATCTTCTTTGCGCCGTCGGTGATGACGACCAGTTTGTCCTCATGCGGGCCGAAACCCATCAAGGTCGGCGTCGAGCCGGTGCCGTCGCCGATCTTCGGCGCCGGCATGCTCACGCCGCGATCGTAGGGCGACTGCCATGCGCCGCTGGCGTCGTCGCTGCGGATCTTGCCGTCCTGGTCCACCACCAGGCGGTACATGGTCGTATTGGAGGCGACATACACCGCGCCGCCGTTGGCCTCCGGGCCGGTGGCGAAGCTGTTCATGAATAGTTCGTCCTTGCCTGCAACGGTGAAGACATCGACCACTTCCAGCGTGTCGCGGTTCAGGGTGATGACCTTGCCGCCCAGCGTATTGACGACCAGGTAGCCGTTGTAGGACATGCCCATGCCGAACAGGATGTCGGCGGGACTGCGTGTGCCGCCCGATGCCTTGGCATTGTCGAACAGGGCGGCCGGCAGCGTGATGGCGCGCGGCGCTTTCATCCCGGAGCCCGCTTGCTTCGGATCCTCCTGGTCGATGCGGAAGATCTGGCGGCCGCTGCAGCCGTAGAAAGCGTCGTCACGGCCCAGTACCGCATAGACCGCGCCGTTGGCGACCTGATCTTCGGCCAGCGTCAGGGCGCGGTTCGGCTGCGATTTCATATAGTCGAGCAGACCCTGCTCGTCGCCGGCATCGAGGAACGTCTTCACGGTGGCGGCCTGTTCGCGGCGCTGCTCAGCGGTGACCGGCGTGTAATTCGGCAGATGCACCGGGATCTCGGTGCGGGCGAGTTCCACCAGCTTGCCGCCGTCCACGCCCACCTTGCGCAGCGAGAAACCGGCCCACCACCAGTAGATGTCCTTGCCGCCGACGCGATCGGCGACGAGAGGCAGGCTTGCTGACTCATTGGGAATGACCTGCACCGAATCCGGCGTGAGCTCGAAGGCGCCGCGCGGGACCGCGAATTCGGCGCTGTCGGTGGCGGCGTCGTTCCAGTGGGTCTGGTTGTTGTAGGACTGCGCCAGATAGGGATTCGGCACCGGGCCGGCGGGGGCGGCGGCATGGGGGGCTGCATAGGTGGCGGCACTCAGTGCCGCGAGCGTCATCGCCGCGGCCAGGCGGCTCGGTTTCATTTTGTTGGCTTTCAGTTTCATCAGTTCACCTGCTGTTTATCGATTGGCGGCGCGGATCAGGTCCGCGGCCTTCTTGCCGATCATGATGGCCGGCGCATTGGTGTTGCCGCCGATCAGGGTCGGCATGATCGAGGCATCCGCCACGCGCAGGCCTTCCACGCCGCGCACGCGCAGTTCGGGGTCCACCACCGCCATATCGTCGGTGCCCATCTTGCAGGTGCCGACGGGGTGGAATACAGAATCCGCGTGCTTGCGGATGTAAGCACGGATAGCCTCTTCATTGCCCTCGCCGGCGCCGAACGCGCCGGTGAGCAGCGCCTTGCCGCCCGCGCCTGCCAGCGCCGGCTGCGAGAAGATGTGGCGCATCGCCCTGATGCCCGCCACCATGCCGGCCATATCCGCTTCGGCCGACAGGAAACGCGGATCGATCACCGGCGCATCGCGCGTATCGGCCGATTGCAGCCGCACGTTTCCGCGGCTCTGTGGGCGCAGCACGCAGGCAAGGCCGGTAAAGCCATGCTTCAGTTCGCGCCGGCCCAGTCCAGTGTGGGTGGGCGAGAGTCCGGGCATGAAATGCAGTTGCAAGTCCGGCTCGGCGAGATCGGGGCGGCTTTTGATGAAGGCGCCGGCTTCCGCCAGGTTGGAGCTGACCATGCCGGTGCGCTCACGCCGGTAGCGCCGGATCTCCGAGAGCATCCGGAACACGCCCCCCAGGCTGTAGCCGAACAGATCGGTCGAGCGGACCTGCTGGCACAGGGTAATGTCGAGGTGATCCTGCAGGTTCTCGCCGACACCCGGCAGGTCGTGGACCATGGCAATGCCGTGCTCAGCCAGATGCGATGCGGGGCCAATGCCCGAGGCCAGCAGCAACTGGGGGGAATTGAAGGCGCCGCCGCTCAGGATGACTTCGCGCCTGGCGCGCAGGGTCTGCTCGGCGCCGGCGCGCGACACGCACACGCCGGTGGCGCGCTTGCCGTCGAAGACCACGCGCAGCGCCTGCGTCTCGGTCAGCACGGTCAGGCCACGGCGCCCGCCGTTCAGGGCGGTGTCGGCGGCGTTGCCGCCATGCAGGTAGGCCCGTGCGCTGTTCCAGCGTTCGCCGTTGCGTTGCGTGACCTGGTACAGGCCGGCACCTTCCTGCTCCGCGCCATTGAAATCAGGGTTCAACGGCAAGCCGGCCTGCACGGCCGCCGCGACGAAGCGCTGCGAGAAGGGATTCGGCGTGCGCAGGTCGTTGACATGCAGTGGGCCATCGTTGCCATGGTGCATATCGCCCACGCGCTGGTTGCGCTCGCTGCGGCGGAAGTAGGGCAGGACATCGTCGTAGCCCCAACCCTTGCAGCCCAGGCGCTCCCAAAGGTTGTAGTCGTTGCGGTGGCCGCGGATGTAGACCATGCCATTGATCGAAGAACTGCCGCCCAGCCCCCGGCCGCGCGGCTGGTAGGAACGCCGCCCGTCCAGGCCCGGCTGCGCCACGGTGCGGTAAGCGTAATTGCGCGGACCGGGCTTGGGCACCACCGCCGCCAGGGCGAGCGGCGTCCACACGCTGTAGTGATGGTCGTGCGGGCCAGCCTCCAGCAATGCCACCGTGACCGCCGGATCTTCCGCCAGCCGCGCCGCCAGGGCGCAGCCGGCCGAGCCCGCGCCGACGACGATGTAGTCATACTCCGCCGCGGCCGCTTGTGCGCGGGAATTCTGTGATGGGTTGCTCATTCCGTTCTCTCGTATCGTGAAGCGTTGCTCGCTGGCCGGTATCGCCGCGCAAGACACAAGAGGGCGCAAAGGGTCACACCGGGGGTTGCGCTTGACTGGCAACCGGTGCGTCTGTGTCTCGCTCCGTATCTCTGGCCGGCGGTACGGTCGGCCGTACTCTTGGCGGGTCAATACTGCCACGACCTGTTATAACAGGTCAAGGGTGAGTGAGGCATCCTGTCATGATAGGTATAATCCATGGGCCGCCGGGATCGCCAGCCAGGTGATTCGCGCAGAACACGAAGGACCCGGACCTTGACCACGCCCCAGCCCAGATTCAGGCAAATCGAAGAAGAACTCCGCCAGCGCATCGTCGACAACCAGCTTGGGCCTGGTGCCAAGCTGCCGTCGGAATCCGAACTGATGGCAGAGTTTGGCGTCAGCCGCATCACCGTCCGGCAATCGCTGGCCGGACTGCACGCCAGCGGCCTGATCGAGAAAGTCAACGGCAAGGGCAGCTTCGTCACCCGGCCCGCCGAGACCTCGAGCCTGGGGCCGCTGACGGGTTTCTATGAGGCTTCGCGCGCACGGGGGAAGCTCGCCTATGGCAAGCTGGTCTCGGTGCGCAAGATCAAGGCGCCGGCGTTTGCCGTGGAAGCACTGGGCCTGAATCCGGGCGCTGCGCTGCTTTGCGCCACGACGCTCCGGATGTCGAATGCCGAACCCGCGGCCCTCTTCATGATCATGGGTGACGAAGCGGTGATCCGCGCGCTGGTGAAGGAGGACATTGAGACCAACGACGTCATGGCCATCTTCGAGAGCCGGCTGGGTTACCGCCTGAAATCGGTCGCAACCGAAAGCTCGGCGATCCCTGCCGCCGGGGATGTGGCGCGGCGCCTAGGGGTCCCGGACGGCACCCCGTTGCTACGCCTGCGGTGCACGCCGATCGATATCCGTGGCATCGCGCTTTGTACATCCGAGCTGATCTTTCGGGGCGATCGTTACTCCCACAAGGCGATGGTGATGCGTTAGCCTGCGCTGCCGGGCAGCGTCACGAAACCTGGCGAGGCATACGCAAGGTACAACGCTCTATAAGCCCCAACGAGGTCATCGAGGCTGAACGAGCGGTTCAACCCGCTCGGATTTGGAAGGATCCACACAGTCGACCCACCCAACATCGCATTCTGGCGTCCCCATAAGACCTGCCGCTGACCTGAAATGGCTGCGTATGCGGCCTTCCCCAGGAAGGCGATACAGGTGGGGCGGTGAAGTTCGATTTTCTTCAGCAACGCCGATGTCGATGCATGAAATTCATGCGGTGAAAGCTGATCGGCCCGCGCGGTAGGCCGGGCAACGGCCGTTGTCAATCCGCATCGATGGGCGAGCAGGTCCCGGTCGTTTTCGGGGCGCATCAGCACTGGCGTGAAACCGGCCAGATGCAAGACTCGCCAGAAGCGGTTGCCCTGGCCTTCAAAGTGGTGGCCGCTTGCCGCCGCTCTCATGCCGGGATTGATGCCACAAAAAACGACTGCCAAACCTTCCGATATCACGTCCGGTAGCGGTGGCGGTGGCGGTGGCGACGGTAGCGACGGCGCACCGCCTGTCGGGTCGGAGAGCATGCACAGGTCCTGAACTTCGGTCATGTCGGTTGCCGTTTCAACCGCGGAGCAGCTTACCGTTCAGGAGGATGTGCAGCGTTTTGACAAAGAGAACCCCAATCGCGAGGGTCAGCATGGCGAGCAGGATGATGGCAATCGCCTTCACGGGCCAGGCCTGGACGAACATCGCGTATTTCAGCGAGGCAATCGCCAGCGCTGCCATTGGAAAGCTGATTGCCCACCAACCCGAAGCGAACGGGATTCCCCCGCGAAACACCTTGGGCGCCAGTGTGAGGAATACAAAGAGACCGAAGTAGAACAGCAACCCGGAGAAGGTGTCGACCTGCTGCGTAAAGTTGGTGTAGGCAAGAAAGCCCACTTCGAACGGCGCCATCAGGATCAGCAGGGAAGGGACCATGCTGGCGGGCAGCGGCTCGTGGTGAATCATGCGCGACATGATCATCGTAAAGAACAAGAGGGCAATCATCGTTCCCACGGCCAGCGCGAACAAGTTGACTTCATGCGCCCACGGCATTGGCATGGTCCCGCCGGCAACGGCGATATCCAATGTGGCCACACCCGGGATGAACCAGGCGGGAACCGCGTGCGCAGCGTCGATCTTTCCCCGCAGCAGCCGGCCCGCAATCGCGAAGCAGAGCGCAAGCGTGAAAATGGTACCCACCGTCCACATGACTTCGGCAAGCGTCTGGCTCAGTGGCGCAACGACCGAGGAAAGCAGCAGGATGGCGATCGTGATCGTGCCGAAGAAATTGCCGGCGACGGGATGCCGGTACTCGGCGACGACCGCCTCAGGATGTTTGACTGCCTTGACGAGATAGCCCACGCCCAGCACGACGAACACCACCAGGGCGAGGATGCCGGCTGCATCGGAGATCAGCGGACTTACCCCGAACTCGTGGCTGGCCTGGCGCCACGCAATGGACAGTCCGGCAATGCCCATGACCGACGCAAACAGGTTGACGGGCAAATTTCTGATGGAAGCGGTTGTCCGCAAGGACTGCGGATGGGGACTCGAAAGCGTTGACACAGCACATTCTCCAGATTCTTGGGGACCTGAGACGTGGCGGCCCAGAGCAGCCAATCGAGCAGCCTCAAATCGTTCGCCGCCTCGTTTGTCGGGGAGGTGCGGCCGATACTATGCTCTTCCACGCATAAAGATAATCTGCCATTATTGAGAATCATCCTCCCAAAAACTGAGAACATGGCCGATCGCTTCGAATCCATGTCGATCCTGGTGGCCGTGGTCGAAGCAGGCAGTTTTTCTGCTGCGGCGCGCCAACTCAAGATGCCGCTCGCAACGGTGAGCCGCAAGGTCGCAGACCTGGAGTCGCACCTGAATACGCGACTCCTGCATCGCTCCACCCGACAGCTTTCCCTCACCGAAGCCGGGCAAGCATATGTTGCCGCATGCCGGCGCATTCTCGAGGAAGTGGGGGAGGCGGAGCGTGCAGCTTCGGGGGAGTATGCGGCGCCCAAAGGCGAGATCGTCATCACCGCACCCCTGGTCTTCGGACGCCTGCACGTTTTGCCCGTGGTCGCGGATTTCCTCAAGACTTATCCGGACATCGATGTGCGGATGGTGCTGACCGACCGCGTGGTGCCGCTTCTTGAAGAGCACGTCGATGTCGCATTGCGGGTTGCCGAACTGCCCGACAGCAGTTTCGTCGCGGCACGGATTGGCACGGTGCGCCGGGTGGTGTGCGCAAGCCCGGCCTACTTCGCCGAACACGGCATGCCGACGAACCCCATCGAGCTCACCGCGCATGCATGCATCACGTTCGAACGGATGACATCCCGGCAGGTTTGGACCTTCATGTCGGGCAAGTCGGAGATCGCGGTGCCCGTTCGTTCGCGGCTTGCCGTCAGCACTGCCGAAGCCGCGGTCGATGCGGCAGTGGCCGGCGTCGGGATCACGCGCGTGGTGTCTTATCAGATGGCGAGCGCGTTGCGCGCCGGCGCGCTCAAGATCGTGCTCGCACCGTTCGAGCCGGCGCCGTGGCCCATCAGCCTTGTTCACACCGGACAGGGCATCCTGCCGCTGAAGCTGCGCGCTTTCCTTGATTTCGCCGCGCCGCGCTTGAAGGCTCGGGTGGTGGAGGTCGAAGTCTGACGTTTGCAGGCCGAGGGTGCGAGCGTCGCAAGTCGGTTGTGGGTTCAACCGGTCAAAGCAACGGATTGATGGAATCGTTCATCCGGTGTATTGAAGTTTGGTGTCTTTCGGGGACGGCTCATTGAGCCGCCTCGCTACGGCTTCCTTGCGGCCGCCCGGGTTCACTGCCGTATCCGGCCGAACTAGGCCCATTCGATTCCCGATAGCGGGCGTAGCTCGCTCAGGCAGCATCGCTCTATCCGCGGTTTCCTTCCTTGAGGTTTGTCCGACGCCTGCCCGCCAGTTCCGCAGCAGGCTCGAAGGCCTGCGCGCAAGGGCAGGCATCGGACAACCCTTAACAGTTTCGGCTATGCCACCCACCATCTCAACACGGCTGAACTGGGGCGTCAGGGTACCTTGGCCAACCGGATCTCCATAACAAACGACGATCTAAGGCGCCTAGACCAGACAACGTGGCGCTTGGAAATCAATTACGACCTTGATAATGTCACGCATGGCGGTGATCACCACGCGGGCGTCATCGCGACGCCATTGCACGGCATAGTGCAGCGGCTCCAGCGCATCGCTGCCCGGCAGGATCTTCAACACGCCGCGCGCCGCAAGCGCCTGGGCCCATTGCTCGGGCATGAACGCAAAGCCAAGCCCTTCAGCGACCATGCCGGCGACCGCGCCCCAGCTATTGCACATGAGCCGCCGGTTCACCATCAGCCCCCGGCACGCCAGCCATTGATCGAGGACCCGCGTACCGCCCGCGCCCACCGGCAAGGTCAGCAGCACATGCTCGCAAATCAATGTCTGAGGATCTTCTGTGCCGGCCTCATCAAGAAACGACTGACTGGCCACCCACGCGAAATCTACCTGACTGATCCGCTCGGCCGCAAGGCTGCTGCGCGTGGAGGGGCCAGCCAGCACCGCCAAGTCCAGTTCGCCATCGTGCAGACGCTGCTCGAGCACCTGGCCGATATCGACATAAGGCTCCAGCAGCAGACCAGGATGGCGGGTCGATACTTCGCGCAACAGCTTCGGCAGCCATGTCAGGCCGCTCAGCTCGCCCAGCCCGACGCGGCAACGTCCCATCAGCCCGTGGCGCTGCCCGGCCGATTGCTCCAGCTCTGCGGCAGCGCGCAGCAGTTCACGAATTTGCGGCAGCATCTGCTCTCCCTGCGCGGTCAACTCTGCGCGCCTGCCGCTCCGGTCGAATAACTGCACGCCCAGCGATGCTTCGAACTCGGCCACCCGCTTGGACAGTGACGACACCGACAGGTGCACCCGCTCCGCAGCCACGGAGAAGTTGACGCAGGTGGCGGCCCAGTAAAACGCTTCCAGTTGCTTGAGAGTCATGGGGTGGCGGCCGGCAGTCGCTGTGAATTTTTCCAAAAAGCGAAATTATACCTTCGTTATTTTTCGCTTTTCTCGTTGGGTCGTGATTGCTAGATTTGGCGCGAGACCACAGCGTTCCGTCCCCCTTGAACATGTCAGTTGCCCCCCACAATGGCGCCCCACAGGCCACAGCACACAACCCGGAATCCGCCCGGGGCGCATCCGCTGCGCCGCAGCAAGTTGCTTCGGCTGCACGTGATATCGCGTGGCTGAGAAGGCGGGTGTTGGCGCTGAACGACTTCGAAGCACTCGCGAATCGCCGCTTGCCCAGACCGCTGTACGCCTACGTGAGCGGTGCGGTCGAAGACAGTGTTTCACTGGCGCAGAACCGGAGCGCGTTTGAAGAGATCGCGCTGCGGCCGCGCGTGCTGGCCGGTGTGGCCACGCGCGACCTCGGCATCGAACTGTTTGGGCGGCGCTATGGTGCACCGTTCGGCATTGCGCCGATGGGCATCTCCGCGTTGTTCGCCTATCGCGGCGACATTGTGCTGGCACGGGCCGCCCGGCAGGCCGCAGTGCCGGCCATCATGAGCGGTTCTTCGCTGATCCGGCTGGAAGAGGTCATGCAAGCAGAGCCAGGCACATGGTTCCAGGCCTATTTGCCAGGCGATATGGCGCAGATCGACGGGCTGTTGTCGCGTGTCCAGTCGGCTCGCGTGGAGACGCTGGTGATCACGGTCGATACGCCGGTGGCCGGCAATCGCGAGAACAATCTGCGCGCGGGCTTCTCCACACCGTTTCGGCCAAGCCTCGCACTGGCCTGGCAAGGCGTCACGCACCCGCGCTGGCTGCTTGGCACCTTCACGCGCACACTGGCGCGGCATGGGGTGCCGCATTTCGAGAACGCCTACGCCCATCGCGGCGCACCGATCTTGTCGTCTAATGTCGAGCGGGATTTTTCCGATCGGGCGCATTTCACGTGGGCTCACCTTGACACGATCCGGCGTCGCTGGAAGGGCCCGCTCGTGGTAAAGGGCATCCTGACTGCCGAAGACGCGCTGCTGGCACGCCAGTACGGCGTGGACGGCATCATTGTTTCGAACCACGGCGGCCGGCAGCTCGATGGCGCCATCGCGCCAATCCGTGCCCTGCCGGAAATCGTCGACGCCGTGCCAAACCTGCCTGTGATGCTCGACAGCGGCGTGCGCCGTGGCACCGACGTGATCAAGGCGCTCGCGCTCGGCGCGCGCTGCGTGTTCGTCGGGCGCCCGTTCGCCTATGCGGCGACGGTGGCGTCCGTCGCGGGCGTGTCGCACGGCATCGCACTGATGCAGGCCGAGATCTCGCGCGACATGGCCATGCTCGGACTGAGCCGCGTGGCGGATATCGGCCCGGCCTGCATCCGGCGCGCACCGGTATGAGCACCATCCCTCCACCCCAATTCCAACACGCCGACGCACTGGCCAACACAGGAGACATCCCGATGACTACGCCTCACGGCTTCCGAATTCACGCCCGGCCCGAGCCCACTGTCGGCAACGCGCTGCTCGAGCGTTTCAAGCGCTTTCCAGTGGCCAATGTCAGCGATGCCATGAGCCGGACCGTCGGCACCACGCAGTTGCGCCCTTTCCATCGCCGCGAAGGCCCGTTGGTGGGCCGCGCGCTGACCGTCCGCACGCGCCCCGGCGACAACCTGATGGTGCACAAAGCCATCGACATCTCGGAGCCTGGCGATGTGATCGTGGTGGACGCCGGCGGGGCCGGACCCAATGCCATCATCGGCGAGATCATGTTGGCGCTGGCGATGGCGCGCGGCGCGGCGGGCTTTGTGATCGACGGACTGATCCGCGACAGCGACACCATCGGCAAGGAGCCGCTCCCCGTCTATGCGCGCGGCGTGTCGCATCGCGGCCCCTACAAGGATGGCCCTGGCGAGCTGCACATCCCGGTCTGCATCGACGGCATGGTTGTGCGCCCGGGCGACCTGGTCATCGGCGATGGCGACGGCCTGCTGGTGGTGCCCGCTGAGGAAGCCGAATTGATCGCCGCGCGCGTGGAAGAGGTGCAACGCACCGAGGCTGCCGTGCTCGAATCGATCTCGCAAGGCCGCGCTGACCGTAGCTGGGTGGAGTGTTCGCTGCGCGACAAGGGGGTACTTTGAGCGCACCCACACTCCCCAGGCACGCGAACCATCTGGTGGTGCGGTTCGACTATTGGCTGGATCCGTCCTTCGACCGCATCGTCGGCGACGCGCCCGGCGTCACGCTGCACACCTGCGCACGCGAAGGCGCCGATGATGCAGCCTGGGCGCAACTGAGCCGGGCGCAGGTCTACCAGATCACGGCGGCCAAGGACGAAATCCCGCGCCGCTGGTTCGTCGACACGGACCTGCTGTCGCGCTGCCCGGCCTTGCTGGCGGTGTCGTCTAGCGGCTCGGGCTGCGACACCATCGACATCGACGCCTGCACCGCTGCCGGCGTGGCGGTGATGAACCAGGCCGGCGGCAACGCCGACTCGGTGGCCGAGATGACGCTGGGCCTGATGCTGGCCGTGCTGCGCCGCATTACCGAGTCCGACCGGCGCATGCGCACGGACACCACCGCGAGCCGTGAGGACCTGATGGGGCACGAGCTGCGCGGTCGCACGCTCGGGCTCGTGGGTGTGGGACACGCCGGACGCAGGGCGGCGGCCTTGGGCCGGGCTTTCGGCATGCGCGTCATCGGCTGCGATCCAGCCTTCGACACGGAGGAAATGGCCGCACGCGGCGCGCAACGGGTGAGCTTCGACGAATTGCTGCGCACCGCCGACGTGGTATCGCTGCACTGCCCGCGCGATGCCACCACGCTGGGCATGATGGACGCCGCCGCGTTTGCCGCGATGCGGCCCGGCTGCATCTTCATCAGCACGGCCCGCGGGGGCATCCACGACGAGCACGCGCTGTACGCGGCGCTGGCAAGCGGCCAACTCGCCGGGGCGGGGCTCGACGTGTGGGACCAGGAGCCGCCGCCGCACGACCATCCGCTGCTTGCGCTGGAGAACGTGGTCGCTACGTTCCACACGGCAGGCGTCACGCATGAGGCCCGCCGCAGGAACGCCACGCTGGCCGCCACGCAAATCGTTGAGCTGCTGGCGATTGGTGCCCGGCCCGAGCGCCTGGTGAACCCCGAGGTGTGGCCGCGCGCGCGCCAGCGTATCGAGGCCGCACTACGGGCGGAGATGGGCTAGGCCAGACCGACGCAACGTTTGAACTAAAAATACGTCACCCCTGGAGGGCTGGCGAGGAGACACAACATGCATCGAACTCCCGATTTTCGGCTTCGGCACCTGCCCCTGCGCCTGGCTGCCGCATTTGCTCTCGCTGTCGGTACAGTCGGCGCCGCCATCCCCGGCGCGGCCCATGCCGAGGCGCCCTATCCGAACCGCCCGATCGAAATGATCGTGGCCTACGCGCCTGGCGGCGGCACCGACCTGGTCGCACGATTGCTGGCCCGGCATCTGGAAAAACAGCTCGGCGCCACCATCGTGGTCCAGAACAAGCCTGGCGCCGGCGGTGCCATCGGCTTTGCGGAACTGGCGCGCGCCACCCCCGACGGCTACACGATCGGCTTCATCAACACGCCGAACCTGCTGACGATTCCGATCGAGCGGAAAACCACGTTCACGTGGAGGAGCTATGACCTGATCGGCAATCTCGTGGACGATCCGGGCGGCTTCACCGTGAACAACAGCAATGCCATTGATTCGCTGGCGTCGCTGGTGACGTACGCTAAGTCAAATCCGGGCCATGTGACCGTGGGCACCACCGGGGTGGGTTCGGACGACCACCTTGCGATGCTGCTGTTCGAGAAGGCGTCGGGCGTGAAACTGACCCATGTGGGCTACAAGGGCGCCGGAGAAGTCCGCGCGGCCCTGGCCAGCCAGCAGATCACTATCGGCGCCATCAACGTGGGCGAAGCGCTGGCGTTCCAGAAGGGCGGCACGCCGATCAGGTTCCTGGGACAGATGAGCATGACACGTGCCGTGCTTGCGCCAAACGTCCCCACGTTCCGCGAGCAGGGCTTCAACATCGAACTGGCCTCGCTGCGCGGCCTGGCCGCACCGAAAGGCTTGCCGGAGCCGGTGCGCAAGAAGCTTGTCGACGCCATGGCACGCGTGGCCGCCGATTCGCAGTTCCGCCAGCAGGCCGACGCCATGTATGCCCCGCTGCGCTATCTGGCGCCCGCTGCGTATGCCTCCGAACTCGAACGCGGCGATGCAGGCTTCCGCCAGCTCTGGAAGGAGATGCCATGGCAGGAAAAGTAAGCTGGCTGGCGGCGCTGGCAGTCGGCGCCGTCCTGGTCTCATCCGCTTTGGTATCCGCGTCGGTATCCGCACAGGCGCCGCTGCTGCCGGGGCCGGTCACGATGATCGTGGGCTGGCCCGCAGGCGGCCCGTCCGACGCCGTGGCGCGGCTGGCGGCGGCGCACATGTCGAAGGCGCTGGGACAGACTATCCTGATTGACAACCGCGCTGGTGCGGGTGGCAATATCGGTACCGACGTAGCTGCCCGCGCGCGGCCCGACGGCAGCACCATCATGCTGGCCACCGTGGCTTCGCATGGCTTGAACTCCGCACTCTACAGCCGGTTGAACCACGACCCGCTCAAGGACTTCTCGCCGATCGGGCTGATCACCACGTCGCCAAGCGTGCTGCTGGTACCGCGCGACTCGCCGCTGCGCTCGGTGCGCGACCTGATCGACAAGGCACGCGCCCAGCCCGGCCAGTTGAACTACGGCTCCGGCGGCGTCGGCTCGAGCCAGCACCTGGCGGGAGCCGTCTTCAGGAAACTCGCAGGCGTGGACATCGCGCACATCCCCTTCAAGGGCACAGCGCCCGCCATGACGGACCTGATGGCCGGCCGCGTCGACTTCGTCATCACCACGGGCGCGCTGCCCTTCATCCGCTCCGGCAAGGTCCGTGCGCTGGCCGTGGCCGCGCACCAGCGCCTGCCCGCGCTGCCCGATGTACCTACCTTCGACGAAGCCGGGCTGAAGGGCTTCTACACTGATTCCTGGTACGGACTGGTAGCGCCGGCCGGCACACCCCGTCTCACGCTGGAGCGGCTCAATGAATCCCTGACGCAGGCGCTACGCGACCCGGCCCTGCAACGGCAGTTCGCCGAACAGGGTTCGCTGCCGGTTAAGCCGATGGGCGTGGACGAGTTCTGGACTTTCGTGAAGAAACAGATGCCGACAGCAGCGGAACAGGTCCGGATTTCGGGGGCGAAGGCGGAGTAGGGCGGCGATGCGGAACCTTGCCTCTTCCGCGCCACGCCTACCATGCGTCTGCGATTGACGGATGATGACAAGCATCAGGGTGCCCGTACATTACTCATCGAGCTTTCAAAGTATGCAGCTCATATCCCCATCCTATTGCCAGTACCTAAGGGGCGCGAATTCAGCCAATGCAGACAGGATTTTCCACAGTCGCACTGCGCAAAGCCAGTCGGTTTGATTTAAGCCCAAGGCTGATTTTTGCACCATCGGTGCCTATTCACTGAGTTCGCGCCAGGCTTCCAGAAGTTGCTTTGCTTGAGCTTTGAAGGTGGTGGCGTCCTGGGAAGGCAGTTCCTGGAACAACTCCACGATGAGGTCGAACGATGTCTCGCGGGTGCGCAGCAGGGCGAGCAACGGCGCTAGCGCCTGGTAGTTGTCCAGGCCGTTGACCCCGACGCCGTCCTGGATCATTGGGCGAATCACCACCTGGTCGAGTATGACGGCCCATAGCTCCTCCAGCGTGCCGGAAGAGGGCAAGCGACTGTAGTAGGTGGAAATGGCCGGCTGCGGGGTGAGGCCTGCCGATGTGGCGGAGGCGATGGATTGCAGCCAGGGCACCAACAGGGCTTGCCGCTGCGGCGTGCCCCAGTTGTGCTGCTCCAGTTCGTAGGGAATGTACCAGCCGCTGAAACTGCTCCGCCTCGGCCTTTTTGCCTGCTCAGCATAGGCCACGCTCGCGTGCGCGAATCTGGGCGAGAAAGCGCGGCAGCGTGGTGGCGTCGGGCGCGCCCAGTGCTTGCCACCAGCGCTCATCGTAGGGCAGTCCGAGCCGGATGCCCAGGCCGAGCTGGCCGCTATCGTCGAACAGGAAGTCCAGCAGCGCCTCGAGGATTTGCCAGGGCTGCTCGCCATCCACCGCGGCCCACTGGATCACGATCTCGCCGCAGCCCAGGGCGCGCACGGCCTTCAGGCGCTGGTGCCATTCCGCCTGCCCGAGTCGGCTTCTCCAGCGCGGCAAACTTTGCCACCGCATTTCGCGAGCAGTTCAACCTCACGCCAAGGGCATTCCGGCATTCGGTGCAGGGCTACGTGCAGCCGTTGAGCGCGTAGTGCGCTGTGCCGGCCGTGCTAGCCCCGGCGCGATCACGCTCACCGCTGCTGTTCTTCGTCGAGGCGGTGCACTGATCAATGTGGCTAGCGTGATCCTGTCGACTTCCGATGAACGGCTGTCATTGGGCGTACTCAACGACCAGCAATGCCGTGGCCATGGTTTTTCCAGGATTCGAAATGGCATGCTGAACATCCGCCGGATAGCGCGCGGACTCGCCGTGCCGGACTTTCTTCTCACTGGGGCCGGATTGAACGGTGACGCAGCCGCTCATTACGGACAGATGTTCCTTCGAACCACTCTCATGCGGCTCGGATGCGAGTACGCCGCCAGGATGGATCGACAGCTCATACCATTCCACCCGGCTCGCAAGGTCCACCGGGCCGAGAATCTTCAACTCGCATTTGCCATCCGGGCTTCTGATCACCGGGATCGAGTGGGCAGGAATGACCGTTACGGTTGGTGTCGGTTTGTCGGCCTGCCCGCCGGAGAGGAACTCGGCCAGGCCAATCCCCAAGGCGTTCGCCAATCGCCACAAGACCGCTACCGTGGGATTGGCGAGATTCCGCTCAACCTGCGAAAGCATCGATTTGGATACGCCAGCACGCCGGGAAAGCTCGTCGAGAGAGAGCTTGCGTGCCTGGCGAAGCAATTGCAGCCTGGCTCCAATGACGGGGGGGCCTTCTGCGAACGCCTCCGCCGGGGGGACTTGTGCCATGAAATGAGATCCTGTAAAGTGAACAGAACGTTCGATATACAGAACACGTTCGGTTTATCGATCATCCTCAGTTTACAGGAGCACCGCTGTGCCGACAACAGACGCATTCTACGCAGCCATCCGCCAGGAGCTCGAGTCCATTGAACAAGCCGGTCTGTTCAAGACCGAGCGTGTCATCGCCTCTCCCCAGGGCAGCCTTATCAGGACTACCGATGGGAAGGAAGTCATCAACCTGTGCGCTAACAACTATCTGGGCCTCTCGTCCCATCCGGAGGTCGTGGAGGCTGCGCATCGCGCGCTCGGCGAGCGTGGTTTTGGCTTGAGCTCCGTTCGGTTCATTTGTGGTACGCAAGACCTGCACAAGGCGCTCGAGGCGCGTCTCGCGAGCTTTCTCGGCACCGAGGACACGATCCTCTACGGCTCGGCCTTCGACGCGAACGGGGGGCTGTTCGAGACGCTCCTTGGTCCGCACGACGCTGTCATCAGCGACGAACTGAACCACGCGTCCATCATCGATGGCATCCGGCTCTGTAAAGCCAAGCGTTTCCGCTACAAGAACAATGACCTTGAGGATCTTCGCGAGCAGTTGAAGGCGGCCGATGCCGCAGGCGCACGTTTCAAGCTCGTCTTTACCGATGGCGTATTCTCGATGGATGGCACGATTGCCCGGCTCGACGAGATCCGCGAGATCTGCGACGAGTTCGGGGCGCTCCTCGGGATTGACGAGTGCCATGCCACCGGCTTCCTTGGGCAGCGCGGCCGCGGCTCTCACGAACACCGTGGGATCTTCGGAAAGGTCGACATCATCACCGGAACGCTCGGCAAAGCGCTTGGCGGCGCCTCGGGTGGCTTTACGAGTGGGCGAAAAGAAGTCGTGGCGTTGCTGCGCCAGCGCTCCCGGCCTTATCTTTTCTCGAACACGGTGGCGCCGTGCATCGTGGGGGCGACACTCAAGGTGCTCGACCTGCTCGAAGCCGATACCACGTTGCGAGACAAGCTCGAGCGCAATGCGCGGTACTTCCGCGGCAAGCTCGGCACGCTGGGTTTCGACGTGAAGCTCGGCGACCACCCCATCATTCCCGTCATGGTGTACGACGCGGAAAAGGCGCAGCGACTGTCCCGGCGTCTGCTGGAGCTGGGCGTCTATGTCATCGGTTTCTTCTATCCCGTGGTCCCCAAGGGGCAGGCACGCATCCGCGTACAGATCAGCGCCTTGCACGACAGCGCCGAGCTGGACCAGGCGTTGGAGGCGTTCGAGATCGCAGGCAAGGAACTGGGGATCATTCAATGACAAAGCCAGCCAGGGTTCTGATCATTGGCGCCAACGGCCAATTGGGAACAGAGTTGGCGTCGGCGCTGGCCGATCGCTATGGCAAGCAGAATGTCGTCACGAGCGACATGGTGCCGCACGGCCGCCACCCGCATCTCACGCATGAAATGCTCGACGTAACCGATCGGGCGCAACTCCGCGATGTCATCGAGCGGCATGGGATCACCCAGATCTATCACTTGGCAGCCGCATTGTCGGCAACCGGAGAGAAGTCGCCCACATGGGCGTGGCAACTCAACATGAACGGCCTGCTGAACGTGCTGGAGGCTGCGCGTCACCAGAAGCTCGACAAAGTATTCTGGCCCAGTTCGATTGCGGCATTCGGCCCGACAACGCCGCCGGACGCCACACCCCAAAGCACCATCATGGAGCCCAAGACCGTCTACGGCATCTCCAAGCTGGCGGGCGAAGGATGGTGCCGTTGGTACTTTGAGAACCATGGCGTGGATGTCCGGAGCGTGCGGTATCCAGGATTGATTTCCTACAAGACGCCTCCAGGTGGCGGAACCACGGACTACGCAATCGATATCTTCCATTCGGCGCTCAGGGCGCAACCCTATGCCTGCTTCCTGGAGAAAGATGAAGCCCTGCCAATGATGTACATGCCGGACGCCGTTCGCGCGACCATCGAGCTGATGGAGGCGCCCGGCGCCAGCATCTCCGAGCGGGGAAGCTACAACCTTGCGGGCTTGAGCTTCACGCCTGGCGATATCGCGAGCGAGATCCGGCGGCATTGCCCGGGGTTCGATGTCAGGTACGAGCCTGATTTCCGTCAGGAAATTGCCGGTGGATGGCCCGACTCTATCGACGACTCGGTAGCCAGGCGGGATTGGAACTGGAGACCTGAATTCGGCCTCAAGGAGATGGTGGCCGACATGCTGAAAAACCTGGCAACGCTGAACCAGGGTAGCGCCTTGGAATGCGTGAGCTGAGACCGGGTTGGCGCAGCAGGTAAAGCCAGGAACCCGGGCGCCGGCCGGCCTCGCGGCATGACAGCAGGCTGCGCGAAGGTCGTTGCACGGTAGCGCGGGAAACGTATTGACAGGGTCGAGACCCAGTGATAGAAGATCGCCTCGATTTCGGACGCTGGGATGCGTTGTCGGGGAATGACGGCGATCAGGACGATGCGCGATGCCGCGCGGGCGATAGACAAGGCGCGCAGCGCCGGCCGCATCGATCCGAATAACGATTACCAGAGGAGACAACTCATGATCACGGCTGCAAATCCAGCAATCCGACTTTCCGGCCGCGAGGGCCGGCTTCGACATCGGAGGGTTCATGCTGGCGCACTACCGGCGCGAAGCCGGGCAACCCGTATCCGGAAGGTCATTGCGCGCCGGAACCAATTCACGGGTGAGAGCCGTGCGGGTGCTGACAAGCGTTCGCGGGTCTGAGAGGAGATCAATATGACTGACGTAAGGAAACTGCTCGACGAAGAGCGGGCCCACGAGGAGAAGGATCTCCATCGCGGGCTCAAGGACCGGCACATCCAGATGATTGCCATCGGCGGCGCCATCGGTGTCGGACTGTTTCTGGGAGCAGGGCGCGCGATCGCCATCGCCGGCCCGGGACTGATGCTGAGTTATGCCATCGGCGGCGTGGCGATCTTCTTCATCATGCGCGCGCTGGGCGAGCTGCTGCTGTACCGCCCGGTGACAGGATCCTTTGCAACCTACGCCGAGGAGTTTGTCGGCCCCTTTGCCGGCTTCGCCACCGGCTGGTCGTACTGGTTCATGTGGGTGGTCACCGGGATGGCCGAGATCACCGCGGTCGCAGTCTACGTGCACTACTGGTTCCCGGACGTGCCGCAGTGGATACCGGCGCTGGCCACCCTGGCGGTGCTGTACCTGGTGAATTGCATCGCGGTCGCGGTATTCGGCGAGCTGGAATTCTGGTTCGCGCTGATCAAGGTGGTGACCATCATCGCCATGATCGTGATCGGGCTGGCGATCATCTTCTTCGGTGTGACACCGCTCGGCCCGACGGCCAGCTTCTCGAACCTGTGGACGCATGGCGGCTTCATGCCGTTCGGGACGCTCGGCGTGGTGCTGACCTTGCAGATCGTCATGTTCGCCTACCAGGGCGTGGAACTGATCGGTGTCACCGCGGGGGAGGCGCAGAATCCCGAGAAGGTGTTGCCGCATGCGACCAACGGCGTCGTCTGGCGCATCCTGATCTTCTACGTTGGCGCGCTGATCGTCATGATGGCGCTGGTGCCCTGGAATGAACTGAAGCCCGGCGTCAGCCCCTTCGTCTACGTGTTCGAGAGGATCGGCATTCCGGGGGCGGCCGCGATCGTCAATCTGGTCGTCATCACGGCGGCAGCCTCGTCTTGCAACAGCGGCATCTTCAGCACCGGGCGCATGCTGTACACGCTGGCGCAGTTTGGCCAGGCGCCGCGCGCCTTCGGCAGGGTCAGCAGCAAGCATGTGCCGTCCACCGCCATCACGTTCTCGGCCGTGCTGATGGGCATCGGCGTGCTGCTCAACTACATCGTGCCGGAGCAGGTCTTCGTCTGGGTCACCAGCATTTCGCTGGTCGGTTCGCTGTGGACCTGGTCGATCATCATGATTGCCCACCTCGGCTATCGCAAGGCAATCGCCGCCGGCCGGGTCAAGGCGGTGGACTTTCGCATGCCTGGCGCGCCTTATGCCAACTGGCTGGTGGTCGCCTTCATGATCGCGGTTGCGGCGCTGCTGTCGCTCGATCCGGGTACCCGGGTGGCGCTCTACGTGGCACCTGTGTGGTTCGCGCTGCTCGGCATCGGCTATCGGCTCACCAAATCGCGTGCGCCGCTTGAGGGGCATGTCCGAAAGTCGGCTTGATCACTGTCCCGCGCGCTGCCGGTGCTCCTACGCGGCGGCGCGCAACGCCGGACCCCGACCGGCTGAATCCGCAGTTGACTACGGAAGCTCGGAGCTGAGTCGGCGCGATCGAGCGTTGGCCGGCGACGAACTTCCGGGTTCGGCCAGGTACGGTCGATCGACAGAGAGGGCTAGATCGTCGACAATCAGACCGACCGCTTGGCTATCGAAGGAAGGAACGAATGGCGAATGATGAGCGCACCAAAATAATTTCCAGGAGAACGCCGGAATCAGCGGCCATGTCAGCAAACATCAAACGAGCGATGGCGATCACCGCCACTCTCAACCGGTTGACATTCAACGATGCGGATGCAGTCCGTGCCTTGTTCAGCGATCTCATCGGCAAGAAGGTGGACGACAACTTTTTATTGATACCACCGTTCTACACAACCGGCGGGGTCGATATCAGTATCGGGCGCAATGTCTTCGTCAATCAGAATTGCACTTTCTATGACCTTGGCGGACTCGACATTGCCGACGATGTGATGATTGGGCCGAACGTGAGCATCATCACATCTGGCCATCCCATTGAACCTTCCCAGCGGCATAACGGCGTAATCGCAAAGCCCATCGTGATTGAGAGAAACGTCTGGATCGCAGCCGGCGCGACCATTATCGGTGGCGTAACCGTAGGCGAGAACTCGGTTGTGGCAGCAGGATCGGTAGTCACCAAGGACGTCCCTCCGAATACTCTTGTCGGTGGAAATCCGGCGCGGGTTATTCGTTCGATTGCTGACTAAGGGAACATCTGCAAAGGGGCGGCTACTCGCCGAAGCCGGGTTATGAAGGTCCGCTCTTGAGAAAGGCGACTGCCCCTTGTGGGTCGAATTCGGCCCCATTCCTGCACATGGGAGAGTCGAGACGACCCGGGTGACCGTAACCGTATAGTTCAAGGGATCGTTCCGACGGCTGAATGCCGCCGATGGCGTTGAGACACTCCGTAGACCCGACTCCCGGCGAGATTTCAGGAGGGGAGAACCCCGAACCGACGATCGTTCAACACGGGCCGATCTGAGAGGTTGGCAACCGGCAGGCCCGGTCTGCTCAGCGGGTAGATTGGGTTTTCAACACGATCGGCCAGGAGCGGACCCTGACATTGACAATCCGCAAAGCGTCCACCATTATCCGGGGATGCCCCACATACGCCAGATGAACATGATGTGCTTCTCCATGACCGCCTTCGGCGGGCCATGAAGTCGTACGCATCCAGGATTCAGCGTATGACTCGAAGCCCCGCCAACAATGACGGGGCTTTTTAGTTCTCCGTCACTGATGGCCATGAACCGATGGCCATGAACGGAGAATGGAAATGCTGGAGATTCGACGAGCCAGGCGAAGCGATGCGCAGGCGGCATTCGATATTCGCCGTCTGGCGATACAACATCAATGCGGCACCGCCTATAGCCCGGAGCAGGTCCAGGCGTGGACAGACGTACCGCTCACGGAGTGGTATAGGGACCTGGTGGAAAATCACTTTCATCTGGTCTGCATCCAGGGGGATCCCGTCGCCACAGGCATGCTCGACCTTGAAAAGAGAGAGTTGGGGGCAATCTTTGTCCACCCCGACTTCATGCAACGCGGCGTAGGTATGAAGATGGTGACCCACCTCGAATGCCTGGCGCGCCAGGCCGAGTTAACTGAGATCAATATCGAGGCCACGTTGAACGCGGCCGCTTTTTACCGGCGATGTGGTTTCATCGGTGATAAGCCGTCTATCTACCAATCCCCCTCGGGACTTCGGCTGGCCTGCATGCCCATGGTGAAGAAGCTTGGTTTGGCCCCTTCCGAATGACGTCTTCGGGTTGGGGATTCAACCGGTGGATCGACCGGTTGAATCCTCAGCCGCTCTCCGGACCTTCGGCAGGTGGAGACCAGCGGGCCGCAATGGAGACCCGCGCGGATTCTCGGCGCCGCAAGCGCCTATCCAGTGCTGCCTTTAACCAGCCAACGATAATACGGACTTCCCAATCTGCTGTCGTTGTTCGATCAGCGCATGTGCCCTCTTCACATCGTCAAAGCCATAGTGGCTTGCGATGGGCATATGGATTTTCCCCGGGGCGAGTGCCTCGAAAATGCCATCCGCATGCCGATGTACCGTCCCCGGATCGGGGCGGTTGGGGCCTTTTGGAAAACCACGGGTCCAAGATCAATCTATTGAATGTCTTAGGGCCTCGAAGCTACGGCGCACACAGTCTGTTAGCCGATTAGCCAGGAATCCCACTGGAAAATGGTCCGATGTCACGGCGTAGCTATTGAACGGAACCACTTCAGAAAAAGGGATCTCGGTAACATTTTGCATTCGAAGCGCTCGGGAATCTATCGGGCTTACGATAGACGAGCCAAGGCCCTTGCTAACCATCGTGCAAATTGTCGAGGCGTATGGCGTCTCGATGGAAAGATGCCTGAGGTCATTGGGGAAATGACGATCTATCTGGTTTCGGTTTGGGCTACCCATGGGCAGCGATATGAAGTGTTCATTTTCAAAATCGCGTGGATACACGACATCATGCGCGGCCAGCCTATGTGAACTATTGACAATTACCACACCCCGAGCGGTATTGATCAGTTCAAAATCCAGGCTCGGTAAATCAGTGATAATAGAGCAGAATCCAACATCACAAAAACCAGTCGCCGTCCATTTTGCGACGACATCGGACCGCCCCAGATTAACCACAATCGGTATGTCTGGAAATATAGCCCTGAAAATCTGAAGGGCGTCGGGCAACACGCAGTGTGCAATCGAGCCTACGGCGCCCACGCGGAGCAAGCCGGTCCCTCGGCGGCGAATCGAATCCGCGCTTTCCCCCAGAGACTCCAGGCCGAGAAATGCGCGTTCCACGTCGGCATAAAACGCCTCCGCTTCCGCCGTCGGGATCAGCCGCGTCCCGATTCGTTGGAATAGTGTGAACCCAACCGTCTGCTCCAGGAGCGAGATCCATCTACTGACATTCGGCTGAGAGGTGTGGAGGAGTCCGGCTGCCGTGGTCATCGAACGCGTCTTCATCACGGCCCTGAACGCCTCGACTTGCTTGAAGTTCATGTGAGGTCCTCAAAAGCACACATTTTGGCCGACCCGCTCCGGCCGCGTGCACCGGATCCTATCATATCAATTTTGTATGAATAGCAGTGAAACGCCGATTTGACGTATGGTCCGCCTCATTCCAAACTGGTCGTATCCTATTAACAGAGTGCTGCCATCATGGAATCGAAAGTTAGCCGTCGACTCAAACAACCTCCCGCGAAAGAGGTTATTGATTACATTTTCCAGCCCCGCACGACCAGGGAATTCTTCGCGAAAAATTTCGCGATTCTGACTCAAATCAATTTCTCTCACCTGTTGATGCTTAACGACCAAGGCATTCTCGACCGGGAGACGTCGATTCAACTGGCCAATGCTCTGATAAAGATGCAGGAGGACGGCCCCGAAGCGGTCGAGCTCGACGCAGCACGAGAAGATGCATATTTCAACTACGAAGCGCATCTGATTAGGCTGGTAGGTCAGGACATCGGTGGTCGCTTGCATACGGCACGCAGTCGCAACGATATGGGCGCCACCAACGATCGGATTCGCGCGCGCGATTTCATTCTACGCATCAGTCGGGCATTGACCGCTGTCGCTGGCGCCGCGGCGGCGCAAGCGGAGAGGTTCGCCACCTATGTGATGCCTGGATACACGCACATGCAGGCTGCGCAGCCCATCACCTATGGGTTCTATCTGTCGGGACTGGTCGATGCCTGGTCCCGGGATATTGATCGCCTCATGCACGTCCTGGAAACGACAGACAATTGCCCGCTTGGCGCCTGTGCCTTGGCCGGCACCTCGTTCCCCATCGATCGGGCGTCGACCAGTTCGCTGCTGGGCTTCTCCCGGCCCATGGCGAACTCGCTGGACGGGGTTGCGTCACGCGACTTCGCATTGGAACTGAGCGCGGTGCTCTCGATCATGATGATCACTTGCAGCCGGATGGTGCAGGATTTCTACATCTGGTCGACGCCGGAGTTCGGATTCCTGTCGTTTCCCGACAGCATTGCCGGCACGTCCAGCATCATGCCGCAAAAGAAGAATCCGGTCGTTCTGGAGTATCTGCGGGGGAAGACATCCCATCTGATCGGACTGACGTCGGCCGCACTGACGACAGTCAAATCTACCCATTTTTCGCACTCGGGCGACAGTAGCCGGGAAAGCACGAGGACGTGCTGGGAGAGCTGCGAGGAAGCCGTAAAGGCTCTCGAACTGATGAAACTGCTTGTGGAACGCGTTGAGCCAAATCGGCTGCGCATGGCAGACCGTGCTGCGCAGGACTTCTCGGCTGTCACCGATCTGGCTGACCTGCTGGTCCGAAAAGCCGACCTCTCGTTCCGGGACGCGCATCACATCATTGGCGCTGTCGTTCGGCAAGCGCTTGACCAAGGAATCCCTGCTACGGGGATTACTGCCCAAATGATCGATGCCGCAGCGCTCGAACAGGTGGGGCGAAGGGCCTCACTATCGGAAGACGATATCGGCGAGTGCCTGGATCCGGTTCGCAACGTTGCCGCGCGCCGGTCGTATGGCGCGCCGGCTCCGGATGGCGTCCTCCAGCACATTGGCGAGCAAAAGCGCTCACTCAAAGAGAAGACAGATGCAATCGATGCGGTTGGTCACCGGCTCGTCGAAGCACAAACGTTGTTGGAACGACGTACCCGCGCGCTCGTTTCCGCTGAGTCCGACCAAGGCGTGTAGTTCCTACGCCTATTCACCGAGGAATCGAGCGATGTCCAAGTTCGTTGTAGTTCTCGCCTTTGCCATGGGTGTCGTTTCGGCAGCAAACGCTGAAACCTACCCGGACAAACCAATCAATCTCGTAGTGCCGTTCGCGCCCGGCGGCACCGTCAATCTCACAGCGCGCCTTCTTGCCACACGGATGTCAGAAGTGTTGGGGCAGCCGGTTGTTGTCGACAACAGGGCCGGGGCCGGAGGGAACATCGGAGCCGCCTACGTTGCGCGCGCGAAATCCGATGGCTATACGCTCTTGTACGCGACGCCGGCGAATCAAGTGATTCAGCCACTGCTATCCAAGAACCTGCCTTTCTCGCCGTCAAGAGATTTCAAGCCGGTCGCGCTATTTGCTACCGTCCCGAATGTGTTGGTGGTGTCAGAAAACACTCCTGCCAAGAATATGGCCGAATTGCTGCGGTATGCCAAGGCAAATCCCGGAAAGCTGAACATGGGATCGGCCGGGATGGGGTCGGCAAACCACATGGTCGGTGAACTGTTCATGCTCAGGACCGGCACGGCGTTCACCCATGTTCCCTACAAAGGTGCTGGCCCTGCTACTGCGGATCTCCTGGCAGGTCAGGTACAGGTGCTCTTTGTCAATCTTCCGACGGTGCAACCCTATATAAAACCGGGCAAGGTTCGCGTGCTAGCCATTGCGAGCAAGGAGCGAAGCCCGGCGATTCCTGACATTCCGACTTTCGACGAGTTGGGTATCAAGGATGCGAACACAGAATCGTGGTCTGCCCTGATGGCGCCGGCTAATACGAGTCCGCAGGTGATCAAGAAACTCCAGGACACCGTGATCTCG
The DNA here is from genome assembly GCF_059421605.1 of Cupriavidus sp. GW821-FHT02F09. Classification (NCBI taxonomy): domain Bacteria; kingdom Pseudomonadati; phylum Pseudomonadota; class Betaproteobacteria; order Burkholderiales; family Burkholderiaceae; genus Cupriavidus; species Cupriavidus sp. GW821-FHT02F09. The sequence continues at coordinate 347,504 of NZ_JBWKVH010000001.1, forward strand.
ATTGCGAACGACAAGTCCACGATCCAGCAATTGGCTGCTCAGGGCGCACGCCCTTTGCCAGGCACGGCTGCCGACCTCCAGAAGCTGATCAACGAAGACACCAAGCGTTGGACTGAAGTCATTCAGCATGCGAAGGTCCAGATTGACTAGCCGGTAACGGCGTGAGTCAGAGGCAGTTGCGAGCGGTGGGCGGCTAGGACAGGCGTGCGATCTCCTCCAGCAGTGCCGCCTCCATCGCTTCGATCGGCGCGCGTGCGCAGCCGGTATAGAACTCGACCTGGGCGCAAGCCTGGTGCAGCATCATGCGCGTGCCGTCGATGGTGCGGCAGCCAAGCGCGGCGGCATCGCGGATCAGCTTGCTCCTGACCGGGATAAAGGCAGCGTCCATGACGATCAGGTGGGCGGCGAGCTGCCCGGCGACGGGGTTGACATCGGGTGCGCGAAAGCCGGCGGCCGTCGCGTTGGCGAGCATGTCGAAGTCTGCCGCCCGGAAGTCGGACAACGCACCGCCAAAGCGCAGGCCAAGCGAGGCGGCCAGTTCCTCGCCGCGCGCCGCGGTGCGGTTGAATAGGGTCACGGCGGCGCCGGCCTCGCGCAATCCATAGGCCATGGCACGCGCCGCGCCTCCGGCGCCCAGCAGCGCGATGCGCTTGCCTGGCAGCTCGGTCACCTCCTGGAAGGCGCGTACGGCGCCGATGCAATCGGTGTTGTAGCCGGTCAGCACGCCATCGACATTGTTGATGGTATTGACCGCGCCGATGGCGCGCGCGGTCTCGTCGAGGTGGTCGAGGTGGGGGATCACGGTCTGCTTGTGCGGCATCGATACATTCATGCCGCGCACGCCCAGCGCCCGGATCGATTGCACGGCGCCGGGCACGTCCTGCACGCCGAAGCAGACGAAGGTGTAGTCGATCTCCAGCGCCCGATAGGCCGCATTGTGGATACGCACATTGAAGGTGAAAGGCTCGCCCATGATCGAGCCGCACAGCGTGGGAATGGAACGGGGCATTGCGGATGGTCCTCGCGGGGAAGATTGAACGGTTGCCTAAGCAGCGATGGCTGCCAGATCGAAGCGCGCGGCGGGTGGCCGGCCGGCCAGCGCGTCCAGCAGATTGCGCGTGGCCAGTTCCGCCATGGCGCGGCGGGTTTCATGCGTGGCTGAGCCGATGTGGGGCAGGGCCGTCACCCGCGGATGGCAGCGCAGCGGCGAATCCTGCGGCAGCGGTTCGGTGGCAAAGACGTCGAGCCCGGCCGCGCGCAGGTGGCCGCTGTCGAGTGCCGCGAGCAGCGCGTCTTCCTGCACGATCTGGCCGCGGGCGCCGTTGACAAAGATGGCACCCGGTTTCATCAGTGCGAACTCGCGCTGCCCCATCAAGCCGCGCGTGCTCTCGGTCAGCGGCAGCGTGACCGCGACGATATCGGCGCGCCGCAAGGCGTCATCGAGTTCCGTGCGGGTGGTGCGCCCCACGAGATCGGGCGGTTCGGCGGCGGTCTCGTTGACGTAAAGCACCTCCATGCCGAAGCCAAGCGCCGCGCGGCGTGCCACCGCCTGCCCGATGCGCCCGAAACCGAGGATCGCCAGCGTCTTGCCGTGCACGTCCCAGCCGAACAGGCTTTCACCGATATTGGCGGCCCAGCGGCCTTCGCGCACATGGGCGGCGAGCTCGACCAGGCGGCGGCTGGCCGCCATGATGAGCGCGAAGACGGTGTCGGCGGTGGTTTCGGTGAGTACGCCGGGCGTATGGCAGAGCGTAATGCCACGCCGGCGCAGGCAGGCGAGGTCATAGTTGTCGACCCCCACCGAAATGCTTGAGATCACTTCCAGCTGGCCGGCTTCGGCCAGTTCGGCCGCGCCTAGCTTGACGCTGGAGCCGATCAGGCCGTGCGCGTTTGCTAGCGCGGCGCGAAAGGCCGGCCGTTGCGCCGGCTGGCGCGGGTCGGCGACGATCACGTCATGCTCCAATTCGATCCGGGCGAGCAGGTCGGGCGGAATGGGACGGAACACCAGTACATTCTTGCGCATCGCAAATCCTTGCTGTGAATTCACAGGTTGCTGGCCGCCAGCAGGGCATGGGTCGGCAGGCCTTCGGTATCGCCACGGACCTGCACCGCCCGCGCGCCGATCCATGCGCCGCGCCGGACGGCATCGGCCACCGGCCGGCCTTCCAGCAGCGCGCTGATGACGCCCACGGCAAAGCCGTCTCCTGCGCCGACGGTGTCGACGACACGCTCGACGCTGAACGCCGGAACATGGCCGGTGCCGGCATCGCCATCGAAGTAGGCGCCTTCCGCGCCCAGCTTCACGACTACCAGCCTGGCGCCGCGCCTACGGTAAAAGGCGGCAATGCGTTCGGGCTCCGCATGGCCGGTCAGGAAGCGGCCTTCCTCGATGCCGGGCAGCACCCAGTCGCACTGTTGGGCCAGATCGTTCAACGTCTCGCGCATCAGCTCGGGCGTGGCCCACAACGCGGGGCGCAGATTGGGATCGAACGAGATCGTGCGGCCGGCAGCCCGCATGGTGGCGATGGCCTGGCGCGTGGCGGCCTGCGTGCCTTCGGCCAGCGCGGGAAACACGCCGGTGACGTGCAGGTGCCGTGAGCGCCGTAGCCACCGGTCGTCCAGATGCCCCGGGTTCATGCGGCTTGCGGCCGATCCGCGGCGGTGATATTCCACGGGCGGATCGCTGCCGTCGTCGACCCGTCCCTTGAACTGGAAGCCAGTGCGCTCGCCGGCCTCGCACACCACCTGGCTGCAATCCACGCCTTCGCGCCGCATTTCGCCGAGCAGGTAGCGGGCCATCGAATCATCGCCGAGGCGGCTGGCCCATCCGACCCTCAGGCCCAGGCGCGACAGGCCGATGGCCACATTGGTCTCGGCGCCGGCGGTGCGCTTGTGGAAGGTCTGCACGCCTTCGAGCGGCCCGGCTTCACCGGCCACCAGCATCAGCATTGCCTCGCCCAGCGTCACCACATCCAGATCGGGGCTCATGCGGGGATCTCCACCGAATGCAGCAGTTCGACATGGTTGCGCGTGACCTGTACCAGGTCTTCCCCTTGCAGCGGAAACTCAATGGCGCGCGCAACGCCGGCGGGCAGGCGGCGCAATACGCTGCGCCATGGCGCAGCCGATAGGTCCAGCGGCACCGCGATCCACTTGGCAGGCGTGCGCAGCACGCCTTTGCAATGCACGTAGCCCACCTGGGCGGCGAAGACCTGCGCGGCGTCGAGGGGATCTTCGCCCGTCCAGTGCCAGTTGCCCATATCGAAGGTCATCGGCACCGTCTTGCCGAGTGCCGTGGCACGCGCGAAGAAGTCGCGCAGCGGCGGTACGGTGCCGGCGCTGGCGGTCTGGTCGTTTTCCACGACGAGCTCGATGCCGCCGTGCCGCAGCCACGGGAGCAATCCTTCAAGTGCCGTGCCTTGGCGATAGCCACCCAGCGACATCTTGACCCGGCCGGCACCGAGCGCCAGCGCGGTCGTGAAGGCGCGGTCGAGCGCGGCGAGGTCGAGGCTGCCGGTTTCGCTCCAGAGCCCCTCCGGGCTTGACCAGACCACGGCCAGCCCGTGCTGTTCGGCGACCTCGCGCTGTTCCCTGACTTCATCCTTGTGTCCGCGCTGGAGTTCGCCGCGGTATTCGACGCCGTCGGCCCCGGCCGCCGCGGCAATCCGCGCCAGTGCCGCCTGCCCGTCGCGTTGGGCCAGGTCCGCGCCATAGGCCGTGAGCGAGATCAGCACCGGCGGCTGCAAAGAACTACCTGCTTGCCGCTGGGTCATTTCAAGGCTCCCGCGCTGAGGAATTGCTGTAGTTCCGGTGTGCGTGGCTGCGCGAACAGCGCCTTTGACGGGCCCGCCTCGTGCACCTTGCCCTGGTGCATGAAGATGGTGGTATGGGCCATGCGGCGCGCGAACTCCATCTCATGCGTCACCAGCACCATGGTCATGCCGGAAGCGGCCAGGTTTTCCATGACGCGCAGCACCTCCGCCGTCAGCTCCGGATCAAGCGCGGAGGTCACTTCGTCGAACAGCATCACCTTGGGCTCCATCGCCAGCGAACGGGCGATGGCCACGCGCTGCTGCTGGCCGCCCGAGAGCTGCTCGGGGTAGCAGTCCTTCTTGTCCTGCAGGCCGACCTGGGCCAGCACCTGGTCGACGATGCCGTCGATCTTGCCCGTGGCCATCTTCTTGACGATGGAAGGCGCCAGCGCAATGTTCTCGCCCACCGTCAGGTGCGGAAAGAGGTTGTAGCTCTGGAACACCATGCCTACGTCGCGGCGCAGGTCGAGCAGCCGCTTCCTGTCGTGATCCAGCTTGTGCCCGGCGACCGTGATATTGCCGGCGTTGATGGTTTCCAGGCCGTTCAGGCAGCGCAGCATGGTGCTCTTGCCGGAACCGCTGCGGCCGATGATGGCGACCACCTGGCCTGGCTCGATGGCAAACGACACGCCCTTCAGGACTTCGACGGGGCCATAGGATTTGTGCACGCCTTGTGCTTCAACGATGGGCATGGAGCCTCCTTTCCATGCGCCTGGCTGCCGAAGAAAGCGGGAAGCAAAGCGCGAAGTAGATAAGTGCGACGACGACGAAGACCGCGAAGGGCTGGAAGGTCGCGTTGTTGATCAGCTGGCCGGCGCGGGTGAGTTCGATGACGCCGATGATGGAAGTGATCGAGGTGTTCTTGACCAGCTGGACCGAGAAGCCCACCGTGGGCGGCAGGGCCAGCCGCACGGCCTGCGGCAGCACGACATGGCGCAGTTGCTGCCAGCGGGTGAGGGCGAGCGCCTCGCTGGCCTCCCACTGCCCTTGCGGCACGGCCTCGATGCAGCCCCGCCAGATCTCGCCAAGATAAGCGCTGGCGTAGATCGACATCGCCAGCATGGCCGCGACCATCGGCGACAGCTTGAGCCCGAGCACGGAGAGACCGTAGTAGCTCAGGAACAGCACGATCAGCACCGGCGTGCCTTGCACGATCTGGATATAGACCGTGCTGGCGAGGCGCAGCAGGGCGCTTCTGGAGGTCCGCCCCAGCGCCACCAGGAAGCCGGCCAGCGTGCCGCCGACGAAGGCCAGCAAGGTCACCCACAGCGTCCAGCGTGCTGCCAGGAGCAGGATTTCCAGATGATTCCAGGAGAACTCGGTGATCATTTCGCGCTCCCTGCAACAGCTGGCGTCAGCGCCGCATGCGCCAGGGGCGCAACGCGGGCAGTGCGCGCAGCCTTCCTGGCGCGCGCCACCACGCGGCGGCGCCTGAACACCAGATTGCCGATCAGGGCAAACATGGCGCGCAACAGCAGTGCCAACCCGATGTAGATGAACATGACAAGGATGTAGCTCTCGAAGGTGCGGAAGGTCTGCGAATCGACCTGGCTGGCGACCGCCGTGAGCTCTTCCACCGAGATCGCCGACACCACGCTCGAAGTCAGCATCATCAGCGTGAACTGGCTGGTCAGCGCCGGATAGACTTTCTCGAAGGCCGGCACCAGGGCGACGTGGCGGATCAACTGCCAGCGCGTCATGCCCAGCGCGGCGGCGGCTTCGAGCTGTGAGCGATGAACCGCCTGCAAGCCGGCCCGGATGATCTCGGTCGAGTAGGCGCCGAGGTTGACCGTCATGGCAATCACCGCGGCGGTGATGGCATCGATCTGCAGGCCGATGGTAGGCAAGCCGAAGAAGATGATGAAGAGCTGGATCAGGAAGGGCGTGTTGCGGATCGCCTCGACGTATACCCTGGCGGCGCGCTGGAGCCAGGGGCCGCCAAACGCTGCCGCGATGGCGCCGGCGGTACCGACCAGCGTGCCAAGCAGGATCGAGCCGAAGCTGAGCGCCAGCGTCATGGCCGCGCCGTCCGCAAAGCGGTCCAGCTGCGACAGCACCGGGCTCCATTCAAATTGATAGTTCATGCGGGTCTCCTGGCGCGCAGGCTGACGCCCGCGCGCAACGTCGGGCTTGCCGGGGTCAGAACGTTTGCAGCGCGGGCAGCGCCTTGCCGGTCCACTTCTGCGCAATGGCGTCGAGTTCGCCATTGAGCTTGACGTAGGAGATGGTGGTGTTGAGCCACTGGCGCAGCTCGAAAGCGTCCTTGCGCACGGCCATCGAGTTCGGTTGCACCGAGAACGCAAACTTGGCATCGAACTTGCCGGCGCCGCGTGCCTTCATGATCTCGTTGCCGGTGGTGCTGGGCAGGGCAATGGCTTCGACCTGGTTGCTGATCAGTGCTTGCGCACAGGTGGCGTCGTCCTCGAAGCGGACGATGCTCATGCCGGGCACCACCAGGCGGGTCAGTGCCGTGTCTTGCGTGGTGCCGCGCGTCACGCCAACCTTCTTCTTTCCAAGCTCAGCCAGCTTGGCGTACTTGGCCGCGACCGGCGCGAAGATGGTCAGCTCGAACGCGCTGTAGGGCGAGCTGAACATGATGGCCCGCGCCCGCTCGGGCGTCGGCGCCAGGGTGGCGACGAGGAAATCGACCTTGCCGGCTTCCAGCGCCGGAATGCGGCTGGGAGAGGTGAGCGGCACGATATCGACCGGCACGCCGAGGTACTTGCCCAGCAGGTTGGCGACGTCGACATCGTAGCCGGCGGGCTTGCCGGTGGCGTCCGTGGTGCCGAAGGGCGGCGCGCCCGTCACCACGCCGATGGTGACCTTGCCCCTCTTGACGATCTCGGCGACGGTCTGTGCCTGGACGCCGGCCGAGGCGCTGGCCAGGACCAGCAGCGTGAGCACGGGCGCGGCAATCTGGCGCAACAAGCGTTGGATAGTCATCAATGTCTCCTGCACGTTCTGTGGAATGCGTCGCTGGCGTCGCAGCGATCGGAAAGTACGGTTCTGAAACCGGTTTCAGGATTATAGGAAACCGGTTTCAGAACTCCAGCAGTGGAAACCCTTACGGGTGAAATTGGGGGATGGGGCGGGGGGCGGGGGAGAGGGTGGGCGCTCGTTACGCCCTCGCGTCGCCAGGAACCACTGTCGGGTTCCTGTCAGCCGCGGCGCGTCGACCCGCGCTTGACCAGGGTGCCAGGCAACAAGACCTGGCGCGGCGCAAGCTGCGCGCCTTGCAGCCGCTCGATCAGGCAGTTGGTGGCGGCGCGTCCGATATCGTCGGTCGGCTGGGAAATGGTGCTCAGGCCGGGGCCGACCAGGGCAGCCCATTCCGGATCATCGAACCCGATCAGGCCGAGGTCGGTGCCGAGCTGCCACCCCAGCCTGGCGGCGGCAGCGGCCACGCGCAGCGAGATCACCGCATTGGCCGCCAGCACGGCTACCGGCGCCTTGCCGGCGTCGCGGCGCAGGGCGCGCAGCGCTTCGTCCAGGGCGTCGTCGTCACCGGGGCGGGCTTCGAACACGCTGCCGCCAAGCGAGTCGGCGTGTTCCGCGACGAAGTTCTGGAAGGCCCGGGCCCGCTCGTTGCGCGAACTGATGGCCTTGATCGGCTCGCTGATGAAGAGCAAGCGCCGGTAGCCGGCTTCGAGCAAGTGGCCGGCAGCCTCGTGGACCGCGGAAAGGTTATCCAGGGCCACCAGGTCGACTTCCGCGTCGCCGACCTTGCGGTCGACCAGCACGACCGGCTTGCCCAGTTGCGCGGCATCGGCAAGGGCGCCGGCGTCGTGGCCCAGCGTGTGCAGGATGAAGCCCTCGACCCGGTAAGCCGACAGCGAGCGAATGGCTTCGCGCTCCAGTTGCTCGTCATTGCCCAGGTTGAACAGCATCACCATATAGCCAGCGTCGCGGCAGGCCTTCTCCACACCACGCAGCACGGCCACCGAGAACGAGTTGGAAACGTCCGCCACCACCAGCCCGATCAGGCGCGACTTGCCGCGCTTGAGCGCTTGCGCCATGGGACTCGGGCTATAGCCCAGCGCGCGCACGGCTGCGGCCACGCGTGCCTCCACGTCGGCGGACAACTGCTCGCCGCCCCGGTTCAGGAAGCGCGATACCGTTGCTTTCGAGACGCCCGCATGGTTGGCAACGTCCTGGATGGTGAGTTTCTCTGCGGGCTTCAGGTCGGACTTGGGTTGTGTCACAGCGCGTGGCATGGGAAGTTGGTCTCGGTGAAACCAGTTTCAGGATTATGCATCGTGCGTACCTGACTTGCCAGCACGCCGGCCTTCGCGCAGATCCGCCGGCTGGTGACGGGCATGCCGGTCGTGTTTGCGTCGCGTTGTTCGTCACGCAGAACGCGTATCCGCGCGAGGCGCTGGCCGAGGCGATCATGCGCTGTGCGGAAGAGGCCCGGGCCGCACCTGCGCGATAATGGCGGCCTTACTATCGGAGTGAGGCAACATGGGCCATGGAACGCCGTCGCTGGACATGCGCCTTGCGCATCTGCTGAAGGACAAATCCGTCACCGGCGCCTGCCTGGCGCACGTGCGCGAGGACTCGGTCGACGTGGCCGCCGCCGGCGTGAGGAACCAGGACACCGCCGAGCCGGTGGATGCCGGCACCGTGTTCGGCGCGGCATCGCTCACCAAGCCGATTGTCTCGTACGCCTTGCTGCAGCTTGTCGACGCCGGCGTGCTGGATCTTGACGAGCCGCTGTCGCGCTCGGCCCAGCCGATCGTGCCGGACGATGCGGCCTCGGCGCGCATCACCATGCGCCACGTGCTAACGCATACGTGTGGGCTGCAGAACCTGCGCGACAAGAATCCGCTGCGGCTGCACTTTGCTCCTGGCGCGTGGTTCAGCTACTCCAGCCTGGGGTTCATTTTTCTGCAGTCTGCCGTTGAGGCAAAAACAGGGGAAACCCTGGAAGCGATCCTGCGGCGCCTGGTGTTCGAGCCACTCGGGATGCGCTCGTCGAGCCTGGAGTGGCAGGATCGGTTCCTCGCGAATGCGGCCAACCCGCATGAGGCGGCGCAGCGGCTAGACGTGCATCGCCCGCCCGCGGCGAGCGCCTCCTATTCGCTGCAAACCACGGCCGGCGACTACGGCGCTTTTGTTGCCGCCGTGCTTCGGGGCGATGGGCTCAGTGCCTCGACCTGGCAACAATGGCTGACGGCGAGCGTCATGGTGCCAAAAGGAGAAATCGTCTACCTCGATGGCGCGCCGGCTGCCACGGAGCCGGACATCGGCTGGGGGCTGGGGTGGGGCGTCGAGCCCAGCCGGGGCACGTTCTTCCAGTGGGGCAAGATGCAAGGCGTGAGGGCATTCGTGATGGGCAGCACCGAGCAGCGCGCGGGCGTCGTGCTGCTCACCAACAGCAACACAGGCTTGCGGCTGATGGAGGATGCCACCCGCGCGGCGCTGCCCGGAGAACACCCTGCGGTTCGTTGGCTAGCGCACGGGGTCAGCGAGTAGACACAGGCCGTGGCGCGGCGCAGTGGCGCCGGCGCAGGTTCTCCGTGGTCTCGCCAGTGCCGTCCGCGCGCCAGCCGGGCGGCAGCATCACGTAACGGATGGCGGTCCATGCATTGCCCGCCGACGCGATATCCCGCGCGAGGCTGACCCAGTGCTCGAACTGATTGACGAGCGGGTTGCGCGTGCGCGTCGGGGTTACCAGGCCGTAACGGCACGGTTCGTCGGCGCGTTCCTCGACGTAGGTGCCGAACAGGCGATCGAAGACGATCAGCACGCCGCCGTAGTTGGCATCCAGGTAATCGGCATTCGACGCGTGGTGCACGCGATGCGCCGACGGCGTGTTGAACACGTATTCGAGCCAGCCGAGCTTGGGCATCCACGTGTTGTGCAGCCAGAACTGATACAGCAGGTTGAACATCAGCGTGGCGAGCACGACCTCAGGGCGCACGCCAAGCCAGACGAGCGGCGCGAAGAACATCGCCGAGCCGCTCAGCTTGCTGGTCCAGCCAAGCCGATAGGCAGACGACAGCGTCAACTGGTTCGGCGAGTGATGCACCGCATGCGTGGCCCAGAAAAAACGGATGCGATGCGACGCGCGGTGATACCAGTAGTAGCAGAACTCCTGGCCGACAAACAGCAGCAGCGCCATCAGCGCGCTGTTGATCGTGACGGTAAAGAGGCGATGATCCCAGGCGAAGGCGAAGATCGGCGTTGCCAGCGAGAGCGGCAGCAGCGCGAACAGCTTGCCGCCCACCAGGTCGGCCAGCGACAGCCATGTTTCATTCCAGTCGAACGGCGCGGCGCTGTGGCGCAGCGTTCGGGTGAGCACGAACGCCTCGATCAGCGAGACGGCGACGATGAACGACGTGGCTAACGCGACATAGAGCGCGATGTTTCCAGTGGTGTGCATGATGGGCGCGGGACAGGTTGGGGTGGGGCGCGTCGTCTGCGGCAGTGACCGCCGTCGCGTCGGGTGAGGCCACTGTAGTGGGCGGCCGCCGCCAGAACCAGACGGAAACTATGTCGCTCGATGTCACTGGATCCGTCTGCCCGGCCGGTGTAACACCGCGACATGTTTTCCATGGCGAATGTTTCGCACCCTCGTCCTATAGTTCGTCCCGTTTCCAGGCCGCAGTGCGTGACCTGGCCCGAACCCGAACCCGAAGGACATCCCATGAAACGCCATCACGTTGTCACAGCGGCCGCCTCGCTGATCCTCCTCGCCAGCACCCCGGTCTTCGCTGGCTGGTCGGGCCACGGCACGGCCTACACGCCGCACGGCGTCTACAACGGCGCGCATGCCGGTTCATGCGCAGGCGCAAGCTGTTCGCACGCCGATGGCGTCGCCGGCCCCTACGGCGGGATCGCGACGAATACCGGCACGGTGACCCGTACCGCGCCGGGGCAGTTCTCCAACTCGGGCACGGCGACCGGGCCCAACGGCCGCTCGGTACAGCACGCTGGCGACACCAGTTGCGCCGGCGGCACCTGCTCGCACACGGGCAACCTCACCGGGCCAAATGGCCAGACCGCCTCCACGGCGGGCAGCGTGACGCGTGACGCGCCGGGCCAGTATTCATCGTCGGGCACGATCACCGGCTCGAACGGCAACACGGTCAGCCACGCGGCATCGACCACCTGCGCCGGCGCGACGTGCGCCCGTTCGGGGACGGTGACCGGCGCGGAAGGCGGCACCGTCACCCACTCTGGCACCGCGACGCGCGTGGCGCCGGGTGTCGTGACGACGGGCGGCGGCACCACGGTGGTACATGGCGGCACGGTGACGACCGCAGGCACGGTCACGACCGGCGGCACGGTGACCACCGTGGGCGCCACCGTGGCGGTTGGCACCGCGCCGGTGGTCGTCACCCCCGCGCCGGTGGCTTATGTGCCGCCGCCTCCGGTGGCCTATGTGCAGCCCACGCCTGTCTACCTGCCGCCCGCGCAGCCCCCGAAGGCGGTCTACGTCGCCCCGCCGGCGCCCAAGGTGGTGGTGGTTGCGCCGCCGCCCCCGCCGCGGGTTGTGTATGTCGCGCCGCGTGCCGTCTACGTGGCACGGGCGCCGCGTGCGGCGGTCATGGTGCCCGGACATTGGGTCGGCCGCGTCTGGGTGCCTGCGCACTGGGCCTGACAGCCATCAGCCCTATCTGATTGTTCCGAATTGTTCCGGATCGATGCGGATTGATGCGGATCGATTACCCCCGCCGGCATCGAATATCGGCTACACCACGGAGAACACCATGAAGCAGATGATCGCGGTTTTGATTTTGTGTATTGTTTCTGCAGGCGCATCGGCGCAGAGCGTCGCGCCACCAGCGGGTGGCAGCGCGCGGGTGGAACGTGCGATGCAGCAATTGCAGATGCGCTTCGCCAATGCCAACACGACGCGCGACGGCAAGCTGACCCGGGAACAAGCGGCGGCGGGCATGCCGATGGTCGCCAGCCATTTCGACGAGATCGACACGCAGCAGGCCGGATACGTCACGTTGGCGCAGATCGAGGGGTTCATGAGACAGAAGGCAATGGCCCGCTGACCACCGCTGATCACAGGCGATTCGCGTTCCTTGCCGGAGACGCGCCATGGAGCAGGTGAACAGGATTATCGTGCTCGATGATGAGGCCGAGCTGCGCAACATGCTGCAACGGTTCCTGACCGGGCACGGCTTCCAGGTGCGCGCGGTCGCCGATGGCAAGCGGCTTGACCGCTACCTGCAGCGCGAGCCGTACGACCTGCTCGTGCTGGACCTGATGATGGAACCGGAAGATGGCCTGGCCATTTGCCGCCGGCTGCGCGCCGAAGGGCAGACGCTGCCCATCCTGATGCTGACCGCCAAGGGCGATCCGGTCGACAGGGTGGTCGGGCTTGAGACCGGCGCCGACGACTATCTCGCCAAGCCATTCCTCCCGGACGAACTGGTGGCACGGATCCGCGCACTGCTGCGCCGGCAGAAGATGGCGGCTGGAGATCCGACCGTGACCTCGCAGACCTTGCGCTTCGGCGATTTCGCATTCGATGTTGGCAAGCAGACGCTGGAGCGCGGCGGTGAGCCGGTCGAAGTGCACTCCGCGCAGATGCTGCTGCTGCACGCGCTAGGGTCGTCGCCAAACCGCCCGGTGAGCCGCGAGAACCTGCTGGCGCGCGCCCGCGGCCGCGACCATGACGCCCTTGACCGCAGCATCGACGTACAGATCCTGCGGCTGCGCCAGATCGTCGAAGACGATCCGTCCAAGCCGCGCTTCATCAAGACCGTGTGGGGCGTCGGCTACATGCTGGTCGCCGGCGTCGGGCCGTGATGCGGCTCGCGCTGCCCCGCTCGCTGCTCGCGCGCAACATCGCCCTGCTGGTGGCGCTCGTGGCGCTGACCCAGGTCAGCGCGCTCACCGTGTTGCTGCATTTCGTGCAGCGCCCACACATCGAGCGTGCGGCGATCATCTTTTCCGACTACGTGAAGACGCTCGACCGCGTCTTTGCCGCCATGCCGCCCGAGCAGGGCCGCGCGGCGGCGGCACGGCTCGGGGCGCAGGCGCAGCCGCCGGAGCAAGGCGTAGAGGCGCCGCATGCCAGTCCGCTCCACTTCTTTCGTACCTACCAGCGCGACGTCTTCATGGAGGCATTGCAGCGCTATCTGCCGCCGGACATGGCGGTGCGATGGCAGACGGGGAACGGCGAGAGGGAGGGGGAAGGGGAGCAACTATGGATTCGCGTACACGTGGATGGCGTGCCCCAATGGATCGCCTTGCCGATGACCGAAGACGCGCAGGCGAGCGGCGTCACCACCGCGCTGGCGCTGTCGGCGGCCTTCACGTTGCTCGCGGCGCTCACGGGTTACCTGATCCAGCTGCACATCAACCGTCCGCTGCAGGATCTGGCGCGCGCGGCACGCCACGTCAGCGCCGGCGAAGCCCCCGTGCCTCTGCCCACCAGCGGGCCGACGGAAATCGCCCAGGTGAGCGGCGCGTTCAACCAGATGACGCAGGCATTGCAGCAGGCGGAGGCCACACGCGCGCTGATGCTGGCCGGCGTGTCGCATGATATCCGCACGCCGCTCACCAAGCTGCGTCTGGCGATGGCCATGGCAATGCCGCGCGGCGCCGCCGATCTGTTCGTGGCATCGGCGCAGGGCTATCTCGATCAGATCGACACGATCCTCCAGCAGTTCATGGACTACGCGGGCAGTGGCGAACGCGAGGTGCCCCAGCCTGGTGACCTCAATGCGCTCGTTAGCCAGCTTGCCGCGGATTATGCCGGGCTTGGGCATGAGTTCGAGCTTTCGCTCGGCAGCGTGCCGGCGCTTTCGTTCCGGCCGGTGAGCCTGATGCGGCTGCTGATGAACCTGATGCACAACGCGGTCGTCTACGGACGAACCGGCTTGTTCGTGCGCACCTGGGCCGAGGGCGATACGGCCTATGCCGCCGTGTGCGACCGGGGCAGCGGCATCAGCGCGCAGGAGCTGGAGCAGCTCAAGGCGCCCTTTAGCCGCGGCAGCAACGCGCGCGGCCATTCGGGCGGCACCGGCCTGGGCCTGGCGATCGTGGAGCGCATTGCGCGCCTGCACGGCGGCTCCTTGCAGTTCCGCGCCCGCGAGGGCGGGGGGCTGGAAGCGGTGGTGGCGTTGCCGCTGCACCGGCCATCGGCCTCAGGCGAAGCCGTGCATTCCGTACGCCCGGGCTCGACGCAAGCATGACATCGCGCGACATATTTCCTGCATGGCGCGCGCAGCCAGTTCCTCCCATACTTGCGTCTGCAGGTTGCGGCTCACACCGATAGCAGATGAGCCGCACGCAAGCAGGCGTGATCTCCGATGGTTTCTGATCCTGAGGATCGCATGATTGTCGGCGACATCTTCTCGGCAGATTTTCGGCAATCGGCGGCAATTTTTCGGCAATTGGCGCCGCGATGGTGCCGATGACAGGAACAACATGCAGACTTCATACCCACTCCTAAAGCACAACGCCACGCGTCTGGCGATGACGGCATTGGCGGCAGGATCGCTCTTGATGGCGGGCTGCGCCTGGGGCGTCACCGGCGTGACTCAGGCCAGCGCCATGCCTCAGGCACAGGTGCAGGCGGACATCATTTATGTGCAAGCCTTCGATGCCAGCCCGGATCAGGTGAAACTGGACAGCGGCATGGTGCAGAAGCTCAAGACGATGGTCGCCGGCGGGTCCGCGGCCAGCGAGCAGAGCCAGGCGGCGCGCGAAGTGAGCGAGCAGGTGTCCGATGAAGTCGTGCGCCAGCTGCAGTCCCAGGGACTGCGCGCGGTACGCGCGGACGGCCCCGCGCCCGCGCACAGCAATGCGCTGATCGTCGAGGGAAGCATCCAGAAGATCGACGAGGGCAAGCGTCGGCGCCGCTTGCTGATCGGCCTTGGCGCAGGCAAGAGCGAGGTCGGCGCGTCGGTCCGGATCCTGTACAAGCCGGCGGACGGCGCGCCCATGCCGCTGCAGAGTTTCGCGGCCGAGGCCAACAGCGGCCACATGCCGGGCGTGGCTGAAACCGCCGGCGTCGGTGCCGCCGCCGGCCATCTCGCGATGTCCGCAGCCGCCGGCGCGGGCTTGCATGGCGTGTCCGAGGTCAAGCGCGACAGTATCTCCGCGGATGCCCGGCGCCTGGGCGATTCGATCGCGAAGCAGGTCGTGGCGGCGAATGCCGCAAACGGGTGGATGTCGGCGGTGCCGGTGGAGTGACGGGGCGAGAAGGGGCGAGAGGTGGTGAGAGGGCCAGTGCCTTGAACGGATTCCTACCGGATTCCTACCTCAATCCCGCCGCGCGCCAGGGCGCATGGCGCTGTAGCCTTGCCTGTTCGCGCTGTAGCAGCGGGGCATAGCTGTGCAATTCCTGCGGCGCGATGTCGTAGGCGCGGCGAAAGGCGCGCGTAAAGCTCGATGCATTGTTGAAACCGAGCCCTGAGGCAATGTCCTGCACCGCCATGTCAGGAAAGCGCACCAGTTCATCGGCCGCCGCCCGCAGCCTGCGGCTGCGGATATAAGCGGCCAGGCCACCTTCATGCATGAATAGGCGGTACACGCTGGCGCGCGACAGATGCAGCGATTGCAGCACGCTGTCAGGGCTCAGGTCGGGGTCATGCAGATTGGCCTCGACATAGCGCCGCACCTGTCCGTACACCGCCGCCCGCACCGCTGCGCGGGCGTTGCCGGAGAGCCCCGCGTGCCGGCTGAACGCCGCGGCCAGCAGTTCGATCGCGGTGCGAAACGACCGGTCGGCTTCCTCTTTGCATAGGCCTACGATTTGTCGATTCAGTGCCACCAGATGCGAGATCAGCACCCGCATCAGCGGTGTGGTGGCCTCAACCAGGCGGCCATGCAGCGAGGCGGCATCGGGGAAGGCCATTTCCACCAAGGCGCGCGGCACGAAAAACAGCAGCATGCGGCCATGAAAACTCCGGATGGTGCACGGCTGGTCCATGTCCAGCGCGAGGATGCTTGGCACGCCGTGCCACTGCGGCGCGTTCAGCCCTGGCTTGCCGCCCAGGAATTGGGCGGGCGCGCCTTCCAGGAACACGCTGAAGGTAATGTCGCGAATGTTCTCTGTCGACACGCGCCCCAACGAGCGCTCGGCCAGATTGGGGCTGGTGCGGATGTCGAAGAAGCTCAGATCGTCGATGGAGTAGCGAGACAGCGAGGCTTCGAACGTCTGCTCGCCTTGCGCCGTGGCAGGCCGGATATCGTAGACCGGGCTCATCCGCTCCTGCCAGGCCAGCAAGCTCTGGCGGGCGTCGCCTTGCACGCTGAAACTGCTGTGCGCGATGCCGGGCGCTAGCACGGGCGGCTCTGGAGGCAACAACAACCGGCTTAGCGGCATGCGCGCGGGCAAGAGATTGTTCGTGCAGGGGTGCGCATGGCTGATTTCCTTCCAGATATGCCCGCCCGGTGCCGGGGGATTGTCGATTGAGCGCTAGCCCACCCCGTGCGGGCTAATATGCGGCCAAGAGCATAACTTGTCCGGGCCGCCCAGGCTAGGGGGGCCGCCGATGGGGAAAACCCGGATGCGAGAGCTTGGCCGGAACCTGCCGATGGTCTTCAACGGTGCCTTGCCTACCAATCCCGCACCCGGCCCGTATCCGCATGCACGAACTGCTCCTGCGGATAGAAGCCCACGCCGCCGGCGCGCAGCGAGAGCGCGGCGTCGCGCAGGTCGGACAGCGCAACGCCGGGCAGGCGGATATCGATGGCTTTGCCGTCCATATGCAGGCTATGGCTGGCCACGCCGCCACCGCGCGTCTTGCGCAGCCGCGCATTGGTGGCGGGGCTGCGATAGCCGGAGATGACCTGGAAGGGGGCCGCGCAGCACAGCGTTTGCCTCAGGCGGTAAAGCAGCGCGAACAGTTGCGGATCGATCACGCCGACCTGGCCCGAGTAGTGATCGCGCAGGAAGCGATTGAGCGCGGCCAGTGACTCGGGCACGAACTGATCGCCGACGGCGTAGACCAAGGCGATGCGCTCGCCGGTGTGGGTGTGCTCGAAGGACAAGCTGCGGGCATCGGGCAAGCTCGCCAGCGCGGACCGGGCCGGCAACGGCAGCAGCGTGCCAGCCAGCACAAGCCCGCCGGCGTGCCGCAGGAACAGGCGGCGAGGATCGCTGGGCGGTTTGGTCATCGAAAGCACTCCCCTTTGGTGCAATTGCCCTATCTTGCCTGCGTGCTGGCCAAGGCGGAAGCCCGCAGGCGGGCGGACCGTTGCCGCAGCGCCTCGTCAAGCACGCTGTCCAGCCCATAGATATCCGGGAAGAAGTAGACGCGAGCGTCAGCCTTGACGATGGCCGTGCCGTAGGCAAGCACCACCGGCAAGGGCTGGCGCAGCCGCAGCGTGCTGGATTCTCCCTTCTCCATGGCCTCGCGGATGCGCGCCTCGGTCCAGCCGGGCGTGTCCTGCAGCACGAAGCCAGCCAGCGCCTCCGGCGCCTCGACACGGATGCAGCCGTGGCTCAGGTCGCGCCGGTCCCGCGCGAACAGTTGCGGGGTGGGCGTGTGATGCAGGTAGATGTTCTCGTTGTTGGGGAAGACGAACTTGATGTCGCCAAGCGCATTCATCGGCCCCGGGCGTTGCCGTATGCGCAGTTGGCCGCGCTGGACGGCATCCAGGCTGGCGGCCGACAGGGTGGTGATCACCTTGCCCTCGCCACTGACGAACTCGAAGCCTTGCCGCTCGAAATAGCCGGGATCGCGGCGCAGCCGGGGCACGGTTTCCGCGCGCGCGATGGACGGCGGCACGTTCCAGTAAGGACTGAACTCGATGAAGCGCATGTCCTCCTTGAACAGCGGCGTGCGCGTATCGAGCGCCTTGCCCACGATCACCTTCATCTCCGCCTTGACCTGGATGGCGCCGCCGTGGATTTCGTAGGCGCGCAACACGAACTCCGGCACGTTGACCACGATCATGCGCGGGCCCTCCAGCAGGGGCGTCCAGCGCAGGCGCTCCAGCGTCAGTTCGATCTGCCGTACGCGGCCGGCGAGCGGCGCGTTCAGTTGGGCGAACGTGCCCGCGCCGATGGCGCCATCCGCCTCCAGCCCGTGGCGGACCTGGAACGCCTTGATGCCCTCCACCAGTTCGCCTTGGTAGCGTTCCGGGACTGGCGTGGCGGCGGGCAAGTCGCCTAGCGCGATCAGGCGCTGCGCCAGCACCGGCAGCCCGGCGTAGGCCTGCCCGGGCACCAGCTTCCTGCCGGGCAGCGGCGGCAGCGGTGCCTGCCAGGCCGGGTGGCCTGCCAGCGCGCGGTAGCGTGAAAGCGCCGCGCGCAAGCTTGCGTAGAGCGGGAACGACGGCGCCGCCTGCCGGACTGCCTCGGGCAGGTCCTGCCCGGCGATGGCTGTGCGCAGGAGGCGCGACGGATCGAACTGCCGGTCCGGCGCCGGGGCAAATTTCTCGTGGATCGTGCCGGGATCGACCCGGCCGCCATGCAGGTCGGCGAGATAGCGCTGCATTGCCGCCGTCAGCCTCTCGTCAAGCGAGGCGGCGGCTTCGGGCGCCAGCGGCAGTCCATCCGCGGCCTGGCCCAGCGCGCGGCGCAGGCCGTCGGCATCATAATCGCGGGGTTCCAGCCCGTCGGCCGGGGCGCCGTCCAGGATGCCGGCGGCCTGCCAGGCCTGGGCATTGGGATGGCCCTGGGAAAACCAGAGCGCTGCTGGCGCTGCCTGTGTGGCCAGCGCGAGCCCATGGCAACTCAAGGCCCATGCGGCCAGCAGGCCGGCCAGGACCCGGGGCGCGGCCACGCCGTTGCGTCGGATCCGGGAGGCGCCTCGCATCAATCCGCCCGCCGCCGGCATGATTCCCGTCGTTCATCCCGTCGTTCAGCCCGTCGTTCAGCGCATCGTTCAGCGCATCGTTCAACGCGTCGTTCCCGGGGCGTCCTCATTCCTGGATCTCGCTGCGCACCATCAGCACCGGCTTGTTGCTCTTGTGCACCACGCCTTCGGACACGCTGCCCATGACCAGGCGCCGGAAGCCGCGGCGGCCGTGCGTGCCGATCACGATCAGGTCCGCATTCCAGCGGTCGGCTTGCTCCACGATCGTGGTGGAGATCTGCCCGGGGGAAACGGGCTTCTCGAGGATCAGCGTCGAATGCGGGATGCCGGCATCCGCCAGGCGCGTGGCGGCCGCTGCCAGCGCATCGCGTCCCGCGGCCAGGATGCCTTCCATCAGTTTGTGGGGGTCGTAGCTGCCCGCCGTGAAGAAGACATCGTTGTCGTCCGCCACGAAGAGCACCTTTACCTCGCTGCCGGTCGCCTTGGCCACCGTGATGGCCTGGCTCAGCGCAAGTTCCGAAGAGCGGCTGCCGTCCACCGCGAGCAATATTCTCTGGTACATGGTCCGTGCCTCCTGGCTGGATGTCGCCATGTTGCAATGTCGATAGGCAAGCGCGCATTGGGCCGGCCTCCATTAGCAGCTTAGCGGGCTGGGCACGGGACGTATTGATGCACGTCAAGCCACCAGGGCGATGCGCGCAAAGCGGGCAAACGGCGCGGGGCTCCGGGAAAGCAGCAAATGCCATGATCTACATCAACACCATGCTTGCCCGGGCGTACAAACTGGAAGCGTCGGCTGCAAGCTGCGGCGCCTGTCTTTTCTTTAGCGGGAGGTACAAGATGTACAGCAAGATCCTGGTTGCCGTGGATGGCAGCGAGTCCGCCGATCGGGCGCTGGAGGAGGCGCTGCGCCTGGCCGCGGCGATGCACTCGGAACTCACCGTGGTGCATGTGATCGATAACAGCTACCTCAGGTACGAGGTCGGCTACATCGACCTGACAGACCTGCGTGCCGGCCTGCTCGAAGGCGGGCAGATCCTGCTGGACGAAGCCAAGGCCAAGGCGGCGGCTGCGCAGGTGACATGCAAGACGCTGATGGTGGATGAAGCCCTGGCGCTGGGCGACGTGGCCAACGCGATCGAGCAGGTGGCGCAGCAGACCGGCGCGGAGTTGCTGGTGCTGGGCACGCACGGTCGGCGCGGCGTGCGGCGCTTGCTCATGGGCAGCGTCGCTGAAGCGCTGGTGCGGCAATGCCGCCAGCCGGTACTGCTGGTGCACGCGCCACAGGCTGAGGCGAACGCGGCCACAAAGCCGGCATCAGGCTCGACGGTGAAGCCATGACCCCAACGTTGCCGGCTGCCGCCAGGCGGCGGCGCCTGGCATGCCGGGCGCTCGCCGGGGCTGCCGTGCTGTGCTGCGCAGCAGGCCTGCCGGCGCCCGCGTGGGCAGGCCCAGCCGCCGACAAGCGCGTGCTGGATGCCGACGAGCTCGATGCACGCTGCGAAGCCGTGCTGGCGCGCCTGATTGCGCGCAACCCCGGCGCGCGGGCCTTGCTGGACAAAGCCAGCGGCGTGCTGGTCTTTCCCGATGTGCTGGCCGGCGGCGCGGTGGCGGGCGTGGAGCAGGGCGACGGCATGATGCGTGGCGCAGGCGGGGATAAGGCCTACTACCGGCTGATTGGCGCCTCGCTCGGGGCGCAGGCGGGCATGGCATCCAGGGCCGTGGTGCTGGTGTTCCTGACCGGGCAGGCGCTGGAACGCTTCCGTGCCAGCCAGGGCTGGACCGTGGGCGTGGACGGGTCGGTGTCCGTCCTGAGCCTGGGCATCGGTGCCAGCGTGGATAGCAACACCGTGCGGGGCGATATTGCGGGCTTCGTGCTGACCAACGGCGGCATCATGATCAGCCTGTCGCTGGTCGGCACGCGGATAACCCGGATCGAGAGCTGAGGAGCCATCGATGGAAAAGATCCTGATCGTTTATTACTCGCGCACCGGCACGGCGCGCCAGGCCGCGGAAGAACTGGCGGCGCAATCCGGCTGGCCGCTGGCGGAAGTCGGCGACCAGGCCAGCCGCGCCGGCTTGCTGGGCGATGCACGCTGCGTGCTGGATATCTTGTTGCAGCGCCATGTAGGCTACCGCTACGCCGGCCCGGCGCTGGACGATTGCCAGCGGCTTGTCATCGTCGCGCCCATCTGGGTCGGCCACCTGGCTGCGCCCATGCGCAGCTTCCTGCGCGACCACATGCCACTGGCCTGCAAGACGGCGGTGATCTGCGTGATGGCCCGGCAAGGCGCTTTCAGGGCGGCAGAGGAGGTCGCCCGCCTGGCCACGGAGCCGCCGTCGCCGGTACTGGCGCTGCGCCAGGCCGACGTGGCCAGCGGGGCGGCAATGCAGGCCCTGCGCGCGTTTGCCGAGCAGGTGGAAGCCGCCAACGGCCGCAGCGGCGGCGCGCAGCGGCCAGCATGGCTGTCGCCCAAGGAAGCCTGAACGGGCAAGTTTCCACGAACCGCGCAATCAGCCGGACAAGACGGTCTCGCCTATGCGCACCACATGGTGCCATTCATCGCTGCCCAATGGCTCCTGGGCGCGCCGTTGCCACTCCAGCACCTGAAGGTCCGCCTCTGAAGGATCGCCGCCCTGGCGCGCGCGCGTGACGATCCGTTCGCGCAGGGTGGCCAGGCTTGCATGGCAGTCGACGATGGAAAAGCCAGCTCCCCGGCGCGCGGCCAGCGACGCGAACCGCCGCCGCTCGGCGCGCGCGAGGAAGGTCGCATCGGCAATCATGGGGAATCCGGCGCCACTGCCCAGCCGGCAGATTGCCAGCAGCCGCCGGTAGACGCGGGCGGTGTGTTGCGCCGTGTAAAGGTCGCCGTGCGCGGCCGGATTGCCATGTGCAAGCGCAAGGCGTTTGCGCTCCACATCGGCGCGCACGCGCACCATGGCCGCGGCCAGCGCGAGCTGGTGGGCAACGGTGCTTTTGCCGCTGCCCGAGAGGCCATGCATGATGGTGATCGCGCCCGGATTGCGCGTCAGCGCGGCGCTGGCCAGCGCGAGCAGATCGTTGCAGCGCATCTGCGCCGCCGCCATTTCCGCGGCGGTGCCGGTTCCCGCCGCGCTGCGCTGGCGGGCCCGCTCGAGCAGCACGCGGGCGCGCACCACGGCGCGCAGCGCCGTGTAGAACGGCAATATCGCCAGGCCGGCATAGTCGCCGCTGCACTCCAGGTAGGTATTGATCAGCCGGTAGGCCAGGTCTTGCCGGCTGGCATGGAGCAGATCCATGAAGACAAAGGCGGTATCGCTGATGGTGTCGATCCAGCGTAGCCCGGCATCGAACTCCAGGCAATCGAATGGCGTGGGCTCGCCGTCGATCAAGGCGATATTGCCAAGGTGCAGGTCGCCGTGGCACTCCCTGACATGGCCGCTTGCCAGCCGTTTGGCAAATGCCGGTTGCAGCGCCACGGCCCGCTCGCGCAGCAGCGCCGCCACGCGTGCCGTCGCGCCGGTGCCCGAGGCGAGGGCGGCAACGCCCGCCATGGCTTGTTGCGCCACCGCCGCGATCCGTGCCGGCGTGCCATGCCCCGTGCCGCCGCCGGCGACCGGCGCAGCCAGGTGGATCGCGGCAAGCCGGCGAGCCAGCGTCTCGACATGGGTGCCGGTTAGCCGGTTTGTCTGCGCCATCGCGCAGAACAGGTCTTGCTGGCGGAAGCGGCGCATCTTTACCGCGTACTCCAGCGCTTGGCCAGTACCGCCTACCCGGACCTCCCCGGGGCCGGGTCCCGCCACGATCGGCACCACGCCGAGGTAGAGCGCCGCCGCCATCCTGCGATTCAGTTCGAGTTCGGCCTGGCAATCCGCCTCGCGGGCGGCCAGCGTGCCGAAGTCCACGAAGTCCAGGCACACGGGCTTGCGCACCTTGTAGGCAAAGGGCCCGGCAAGGAAGACTTGCGAGATGTGCGTCTCGATGAGGCTGACCTTGCCCACCGGATGCGGGTAAGCCGCGGGTCGCATCAACGCTTGCGTGAGTACCGCCAGTTCCATGCCGCGCTCTCCCAGGTGCCTGTCTCCGCGATCGGACAGGTCATGTACCCATGCTATGCACGTGCCTGGAAGTTAGCTTGATGCGGATCAAGCCAAGCGGCAACCACGCGCCTATATTGAAGCGGAACGAGGGTTCGGCGCGGCAGGCCACGGGCGTGACAAGCCGGTGCCAGCAAGCGGCGGCAACCGGAGGCGGCGATGAAGATGACAGTTCCCCACCCAGGTGCCATGCTCGGCTGCGTGCGCCGGCGCGGCTTTGCGGCCTGCCTGGCGGCGGTGCTTTGCGCTGGATGCGCGCCGGGACCCGAGTGGTGGCGGCCGCCCAGGCCCAAGGCCGACACTGTCGCGCCCGCCGCCTCGATGCATGCCTGGAATGCCATGTGCCTGTCCGATCCGTTGCTGGCAGCCGCTGCCATCGAGGCGCCGCGCCAGCCGGCGCACAGCCAGGTCTAGCGCGCGAAACGGAAATGACCACTGTGCAGCACGATGTGGTGAGCCGCGGTCATTTCAAACAGCTGCTGCGCCACGCATTCGATATCCTCGCGGTGCCCTTCGAAGGCTTGGATGAGGTCGTCCGGCCGGTACGAACGCGCACCGAAGTGGTCTTCCAGTGCCTCCGCCGTGATCGCGTAGCTGGCCGGGATGCCGTCGACGCTGGCAGCGCACTCGAGACAGAGATCAGCCGGGCGATACGAGGGGATGGTTTTTGCAAAGACGATCTTGATGGTCATGGCATCGACCCCCGGGAAGAGAAACAAGGAAGGTGCAAAAATGACAGCGCAAAAAGGACGGCGCAATGAAGTGCAAGGCGGAGCACGGGAAAGGCGAGCGCCACGGGCACGCCGCGGCAGCTTTCTGCCAGTCTAGGCACTACGTTTGCAGCCGCAAGCCGAACCGTGCGCGTTTCCTGATCAACGTCAAGCCAACGTCAACCAGGCGCGCAAGATAGTGGGCCGCGCGCTCACTGCTTGCGCACGGCTGGCAGGGGCGGATTGCGCAATGGCGCCCGCCTAGATGCGGTCCAGCGCGTCAAGATCCAGCAGGGTCACGCGTTTGCCCTTGACCTCGATGAGGCCGTCGCGCTGGAAGCGCGACAAGGTGCGGCTGACGGTCTCGAGCTTCATGCCCAGGTAGCTGCCGATTTCTTCGCGCGTCATGCGCAGCGCGAGGTCGCGCCGGGAGTAGCCGCGCGCATGCTGGCGCGCCGAGATATTGAGCAGGAATGCCGCCACGCGCTGCTCCGCGCACAGGCTGGCGAGCAGCAGCATCACGCCCGATTCGCGCACGATCTCGCTGCTTAGCATGCGGTGCACGTGCTGCTGCAGCGAGCGCATCTCGCGGCAGAGCGCTTCTAGCAGATGGAAGGGAATGACGCACACCGCGCTGTCTTCCAGGGCGATGGCGTCGCAGGCGTGGTGCTCCGTGCAGATGCCATCCAGCCCGAGCGTCTCGCCGGTGAGGAAGAAGCCGCTGACCTGCTCGCAGCCGTTCTGGTGCGCCAACACCGTCTTGAACGATCCGGAACGCAGCGCGTAGATGCTCTGAAAGGCGTCGCCGGCCCGGTAAAGCGCTTCGCCGCGCCGGACCATGCGCCAGTTGTGGATCACGGCATCGAGCCTGGAGCGATCCGCATCGTTCAGGCTGCCACCCATGCAGATGGCGCGCATGGCGCAGCTTGAGCAATTTGCCTTGCGGGACACCGTGGCCGGCGGGGTGGGTTCCAGGGGCAGGAAATCCAGCAATTGGGGGCTGTGAAAGGCCTGGGGCATCGCCGCAGGCGCTTTCGCTTGCTGTTGCAGGTACGCTGACATGGCTGATTCCTTTGTCTCTGGTCTCTGGTCTCTGGTCTCTTATCTCTTGCCGCTGGCCGCCCGCACTGGCCACTGCGCTCGGCCGTGTTTGCCGCCCCTGCCGGGCAAAGGGCTGCGCGCGCTATGCCGCGGTGTGTTCCGGTGCCGCCGCCCGAGCGCTTATCTTCTGCGCCGCAAGGCGCAGCAGGGTGCTGCGCAACGCGTCGAATTCCATGGTCTTGTCGAAGAAGTACGACGCGCCGGCCCGCAGGCAAGCACTGCGCATTGGCGGCGCCGGGCAGTTGCTCAGGACGACCACGATCGCCTGGCGGCGCATTCTTCGCAGGCCCTGCAGTGCGCTCAGCTCCGATCGGCCATGCCTGCTCAGGCTGAGGATGACAATGTCGGGCAGCAGGATCTGCGCGGCCAGCAGTGCGGCACGTGGCTCGCGGGCCAGGGCGAGCAGTTCCACTTCCTTGATCGATCTCAGCATCCTGGCCTGCCGCGCGCCGATCAGGGCGGAGTCCTCGAGCAGCAGGACGGTCAAGCGTTCAGGAAGCGTCATGGAATCCATGCAATCGAGTATGGCTTGCGCCGTGGCGGGCAGAAAGAAGCGGTGGCTGAGAGTGATGTCGGAAAAAGGCGGGACCCTGTCAGGCAATCCTGACAAAGACCATCGGCTATTCGGACGATGGTAGCCTGCTACGCCCACCTCGCCATATTGCGAACACATCACAGAGGGCGTGTGCATTTCGCTCAAATCGGCTACCTTTACAGGAGAGCCTCCGGCGATCCTCGCGGGATCCACGCAGGACTTGCCACCCTCCGGGAACACTTCGCGACCAGCCATGGCGACCAACGACCCTCCTTCACCGAATTTGCCCCCCGCGCCGAAGACATCGCTTCACGCCACGCTTGGCGAACTGGCGGCAGGCGGCGCCGTGCTCGTGCTGCTCCTGCTGCTGGCACTGTGGTTCATTACCGTGCTTGCCCCCCGGCCAAGCGGCCTGGCCGCACCGATGCTCGGCGCCTGGGGCCTGGCTGTGGCCGTGATGCTCTCCCTGCTGCTGGTGCGCCTGCGGCGGCTGCGGCGCGCGGGGGAAGACAACCTGGCGCGCATCCAGGGCAGCGAGGCTCGCCTGGCAGGGATCATCCGCTCGTCGATGGAAGCGATCATCACGGTGGACGAAGCGCAGTGCATCGTGTTGTTCAACCCCACGGCAGAGCGTCTTTTTGGGTACACCGCCGCCCAGGTGACCGGCCGCCCCCTGGCGGACCTGATTCCGGCACGCTTTCGTATGGCGCATGAGGCGCACGTACGCCGGTTCGGCGTCACCGGGGTCACGGACCGGCAGATGGGCCAGCAGCGGGCACTGCATGCGCTGCGCCAGGACGGCACGGAATTCCCGATCGAGGCCTCCATCTCCCAGACGCAGGACGGTGCCGGCAAGCTGTTTACCGTCATCCTGCGGGACACCACGGAGCGGGTGAGGGTGGAGGCGGCCTTGCGGCAGTCGCGCGAGGAGCTCCAGCAACTCTCCGACCGGGTCCAGGCGTCGCGGGAAGAGGAACGCCGCCGTATCGCCCGCGAGTTGCACGACGACCTGGGCCAGCGCCTGAGCGCGCTGAAAATGGATCCGGCTATCCTCGCCAGCGACCTCAAGGACGCCGGAACGGCGCCTGCCTTGCTGGACCAGGCCGCCGCCATGCACCTGGTCATCGACGAAACCGTGGCTTCGGTGCGGCGCATCGCTGCGGACCTGCGCCCGGCATTGCTGGACGAGCTTGGCCTGATCCCGGCGATCGAATGGCTGGCAAAGGAGTTTTCCGCTCGCTACGGCGTCAATGTCATCACCCATGCCGCCGAAGAGGAAGACGTCGGCGAGCACGCGGCCACCGCGGTATTCCGTATCGTGCAGGAGGCGCTCAGCAATGTCGTGCAGCATGCCCAGGCCGACCGGGTCGATATCGAGCTGGTTCGCCAGGACGACCATTTTGAGCTGACCGTACGGGACAATGGCCGCGGCAATGCCGCCGCGCAGCCTCCCGGTGGCGAGCGGGTATCGCTGGGGCTGGTGGGGATCCGGGAGCGCGCACGGCTGCTTGGCGGCACCGTAGCGACAAGCCAAGCGCCTGGCGAGGGCTTCTGCCTGACCGTGCGCTTTCCGTTGGCCACGGCCATAAACACCGCCCCAACCACGAGCGAGGAGGCAAGCCCGTGATTCCCGTGATGATTGCCGACGACCACGCCGTGATGCGCGACGGGCTGCGCCACATCCTGAGCCGCGCGGGCGGCTTCGAGGTGGTGGGTGAGGCGGTGGACGGCGCCGCCGTGCTGCAGATGGCGCGTGACTGCAAGGCCCGGGTCATCCTGCTGGACCTCTCCATGCCCGGGCGTAGCGGGCTGGAGCTGATCAGGCAATTGCGCGTGGAGCAGCCCGAGCTGCGTATTCTGGTACTGACCATGCACGCCGAGGAGCAGTACGTAGTGCGTGCGTTCCGGGCCGGGGCGGCGGGCTACCTGACCAAGGAAAGCGCGGCCACGGAGCTGGTCAGCGCCATCGGCAAAGTCGCCGCGGGCGGCACCTACGTGAGCGCCGCGATGGGCGAGAAGCTGGCCAACAGCCTGCAGGACGAGCACCGCGGGGATCCCCACCTGCGCCTGTCGGACCGCGAGATGGAAGTCTACCGCCGCCTGGTGCTGGGCGAGCCGCTGACCGAGATCGCCGCCGCCTTGTGCGTCAGCGCCAAGACCGTGAGTACCTACAAGATGCGGCTGATGGAAAAGCTGCGGTTGCCCAGCGAGGCGGCGCTGGTGCGCTATGCGATCCAGCATCGCCTGTTTGGCGAAGGCGATATCTAGCCCCTGCGCTTCCCGAGCTTCCTGCGCTTGATCTGGGACAAAGTGCGGCCGGCGCGCTGTGCCACCATGAACTGGACCGGGTCTGCCAGCAGGCATGCTCGCCAATACATGGAGCACATCATGGACTACCGGACCGTGCTGGTTGCGCTCGGAGCGGATCCCGACTGCGCATCTCGCGTCAGGATGGCTGCCGACCTGGCCGCCTCTTTTGGCGCGCATGTCACCGGCGTCAGCGCCACCGGCCTTCGCCTGGACCCGGTCCGGGGCGCGGGCGATGACGTTGCGCGGCATATGGCGGCGTCGCGCGGCAGGCTGCTGTCGCAGGCCACGCTGCAGGGCGAGATACTGAGCGGCACCATGGCGGCGCATGCGCCGGGCGTGCCGTTCTCGCACCGCGTGGTCGAGGAGGAGACCGGCTGGGTCCTGGCGCAGGAGGCCCGCGTAGCCGATTTGGCGGTGATGGCTCGGCCGGTGGCGACGCAGGAAGTGCCTTCCCTGGGCGCCGGGGCCGCCGAGTACGTGCTGCTCAACGCCGGGCGCCCGGTATTGCTGGTGCCGCAGGCGTTTCGCCGGCTGCATGGCGGGCACGTGGCGATCGCATGGGACGGGCAGCGCGAAGCGGCCCGGGCCGTGGCCGATGCCATGCCTTTGCTGCTGCGCGCCAGCCACGTCACCATCATCGGCGTCTGGGACGATCGCGGCGAACCGCGGGCAGACTCGGAGCCGGTGGCCGGCTTGCGGCATTACCTGCAGCGCCATGGCATCGTGGCCGGCGTGCGCAACGTGCAGAAGGCGGGGCCCGTCGCAGCCAGTCTGCTCGACGCGGTTGGCGCGCTGGGGGCCGACATGCTGGTGGCCGGGGGCTACGGGCACTCGCGCATGCGCGAACTAATCATGGGCGGCACCACGCGCACGTTGATGCATCACGCGCCGGTGCCTCTGCTGTTGTCGCATTGACGGAGCGCGCCATGCAGCTGCAATTTCTCGGCGCGACCGACACGGTCACGGGATCCAAGTATGTGCTCGACACCGGCCGCAGTCGCGTGATGGTGGACTGCGGGCTGTTCCAGGGCTACAAGGCGCTGCGCCTGCGCAACTGGGACCGCTTGCCGGTCGATCCGTCCACACTGGACGCGGTAGTGCTCACGCACGCGCATATCGACCATAGCGGATACCTGCCGCTGCTGGTGCGCAACGGCTTTCGGGGGCGGGTGTTCTGCACCATGGGCACCGCGCAGCTGTGCCAGATCCTGCTGCCCGACAGCGCCCACCTGGCACAGGAGGATGCGCATTACGCCAACCGCAAGGGCTACTCGCGGCATCAGCCGGCGTTGCCGCTCTACGACGGCGCGGACGCCGTGCGCGCCTTGCGCCGGCTCGACCCGTTTCACTACGACACGCGGGTGCGGGTGACGCCCGACGTGGAGGCGGAGTTTCATCGCGCCGGACACATCATCGGCTCGGCCATCGTGACGCTGCACGCGGATGGCAAGCGGATCGTGTTTTCCGGCGACCTGGGACGCCAGAAGGACATCGTGATGCGCGCCCCGGAGATCCTTCGCGAAGCGGATCACTTGCTGGTCGAGTCCACCTACGGCGACCGCGGCCATCCCGCGGAGGATCCGCTCGACACGCTGGGCGAGGTCGTCAGCCGCACCATCGGCCGCGGCGGCAGCGTGGTGATTCCCGCGTTTGCCGTCGGGCGCACCCAGGCGCTGCTGTACTGCCTCTACAAGCTGCGCGAGCAAAACCGCATTCCCCAGGTGCCGGTCTACCTCAACAGCCCGATGGCGATCGACGCCACCACGATCTTCGCCCTGCACCCGGACGAACTGCGGATCGACCGCGCGGCCTGCGCGGCGGCCTGCCATATCGCCATCCTGATCCAGAGCATGCAGCAGTCCATGTGGCTCAACCGTGACCGCGCGCCCAAGATCATCCTGGCCGGCAGCGGCATGGCAACCGGCGGGCGGGTGGTGCATCACCTGGAGACCTATGGGCAGGATGCGCGCAATACGATATTGCTCTCGGGCTTCCAGGCCGCCGGTACCCGCGGCGCGGCGCTGGCCTCGGGCATGCGTGAACTGCGCATCCATGGCAGGCCGGTTGCGATCCAGGCCTCGGTGGAGCAGATCACTTCGCTCTCGGCCCATGCCGACGCCGATGAGCTGATGACGTGGCTTGGCGGCTTCGGCAGCCCGCCCCGGCAGACCTTCGTGGTGCATGGCGAGCCGTGCGCGAGCGACGCCCTGCGCCAGCGGATCGAGCGGGAGCTGCGCTGGGCGGTCACGATGCCGGAGTATCTTCGTTCGTACGCGCTGGATTAGGCAGGCATGGCAAGCGGTGGCCGGCGGCATCCCCGCCGGCGTCTCGGCGGCCTTTTCGCGGCATCTCAGCCGGCATGGATGGCCCGCTTCTGTGTAGCGAGCGCAGGCGACTTTGACTGGTGCAGCGTCAGGAATACCGTCCAATTATCTTATCTCGGTGCGCCAGTTGCCATTGGCGCACGATCGAACCGCTTCGGCTGCAACGATTTTCGGTGGGCATGGATGCCGACGCGATACCCGAAAACGATGGCGGGCCCCAAGGTGGCGCCCGGCCCCGGATAGGCGCCCTTCAGGACAGATGCCATGTCGTTGCCGCATGCGTAAAGCCCTTCGATGGGCTGATCCCGCGCGTCCAGTACGCGGGCATCGTTGTCCGTACGAAGTCCCGTGCAACTCGCCGCGTCGGCGGGGAACACCTGGACGGCGTAGAAGGGCGCGACCTGGACGGGACCCAGGCACGGATTAGGCTCCTGGTTCGCGTCGCCGTTGAAGCGGGAAACAGTACTCTCGCCTTTACCAAACGCGCTATCCCTGCCCATTGCCACGTCGGCGTTGTACAACTTCACGGTTTCCGTCAGCCCGGACGGGCTCACGCCAATCTTCTCCGCCAGCTCTCCGAGCGTTGTTGCACGACTCAGATAACCCGAACGTATGAACGGACGAAGATCGCGGCAATGCGGCGGGACAACGCCGACGCCATACTTCCGCACGAAATTGTGGTCGCAAATGAGATAGGTGGGCAGGTTCGACTTCATCGCATAGCCGGAACCCAACATACCTTCCACGAAATGGTGATAGGAAGCCCCTTCATTGACGAACCGCGTGCCCGCAGCGTTGACGGCAATGAGCCCGGGCTTTGCCCGATCCAGATACAGATGGGGAAACAGCCTCCAGCCGCCCTGTTCATCCGGAACCCGGGAGACTGGTTGCCAAAGAAAGTCGCTGGCGTGGCGTTCGAGCGTGGCACCCACGCCTTGGGCAGCCATCAATGCGTCGCCGCGGACCGCTGAGGGGGTCAGTGACTCAAACGTCGAGGAAGGCAGGTTGGCCCGCAGCGTCGCGTTGTGCCCGATGCCGCCCGTCGCCAGCACGATGCCGTGCTTCGCACCGATCCGCATGGTCTGGCTATTGCACCGGACGACGACACCCGAGACACGGCCATCAGCTTTCTCGATCGACAGAAGTCGGGTGTCAAAGCGGATGGCCACGCCTGCCTTTCTCAGTGCATAAAGCATCTGGCCTACCAGCGCATTGCCCATGACAAGACGAGTCCCCCGGCGGTACGTGAGCAGGTCCCGGGTATAACGCAGTACGAGCTCCATCGAGCGTCGGAATGCGGCCCATGACCGGTACCGATTCAGCAGTGCAGCGACATCCGCCTTGTTGACCATCATGCCGTTGAGGACGAGAAAGTCTTGAAGCGGTGGACGCACCCGGTCAAAGTCATGCCCGAGTTTTCGCCCGTCGAACTCCGTTGGGGAGAGCGCTCTGCCGTAGACAGCGGCGCCTGGTTGATCCAGATAGTCGGGATGCTGGCCCGAACTGACGAATGCCAATCCGCATTGGCTCTCGAGGAAGTCGATGGCCGGATTGGCGCTCTCCAGGAACGCTTGCCGCCTCCCGAGACGGTCATCGGCGCCAATCAAGGCGTCTAGGTACTGGGCGCCGGCGGCGACGCTGTCCCCGAACCCGGCTTGTTGACCGTGACAATTGCCGGGAAGCCATAGCGTCCCGGCAGACGTCGCGGTAGTTCCGCCCACCTGGTGCGTCGCTTCGCAAATCAGCACGCTGAGCCCGAGATGGGCTGCGGTCAGGGCCGCGGTCATCCCGCCGGCACCGGCACCGCATACTACGAGATCGTAGTTAGACATAGTTGCAGAACTATCCAGTCTACTTTGACGACGCAAGCTGCCATTGCAGCAAGGAGAAGGGTGGGTTGGCGCGGGGGTGATGTTCGAAGACGCCGACCACTTCAGCGCCAATCACCACATCTTGCAGCGGATCTCCGAGGAGGTTGCCGACAATGCGTACATTGCCGGCATCCGGGAGTTCGACCAGAACAGCAAGGTAGGGAGGACTTCCGTTCAGTGCGTCGTGGGAAGCGTGCCAAACGCGCTCCCAGCTATAGATCCTCCCTCGTGCTTCGACCTCTTGCCATCCGGGGTCAAACTGTAGGCATTGATGACACAGCCACTCCGGACCGAACTGCCATGTCTTGCAATGCTGGCAACGCTGAACCATCAACCGTCCTTCGTGCAGGCCATTCCAGAAGGGAGCAGAGAGGCCGTCCGATTCGGCTATCGGAATGGGCAGGCCTGGCGGCAGGTATGGGGTGTCTACGGTTCGAATCGTCATTGCGCAGCCTCCTCGGACGCCAGCAGCAAGTTGCTGACGGGGGATACCATCGGGCCTCCAATCACGAGAGCAACGTCGTTCCTCGGAGCCTGGTTGCACGACGTACCTCGAATCTGTCGAACGGCCTCGAGCACTAGCTCGAAGCCGTGCATGTAACACTCGGCAAGATTTCCACCACTGGTATTAAGGGGCAGTTTTCCCGATGGAGCGATGAGGTTGTCGAGTGTCAGAAACTCGTTTGCCTCGCCGGGCTTGAAGAAGCCGTGTTCTGCCAGCGCCATCACGACGCCACCCGTGAAGTTCTCGTAGCTCTGGACAACGCCAACGTCGCTCGGTCCAATGCCCGCCATCCTGAAGAGGTCAGGCGCCACCGTGTCGAAGCTCGCACTGCCATACAAAGGGGAGTTGTGTGGGATGGCGCCAGTGCGGTGCCCGGAGCCAGAGGCGGCGCCAAGGACGTAGGCCGCCTTTCCGGGAAACTCTTTTGCACGCTCGGCTGACACCAGGATCAGAGCAGCGGCGCCGTCATTCTCCATGCAGCAGTCGAAGAGGTGAAACGGTTCGGCGATCCATCGCGATTGGTCGTACTTCTCTTTGCTGAGCGGTTTGCCATACATCACGGCCCTGGGATTCGACTGGGCGTGATGGTAGGAAGCCAGTGCAATTGCGCGCAACGCTTCCTGGCGAACGCCGTGATCGTGCATATATCGCTGCACGCGCATCGCGAATCGTTGCGGGGGCGCCAAGACACCGTACGGCATGAGGTACGCCTTCTCCCCAGAAATTGTATCGATCCCGGTCGTCCGGCCAAATCGTCCGAACTGTCCCTGAGCGAGCGAACGGAAAACGACGACGCAATCTGCGAGGCCGGCTTGAATCGAGGCGGCGCCATTAGCTACTGCGCCACAGCATCCTCCACCTCCACCGCCCCATTGCATTGTGGTCGCCCGTAGCCTTGGAAGACCAAGAGCCGCGGCAATGCGTGAAGGGTCGTTCCTGTCATCGCTAAATGACGAGAATCCGTCAATCTCGCGCGGGTTAATTCCGGCATCCTGGCAGGCGGCCAAGATGGCCTGAAGCGCAAGTTTGAACTCGCTGTCAGGGGATTTTCCGTGGCGGTAGTACTGACTTTCGCCAATGCCGACGACCGCGACTTGCCCTTTCAGGGTGCGACGACTCATTGCGGGTACTCCCGGGCGACGTTATGTTGGAGGGGGGGCATATTCGGAGTCAGAGGCGGATGTTGTACTTTTTGATGACGGGATTCCATTGACCGACTTCGTCCTGAATCAGCTTCTGCAGGTCGTCACCGCTACCACTGCGCGGTTCCACCTTTCTATCGGTGAGGATCTTGCGGACTTCCGGCTCAGCCACTGCTTTTGCAATGGCATCGCGCAGCTTCCGCTGGACTTCAGCGGGTGTGCCCTTGGGGGCCAGGACGCCAAACCACGCTTGGCTCCTGAATCCGGGTACGTTTTCGGCGATGGCAGGCAAACCAGGGACGATGTTGCTGCGTGCCGGGCTGGCTATGGCGAGGTAGCGGACCTTTCCCGAGCCGACCAGTGCTGCGCCGTCAAGGCCTGTTACGAACGCCGCTTGGATCTGGCCGCCGACAAAGGCGGCCATTAGCGGCGCACCGCCGCTGTAGGGGATGTGCTGAAGCTTTAGTCCCGCCATCTCGTTGAAGTATTCGCTGGTCAGGTGTGACAGCGAACCGTTACCGACAGATCCAATATTCATGGAGGCGCCTTGCTGGTGGGCGAGCGTGAGGAACTCCTTCATCGAGTGAGCTGGGCTGTCGGCAGGCACGGCGAGAAACATTGGCGTGATTGCGACTGTGGAGATGGGCTGGAAGTCCTGAAGCGGGTTGTAGGGCACCTTTCGCATCAGTTGCATGACTGCGTTCGGCCCGGTGTTGCCGAATACGAGCGTGTATCCGTCAGGGGCCGACCGTGCGACAAGGTCCACCCCAATGGCGCCGCCGGCTCCCGGCTTATTCTCGACCACAACCGGCTGCCCCAGAATCTCGCTCATCGGCTTTTGGATGACGCGAGCCAACTGGTCAGTGCTCCCACCGGCGGCATAAGGGACGATGAGGCGGATAGGCTTGTCCGGGTATTCCTTGGCGAGAGCCAAGGAACATGAGACAAGCAGGGAGAGGGCGAGCGTTGCACTTAGGTGTGGTAGCCGGGGGCGCATGGTGTGTCTCCTTAGGTGCGGCTCAGTTGGCCGCTCGAGTCATCTGTCCAGGTAGCTGGACCAGTAGTTTGTCGCTCGATCCATATGACGAAAGATCAAGCGTTCTGCCTTCTGAATGTCTCGGTTGCGAATGTGCTCCAGCATCTGGTGGTGCTCGAGCGCCGAAGCTTGTCCTTGTGCACGGTCTTCAAATAAGACAGTCCGGCGCCGCGCCGTAAAGCGATAGAACGCATTAAGGGTTCTAACGAGCACCGAGTTGTGCGCCGCATCGACAATGGCAATGTGGAAGTCGGTATCTTCCTCGGCGATGTTCCGACCCTCGGACAGGGCAGCATCGGTTCGCCCAAGGATGTCCGCCATTCGCGACAGATCACCGTCAGTCCGACGCTGGCATGCCAGACTCACGGCTAAAAGTTCTAGATGCGCGCGGACCTCCATCGTTTCGGCAACTTCGGTGGGCGAAGGTGTTGCGCCCATATCTGTCAGCAGAACCAAGGCCTCGAAACTACTGTCGCGCGACATGTGGCGCAGATAGATGCCAGAATTCGGCCTCGATTCAACGACCCGCAGCGCCACCAAAGTCGCCAGGGCTTCGCGGACCGAGTTGCGCGCCACGCCCAGGCGCTCCGCCAGGTCGCGCTCCGAAGGGAGTCGATCGCCAGGTTGCAGGCGGCGGTCCTGCAAGTAGGCAAGGATGCCTGCGATAACGCCTGAGCCACCTGTTGCGCGTGATTCAGCTGTTGCTTCCGCTGCGTGAGGCATTATGTTTTCCTGCGAGGCGCTAGCCATTCCAATCAATGCTCAAAGGTCCAGAACGAGTGTCTTTGACCGGGCACCCGAGCAACACACCATCAATGACTGGTTGGCCTGCTTTTCGTCATCGCTAAGGAAATCGTCCCGATGATCTGCTTTACCTTCGATGATTGTGGTCCGGCAGCTACCGCAAACGCCGCTGCAGCACGAATAGGGCACCGCAACACCGTTATCGAGCAGTACGTCCAAAATGGTCTTTCCAGCTTCGACACGCAACGCCTTCCCGCTTTGGCGCAGCACGACTTCGAAGCCGCCATCCGTCGCGGCATCCTGCGAGGCTGAAAATCTTTCGTAATGGACTGTCGCAGGGTCCCTGGCCTCGGTGACGGACAAGAAGTCGTCGATCATTCGAGTGGGGCCGCAACAGTACAAATGGGTGCCGGCGGACAGCGTAGCTACAGCATCGCTGATGCTGAGGCGAGGGCCAGATTCGGAATCATGGAAGTGGTGTACCCGCCCGCGGCCGGCATCGATTCTCTTAAGCTCGTCCGCGAATGCCGTCTCTTTTGGGGAGCGGCTCGCGTACATGAGTGCCCAGTCACAGCCAAGCGCGTCGAGCCTGCGAATCATGGACATGACCGGGGTAATGCCGATTCCGCCGGCAAAAAAGACGGCCTTGGATGCGCGCTCGTCGAGAGGGAAGTCGTTCCGAGGAGTCGATGCTCGAATCGTGTCTCCGACGCGCAGCCTGTCATGGGCCCATCGCGACCCGCCGCGACCGTTAGGCTCGCGCTGCACGGCGACCCGGTAGTAGACAGGATCTTGGGACGCCGCATTCGCGAGCGAATAGCTGCGTACCATTCCTGGCTGCAGGTGGAGATCGATATGGGCGCCGGGATGAAAGCCCGGCAAGGGCTTGTCATCTGCGGAAACAAAGTCAAACGAAGCGATTCTTTCGGCTTCGAACGTGATTCGCTTCAGACGAATCTCAATCAACGAGGCACTCATGCTTACTCTCAGATCGACGCGTTAGGGCGTGTAACCAAAGTCTTTGCCGGGTTCCGCGCGCATAACTTCGGCGCCGAGCTTCATCCAGTCACCGTCCTTCGGAATGGTCAACGACACAGCGCGCCAGCGGAATGACGCCGGGGCATTTGCCGAAGGAGGAATCTCGTTAGCATTGGCGAGCTTTTTCACCGCTTCGAGCAGCACGCGTCGGGTGCGTGCGACACCGCTGTCGCTGGTTCCCAAGTGTTCCTTGCTGCGGTCGAAGATCGGTGCAACGCCGGACTGACATGCTGCATCCTGGATCCACAGACCAGGCATGCCGGAGTTGTACGTCTGCACCTGGAGTTGATAGTCGAACTGATAGGCGTTGCCCCGGTTGTACTGGCTCCAGTACGTGTGGTACGGCGCGGTCACCGGGCGCTTCTCGAACGCAGCATCGGAATGGTGGCCCGTCTCCCGGCCCTTATGTCCGTCCTGGAACAGTTTCCGGGTCTTCTCGTAGAAGGGCTGGGAAGGGTGGTACGAGAACATCAGGCAAAGAGTGTGCTCGTCATCGATGGGAACCCACGCGTGGCCGCTCAGTTCGGGGAACTGAGACTGTGGGGGCACAAGCGTCCAGAACGGCATGAGGAACTGATTGACGCGGACATAGTTGTCACCATCCGCGGTCTTCCGACGTGCGCCAATGCTGACGCCGGCATCGTGCTGGATACATTCGAAGGTCGGACTCAAGTCTTGAGCCTGCTTCCATTGGTTGATCACGCCTCCGTCAACGCGGCCATGGAGGATGGCCGCGTGCGCCGAGTCGATTTCACCTTCCAAGGCCTGGAGCCAATTGCACTCCTGGACGCGCATGGAAACGGCGACCTGTTCCTCAGGCACCATGTTCCACTCCATGTCCGGGAGTTCCGGGGCCGCGTTGGCGTCGGCGCCCATATACGCCCACAGGATGCCGTTGCGCTCCTTCACTGGATAGGCCTTGATCTTCATGCGGCTGCACATCGGACTGTCGGCAGGCTCGCATGGCATTTCCTTGCACTGACCGCTGACATCGAACTTCCAGCCGTGATAGACGCAACGCAGACCTTCGTCCTCGTTGCGACCGAAGACCATCGGCGCACCGCGATGCGGGCAGGCATGGTCGACCAATCCCACCTTGCCGGCGCTATCTCTGAATGCCACCAGATCTTCGCCCAGTAGCCGGACCCGATACGGCTGGCCGCCAGGAGTGACGTCCGAGCCCTTGAGAAACGGAATCCAGTACAGCCGCATAAGCGCGCCCATAACCGTACCTGGACCGACGCGTACCAGCAGTTCGTTGTCTTCGCGAGAAAGCATGTAATATTCCTGTAATTGGTTCAACCAATTTGGTAGAACCAATTGTATTTCGCGGAGACCTCCGTGTAATCCGGGATAACCCTAGGGCGGCCTGCTGTTCTGTGCGGAACGCCGCGTGTCCGTGCGAGCGGACCGCCTTTCTCGCGTCTTGCTATGCCGCGTCGAACAAGACGAGTGCTGATACCCATTGACTATCCGCAGTCCATCTCACTAGAATAGTTTGGTAGAACCATTAAACGGACCAACCAAAGCGAAGCCGAGATGTGCGGGCAGTGCGGCGGCCCGTGGATGGCGGCCCTGCAGCGCTGTCTGTGGGCGGGACAAATTTGAAGCGGCAGAAGAGCGGCTGCTTGAGGAGGAGATAGACGTGTTTGACCAGGATCGGGTTGAGTCTTTGCCGCAACATGCGGCAGCGACTGCGAAAGGAAAGGGCGTCCTGGATGGCGTTCGTGTCGTTGATTTCACCCACTTTGTCGCTGGGCCGCTGGCGACGATGACGATGGCTGACTTTGGTGCCGACGTCATCAAGGTGGAAGCGCCCGTGAAGGGGGATGATTTCCGGTACTACCCGCCAATGGACCCGGAAATTCCGGCGCAGGGTGCCCCCTATCTGTGGACCAACCGCAATAAGCGCAGCATCGGCATCGACATGAAGTCGCCGGAGGGCCTTGCGCTCGCGAAGGCCCTGATTGCCGAAGCCGACGTCTTGGTTGAGAACTTCTCAACAGGCGTCATGGAACGCTTCGGTTTGGACTACGAGACCTGCCGCGCACTCAACCCTCGCTTGATTTACTGCTCGGTCTCGGCGTATGGCCGGACCGGCCCGTATGCGGATCGTTTGGGATTTGACCCGATCGCCCAAGCCGAAAGTGGGTTCATCTCAATGAATGGCTACTCGGACCGTCAGGGGGTCCGAACCGGCGCCGCGGTGATGGATATCAGCACCGCGATGATGGCCACGAACGCGATTCTGCTCGCACTGTTGGGTCGTGAGAAGGATGGGGAGGGGCAGTTTGTCGAAGTCGCACTCTTCGATACAGCCATTCTGATGACCGGGTTCGCGGCGATGCAGCATCTGACCACCGGTTACGAGCCTCAACGTAACGGGAATACCAGCCCTGACACGTGTCCCTCTGGCGTTTTTCACTGCCAGGACGTGCCGTTTTACATCAACTGCGGCAACGACGGGATCTTTGTCCGGCTGTTCGAACAGGTGCTCGAGCGCCCAGACATCGCTCATGACCCTGTCCTGTCGAAGCGGGCCAATCGTCTGGAACGACGCGATGAGCTTTTCAAGCTCATGGGAGAAGAGTTCGGCAAGCATCCGTGGGCCTATTGGCAGCCGAAGCTCCGTGCCGCTGGGGTCCCGAGTGGCCAAGTCAAAACGCTTGCGCAGGCACTCTCGTCGGACGAAGCCGCATCGCGGAACCTGGTAAGCCGGATCGAGCATCCGGTGAAAGGGTGGATTCCGAACATCTCCACGCCGCTCAGGCTTAGCCGCACGCCTGCGCGCGCAGCGAAGGCCGCGCCTGCAGTCGGCGCTGACACTGAGCAGGTGCTCAAGGATGTGCTCAAGCTCAATGACCACCAAATTGCTGAACTCACCGCCTCCGGGGCGTTTGGTGCGAAGTAAGACGACTCAGCCACGCATATGACCAGAAACGTAGCCATTATTGGCGCCAGTGCTATTCCGGTGGGGCGCCATCAGACCGCGGGTGACGCGGCGCTCCAGACCTTGGAGCACGAAATCATGACTCGCCTCGTCGTGGAGGCAGTGAAAGATGCGGGCGTCGACAAGCAGGATATTCAGAGCCTGGTGTTTACGCTTCCGCGTCCCTACACGCGTCAGAAGTACTTCCACACCTTCCTGATGGGCCAGCTCCGGTTGTCTTGCCGTGGCAACGTCATGGAGGTGATGGGCAATGGCATGACAGCGGCCTTGGCGTTCGATCAGGCTTGCAACGACATCATGCTGGGCAGGTCCGAAGTGTCGCTTGCGCTCGGCATCAACATGGAAAGCGCGGTTTCCGCCGCGGAGCACATGATGAGCAGCATGCGGACGACTGGGGATGTCGACTTTCACACGTCGGCCGGCTTTACACCCATTGCCTGGTACGCGATGGACGCCATGCGCTACATGCACGAACACGGTGCCACGAAGGAGCAGCTCTGCTCGGTGGCGGTAAAGAACCGCTTTCACGCGACCATGAATCCGCTGGCGCAATATCGCAAGCCGGTGACGCTGGAGGAGGTCGTCCAGCAGCGTCCCATCGTCGAACCACTCGGGCTCTACGACGTGCCGCCGCGTGGTGACGGTGCCGCCTGCCTGGTGCTCGCAAGCGAGGAAGTCGCGCGCGACATTGGGCGGCCCTATGTACTTGTCAAGGGGCGCGGATTCTTCCATGACGGCAGCCATCAGATCAGCGACGTCCCGAATGACATGATCGCTTTCGAGTCTGCCAGGCAGGCCGCCACCACGGCCTACGAGCAAGCCGGCATCAGCGCGAAGGACATCGACGTCGCTGAGCTATACGCGCCTTGCACGATTGTCGAGGTGCTGGTGAGCGAGGCAATTGGGCTCATTGCCAAGGGCCAAGGGGCGCGGGCAGCGTTCGATGGCGAGACACGCCTTGGCGGCCGAATTCC
This sequence comes from Cupriavidus sp. GW821-FHT02F09, assembly GCF_059421605.1. Taxonomy (NCBI): domain Bacteria; kingdom Pseudomonadati; phylum Pseudomonadota; class Betaproteobacteria; order Burkholderiales; family Burkholderiaceae; genus Cupriavidus; species Cupriavidus sp. GW821-FHT02F09. The sequence goes on from NZ_JBWKVH010000001.1 coordinate 387,371, forward strand.
CGTCTCGACCTCCGGCGGCCTGACGTCGCGCGGCCACCCGGCGTATGTCACGTCGCTCTACAACTACGTGGAACTGGCTGAGCAGTTGCGTGGACGGGCCGGGGCACGCCAGGTCAAGAACGCACAGTTTGGCCTGGCTACCGGCGAACTCGGCAACTACAACGCGGCCATGATTCACGTTATGGAGGCTAAGCAATGACCCTCGAAACACTGATTGTCGACGGCGAGCGTGCGTATCCGCCACGGGAATCCGCATTCACCAAGGAATTCTGGTCGGCGCTAGCAGCCGGCCGCTGGGTGACCACGCAATGCTGCGATTGCGGCAAGACAACTTTCCCACCAAAGCTTGTGTGCCCCCACTGCTGGTCGACCGAGATGGAGTGGAAGGCTTTCGGTACGCGGGGCACTTTGTACTCGTGGACGCGTATTCATGCCGCTCCCGCGGTGTTCGCTGCGGAGTCCCCTTATGCATGCGGGATCGTTGATCTTGACTCTGGGATCCGTTTGGCATGTCGACTGGTGGAAGACCACGACGTGCCTTTGCAGATTGGCCAGGCGGTCGAGATGGTGGTTTTGCAGTACAAGGACGGTCCTCTGTTCGCAGCACGGCCCATCAGGTAATTAACTTTCTTAACCAGCATCAACTTTGGGTCATCCCGGTTTAGCCGCAAAAACGGTGGCCCATGCTGTTGCAAAACTCATAGTAGTTAGGAGATAACAATGTCGTTGATCAACACTGTCGGGCTGACTGAAGACCAGCGCATGATGCGCGAAGGCGTCCTGGATCTGCTCAACCGGGTTCTGCCGTGGGAAAAAGTCCGGAAGATGGACGAAGCTCGTGAATTCCCGATCGAGGCCTATGAAGCTCTGGCGGACGCGGGCTACATCGGGCTGTTCTATCCGGAACACCTCGGCGGCATGGGCGGCTCGTACCGCGACATCACTGTTCTGCTCGAGACGCTAGGGTACTACTACACTGGTATTGCCCAAGCGATTACGACGTCGGCGGTCTATGCGGGTATGCATATCGCGAAGTTCGGTACCCCTGAGCTGCAGCAAGAACTGATTCCGAAGATTATTTCCGGAAAGGCGAAGCTGGCACTTTGCATGTCCGAGCCTGGTACGGGCTCCGACGTGGCGGGGCTCAAGACCTACGCCGAGCCGACCGGCGACGAATACATCCTGAATGGCAACAAGGTTTGGATTACCTGCGGCCATGTGGCAGACTATTTCGTCGTCATCACGCGTACCGACCGTGAGGGCGCCCGCCATCAAGGTATCAGCACGCTGCTGGTCGATGCGAAGGCGCCAGGGGTTACCGTCCGCCCGTTGCAGATGCTGGGCCGCCGCACGACCCATGCAAATGAGGTCTTCTTCGACAATGTCCGCGTGCCGGCCAAGAATCTGTTTGGTGGCGAGGGTCGCGCTTGGAAGAACATCATGAGCTGCCTGGGTCTTGAACGCCTTGGCCTGGCTGCCATTTCGGCGGGTCACTGCTTTAAGATCACCGAGTATGCCCGAGACTACGCGAAGGAACGCGTGCAGTTCGGTAAGCCGATTTCCGACTTCCAGGTCATCCAGCACAAGCTTGCAGACATGCTCATTCTGTCGGAAACGGCGCGCCAGGTGGTGTACCGTGCTGCCGATGTGCTCGACGCCGGCCAGGCCGCGGTGAATGAAGCGTCGATCGCCAAAATCGTGGCTAGTGAAAATAACTTCAAGTGCGCGGACATCGGGATGCAGATCATGGCGGGTGCCGGATACTCGATGGAGTACGACATGCAGATGTTCTTCCGTGATTCCCGTGTGGGCCCCATCGGCGGCGGAACCAACGAGATTCAGCGCAACATCCTTGCAAAGCAAATGGACCTGTAATCACAGGCCCGGCGCAAGAAAGGACGCGAAAGCGTCCTTTCTTGCTTTCCAGGGGGCGGTGTCTTTGTGGCTCAATGCAGCCGCTGCCCGGAGGGATACTTGAACGACTCAAAGAAAGGTGGGGGCGAACTGGTGTTCGTTCCCCCACCTAGAAAGCCCGTCGGCCGATTGTCTATGGCGGGCGGGTGCAATCGGATTACTGCGGGCGCAGACGATACAGCAACGTCGTAATCATGGAGTGGACGACTTCGCCGCGTTGATTCTTGACCTTTCGGTCGAATGTCACGATGCCGGAAGTACCCTTGCTCGACATCTTCTTCTCAATGGGGGTAATCACGACGTGGATGGTGTCGCCATGCTTGACGGGCAGATGCATGCGCCATTGGTCGTTGCCCAGCATGGCAATGATGGTGCCGTCATTGATGCCGCTGAGGCATTGGAGGCCACCTGCGATGGCTAGTACCAGTGGACCATGGGCAATTGGTTCTCCGTAGGACTGGGTCTTGCAGAACTCATGGTCGATATGGGGTGCATTGTGGTCACCGGACAGGCAGGCAAAGTTGACAATGTCAGTCAGTGTCACCGTGCGACGCGAGGTGATAATGGTCTTCCCGATCTCGAAGTCTTCGAAGTACATGCCGCGGGGCTTGCGTTCATCAATTTCAGACATGGCTCATTCCTTACCCGGCTCTGCACCGGCAGTATCGTTAGGTTGATAAAACTGAGGGAGGTGTTCTCGCACCACCGGGCCATCGATTCGCCAGGACCGGCACTGGTTAAGGTAGTGGGGGCGGGCGCCATTCAATGGATCCTCACCCCTGTGTTTGCGTTGTTGGGCTTGCCAGGTCGGAATGGCTTGGAACGCCGCCGTGGCCATGTTCACCAGCAGCTCTCGCAGATGTGTGCAGCTTTCGGTGCCGCCCAGCCGTTCATTGATCGTATGTCGCCAGCCGTATCCCATGCGCACGCCTACCATCGTCGTCAGACTTTTCTCAATCTCTCGGCATACGCGGAAGGGGACGGCCTTCATACGACTCACTATGTCTCGCACCGTCAGATCCTCGTCTACGACGAGTGCAATCAGCATGTGATGTACGGAGGTTCCCGCTGGAAGGTCGCCTTTCTCCGCCACTACCGTGTCGTAGCTACGGAAGTCCCGCATTTCTCCTTCGATCTCCCACAGCCCGTCACCGCGCCGGTAGCACCGGTAGTGCACTTGGCGCGTGTGCAGCAAAACTCGCTCGTTATCCATGGGGCGCCTGCTCTGGTTTTAATGGTTGAGCCATTGTATAGTTTCATCAAGGGTGGGTGCAATGGGCTTTGGTTGCTCAATCGTCAAGGCATCGTCTGGCTGGCCGAGCGTGGTGGGCGCGATGTACGTCCAACAGCCTGGGCATGGGCGACGCTCGTGCTACTCGAGCATTGGATGTTCAGGGCTCGCCACCATCGTTGAACCATTGGAGACTTCATGAACCAAGAGAGCACTTCGTCCACTTCGGGCCCACTTGCTGGATTGCGGGTGATTGAAATGGCTGGCATCGGCCCTGGACCATTCGCGTGCATGCTCCTATCTGACATGGGTGCGGAGGTGGTCAGGATTGACCGGAGCGATGCCAAATTGGGAGACCAGTTCGACATCGTTGGCCGTGGCCGCAAGACGGTACTCTTGGACCTCAAGAACCAGGCTGATGTTGAGACGGTGCTGGACCTCGTTTCAGAAGCGGATGTCTTGGTAGAAGGATTTCGCCCGGGTGTCATGGAGCGGCTGGGTCTAGGTCCTGCGGACACTCAGAAGCGTAATCCGAAACTTGTGTATGGCCGTATGACCGGTTGGGGGCAGGACGGGCCGCTAGCCCACGCAGCTGGCCACGATATCAACTACATTGCCATTTCGGGCGCGCTCGCCGGTATTGGTGAGGCCGGGCGGGCGCCGGTTCCGCCTCTGAACCTGGTAGGTGACTATGGCGGGGGGAGCCTATATCTCGTCGTCGGAATTCTGGCAGCGGTACTGGAAGCGCGACGATCGGGCAGGGGGCAGGTGGTGGATGCAGCCATCTGCGATGGCGCGGTATCGCTCACGAGCCTGTTTCATACCCAACTTCTGCGTGGGCACTACGTCGAGAAGAAGGCCAGTAACATGCTCGACGGGGGTGCGCCTTACTACAAGTCTTACGAGACGTCTGATGGCGCCTACATCTCGGTGGGTCCCATTGAGCCAAAGTTCTTTGTATTGCTCTGCGAAAAACTGGGCGTGCCTGCCGAACTGCACAAGTCACAGAACGATCGGGCAAAGTGGCCGGCGTTCGAAGCCCACTTTGCCGAGACATTTCGCACGAGGACGCGCGCTCACTGGTGCGAACTTCTCGAGGGCACGGATGCGTGCTTTGCCCCAGTTCTGACGCTGAGCGAAGCCGGTCAGCATCCGCATCTTCAGCACAGAAACGCCTTCGTCTCGGTTGGCGGCGTCCAGCAACCGGCACCCGCCCCGCGCTTTTCTCGCACGCCTGGTGCCGTCCAGGGACCCGCTCCCAAAGATGCAGTCAAGCCAGCCGGCTTGCTTGAAGCTTGGCGGGAATCTTCGCGTACCTAAGCGACATGCGGCTTTGCACTGAGCGCCTGGCTCATAGGTGGGAAGGCCGCACGGGAAACACATAGAGGCGACGACCCGCCGAAAGGTTCATCATGAAAACACGCGTTACAGAGTTGCTGGGCACTGCCTATCCAATCATCCAAGGGGGCATGCAGTGGGTTGGGCGCGCCGAGCTAGCCTCCGCAGTCTCCAACGCAGGTGGCCTCGGCGTCCTGACAGGACTTACCCAGCCCACCCCCGAAGCGTTGCATCGCGAGATCGGCCGTTGTCGTGATATGACGGACAACCCGTTCGGCGTCAACATGACGATCTTTCCGACCATCAAGCCGCCGCCGTACGCGGAGTACATCGACGCCATTATCGAGAACGGTGTCGGTGTGGTGGAGACTGCCGGAAACAAAGCCCTCGAGTACCTTCCCCGGCTTAAAGCCGCGGGCGTGAAGGTTATCCATAAGTGCGTGGCAGTCCGCCATGCGCTCACTGCGGAACGTCTCGGCGTGGATGCTATCAGCATGGATGGTTTCGAATGCGCGGGTCATCCTGGTGAGGATGATATTCCGGGGATGGTGCTAATACCGATCGCTGCCCGACAACTCCAGGTGCCCGTCATTGCCTCCGGTGGCATTGCCGACGGGCGCGGTATGGCGGCGGCGCTGGCATTGGGTGCCCATGGGGTGAACATGGGGACGCGCTTTTGCGCAACGCGTGAAGCGCCTATACATGACAACATCAAGCAACGCCTTCTGGCTGCCAGCGAACGCGATACCAATCTAGTCTTCCGAACGCTGAAGAATACGGCGCGGGTGTTGAAGAACGCGGTCTCGGATCAGGTTGTGGCGACAGAACGGCGCCCAGGTGGCTGCGAGTTTGAAGATATCCGCGAACTTGTCGCCGGCGCGCGCGGGAAAGCGGCCTTGCAAGAGGGCGATCCGGATGGCGGGATTGTGACCGCCGGCATGGTGGTCGGGTTGATTCACGACATCCCAAGCTGTGCAGAATTGCTTGAGCGGATGGTTGCTGAATGCCGCGAGAGCCTGACGAGCGCGAGCGAGCTAGCCCTCGCGCGATAGTCTGAGATGAATTGAGGCCGAGGACCCTCGGTCCCGGGCTGTGTTTGGAGAACTGGATAATGAGCAATCGAGAAGAGCAGGCAAGCGCCGTTTTGGAGCATCTTCTGTCGTCGCGGCATAGCTGCCGTGCCTTTCTGCCCGAGGAGGTCCCGCAGGACGTGGTCGAGCGCATTGTCTCGCTCGCGCAGCGGACCGCGTCATGGTGTAACGCCCAGCCGTGGCAGGTAGTCATTACCCGAGGTGCCGCTACCGAGCGCTTTCGGGAGGCGATGCTCGCGCCGTCGGCGGAAGACGACAAGCGCCCGGACTTCGAGTGGCCTCGAGAGTATCGCGGAGTCTATCAGGAGCGCCGCCGGGAATGCGGTCTCGCGCTATACGACGCCGTTGGGGTTGCGCGCGGTGACCGCGCGGCTTCTGCCAGGCAGGCTCGCGAGAATATGCGGTTGTTCGGTGCCCCGCACGTTGCCATTGTGACCAGCGACGACGCCCTATCTACTTACGGTGCTGTCGACTGCGGCGGCTATGTGGCCAACTTCATATTGGCCGCGACCAGTCTGGGCGTTGCCACAATTGCGCAGGCTGCGCTAGCCTCTCGTCCAGAACGAGTGCGTGACTGTCTCAGTCTGCCGCCGGACCGGCGCATTGTCTGTGGGATTTCTTTTGGCTTTCCCGACACTCGTCATCCGGCGAACAGCTTCCGAACCAGTCGCGCGGATCTCAGTTCGACGATAAAGTGGCTTGACGCCTAATCATGTGCTCTTTCGCGGCGCTGGACGCTGCGATCGGGACTTCGGCGCCTCCTCTTTCCCGGTAACGAGGGAGAGGTAGGCTTGCTGGAGTCGCTTGAGACTGGCCTCCATCTCTGCCACGGCGGCATCGGCGTCCTTCGCGTGCATGTGTTTCATGAAACGCTTTCGGGACGGCAACACGAAGGTGTTCTCATATTCGCCAATGCTATTGACGAACTTGGCCAATACGGCCAGTAGCCCATCCATCATGATGACCATGATGGGGTTGCCCGACATTCTGGCAAGCATGCGATGGAAATCGAAATGAAGCTCAGCGCGACGGGGGAAGTCACCTTCTGCTGAGGCTCGTGTTGCTTCGTCGATATTCTGTTGCAATGCTGCCAGGTCGTCGGCCGTTGCCCGACTGCAAGCCTCGCGGACGATGACGGACTCAAGCCAGATACGAGCCTGGGTGAGCTGATCTGGCGTGATGGACCCGACGTGGTACAAGTCCATAAGGCTGTTCGTGATAGCGAGGCCCGAGCCTTCGCTGATGAATGCGCCGCCGCTAGCACCCTTCTGGAGCCTGACCAGTCCAGCATGCTCGAGGGAACGGAGCGCTTCTCGCAGGGTATTGCGGGACACACCGAATTGCACGGCCAGAGCTCGCTCCGCCGGTAATCGGCTGCCCACCTTGAGTCTGCCCTCTGCAAGTTCCGCGCGAATCTGATCTGCGATCTCTTCGAAAGCTCTGGCTGAGCGCACGGCCTCAAAGCGAAGTCCCGTGGTGCCAGTGGGAACATCGGCGGATTTCAACGTAGAAGTGGTCATGGGCTTGCTAACTTAGTCGATTTACTGCGGCGGCGCGAGGCGGATGTGGTCAGGCGGCGATCTTCCGCTTGCGTGCAGGCTTCTTGCTCTCGCTTTCCAGGTACTCGCTGACGTGCCGCAGGTGAGTCGTCATTGCCTGGCAAGCCCCCACGGCATCACGCTGCCGCAAACTCGCCATTACCTTGCGACGTACCTGCATGATGTCCCGTCGCGGCTCTGGCGCAATCTGTGCCAGCAGCTTCCGAATGATTTCCGACAGCGCATCGACCATCAATACGATGACAGCGTTGTGTGTGGCCTGAGCGATGAGCCGGTAGAACTCGATCACAGACTTCGTATTCCGCGAGCCACCACCATGACGGAACAGCTCGGTGTGATACGTCACGTCGGCCTCGATTGCGTCCAGCTCTTCCTCGGTAGCGCGCTCGCACGCCAAGCGAAGGGCCACCGTCATCAGCTCGATGCGAGCTTCTGTAACGTTCGCAATCGAAACCTGGCCGAGCGACACCAAGTCCTGGACTGTCTGTGTCAGCCCGGTCGTCGTGCTACCACTACGGATGAAGAAGCCCCCGTTGATGCCGGTACGGGCTTCGACAACACCCGCGGCTTCCAGACTACGCAATGCTTCGCGTACTGCGCTGCGGCTCACGTTGAACTGCTCGGCCAACTGGAGTTCGCCGGGGAGCCGGTCGCCGGGGCGCAGGTCGCCGCTTGCGAGTTGTTGGCGGATTTGATCGCTGACCGCCTCGAATGCCCGCCTCGTGCGCACGCGCTTGAAGATGGGACCCGCCGGGTTCTCTTCCGGTTGGCTTGGTACGGCAGGTTTCATTTTCGTCGGCATTTTTATGTGTCTTGCATTGGATCAACCTCTGCACCTATGGTACCAGAGAGTGGGTGCTTAGTAAGCCACTCGAAGGGTTCCTCCACTTCTGTGTTGCGCCGCGGCGCTGCGGCGATCTCGGTCACAATCTGCTTGCCTTAAGTACAATGGTTGAACCAAAATAACACACGTGTTCGCACGGCGCGAATTTACGTTGGAGGAGCAAGAGAATGGATCTACGACTGTCGCCTGCAGAGCAGGCGTTTCGTGCGGAGGTGCGAGCCTTCATCGCAGACAGACTGCCCTCGGAAATGCGCGCGCGCTTGCGCGCTGGGCACCCGCCGCGGAAAGAAGACACCGTGAAGTGGCAGCGCATCCTCAATGAAAGAGGTTGGGCCGCACCGCACTGGCCGAAGAAGTATGGTGGCGCGGAACTGGGGCAAATGGAGCGTCTCATCTTGATGGACGAGTTGTACCGCGCACCTGCTCCGCTGCCGCAAGTGTTCAATGTGACGATGCTTGGACCGGTGTTGATGCGTTATGGAACTCCGGAACAATGCCAGCATTTCTTGCCCAAGCTTGCCAATCTTGATCTGTGGTTCTGCCAAGGCTTTTCAGAGCCAGGGTCCGGTTCGGACTTGGCTTCGTTGCGTACTGCAGCGAAGCGTGACGGTGATCATTACGTGGTTAGCGGGCAAAAAATCTGGACCACGACTGCCCACTGGGCTGACTGGATTTTTGCGCTCGTTCGGACCGACCCCGAGGCTCGCAAGCAAGAGGGCATTTCCTTCCTGCTCATTGACCTGAAGTCGCCTGGCATCACGGTACGCCCGATTCTTTCCATCGACGGCGATCATCATCTGAACGAAGTCTTTTTCGACGACGTGCGTGTCCCGGTGGCCAATCTCGTCGGTGAAGAAAACAGGGGGTGGGACTGCGCCAAGTTCCTCTTGGGCAACGAGCGCACGGGGATTGCGAACGTCGGCTTGTGCCGTGAGCGGCTGGATTTTGCACGTGAGGTGGCGAGCAAAACCCCTCAGGGTTCGGGAAAACTCCTTGACGATCCGAAGCTGCGCACGGAATTCGCAGCGCTGGATGCGGAGATCCGGGCACTGGAGGTAACAAACTGGCGCTTCCTGCTGACACCGAGCGCTCAGGCGGAGCTGCCCGCATTTGCGTCCGTTCTCAAGCTGAAGGGGGTCGAGCTGCAGCAGGAAATTAACGCGCTCCTGGCTCGCCTCGCTGGTCCGTTGGGCGTGGAGAAACGGGGCAAGGGCGATTTGGTGTACGGCCCGCTTGCTCCCCGCTACTTCTACTCGCGTGCCGCCAGCATCTACGGTGGTACCAGCGAGGTGCAAAAAGACATCCTGGCCAAAGCCATTGTGGGATAGGGAGACAAACGTGAATTTCGAGTTGAACGAGGATCAACGGGCCGTACAGGACAGCCTCCGACGGTTGCTTGCGGACCGTTATGTATTCGAGAGTCGTCGTGTTGTTGCCGAGAGTGGCAAGGGGCACGACGAGGAAACCTGGGCCGGATTGTCCGAACTGGGCCTTACCGCGCTGCTGGTGCCGGAAACGCTGGACGGCTTTGGCCGTGGGGCGGTCGATCTCTTACCGCTGATGCAGGAACTGGGCGCAGTGCTGTGCCTGGAGCCGCTCCTCGCAGCCAACGTGCTGCCTGTCACTGCTTTGAAGATCTTTGATGCCGAGGAGTGCTCAAAAGATGCGCTCCGAGAGTTGGCAACGGGCGAGCGCAAGCTTGCGTGGGCGCATGAAGAAGCCGCGCGGCGCCACGCGCCTTGGTGGATCGAGACCACCGCCTCGGAAGAGGGTGGGAAATGGATTCTGAACGGGCGTAAAGTCAATGTACTGGGTGTCGGCCAGCCGGACCAGTACATTGTGAGCGCACGAGTCCGAGGCTCGCCCGCGGATCCTGACGGTTGTGCGCTGTTTTTCGTCGAGGCCCGAGAGGCGGGGCTGGACGTGCGTGGCTTCCGGCTGGTGGACGACACGTCGGCGAGTGAGCTCGTGCTTCGCGGGGTGGCAGCAACGCCCATCGGCGACCCAATGGATGGCCGACGTGCCCTCCAGGCGATTGACAGCGCCGTGTCCATCGGCATCGCGGCGAGCTGCGCCGATATGGTCGGGGCGGCGAGCGCTGCATTCCGGCTGGCAGTCGACTACCTGAACACTCGCAAGCAATTCGGCCGGTTGATTGGCGAGAACCAGGCCTTGCGCCATCGGGCCTCCGAGATGCTTGTCAGTCTGGAGCTGGCAAAAAGCATGGCGATGGCCGCAGCGGTGGCCGTTGATGACCCTGACTCGGAAGGCGCCGCACTGGATTTGCACCGCGCCAAACTCTCCGTGGCCAAGCATGCCCGGGCCGTGGCACATGGCGCGATTCAATTGCACGGCGGCATCGGCATGACCGAGGAATACGCAGTTGGTCACTACCTGCGCCGTATCCATGTGATGGACCAACTCTTCGGCGACGGCGACGCGCATGCATCGAAGTTGGCGTCGTTGATTCACGCATTGTAAAAGACTGAAACGAACGGAGTGAGACAAAAATGAGCGAAGCTACCATCTACCTGGATGGACGTCCCAAGGCCCGCGAAGCGGTGTTGCAGCAGGCGCTGCGTGCCGCGACCGGTTTTGACCAGATGGGGATCAAGGAAGGCGACACCGTCGGCTTGCTGCTGCGCAACGACTTCGCATTCTTCGAAGTGCAGCAGGCTGCAGCAGCAATTGGGGCATATTCGGTACCGTTGAACTGGCATGGCAAGGCCGAAGAACTGCTGTATGTCCTCAACGACTCAAAGCCGAAGACCCTGGTTGCTCATGCTGACTTGCTGGAGCCGCTGCGCGAGCAAATTCCGGCGGGCATTAAGGTGTTTGTGGTCCCGACCCCGCCGGAAGTGCAGGCCCGCTACAAGATCAAGGATGAGCTGACGCAGCCTCGAGAAGGGGACACCTCGTGGGAGGCATGGTGTAGCCAGTTTGCGCCGTGGGAGCAGCCTGCCAAGCGCGGGCGCGCCACGATGATCTACACGTCGGGCACGACCGGTCACCCTAAAGGGGTCAAGCGTGATCCGGCGACACCCGAGCAGGCCCAAGCCTATGTGAAGCTGATTGAGCGTGTCTACGGCTTGACGCCGGGCGTGCGCTCACTAATCACCGGGCCGCTGTACCACGCATCGCCGAATGCATACGGACGACAAGCCATACTGGCTTCCGAGGTGCTTGTGCTCCAGTCGAAGTTCGACCCGGAAGAAACGCTGGCGGCCATCGACAAGTACCGCATCACCAATGCGGTCATGGTTCCGACCATGTTCGTCCGCATTCTGAAGCTCCCCAAGGAAGTCCGCGACCGTTACGATGTGAGTTCGCTGAAATGGGTGACGCATACTGGTGCACCGTGCCCGCGGGAAGTCAAACAGGCGCTCATGGAGTGGTGGGGCCCCATCATCTATGAAACATACGGCGGCACTGAGGTTGGTACGGCCACACTGGCGACGCCGGACGACTGGCTGAATCATCCTGGCACGGTCGGCGTGCCCACGCCAAGTACACAGATCGCGTTCTATGGTGAGGATGGAGCGCCGGTGGAAGACGGATCCCCGGGCGAGATCTACATGCGCGTACCGGCCTACGCGGATTTCACCTATCTGAACCACGAAGAGAAGAGGAAGAGCGTCGAGCGAAATGGTCTCATCAGTGTCGGCGATGTCGGCTATCTAAAAGACGGCAGGCTGTATCTGTGCGACCGGCGTTCGGATATGGTCATCTCTGGAGGCACCAACATCTATCCGGCCGAGATTGAGATGGTGCTTACGCAATGTCCGGGCGTTCATGATTGCGCGGTCTTCGGGATCCCCGATGAGGACTTTGGGGAATCGCTGGCTGCCGCCGTAGAACTCATGCCTGGTGTCGAACTCAGTGCAGCCGAAATTCAGAAATACCTCGAGTCGCACCTAGCTAAATACAAGGTCCCTAAGCGCATCGACTTTCACGCATCCCTGCCGCGGGAGGATAGCGGGAAGCTCTTCAAGCGGCGACTGCGGGATCCCTTCTGGCAGGCGGTCGGCAGAAAGATCTGAGCCTAGGCCGGCCCGGCTCAAACGGGACGGTTTCGCTGGCCTTTTCGTGTCGCGGGAGCTCCCTTTCGGTCGGGGGGCTCCTTTTGTCGATTACGCATTGGCTCGTAAAACTTCCGCCTGTCGAAGGGCCGAGATTTCCTCCTCACTGAAACCCCATTCCAGCAGCACGGAGCGGTCCAAAGAATGGTTGTGAGTGCGTCAGAACTTATCAATGGTTCTGCCAAAAAGCAAACGGAGCCTGTTCCAGGACACAGAGCATGGGACGGAGAGGGCGCAATCCACGTGACGCGACGCGTCGGACAGCGAAATCCCGTTGACGCGGCTACGCCATCGAAATATCATTGGTTCAACCAAATAAAGGAGACTGAGATGTCGCAGATTGTGTCGTTGGAAGGCCGCACCATTATCGTGACCGGCGCCGCCCAAGGCATTGGTAAGGCCGTCGTCGAACTCGGCGTCGAGTTGGGTGCAAACGTCGTTGCCGTCGACCTCAACGGAGAGGGCCTGAATGCAGCCCTGGCGTCGTTGCCGGCGGAGCGCGTGATGGCGGTAGCCGGGAGTGTCGCGGACTCTGCGCTCGCGACCCGTGCGGTCTGCGACGCAGTTTCGCGATTCGGTGCCGTGCACGGTCTCGTCAACAATGCGGGCATCATTCGTCCGGCAATGATCGACAAGATGACCGACCAGCAGTGGCAGGATGTCATCGACGTACACCTTACCGGTTCCTTCTACTGGACGCGAGCGGTTGGGCAACATATGGTCGCGCGATCCAAGGACGGCGACAAGTCCGGAGGCTCTGTGGTAAATATTTCCTCGGATGCGGGTCGAAAGGGCTCCATTGGTCAAATCAACTACTCGGCGGCAAAGGCAGGTCTGCTGGGTATGACGATGACCGCTGCACGGGAATGGGGGCGCTACAACGTCCGTGCCAACTCGGTCTGCTTCGGCGTGGTCGAAACACCCATGACCGAGGTTGTCCGCGGCGAGAAGTTCCGCGACAACATGCTCGCCCAGATTCCTCTGGGCCGCTGGTCGACGCCGGAGGAAGTCGTCAAAACGGTGTGCTTCCTGCTTTCTGACGGCTCAAGCTATGTCACGGGCCAGCATCTCGGTGTCAACGGCGGGTTCCACATCAGCCTTTGATCATGACGTCCGGCGATATCCTCGTCACCGACCCGAATGCTGTCGATCGCCTGGCGACCTACGTTCGGGAGCGTGTCGCGCCATTTACTGGCGCGCTGGAGCTTTCGCGGGTGCAAGGCGGGCAATCCAACCCGACCTACATCGTGGAGGCGGGTAGCAGGCGTTACGTGCTGAGGCGGAAGCCATCCGGCACGATTCTGCCGTCAGCCCATGCCTTCGAGCGCGAATTTCGGGTCATGCAGCGTCTGGTGGACACGGACGTGCCGGTTCCCCAGGTTCGCGTACTTTGCGAGGATGTCGCCGTCATAGGGAGTGCCTTCTACGTGATGGATTATGTGGAGGGAAGAATCTTCGACGACCAGACCATTCCTGAATTATCCCCGACCGAGACCCGAATCATTGCCGTCCTGGATTGGGAATTGTCCACGCTCGGGGACCCGCTGGCTGATTTGGCGTACCACTGCATGACCTGGCACCTTGGCCTCGGGACCCATCGCACCCTTGCGGGTGTCGATGTCGGGCCTCCCGGAATCCCTACCGAGCGCGAATACGTGGCGATGTATTGCAAGAACGCCGGGCTGGACGAAAGCGAAGGGATCTCGCGTTGGAACTTCTATCTGGCATTCAACATGTTTCGCCTTGCGGCAATCCAGCAAGGGGTGGCGCGTCGGGCGTTGGAAGGGAATGCGGCCAATGGCAACGCGCCAAAGGTAGCCGACCGGGTAACCGCCACCGCGCAGACCGCGCTGTTGATGGCGGAGCTGGACGGTCTCCGGCGCACGTAAAGATAGGTTGCCAGTTTCACTTTGGTGAGGATCAGTATGAGCGACAGTGAAGATGTCAAGCTGACATATGAAGGCGGGGTGGCCATTGTCACCCTAAACCGGCCGCGTGCCAAAAATGCGCTGGTGCCTGCCATGGCGGATGCCATGACGCAGATGTTCCGATGGTTTCGTTCGGATCCGCGGGTACGCGCAGTGCTGCTGACGGGCGCAGGAAGCGATTTCTGCTCCGGCGGCGACGTCAAGGGGATGGGGAGCGCAAGCCAGCGGAATCCGGAGGAGCGCCGTGAGGGGCTGAATGCTTACAGGGATCTCGTCCTGGCCATATCGTCTCTCGACAAGCCCGTTATTGCGGCAGTCGACGGCGTCGCGTATGGCGGTGGACTGAGCCTTGCACTCCTGGCGGACATCGTTATCTGCTCATATCGCGCCAGGATGTCGGTTGCCTTTCATCGTGTCGGCCTCGTACCAGACAACGGGGCCTGGTACACGTTGCCGCGCATTGTTGGGCTCCAACGTGCGAAGGAGCTAGTGTTCTCTGCACGGGAATTCCACGCAGACGAGGCGAAAGAGATGGGGCTGGCCATGGAAGTGGTGGCCCCGGAAAGACTGATGGCGCGCGCACTGGAGCTTGCGCGCAGTTTCGAAGGTGCCTCAGCCACAGCGGTGAGCCTGTCCAAGCAGGCTCTACAGAAGTCGCTGCAATGCGACCTGGAGACCATGCTGAATCTGGAGGCCGCAGGCCAGGCCATCGCCGGTGGCAGTGACTACGCACGTGAATCGGTTCGTCGGTTTGCGGCCAAAGAGCCAGCGCAATTCCGTTGGCCTGCGTTGCCAAAAAGTGAGTACACGCATGATTGACTACGATAAGACCAAAGCCTGGCAGTCGGGCGATGTTCAGCACCACTACACCGAGAAAGATAGCATTCTCTATGCACTCGGCTTGGGGATCGGGGCCGATCCGCTGGACGCGCAACAACTGCAGTTCGTCTACGAGAAGAATCTCGTCACCTTGCCGACGATGGCGGCAGTTCTTGCCTCGCCGGGTTCCTGGATGCGTGACCGCAAAGAGCTCGGAATCGACTTCCTCAAGCTGGTTCATGGTGAGCAGGGCGTGACGTTGCACAAGCCCCTTCCTGCCTCCGGCTCTCTGATCGGACGCAGTCGCGTGGTACGGATCGTGGACAAGGGCGAAGGGAAAGGCGCAGTGCTGCACGTCGAGAAAACTTTGCATGACGCAGCGACTGGCGAGCAGTTTGCGACAACGGAACAAGTGCTCTTCCTGCGCGGCGACGGTGGATTCTCCAAGAACGGAGGCGGGGACGAAGCCGCGCCTGCTTCGCCGTCAACGCCGGAGACTGCGCCCGAAGTTACGGTGGAGCTGCCGACGCGACAGGACGCGGCGGTACTTTATCGCCTGTCTGGTGACCTGAATCCGCTGCACATCGACCCTGCCGTCGCCGCGAAGGCGGGCTTTGCGCGCCCCATCTTGCACGGGCTGGCAACCTACGGCAACGCGTGTCACGGCATCGTCAAGGCCTTCTGTGGGTACGACGCGAGCCTGCTCCAATCCATTCGCGCGCGTCTCACCTCACCGGTGTATCCCGGAGAAACTCTCGTGCTCGATTGTTGGAAAACCTCGAATTCCGAAGTGGCATTCCGTGCGCGGCTGAAGGAGCGAGATGTCATTGTCCTCGCGAATGGCAGGGCCGTGCTGGCGGGTCGCGCATAAGGAACGACTCCCCGTGGCATAGAGGGAAGCGAGCGGGGCCGTCACACAAGTTAAACGAAGTCTCATAGGTGAAGCAGTGAAGATACTTGTCGCAGTGAAGCGAGTGGTGGACTCCAACGTCAAGGTCCGCGTGAAGTCGGATGGTTCGGGCGTCGACTTGGCCAACATCAAGATGAGTGCCAATCCCTTTGATGAGATCGCAGTCGAGGAAGCCGTGCGTCTGAAAGAGGCGGGGGTGGCGACGGAAGTGGTCGCGGTTTCTTGCGGAACGTCGCAGTGCCAGGAAACCCTGCGTACCGCGATGGCCATCGGTGCCGACCGCGGCATCCTGGTGGAATCGAATGAAGACCTGCAGCCGCTGGCCGTGGCCAAGCTGCTCAAGGCGCTGATCGACAAGGAACAGCCGAGCCTGGTGATCCTGGGCAAGCAGGCCATCGACGACGACTCGAACCAGACCGGCCAGATGGTGGCCGCGCTGGCCGGGCTGCCGCAAGCCACGTTCGCCTCGAAGGTGGTGGTTGCTGGCGGCAAGGCGTCGGTCACGCGGGAAGTGGATGGCGGTCTGGAAACCGTGTCGGTCAAGCTGCCGGCCGTGGTGACCACCGACCTGCGCCTGAACGAGCCGCGCTACGTGACGCTGCCGAACATCATGAAGGCCAAGAAGAAGCCGCTGGAAACCGTCAAGCCGGAAGACCTCGGTGTCGACGTGAAGCCGCGCCTGTCCACCGTCAAGGTCGTCGAGCCTGCCAAGCGCAGCGCCGGCGTGATGGTGCCGGACGTTGCCACGCTGGTGCAAAAGCTGAAGTCTGAAGCCAAGGTTATCTGAGCGCGGGGAGATAGAACATGACTGCACTTGTCATTGCTGAACACGACAATCAATCGATCAAGGCCGCCACGCTGAACGCCGTGACGGCAGCCGCCCAATGCGGCGGCGATGTCCACGTGCTGGTGGCCGGCTCGAACGCCAAGGCCGCTGCCGACGCCGCCGCGAAGATCGCCGGCGTGGCGAAGGTGCTGCTGGCCGATGCGCCGTACTTTGCCGACAGCCTGGCCGAGAACGTCGCCGAGCAGATCCTGGCCATCGCCAGCGACTACTCGCATATCGTCGCGCCGGCCACCGCCTCGGGCAAGAACATCCTGCCGCGCGTGGCTGCCAAGCTCGATGTGGCGCAACTGTCGGACATCACCAAGGTCGATTCGCCCGACACGTTCGAGCGTCCGATCTACGCCGGCAACGCGATCGCCACGGTCAAGTCGGCCGACAAGATCAAGGTGATCACCGTGCGCGGCACGGCGTTCGACCAGGCTGCGGCTGAGGGCGGCTCGGCCAGCGTGGAAACGCTGCCGGCGGTTGCCGACGCGGGCCTGTCGCAATTTGTGTCGCGCGAGCTGACCAAGAGCGACCGTCCGGAGCTGACCGCCGCCAAGATCATCGTCTCGGGTGGCCGCGGCGTGGGGTCGGGCGAGAACTACACCAAGGTGCTGACGCCGCTGGCCGACAAGCTGGGCGCTGCGCTGGGTGCATCGCGCGCGGCAGTCGACGCCGGCTTCGTGCCGAACGACTATCAGGTAGGCCAGACCGGCAAGATCGTCGCGCCGCAGCTGTACATCGCCGTCGGTATCTCGGGCGCGATCCAGCATCTGGCCGGCATGAAGGATTCCAAGGTGATCGTGGCGATCAACAAGGACGCCGAAGCCCCGATCTTCTCGGTGGCGGATTACGGCCTGGTGGGGGACCTGAACACCGTGGTTCCCGAGCTGGTGGGGGCACTCTAACGTGTTTGGTTGACGGCGTCCCGCGCGTTGCCGCAGGGACCTGTCTGCAATTGTTTTCGGGTGGTGACTTCAACCAGCTTGCTCCTGCTGGCTTACAGCGGCGCTGAACGGCGCCGCTTTTCTTTTGCTGGGCGAGCCCTGTTAGGCGTGCGCTTCTATGTCGAGGAAGTTTGGGTTGTCGTCAATCCAGGCCCCTGTCGCTTCGGGATGGATATTCGGACGATGTCTTCGAGTCGCTACGTGTCGACTTGATAGGTGATCCACAAGAAACAAGAGTCGATCGGCATCGCGCGGCGTTAGGCATTTCGGTCAGCAAAGTTGACCAAATCGGTCATCGCCGTTTCCCGCTAAGAACTCTAAGCTATCTCCACGCATTTTCCGGCCTCATCGGGCCAAGGTCGGAAGCGAAATCGGATGGAGACAAAGATGAACGACATTGTAGGTGAGACACCCTTCCTCGAGCTAAGGCTTGCAGCAAGGCGGCAGGAAGCGGAAGGCATTATGTCCTTTGAGTTGATGCATCCGGATGGAGCGCCACTGCCGGCCTTCGAAGCGGGCGCGCATATCCTGGTAGACGTTGCACCTGGTGTATCGCGCGCGTACTCCCTGTGCAACGATCCAGCCGAGCGACATCGCTATCTCATTGCGGTCCTACGTACGGAAGATTCACGGGGCGGATCCGTCGGCATGCATCAAGCGATCCAGCCCGGCCAACTGGTCCGGGTCAGCTTCCCCCGTAATGAATTCGAATTGCTACCGGGCGAAGGCCGGACACTGCTTATCGCCGGCGGAATCGGGATTACACCGCTACTGGCGATGGCTGAGACGCTGGCAAACGCCAATCGAGAGTTTGAACTCCATTACTGTACACGTGAGGCGGCGAAAACGGCCTTTACGGCCCGGATAAAGACCCGATTTTCGGCGCGTACCCGCTTCTATCACGATCTGCCACCGGAAGCACCGCCATTCGACGCGCGCAAGGTATTGCAGCAGCGGGGCCCCGATGACCAGGTGTACGTCTGCGGTCCGTCGGGATTTATCGACCACATCCTGTCGACGGCGGCAGCGCTCGGATGGGACAAGCGCCAGCTACATCGGGAGTTCTTCGCTCCGCCCACCACACAGCCCGACGCCCTGGCCGATGAGACTGCCTTCGATCTGATTCTGTCCTCATCGGGGAAGAAGGTGCACGTGCCTTGTGGGGTGAGCGCCGCGGCAGCACTGCTGGAGGCGGGCATCTCCCTCTCGATGTCCTGCGAGCAAGGAATTTGCGGCACCTGCGCGACCACGGTTCTCGATGGAGTGCCCGAGCATCGCGACCACTATTTGACCGATGAAGATAAGGCTCGCAACGACTGCTTTATGCCGTGCCGCTCGCGCGCCAGAACCCCAGAGCTGTTGCTGGACCTTTGACCACATTGAGGGGACGAGAATGGAAATGCAGAACATCGACAAGGAACTCGCAAGCCACGAGCTTTATGCCGATCCAGAGCGGATGCATGAGCTGTTTGCTCAGGTGAGACGGGAGGATCCCTTGCACTGGACGGCTGCGCCCAGTCATCCGCCGTTCTGGGCGGTGACGAAACAGTCCGACATTGTCGAAATTGGGAAACATCCCGATGTCTTCATCGCGTCGCCAAAGAGCTTTATCCTCGATGACGTGGAGCTTCGGATCCGCAATGAGGAGACGGCCAACACCAACGGGAAGCTCGTCCGAACGATGATTCATATGGACGAGCCCGACCACAAGAAGTATCGAGGCCTCACGCAGTCCTATTTCATGCCCGCAAGCATCAAGCGACTCGACTCGATCATTCAGGAACGCGCTCGCGCGCTGGTGGACAGACTGCTCCAGAAACAGGGTGCGTGCGAGTTTTGCAGCGAGATTGCGGTCTGGTATCCGCTGCAGATTGTCATGACACTGCTGGCGGTACCTGAGGAGGATCACGCATACCTGCTTCGGCTGACGCAGCAATTCCTGGCACCCAAGGATCCGACGCTTCGGCGCGACGGAGCCGATACAAATGGCAAGAGCGCCGTCGCCAAGGAGTACTTCTCCTACTTCGGAAAGATGCTTGGCGAGCGGCGCGCGGCCCCGCTCAAGGAAGACTTGGGCTCGCTGATCGCGCATGCGACGGTAGATGGCCAGCCGCTGCCCCTAATGGAAGCGGTCTCCTACTACGTCATCCTTGCGACGGCGGGGCATGACACTACGAGTTCGTCCATGGGCAGCGGCCTTTACTACCTCCTGAAACAGCCGGGAGAGATGGAGCGTCTTCGTGCACATCCCGAACTGATGCAGACGGCGGTGGAGGAAATGTTCCGCCACGGTAGCCCTGTCAAGCATTTTGTTCGCACGGCGACACGAGATTTCGAGCTGCGAGGCAAGACGATTCGGGCAGGGGAGGAGGTCGCCTTGTTCTATCACAGTGCGAATTTCGACGAAGAGGTTTTTGACGATCCTCGCTGTTTTCGCATCGATCGCTCCCCCAACAAGCATGTGGGATTCGGATTCGGGATTCACGCCTGCCTGGGCCAAAATCTCGCGAGGGCCAGCATGCGTGCCTTCTTTACCGAACTGCTGACGCGCACGGAGCGTATCGAAGTTGTTGGCGATCCTGAATTCATCGCTAGCAACCAGGTTGGTGGTCTGAAAACACTGAACATCCGTGTTACGCCTGCGCGCGCGATCACGCCCTCACACGGAGAAATTGCTGCATGAGCGCCCAAATGGATACCCTGCACCCCTTCACGCTGACTATCGGCGGCAAGTCCGCCAGTACGGCGCGCTCGATTGATGTAATTGATCCGGCCACTGGCGAGGTGTTTGCAAAAGCGCCGGATTGCGAGCCAGAACTGCTTGATGCCGCAGTTCGGGCGGCGCGCGCAGCCCAGCCCGCATGGGCGGCGTTGCCATGGTCGACGCGCCAGGCGTATTTGACGAGGATTGCAGCAGTCTATGTCACACACCAGGACGAGCTGGCGAGACTGCTAACGCGAGAGCAAGGTAAGCCCCTGGCACGCGCCAAGGCCGAAGTGGCGAACGCCGCTTACTGGTTCTCGGAGCTTGCACGGATGAACCTTCCTGATGTGGTGATCCAAGACAACCCTCAAGCCTACGTCTTGACCCGGCGCGTGCCGATGGGTGTCGTGGGCGCCATGGTGCCCTGGAACTATCCGGTCGTCCTTGCCGCGTGGAAGATTGCGCCGGCGCTGCTGACCGGCAATACGCTTGTCCTCAAACCGTCGCCATTCACGCCCCTGGTGACCCTGCGTCTTGGAGAACTACTGCGCGATGTGCTGCCGCCCGGTGTGCTCAATGTCGTCAGTGGTGGGGACGAACTGGGCCCATGGATGTCGGCACATGCGGGCTTCGACAAGCTCTCCTTCACAGGCTCGACGGCAACGGGCAGGCGCGTCATGGCGAGCGCGGCCGGAAGCCTCAAACGGCTGACTCTGGAACTTGGCGGCAATGACGCCGCGATTGTCATGCCAGACGTCGATATCGAGACCGTGGCGGAAAAGCTGTTCTGGGGAGCTTTCGTCAATAGCGGACAGATCTGCATTGCCGCAAAGCGCGTGTATATCCACGACTCCATCTACGACCGTATGGCAGAGGCGCTCGTCCGTCTGGCCGAGAAGACACCGATGGGGCCCGGCGAGCGAGACGGCATTGAGCTCGGGCCAGTACAGAACATCCGGCAATTTGAGCGTCTCGAAGGCTTGCTTCAGGACTGCAAGGACAACCATCTCAGGTTCCTGGCCGGCGGCGACGTTGTGAGCGGGCCTGGGTACTTCATCCCAGTGACGCTGGTGGACAACCCGCCAGATGATGCGCAGATCGTCAAGGAAGAGCCATTTGGTCCAATCCTGCCGCTGCTGAGGTTCAGTAGTGTTGCCGAGGTGGTGGCCCGCGCCAATGCGTCGGAGTACGGCCTGGCAGGCTCGGTATGGTGCCGCGACGAGACGGTGGCCCTCGAGATCGCTAGCCAGTTGCAGACGGGAACGGTCTGGATCAACCAGATACAGGCGGTCACGCCTCACACCCCAATGGCCGGACACAAGCAATCCGGGGCGGGTGTCGAGAACGGGGAGGAAGGACTGGCGGGATATACGTTGCCGCAGACGCTTTCTGTCAAACGTGCGAACTGAAACTCGCTGATGAATACATATTGAGAAGATAGCTATGCAACTTCAGAACAAAGTCATTTTGGTAACTGGCGCCGCAAGTGGCATCGGCCGGCAAACGTCCCTGACCTTGGGTGCAGCGGGCGCCAAAGTGTTTGCCACCGACCTCAACCACGACGGCGCGGAAAAGACCGCGGCGATGATTCGCGCCGCTGGCGGCATCGCGACTGGCCTGCTGCACGACGTCACGGAAGAGGGTGCATGGCGGCGCGTCATTCAGTGCATTGAAGAGACAGAGGGCCGGCTTGATGGCTTGGTCAACAGCGCCGGGCTCATGGTGGTGCGCCCGTTCCTTGAGACCGATTTTTCCCTGTACCGTCGGCAGCAGGCGATCAACGTTGACAGTGTCTGGCTTGGCTCCCAAGCGTCCTACTCGCTTCTTTCGAAGACGGCGTCCGAATATGGGAGCGCCTCCATTGTCAACCTTTGCTCGATCCTCGGGCAGAAGGGAGGCGGGATGCACGCGGCGTACTGCACCTCGAAGGGGGCGGTACGCCTGATGAGCAAAGCCTTGGCGATCGAGTTCGGTAAAGCCCGGATCCGCGTCAACTCCGTTCATCCCGGGCTGGTGGAGACCCCGCTCGGTATGGGAGCGATGCAGGACATGATCAGTCATGGAGTTCCGCTGGCGTCTGCAGGTGCCGCGGCAGACATCGTCGCGCAAAAGACGCCACTGGGTCGGTGGGCCCAGCCGACGGATGTGGCTAACCTCATCTCGTTCCTCTGCGCGGAGGAATCGCAGTTCATTAGCGGTACCGAACTGACTGTCGATGGCGGGTACAGCGCCTCCTAGTCCGCGCGGCCCGAGTCTTGACGTCGGTACTGAACCGGCGTCAGGCCGGTGGAGCGTCGGAATGCACGGTGAAATGCACTAGGCTCGGAGAAGCCCAAGCGGATGCCGATTTCGGCTACGGTCAGCCTGGATTGGTCGAGCAGACGAATGGCCGCGTCGCGACGCACCCCATCGATAATCGCCCGGAAGCTTTGTCCTTCCTGGAAGAGCTTTCGGCGCAATCCCTTGTCGGTGAGTCCCATGGTTGCCGCCAACTCTGCCGAAGTCGGTAGCCGTGCTACGTCCCACTGGTAGAGACGCTTCCTTACCTGTATCGCAACGGGCATATCTTCGGAGTACAGCGCCATTCTCCGCGCGGGCCAGTGCAGCAGGAAAGACCGGAGGCCCCGAAGATCGGTGACGACGCGGTCATCGAGATGGCTCGCATCAAACGTGATCCGGCTCTTGTTACCGGGGCATACGGGCGCCTGAAAGAGCGCAGATACTGCAGTGCCGTCCAGAAAGTACTGTCGAAGAGACACCTCGTGGATCGCGATGGGTCTTTGGACCAGCCATGACATCAGGCCGATGGCGCCATACAGCAAGATCAAATGGCCGGTGGAGCGATATGTTCCGGCGGGACTGTTGTCCACAATTTCCAAGCAGGCCACCTCGCCTTTTGTACGCAGACGCGGCGAGAATTCGTCGATGGCGAGCCGGTACAGACTGCAACCCACGCGCAACGCGTCGCCGAGGGATGGGCTGAGAAGCATCTGCCGAGCGACAAGCAAAAACGTCCCAGGGCGCACCGCCCGTGAGCACACGCCCATCATTTCGTCGCGCAATGCACGCTGCAAACGTCGCATGACTCGTGCGAATTGAAGCAGTGAGACGTCTTGAGTCGCATTGCCCTGTAGCGTTGTCGGCAACCCGTATTGACGAAGCAGCGTGTCAATGTCGTGGCCTCTTGCCTGCGCAGGATAGAGAAGGACGAGCAAGTAGAGCAGTGGGATGCCTTCCTGCGTTTCCACGCCCGCTAAGTTTCTGTGCTGTTGCATTATCGGACCTACGTCGCACGCTTTTGAACATCGGCTTGGCATCGGTCCACCCTAGAGCGTTTGACCGACGCCGATTTCATAGGAAAGATGGATGGCCGGTGGATGTCCCCCCGTCCGCGTCCAGGCGTCTGCCGGTACCAAGGACGTGTCCAATCCCACTGCCGTTCCTTCATTACTCGAAACGCTCGTTACGTTCAGCCTTGTGGACAAGCAGGGGTGGCGGGCTGAAACGTTCGCCGAATCGCTTCGCGAGCTCTGCGGCGCGTTCAGCGCACCGGCGGGTGCCAGTCATGTTCACGAACTGAATGACGCCACCGGTCCAGCGGGGGAAGCCGATGCCGAGGATGGAACCGATGTTGGCGTCGCGCGTTGTCTCGATAACGCCTTCCTCCATAATGCGGATTGCTTCAATGGCCTGGATGTAGAGAATCCGGTCGCGCAGATCCTCCAGCGAGAACTCGACGTCTGCCTTACCAAACTCCTGGGTGAGGCCCGACCAAAGGTGCTTCGGTTTGTTCTTGCGGTATTCGTAGAATCCGCCGCCGCCAGCCCTGCCGGGGCGGTTCAAGCCCTCGGCCATGCGCGAAATGACCGCCCAGCCTGGGTGCGAGGGCATGGTCTTGCCCAAGGCAGCCAAGTCTTGCTCGGTCTGCTTCTTGACGGACAAACTGAGCGCCATCGATGTCTCGTCCATGACGGCTAGGGGGGGCCGACCGGCATTCCGACACTGAGCGCCGCGTTTTCGATGACCGCCGCTGGGACTCCCTCCGACAGCATGGAGGGCCACCGAACCTCTGACGTTCAACGCAATGCTCTCGGATGTCGTTATCCATTTAGGCACAAAACAACTCCTGAAAACGTTTAGGGAAAGGCGGACGCGCCATGCTTCATGTCGAACGCCTGACGACCATCCAGAACACATAGCGGAATAGCTGGCTCTGTCTGCCGACTTCTTGGATCAGAGACTGAATCATGGCATTCGGCCAACGGATCGACAGTTCACTGCCCGCCGCCATTAACAGCACCGACGATTGAAAATCCCCTTCCGAGACTGACTCGTCCACGGCGGAAACCAGTAGGGCGCGACGCTGCGTCTGCGTCAGGGTTGGGGAGGCGCTGATGATTGACCTAGTCAGCGTACGCAGGTCTTTGAGCAGGGAAGACCGTGTTTCTTTGTTCGCTTCCGCGGGCAGGCCCACTTCTGAGGCCAGAAATCGGATCTCGTGCTTGATGGAGGCGTGGTCAAGTTCATTCATGGCGTCGGGGCTTAAGCAAGCTAAGGGTGGCAATACTGAGATGGCGATTGGGGCACCGAGAGGGGTAAGGGGCGAGCCCTGATGTGCCAACGCGGGCGCGCGACGCACCAACTCACCCCCTCATAATAGCAGTGGTTGAACCAATGAGAACATCGATCGGGTTTTCCACTATACCTATGGTTCAACCAATGCTATTTAATCCGTCGAAGCGAACGGACGGCATCAGACAAGTCCAGCGCCTGAAGCTCTTAGCGAGGCATTGCTCGCGAGATGACGAAAGAGAACCGGAGGAGACAAGGTGAAGAAAACGATGCTTGCTCTGACAGCCGTTGGGTTGTCCGGGGCTGCGTGGCATGCCAATGCCAGTGTGACCCTGTATGGCGTCATTGACTCGAATATCGAGTATGTGAACAAGCTTACGAATACCAGTGGTGTATCCGGCAGCGCCTTGCGCAATAGCGGCGGGGGCTTTGCAAGCAATCGCTGGGGCATGCGTGGAACGGAAGATCTCGGCGGCGGCCTCAAGGCGGTGTTTACTGTGGAAGGTGGCTTCTCCACCGATACGGGCACGCAATTTAACGCCGCCAAGCTCTATGACCGGCAGACATTCGTGGGCCTGAGCAGCGCGACCTATGGCACGCTGACGTTCGGTCGGCAGTACAGCACCCTGTTTCGTGGCCTGGCCAACTATTCCCCCACCGCGTACGCGCCGATGTACGAGCCGTTGGGGCTGCTCATCGGGATGAACCTGCGCAACGACAACAGTCTGAACTATCTCATTGAGCGGGGCGCGATTTCGGCGCGTGCGCACTGGACGTTCGGCAACGGGGTCTTTGGGGCGGGCGAGACTCCGGGGCAGTTCCGCGCAAACGCAGGCTACGGCGCGTCCCTGGAGTACTCGCCTGGCAACTTTGGCATGTCGGTCGCGTATGACCAGTTTTATCCCACGCTGACGGCGCTCGGCGACACGGGCATCGGGAACTTCCGTAAGGCCGCGATTGCGGCTGGCTACAACATGGGTCCGATTCGGCTGTCTGGTGGCTATCGCTGGGGGCGCAACGAGTTTTCGAACGGCTCGGTGGCGTTTCGAGACGATTTCCTCTGGTTTGGTATCAACTATCAGGCCGCCCCGAAAGTCAATTTGACGCTGGCCTACTACTACGACAAGCTGCACACCATTCGCGCCCAGTACAACGGCGCAGAAGTCGATCGCAACAGCCCCTATCAGGTTAGCTTCATGGCGAGCTACGACTTCTCGAAACGGACCAATGTCTATCTGACGACCGCATACGCCAAGAACGCTGCCTTGGCATTCGGCGGGATAGCAACCACTGCCACCAGCGGCAGCTACCTGCTCGGTGCGGGCAAGAGCAGCCAGGTGGGGGCGGCCATTGGTATCCGCCACATCTTCTGAATCGCGTTTCGAATTCATGCTTTGGGGCGCCGTGAGGCGCCCTTTTTTTTTTGCTCGTCGTAAGCGGATGCTCGTGCCCGCCGCACCTTTAGGCACTGTCGCGGCAGGATGGCGCCTAATGACGAATTAGTCGACGCGGATCGCGCTCGCCTGTTTGATGGCTAGCCACTCCGCATGCGATTTGCGCATGAGCGCGCCGAATTGCTCGGGTGACAGGGGAGGTGCGACTTCGAGACCATTGTCGAGCATCTGGCGTTGGAATTCGGGCGAACTCGAGGCGCTTGTGATGGCCGCATGCAATTGCTCGACAATGGCCTTCGGCGTTCCCGCGGGCGCAAAGCAGCGGTTGTCCCTTGCGTTGCGGGATGTGATCGGACGGATTTTCCTAGCCGGGAGGCCACCTAAGTCGCAGGCATTGCTGCCTTGCGTAAGTGAGCGATATGGGTGGGATGGTGCCTGGCGCGCAGCCCCGTGCGCCTGCGCGCTCGGCGATCACGTTGAGGCAGGCGGGACGCCGCGGAAGGGCGGCGTGCGTTTGGCCAACATGGCATCGATGGCGATCCGAGGCTCGGGCGCGGAAAAAGCGGCGGCCTGGCTTGCAGCCTCCAGACTGAACATCGACTGCTGGTCAACATCCAAGGACGCATTCAGGGCGGCTTTGGTCAAAGCCAGAGCCGCCGGGGCGGCGTGCGTCAGGCTTTCCGCGATATCGCGCACCCGGTCTTCCAGGGCGTCGCTCGGCTGAACTTCCATGACAAGGCCCATTCGCTGCGCTTCGTCTGCGCAAAGCTCCCGGGTCGAGAACATCAACGCCTTCGCGCGTTGCAGACCCACGGCCCGCGGCAACAGGTACAGCGCACCCAAATCTGGTACGAGGCCCAATCGCAAATACGCCATGGAGAATCGGGCACGCGGGGTGGCAATGACCATGTCTGCCGCCAGCGCCAGCGCAAAGCCTGCGCCGAAGGCTGGACCATCCACTGCAGCGATCACTGGTTTTCCCAGGCTCAACATGTCGTGAATGAAGCGCAGACCTTCCTTGATGCGATGTTGCCAGTATGCCGGACCTGAATCGACATGTTCACGCAACAACTGCAAGTTGCCGCCGGCGCAAAACGAGCCCGGTTCACTGATCAGGACGAGTGCACGAATCTCCGAGTCGCTGCGGGCGCGCTCGAGGACCGAGATCAGTTCGGAACGCAACTCCGCGTCAAATGGGTTGTGCTTTTTGGATCGGGTCAGCCGGATCCATCCGACGCGGTTGATGACTTCGAAGGCGAGAGTTTCCATGAGGGGCTCGCTATACCGGGGTGAACATTGGGATGACGGCATCGTCGCCCTCGGCCGGTTTGAAGCAAACCTTGACGCGTTGGCCGATTGTCAGGGTGTCCAGGTCGCAATCGACGATGTTAGTGAGCATTGTTGGCCCTTCGTCGAGTGTGACGTAGGCAATGGCGTAGGGCGTGGGGCCAGCCTTGCGGGTAACGCTCACGCTGTAGATGGTTCCTTGTCCGGACAGGCCTTCCCACTCGGTGTCACCCTGACAGAAGGGGCACAGCGCGCGGGGGTACCAATGCAGCTTGCTGCAGGACTTGCATCGTTTCGTGCTCAGAACACCTTCCCGAGCAAGGCGCCAGTAGTGCTCGGTACTGGCGTCGGTCAGCGGAGGCGAAAGCGGGCGTTCAACGTAGGGGGTGCTCATTGCTCATTCCCTTTCCAGAATTAATGTTGCGCTGCCATGCCGCGATCCGAGCAGACCGCCCGTACCTTGTGCGAGGGCCAGGCCGCAGTTGGCTACCTGGACCTTGGGGTGGGCCTCACCGCGGAGTTGCCGGACAGCTTCGATGACCTTGGTAATGCCGCCACGATTGGCAGGATGGTTGTTGCACAGGCCGCCGCCATCCGTGTTGAACGGGAGCTTGCCTACCCCAGAGATGAGGTTGCCGTCCGCCACAAATTTGCCACCTTCGCCTTTCTTGCAGAATCCGAGGTCTTCCAGTTGCATTAGGACCGTGATTGTGAAGCTGTCATAGATGGAGGCGTACTGGATGTCTGATGGCCTGACGCCTGACTCTTCGAACGCGGCGGGTCCGGAGATGGCCGCCCCGGACCAGGTCAAGTCGACATTGCCGCCCAGTTGGCCTTTGATCGTTTCGCCTGCGCCCAGTACGTTGACGATGGGCCGTTGCAGTCGTCGGGCGATCTCCGGTCGTGCCACGACGAGCGCACCACCGCCGTCGCTGACCACGCAGCAATCCAGTTTATGGAGAGGATCGGCGAGCAACGGGGATGCGAGAACGTCTTCCACCGTCACCGGTTCTCGCAGCATCGCATGGGGGTTGTGCTGTGCATGGGCCGCTGCAGCCACCTTGATCCAAGCGAGTTGCTCGGAAGTGGTGCCAAATTCGTACATATGCCGTGCGGCTGCCAGGGCATACATGTTGACCGTCACGGGCGCATACGGCATTTCCCACGGTACGTCTGGCGTGGACGCGGTGACGAGTCGCGCGCCAACGCCGACGCCGCTCGCCCCTTCAGTACGAGGGCGCCCGGCGAGCGTAATGAGTGCGACATTGCACTTGCCGGCAGCAATCGCCTGCGCGGCGTGCGATACGTGAATCAGGTAGGCGGAGCCACCTGTATCCGTGGTGTCTACGTAGCGAAGATGCGTCAGGCCCAAGTAGTCGGCCATGCTGTTTGCCCCCAGTCCGGGGGCATCGCCGGCGCAGAAATAGCCGTCCACGTCTTGAAGGGTCAGCCCGGCGTCCTCGAGCGCGCCTTTCGCGCATTCGGCGTGCAACTGGGCGACGGTCTTGTCTGGTGCTTTGCGTGTGGGGTGCTCGTAAGCGCCCACAATGCATGCCTTGCCTTTGATGGTCATGTTTGCTCCGTTTGGATCTGTCTCCACGTCGATAATATCATTGGTTCAACCATATGCAATAGAGAGAAGGGACGAACGATGGCGGGGGCGAGGCAAGCGCACGAAGATGGATGCGAAGGCGGTGGAGCTGGAAAGACAAAGAGCCCGGCGGAACGAACGATCCGCTGGGCTCTTGCGGCCGGAAGCCGGCGTGTGGCTAGTCTAGCTTGATGTTGTTGTCGAGAACGATCTTGCCCCAGCGTTTGATATCGCTCGCAATGAGTTCCGAAAACTGAGCGCTGGTCGTGACGGTCGGCTCGAATCCCATTTCGAGGATCTTCCTCTGAACGTCGGGCAGGGCGACGACACGTCGAATTTCCTGGCTAAACTTCTCGACGATCGCCGCAGGCGTACCAGCTGGCAGGAAGATGCCGCCCCATCCCGGGATGTTGATGTCAGGATATCCCGCTTCCGCGAAGGTGGGGACGTCGGGAAAGGTCTTGAGCCGCTTCGTGCTCGCGACGGCCAATAGTCGAACCTTTCCGCCACTCATTTGATGCGCGTAGAGTCCTACCGATCCGTAAGCCAGTTCAATATTGCCGCCAACGAGATCCGTGAAGGCAGGGGATTCCCCCTTGTAGGCGACATGCTTGATCTTCACGCCGGCGAGGTGGTTCAAGCCCTCGCCGATAATATGCCCCCCGGAACCCATGCCGTAGCTGCCGAAGCTGAATTTGTCCGGTTGCGCCTTGGCGAGTTTGATGATGCTCGCCAGATCCGTGGCGGGCAGCTTCGTGCTCGACGCCAACGCAACGGGCAACCAGGCGACTTGGGACACGGGGATCAGGTCGCTCGCCTTGTACGGCGGGTTGGGCTGGAGCACGAGGTTCTGCACGAAGCCGCTCACGGTAAGTAGCGCCGTATAGCCATCTGCCGGCGACCTGGCCACGGCACTGGTGGCCAGCATCGTGTTTGCGCCCGGCTTCGAATCGACAACGATTTGTTGTCCCCAGGCCTTGCTCATGTGCTCGCCGAGGATGCGTGCCATGAGGTCCAGGTTTCCGCCGGCGGCGGTCGGCACGACCAAGCGGATGGGCTTGGTCGGAAAGTCCTTGGACTGCGCCATGGCCGTCGTGCTTGCGCTGACGAACAAGGCGCCCACCGTAGCGGTGAGAATCCTGCGCTGCCTGTTGGGTTGGGTTGCCATCGTTGTCTCCGTTTTGTTCATTATTGCGGGCTGCGAGGCCGGAAGCCGGTAAGGTGTCGGCAGGCGTGACACGTCGTCCAGCGGCCTGTCTGTTCAAGCAAAATCAGCCCCATCGCCTCCCGCTCACTGCGTGGATGGGAGCTGTGGGATATCCGTCATCCGGATTAGCCGTGTTTCCTGTGCCGTGATGAGGTGACCGGATGCCGCGAGATATTCCCCAAAGCGAGGGTGGCTATCTCGGGCCCGGCACCGGTTCTCGTAGTCGGTGAGGTCCTCGTAAGCCCACAGATGGATGAACTGGTTCTGCGGGCCCACCATGCTGGTGTAAAACCCTAGCGGATGCCCGAGGGTCTCCATCAGAATCGGCATGGCGAGCCGGTGGAAGACGTCGAGGAACTCCGGCATCTTTCGCAGGGCAATGGTGTAGACCCGATGGTCCACAAGGACTCTCTTCCTGGTGGTCACGCCGCCCCCGCCTGCTTGGCGATGTGCTTGCCAGTGATGTAAGCGAAGGTCATGTTGGGTCCGTGGGTAATGCCCGCGCCGGGATAGTTGCCGCCCATCATGCTTGCACGGTCGTTTCCGACGGCGTAGAGCCCCGGGATCGGTGCCCCATCTTTCTTGAGCACTTCGCCTACAACGCTTGTGGTCAACCCGTCAAAGGTTCCGAGGTCGCCCATGACCAGCTTGATGGCGTAGAACGGTCCCTTCTTAATGGGGGCGACACAGGGGTTCGGCTTGTGATCCGGGTCGCCCAGGAATCGATTGAACGAAGTCGTCCCTCGGCCGAATTCAGGATCTTGTCCGGCTTCGGCTGACTTGTTGTACCCGTGGACGGTCTGGACTAGGCCGGCAGCATCGATGCCTGTTGCGCGCGCCAGGTCCTCCAGCGTGTCGCCACGGAAGAGGTAGCCATTTCGGATAAATTTTCCGATCGGCATCGGTGCGGGTTTCACATAGCCGAGCCCATATTTGCCGAGAGTCTCTCGATCGCAGACGAGCCACATGGCCGTCTCTTTGAGGTTTTCGCAGGCTTTGATCATCGCGGAGCCCACGTCGTGATACGAATTGGACTCGTTGGTGAACCGCCCCCCGTGGCTCAGCACACCAATGACGCCGGGCTTATAGCGATCCAGCAAGTGGGGGAATACGCCAATCTCGCCATTGCCGAAATCGACTTTGGTCACGGGCATCCAAGCTGCGGGCGACGTGTATCGGATGTCAGCGTGGCCGCCTGCCGTTTCGGCCATGGCCACCCCGTCACCTGTATTGCCCTTCGGCGTTGGCGAAAGGTGTTGATGGCCGCGGCGCAGATGGGGATACGCGGCGCCGATCCGTTTGAGGTCGTGCGGAAATCCTCCACATGCGAGTACGACGCCGTGACGCGCCATGAACGACTTCTCGCCATCCCTGGTCTTTGCAACGACGCCCATTACGCGGTCTCCCTGACTGATCAGCTGAGACGCGGGGGTATCTGTCAGGATAGGGATGCCCAGGTCCAGGGCAGACTTGGCGAGACGGGCGGCCAGTGCATTGCCACTCGTTACATGTATCGCTCGCCGGTAAATCGCGATTTCCTTGACGTGATTCGCGAGACGCCATGCCACATAGAGGAAAGACCGGAAAGACTTGGTGGCGCGGAAGAAGTGCTTGAGGTCAGCGTTGGACGAGTTGAACATCATCCCCATGAAGGTGATGGTCTTCAAAGGTGGCTTGAGTCTCGGCATATCCTTGCCAAGCCCCCTGATGTCAAAGGGGGCAGCAAGGATGGATCTTCCGACATCGACGCCGCCGGGAGCAATCGGATGATAGTCCGGGTACAGCGTCGGTACGAACTTCATGTCTGTCTCGCGTTCAAAGAAATTGACCATTTCCGGGCCGGCTTCGATGAACGCCTTCGCGACGGCCTCGTCGTAGAAGGTGCCTGTTTCGCTGCGCAGGAACTCCTGAACCGCTTCGATCGAATCTTTTGGGTTTTGCTTCAAGCCATGATGGGTGAGAGGCACCCACAGGACGCCACCTGACAGGGCGGTCGTGCCGCCAAAGACAGGCTCCTTCTCCAGTACCACGACATTCATGCCCCGTTTGCGCGCGGTAATGGCGCAAGCCAGGCCTGCGGCGCCGGAGCCAATGACGACCAGGTCGTATGCGAGTTGTTCAGACATAGCGCGATGACAGACTATTCAGCTTGGATGTTGTACTTGGTGATGATGTCCTGCCATTGCGCGGTTTCCTTTTTCAGAATCGCAGCGAAGGCGGCAGACGAAGAGGGCTGTGCTTGGGCCCCGGTCTTGATCAGCCAGTCCTGAACGCCCTTGTCGGCCATCACCGTGGCAATGGCGCTATTGACCTTCTGCACGATCGCGTCCGGTGTGCCGGCGGGCGCCAGCAGTCCGAACCAGGCTTCCGCGGTAAAGCCGGGGACAGCCTGGTTGATGGTGGGAACGCCCGGCACAACAGGCGATGGCTTCTCGGTACCAACCCCGAGCATCGTGAGCCCACCCGGGCCTACTTGCGAGAGCATGGTCGGCGACGGGGTCGTGAGCAGCATGTCCACCTCCCCGGCTTTTGCGGCGAAGGTCGTGCCGGCTTCCCCCTTGTAGGGGATATGGTCGACTTTGATGCCCGCCATCTGGCCAAATCGGACAGTCGCGAGGTGACCATAGGAAACGGTGCCGGCAGACGCATAGCGAACGCCGTTAGGCTGCTTGCGGGCGTACTGGAGAAATTCCTGCAGGTTCTTTGCCGGGACAGCTTTGTTCGCGACCAGCACCAAGGGCACGGACGTCACGGTACCAACCGGGGTGAAATCCTTAAGCGGGTTGTATCCAGATTTTTTGTAAAGCAGCGGGGCGATCAGCAGCCCATTGTTGGCGTACAGGAAGGTGTAGCCATCGGGCTTTGCGCGGGCGACGGCCATGGCTGCGATACCGCCAGATGCCCCGGCCTTGTTGTCCACCACGACGGGCTGCCCCAGGAGTTTTGACAGCGGTTCCTGGATCTTCCGGACCTGGATGTCGCTGGTGCCTCCCGCAGGGTAGGGCACAACGATAGTAATCGGGCGCGAGGGGTAGGGGTCCTGTGCGATCGCATTGCCCGCGAGGAACGCACATGCCGCCATCAGGGGCAACTTCAGGTATCGCATGTTGTCTCCATCCTTTTCATTGTTCAATGGTTGGTCCATTGATTATATCGACCGATGCGGTATCCATGTCAAGGCAAACTGAAGGTGGGGTAAGCCCTGAGTGGAGGAGCGCTGCTGCGGTGAGGGGAGGCGTTATGTTAGTGAATGCTCTCAATCTATTCGGCATCGTAATCACATTTCATGTGCACGGCGGCGGATCGACACACATACCGCACCCCCGAGTTTTATCGTTCATTCATAATGGTCGTACCATTGACATTTCGGCGTTGCGGCTGCTACGCTGAGTGCGGATGAAGTGGGGACGCGATGAATAGCCTCCCACATCAATATGGCTTTTAATGCACTAATTGCCGGGATGGAGACGATCTTGCGTACTCAGGTTGGAATCATTGGTGCAGGTCCGGCGGGCCTGCTGCTGTCGCACCTTTTGCACCTTAAGGGCATCGACTCGGTTGTGATTGAGTCACGCACCCGTGACGAGATCGAATCGACCATCCGGGCTGGTGTGCTCGAGCAGGGGACCATGGACTTGCTGCAGGAAGTGGGGCTGGGAACGCGGATGGTGGCGGAGGGTGCTCTTCACCGTGGGTTCGAGCTGGCTTTCGAAGGTGAGCGGCATCGTATTGATCTGACCGATTTGACCGGTCATGCCATTACGGTCTACGCGCAGCACGAGGTTATCAAAGACCTGGTCGCGGCGCGCGTCGCCGCCGGCGGAAAGCCGGTGTTTGGCGTGTCGAACACGTCCCTGCACGACATCGAATCGACGAAGCCTTCCATCCGCTATGAAAAGGATGGCGATACTTGCGAGATCCACTGCGATTTCGTGATCGGCTGTGATGGTTCGCAGGGGCCCAGCCGCCAGGCCATTCCTGAGGCGGTACGTAAGGACCACCAGCGACTCTATCCGTTTGGCTGGTTTGGAATTCTCGTTGAGGCGCCCCCTTCGAGCGATGAACTCATCTACGCGCGACATGACCGCGGCTTCGCGCTCATCAGCACGCGATCCCCAACGGTTCAGCGCATGTATTTCCAGTGCGATCCCAAAGATTCAGTTGACAACTGGTCCGACGACCGAATCTGGTCCGAGCTGCACGCACGACTGGACCAGGCCGATGGCTGGCGAGTGACGGAAGGTCGTATCTTCCAGAAGAACATCGTGGGGATGCGCAGCTTTGTCTCCAACGTCATGCAGCATGGCCGGCTGTTCCTCGCGGGTGACTCCGCTCATATCGTTCCCCCGACCGGCGCCAAGGGAATGAACCTGGCCGTCAACGATGTGAAGATCTTGGCCGAAGGACTTGATAGCTTCTACAAGCACGGCACGGAGGACAAACTGAACACCTACACGGCCACTGCGCTTCAGCGCATTTGGCGGGCTGAGCACTTTTCTTGGTGGATGACCAGCATGCTGCATCGGTTTGATGACGCGAGCCCGTTTGATCAGCAGCTTCAAGTATCGGAGCTACGATACGTGACGTCGTCCCGAGCCGGCGCCACAGCGCTAGCCGAGAACTATGTAGGGATGGTTGGCCTGAGCCACTAAGTTGGTGCGACGGTGCACAACAAGGGCCTAGCGCTGCGATTCAAGTAAGACGGATCGCGATTTCGTTGAGGTGGCGCAGCGCGGGTAGAGGACCTGGCCCTGTCCGTATTTCAAGGGGCGCGGGGACTCGGGATGAGTGAAAACAAGATTTCCGCCAAAGACGACGTCCCCGATATGCGTGACCGGGAGGTGCCGCATACAGCATGAAGCCATGATGGAGATGCTCAAATCCTTGAAGCTGCACGGTATGGCTCAGGCGCTGGGCGACCTGGCGGCGCAGGATTCGCCGGCCTATCAGATGAAGGTGGCGCGCTTCCCGGCCTACCGGGACCTGACTGGCTTCGACTTCAGTTGCAGCGAGGTCAACGAGGCGCTGGTGCGGCAACTCCACCGCTGCGAGTTCCTTGAGATTCCTGCAGGTCGAGGTTGTTGTTGGCGTGCGCGCCGCCGTTGACGATGTTCATCATCGGCACCGGCATCTGCATCGCGCCCGAACCGCCGAAGTAGCGGTACAGCGGCAGGCCGGCTTCTTCAGCGGCAGCCTTTGCCACGGCCATCGACACGGCCAGCATGGCGTTGGCACCCAGGCGGCCCTTGTTCTCGGTGCCGTCCAGGTCGATCAGGGTGCGGTCCAGGAAAGCCTGCTCGGAGGCATCCAGGCCCATGATGGCCTCGGAGATTTCAGTATTGATGTTCTCGCAGGCTTTGAGCACCCCCTTGCCGAAGTAGCGGCTCTTGTCGCCGTCGCGCAGCTCGATCGCCTCGCGCGAACCGGTGGAGGCGCCCGACGGCACCGCGGCGCGGCCCATCACGCCTGATTCCAGCAGCACGTCGCATTCCACGGTCGGATTGCCACGGGAATCGATTACTTCGCGGCCGATGATATCAACGATAGTGCTCAACTTTATCTCCTTGAAACAGTTTGGATTTGAGATCAGGACGCGTTTATTCAACCTGCGCAATTCGTAACAGGTTCGTCGTCCCAGCTGTGCCAAATGGCATGCCCGCCGCGATGACAATGGTCTCGCCTTTTTTTGCCAATCCCTCGCGTGCTGCGGTCTGGCACGCAAATACGGTCATTTCCGAGACTGCTGCAACGTCGTGGTTCAAGACCGGGTGTACCCCCCAAACGAGGGCAAGCTTGCGGGCGGTACTGAGCTTGGGCGTCATGCCTATAATGTGTGCTTTTGGACGTTCCCGCGCCATGCGTAAAGCGGAGTAGCCAGAGCTGGTATAAGCGACGGTGGCGGCGGCACCCAGCAGGTCTACGACATTGCGCATTGCCAATCCGATTGCGTCGGCAATCTCAGCACGTGCAGGGCTATGGGATTCCTTCATCGTCTCGACGAAAAATGGATCGGCTTCGGTCTGATCGATAATGCTGCTCATCATGCGAACCGCTTCGATCGGGAACTTTCCCGATGCGGACTCGGCTGACAGCATCACCGCATCAACCCCGTCGTAGATGGCGGTTGCGACGTCCGACGCTTCTGCGCGAGTGGGCACCGGCGCATTGATCATCGACTCAAGCATTTGCGTAGCCACAATCACGGGCTTTCCCAACTGCCGACACATGCGTACGATGCGTTTTTGAATGGCCGGAACCTGCTCGGCAGGCATTTCCACCCCGAGGTCGCCACGAGCAACCATGATGGCGTCGGAAGCCTGCACGATCTGTTCGAGCTGGTTGATGGCTGCCGGCTTTTCCAGCTTTGCCAGAATTGACGCCCGGCCTTTCACGATTTCCTTGGCTTCTTCGATATCTTCGGGCCGCTGCACAAAGGAAAGCGCAACCCAGTCGATGCCCAGCGCCAGCCCGTAGTCGAGGTCTCTTCGGTCTTTCTCGGTCATTGCAGACATGGGCAAAACCACACCGGGGACATTGACCCCCTTGCGCTCTGACAGCATGCCGCCGTTAATCACCCTGGTATCAGCGAAGTCGGGGCCACAACGCTCGACTTTCAAATGGATCTTGCCATCGTCGAGCAGCAGTCTTGCGTCTTCGGTCAATGCAGCAAAAATTTCCGGATGGGGAAGCGAGACGCGGCGCCGGTCTCCCGGCTTTTTATTGTCCAGATCAAGACGAAACTGGGCACCGTTCTCCAGCATGACCGGTCCCTCAGAGAATGTGCCGATACGCAGTTTTGGCCCCTGCAAGTCGAGCAGCACGCCAATAGGACGCCTTACCTCCGTTTCAACCGTCCGGATGATGTCGAGCCGTCTCTTGTGATCCTCGTGCGTGCCATGGCTAAAGTTCATCCGGAATACGTCGACCCCAGCATGAAATAGCGCTTCAATGGTTTCCTTGGTATTGCTTGCCGGTCCGATGGTAGCGACAATTTTTGCCTTGCGGTTGCGGTGCATGTCAGTCTCTCTTTAGTCCGCTGCTGTGATCAACGTCGCGCGAAAATCATTCATTTTTGTAAGGTTTGGCCCGGCGATGAATGCATCACTGAGTGCTCCGAGGAACCTCTTCTCGTCGCCATTTACTATAGAAAAGTATTTAATGATGATTTACCAAGCCTCAGTGCTATTAAAGGATCAACGCTCTGACCGGTTCGTTCCACTTCGGGATGATTACGGTCAGTTTCCCCCGGACGCCGGCCGCAGATTGCGGCTGACTTACTTTTTCCTTAATGCCGTGTGCGTTCCCTGCTTTCTGAAATACTCAAGTCCACGCCTTACGTAAGCTTGCGCGCTCCCGATGCCAAAAAACCACCATCTACCGGCAAATCTACACCTGTGGTGTACCCGGCCTCATCTCCGACGAAATACATCACGGCCGCAGCAATTTCCGCGGTCGATCCATAGCGATCCATAGGAATAGCGTGGGTATATTCCTTGCGGAACTGGTCCGTGTGAAGCACGCGGGTCATCGGCGTGTCGACCGGACCAGGCGATACCGTATTTGCAGTGATGCCATGCTCGGCGAGTTCCACGGCCATCTGCCGCGTCAGCGCAATGACTGCTCCCTTCGATGTACCGTAGGCAGTGCGCCCCGTGCCCACAGAACGCTGCCCGGCGACCGATGCCAGGTTCACGATGCGCCCCCACTTGTGCTTCAGCATCAGTCGGGCTGCATGCTGGGCGCACAGTAGCGTGCCGGTGACGTTGACATTCATCGTTGCGAGGAAATTTTCAAGCGGAAATTCCAGGAATGGAAAAACCTTTGCGATGCCGGCGCAGTTCACTAGCACATCGCAGCGGGCATGCCGGCTTTCAATTTCGGTAAAGGCCTGTGCCACGGACGCAGCATCGCCAGCGTCGATCTGTTGGGCCTCAGCGCGCAAGCCTGCTGCGCTGAGCTCCCCCACGCGACCTCTTGCGGCTTCCATGTCGCGATCTGCGACGACTACCGTGTAGCCCGCTGCACCAAGGCGCTGACAGATTTCCGCGCCTATGCCCATAGCGCCGCCAACCACGATGGCAACGCGATCCTTATTGCTCTGATTTTGCATTCTGTTCTCCTGTGTTACAGAAAGCCGATGGAGATCCATGGCACCGCCGCGACAATGATCAATCCCACAACCATGGCGGCGATGTATCCGACGATGGGGCGAATTCCTTCGTCCGGGTGAACTTTCGAGATCGCGCATGCCGCGTAATAGCCAACCCCGAAGGGCGGCGCAAAAAGGCCGATACCCATCGACAGGATCACGACCATCGCGTAATGGACTTCGTGGATGCCGATGGCATGTGCTATTGGAAATACCAAAGGCCCGAACAGTACGATGGCCGGTATCCCTTCCAGCACGCTGCCGAGGATCACGAAAGCCAAGATGGAAACAGCCATGAAGCCTACGGCGCCGCCTGGCAGCGAGCGCATCACATCGGTGAGGGTGCGCGAGAAACCGGATTGGGTAAGCCCCCAGGCCATCGCGGTGGCCGCGCCAATGATCAAAAGAATCGCGCCGGACAGACTCGCCGTTTCCACTAGCATCGGGTACAAGCGCCGGAAGTCGAACTTGCGATAGATGAGAAGCCCGGCGACCACCGCGTAGACGATGCCGATTGTTGATACCTCCGTTGCCGTCGCGACGCCCTCGACCACGGCGGCGCGGATGATGAAGGGAAGCGCGATTGCAGGCAAGGCCACCACGAAGGCCTTTGCGATCTCGGCCCGGTTTGCCCGCGCCACCTGCGACAAGTCCTCACTGCGATAGCGCCAGAACACCACGCCGATCAATCCAATGGCGAGCACTATGCCCGGTAGCATGCCCCCTGTGAACAGGGCCGAGATCGACACGCCCGTCACCGAGCCAATCGTAATTAGTACGATGCTCGGCGGTATGGTCTCTGTCTGGGCGCCGGTTGCCGCCAGCAGGGCAACCAGATCACCTTCCCTTGCACCGCGGTTTTTCATTTCGGGGAACAGCACCGGCGCGATCGCAGCCATGTCGGCCGCCTTGGAGCCGGAAATCCCTGATACCAGGTACATGGCGCCCACCAGCACATAGTGCAGGCCGCCGCGCACATGGCCCAGCAGGGTCGCCAGGAAGGCCACCATCGCGCGCGCCATGCCAGTCATCTCGATTAACTGCCCCAGAAACACGAACAGCGGCACCGAAAGCAGGATGAGATGGCTCATTCCCTCATCCATGCGGCCAACCACGATCAGCACCGGCGTCGTGGTGGTCAGCATGATGTATCCCAGCGTGGCCAGACCGAATGCAAATGCGATCGGCACGCCGGCAAAGACACAGGCCGCGACCACGACAACAAAGAAAATCACCAGATTAAAGTTGCCGAGCTTCTGGAATAGCGGTTGCAGCATCCACATGCCGACTATTAACACCGTCGCGAGCGCAAGCGCCTTGCCCACGGTCTTTCGGTCGGAGAACTGGGCCAGGCGCAACAAGGAGAGTAGCGCCATCATGCCAAAACCCACAGCCATAGCCGCTACGCGCCAGCTATTCGCGATATCCAGTGCTGGCGTGCTGATCATGGCTTCCTCTTGCGCATACTCCAGCGCATGTGGCAGCACTAGCAACAGAAACACTAGCGCAGCCACCGTTGCCAGCACGTCGACGAATGCGCGCGTGGCTGGAGAAAGCTTGCCTACCACAGCTGTCATACGCATGTGCTCGCCTTTTTCGAAGGCCACGGCGGAACCGAGCATTGCCAGCCACAGGAACAGGATGGAGGCAAGTTCATCTGACCAGATCAGTGGGGTGTGGAAAACGTAGCGGCCGATCACTCCGGCCAGTAGAACGAAGATTTCTACCGCCACTAGCAGCGCGGCAGGCACCGCCAGGCAGTGCCCGAGCAGGCGTTGTAAGCGCGCCGCGCCGGCGCTGATGGCGTCTCGCGGCTGATTTGCCGCGGCATTCGTGCGTGCGATGTGCATGGCTCACCCCAATTTTCCGGTGTACTTCTCCAACATTGCCCATGCTTCCTCGCCGTATTTCTTGCGCCACTCGGCATAAAAACCCGACTTCGACAGCATGGCGCGGAACGGAGCCGGATCCGGTGTGTTGAAAACCATTCCCTTGGCCTGCAGATCGCTGTGTAGCGAGGTGTTCAACTTGGCGACGTCGCCACGCACGTCTAGGGCCGAGCGGTTAAGGTGTTGCGCCACGATCGGTCGCACCTTTTCCGGCAAGCGGTTCCATGCTTTTAAGCTGCTCATGCACCAGTAGCCGTCCCACATGTGATTCGTCATGGAGCAATACTTCTGCACTTCGTAGAGTTTGGCGATCGAGATGATAGACAGCGGGTTTTCCTGGCCATCAACGACCTTGGTTTGCAGCGACGAGTACACTTCGGCGAAATTGATTGAAGCCGGCGCCGCGCCAAGATGCTGGAACAGTGATGTCCACAGCGGGCTCACCGGGACGCGTATCTTCAGGTTTTTGAGATCACTGGGCGTGTTAATCGGTCGAACGCTGTTGGTGATCTGGCGGAAGCCCGAACTCCAGATATTGTCCATGGCCATCAGCCCGACTTTGGTGAACTGACTGCGCAGGTATTTGCCCAGATCGCCGTCCAGTGCCTTGTGCACGGCATCGTCGTTAGGGAAAGCAAAGCCTAGCCCGTACATCGACGACACCGCTACCAGCTGTGATAAGACATTCACTCCGGAGACAGTGAAAAAATCAATTGCTCCGGCTCGCAATTGAGACAGCATGTCGGCATCGTTTCCGAGCTGATTGTTTGGGAAGACATTGATTTGTACCTGTCCTCCCGTTTCCTTCACGATGCGTTCGGCTGCCTCGTTGGCGCGGATGTTCAGCGGATGGTTTGCCGGCAGATTGGTGCCGAACTTGAGACTGATTTCAGCGGTGCGAGCGGACTTCGGCATGATCAGCGCTGGAGCGGCCACTGCAGCTACGGCGCTGATCAGGACTTGACGGCGTGTGAATCGATTCATGGTTTTTGTCTCCTTATCGTTCTGATAACATCTTCGTGTTTCTACACTTCAGTTCCGTGTAGAGCTTTGACAAAGTAATCGGGCTGGCCCATCTGGCCGCCCTTCAGTGCAATCTCCAGGTCGGCAAGATGCGGCTGATCCGAAAGCACACGGCACAGCGGGGCACCAGGCGCAAGGCGGGCGGCAACTACCAAAGCGTCGGGCGCTAGGTGCTGGGTGACGTGGCTGGAGGTGTCGCCGCCCGAAACGAGCAGGCGCTTGATGCGCACCGCACGTAATACGCCGTCGACAAGGCGGCCTAAGCGCTGTGCAAGCAGCCGCCCGCCAACGTGCTTGGCCATGTCCTTGCTCATGCCTTGCCCTATCAGCAGCGATGTCATTGCCGCGATCCGGTTATCGTCGGGACCGCGGGCGGTATGCGCCATGACGCTACGCCCCGCACGCAATGCCGCCACCGCCTCGCCATGCAGGCGCTCCAACTCGGCTTCCCATCGTTCATCCGCGACCAGGCTGGATGCATCTACAGCAAGGTCGACAAATCCATGTGCAATGGCGGCGTCGACCTGCATCTTGCTTAGTGGCGAAGCGCTGCCGGACACGGCGAGCACCTGCGGGATGGCTTTGAAGTATTCATATTGCGTGGTATCCACGGCGGCTGCCTTTCCTGCCTCGCGCCACCATTGGGTAACCGCGTATTCCAGTCCCGATGAGCCGACACAGAACAGCGGACGGGAGCGGCCGGCGCTGAGACGTTCAAGTAGGCGTCCGACTTGCGTCAGATGGGCTGAGGTAGTTCCATCGAAAACGATGCCGCCTGACTCGCTCGAAGAGATGCCTGCCAGCTCGCTATCCATCGCTGGGTGCCCTGCTTCATACAGCGGCAGCGTGAAGTTGGCGATAACCTGGCGAGTTTGCGCCCCCAAGTGCGCTGCCAAGTCTGCTTCGGACATCGGCGTGGTCGGATGGCGGCTCATGATGGGGTGGCGATCCAGCCGGTACACCAGACCATCCGTGCCAGAGCGGGCAAAGAGGTGGCCGAAGGCGCAATACCGGCCGAGCGCAGGCGTTGCCGCGACAATCGGAATAGGGCCCGCACCGAATGCTTTGCGAGCGAGATCCATGACGCGGCCGATACTTCCGACGGCGGCGGAACTGTCAAAGGTGGAACAGACCTTGTAATGCACCAACGGCACAGGTAGAGCTGCCAGCGCGCCCAGCGTGTGCGGCAGGGTTTGATCCATTTCCTCGGGGGACATGCTACGGCTGTCGCCAGCGACGCCAATGGCATCGAACGAGCCCAGTGCGTTAAGCGTCTCGACGCTGGGCGGCTTCAAGAACAGGGCGCAGCGCAGTCCGGCGAATGCAAGCACTTCCAGCGCATCGGTGGAGCCGGTGAAGTCGTCGCCGTAAAAAGCCAGGCGCAGCTGTGGCTTGGCATCCATGCTTCACATCCGCCCGAAGTGAGAGAGGGCGCGGGCGAGCGCCGGGTGGGTTAAGGCATCGGAGTCAAGGCTTTTCCCGGCGACTGCGGCATCCCAGCCTTCGCGCATGCTGGCGACGCCGGCACGAATGCCGTCCGGGTGGCCGATGATGCCGCCGCCGGCAAGATGCATCAGGTCCGTCGATTGCAGCTGCCGATACATATCCGGCGCTTGGGCGGCCCATTGTCCCGATGAGAACACCGGCATTACTGCCGGTACACCGGCAAATGGAGACAGGCAGGCGCGCGCAGAGCACAGCACCGACTCATCCGGCTCCCAAAATTTGCTGCGCAAGCCGTTGACATGCAGATGATCGACACCGGCCAGGCGCCAAAGCTTCTGGTAGGCGTTAAAGCTAAAGCCGAGCGAGGGATGGCGCGTCAGGCTGCCCCAGCCGTTGCGGTGGCCATGGATTGGCAGTTGTGAGTGCCGCCGCAGGTGTTCCACGCCCGCGAATCCTGCCCAGTTGACGCTTACCATCACGCACGTGCCGCCGGCCTGCAGTACCGTATCGTGCTGGCGCAGCATGTCATCGATCGAGCCCGAGATATTGAACGCGTACATCGGCATGCGCCCCAGACGGTCGGCATGTTTGTGCAGCGCCGACATCACAGCCGCCACGCGGCGCTCGAACGGTTCGTACGGCGGATTGGCTATCAGCTCATCATCTTTGATGAAGTCGATGCCAGCACCGCAGAGGTCGTCAACCATCGCGGCAGTCTGTTCCGCGGTGAGCCCGATGCTGGGCTTGACGATGGTACCGATCATTGGCCTGCCATGAACGCCCGCCAGGCGGCGGGTGCCTTCGATGCTGAATGCGGGTCCCGGAAATTGAGACGCATAGTCCACCGGCATATCCAGGTCAAGCAGGCGGAGACCAGTGACTTCCCCCAACTCGAACAAGTTGCCGGCCAAGGTTGCGAGCAACACCGGCAGATTGGGGCCAACATTTTCGATCGGGAAAGCGATCTCAATTTCGGCGCGGTGAAATACGCCATGGCTGCCGCGGCGTTCGATATAGGCGCTCCGCAGTGAAGGCTCTAGCGTTGGCGGTAATGAATGGATATTCACGACACGGGCGCGGGAGCGTTCCTTGAGCTGGGCAGTTTCGCCGGGCAGCGTCAAAAAGGTGCCACTTGATTGCTCGCCGGCGATGACTTGTGCAATCTTCTCGGGGGGAAGCGAACTCTCAACGAAGTACCGAGCAGTAAACTCGGCGCGTGCAGCGGTAATAGTCATGGGTTCCTCTGATTTTTTCTCCCAGCAGTTGCCGGGCAATCGTGACACCGAAGTTT
Organism: Cupriavidus sp. GW821-FHT02F09; assembly: GCF_059421605.1. Taxonomy (NCBI): domain Bacteria; kingdom Pseudomonadati; phylum Pseudomonadota; class Betaproteobacteria; order Burkholderiales; family Burkholderiaceae; genus Cupriavidus; species Cupriavidus sp. GW821-FHT02F09. The sequence goes on from NZ_JBWKVH010000001.1 coordinate 431,413, forward strand.
GTGGATGAGACGATCTTAGGTAGGCGAGCAGAGTGCAGCAAGCGATATAATTTTTTCATCCTGTGAGAAAAACTCACATCGTTAGACGCGCAGCGAGTCGTCCGTTTTTTTATGGAAGGAGAAGATGTATGGTTGCCCCACGCGTTTCATTGAATGCATTGCGCGCCTTTGAGGCTACCGCGCGGCATTGCAGTTTCAGCGCCGCTGCAGAGGAACTGGCTGTTACCCATGGTGCCGTCAGCCGCCAAGTCCGCATGCTCGAGGAAACCTTCGGGATATCCCTGCTGCGGCGTACGGCCCAAGGCGCAGAACCTACGCCGGAAGGCCAGCGTCTTGCTGCCGGTTTGAAGCGTGGCTTTGATGAAATCCAAAGCAGCGTCGATCAGCTTAAGCCTGGGCCGCTGACGCTCGCGTGCTCAACGTCCATCATGATGTACTGGGTACTGCCCAGACTGTCCAGCTTCCAACAGAAGAATCCTGACGTGCTCCTGCAGTACCACATGACGTCCGGGCCCCTCGACTTCACGCGCGACAAGGTAAGCGTAGCCATTCGCTTGTCGTCGCAGGAACCGCCGCGGGATGTCATCCGCACAGATATCTGCAGTGAATGGGTAGGCCCTGTATGCTCACCCGAATATCTAAGGACACTCGAGCTACGCACGACCTCAGACTTGCAGCGGGCCCGGCTAATCTATTCACACACTCGTGAACGTGCTTGGTTGGAATGGAAGGAATGTTATGCCCCGGAGATAGGAGAGCTAATTTTAGATGAGGGCTTTCCGCACTTTTATCTACTGATCCAGGCAGCTCGATGCGGATTGGGCATCGCCAACGTACCGCGCATGCTGGTTCAGGACGACCTGAACAGCGGCACTTTGGTTGCGCCGTTCGGCTTCGTTGCTGGGCCAAACAGACTCACGATCTGGGTGGCCTCGCACCTAACGGAGCGTTCCGAGACCAAGCGGTTGATCGATTGGCTAAGCGGCGAGCTACGCGCAGACGAGAGACAAAATCGTGCAATGGCTTAGCCTGGACAATTGTCTTGGAAGCTATGTTCTGAAAGTCCGGTTTCCGCTCACAAGCACTCCTTCGATTTTCGCTCGTCGGCGGAGACTGTGGGTGAAAGGGGATGCGCGGCTAGCCGAGTGAATCCCGATTCAGGTACTGATAGAGCTTGCGACAGGTTGCATCAGGAATTTTGTACGGACTCGGAGATAGCTGGCCAGATGAGAGGGCCGCCAAGCAACCAGATGTGATCGCGGAGCGGAAGCAACGGAACGTGTCAATAACTTTGCGGGTTCTGTCGCAGTAAGGACGTGGTGGAACAGCCGGGCCTACCACGTGAATCGGGGTCAGGCGGCCAGCGAATAGAACTGCTCTGCCGCAGATGTAGCGCTCCCATCCAGGCGCTTCATCTGGCCCTTTGCGATCATGTGCATGAGCTCAATGCCGCCCAGCAGGATGCGTGCGCAGCGAAAGTCCTTGAAGCCGAGCATCGGTCGAGTCAGTCGCTTGATGGCCCGATGGTCCTGCTCGACAATGTTGTTCAGGTATTCGCTCCGCCTGATGACGGTGGGCGCTTCACGTTCGGCGCTAATGTCGTGCAAGGCGGTCGGGCTGGCCGGGCTGCCGTCGATGGTCACTGTGTCAGGCTGGCCGTGCTGCGCGATGGCGTTTTCGAAAAACCGCCGTGCTGCGGTCTTGTCACGCTGCGCGCGCAGCAGGAAGTCGATGGTATTGCCCGCCTTGTCGACTACCCGGTACAGATACATCCACTGGCCGCGCACCAGCATGTAGGTCTCGTCCATGCGCCAGCTTTTCCCCACCAACCGGGCGCTTGGAGCGGCGAAAGATTGTGTTTAGCGCCGGTAGCAACTTCATCGCCCGCTCGACGGATTGGATATGTCGCGTTTCGTCGATCATTGGCTGCCAGCCCGCTAACGCCGGACTATGATGAAGAAAGATTACTGTTCGGCGTGATAGAACATTTCCTACATGTCAGTTCGGCACTCGCTACGGTTAGGCTGCAGCGATGAGCGCTCCTTGCTGACGGAGATGCGTCTGGAAACGATCGGCATAGTCTTCGACGACGACATCCCTCACGCTGGGACGCGCCGCAAGCGCGGTGCGCCAAGCCGAAATGCGCGGAAGACCGTCGAAGATCTGATGCGCGACCGTCCCGTCGATGATTCCGAAGTAGCGGAAGAGCGGGGCGTAAACCGCATCGACCATGCCAAAGGCCGCGCCCGCGAAAAACGGCCCCATGCCCATTTCTGACTCCAGCTTGCCGAGCCGTTCGCGAAATGCGGTGCGCTTGGCATCGGCAGTCCCAGAGTCGCGAGCGTGGAGGAACTGCCAAGCTTCGGCGAAGGTCTGGGTGGCAAACTCGATCCACGCCCGGTGTCGGGCGCGAGACAGCGCGTCAGCGGGGTACATCGCCGCGCCGCCCTGCGTTTCGTCAAGGTACTCGCAAATGACCACGCTTTCGAACAAGATCGCGTCCTCCACGTTGGCCTGTCGCACCTTGAGTACCGGCACCTTGCCTGTCGGCGAAAGTGCCAGGAACCAGTCTGGCTTGGCTGACAGATCGACGTTTATCCGATCGAATTCGACGCCCTTCTCAAGAAGCACGATTGCGGCGCGCTGGACGAATGGGCACAGTGGATGACTTATTAGCGTAAGTGTGTTCATTGTGTCTTGTGGCCCTGGATGGTTTATCAAACAGAAACCGCGGCACAGAATTCGCCCAATTCTTGGGCTACGCGCTTAACCATTCAGCAAGCGGCCGCCGTCAACGACGATTTCAGAGCCGACCGTCCAGCGCGACTCGTCAGAAGCCAGATACAGCACGGCTTTGGCCACCTCGTCGGACGTACCGAAGCGCCCAAGCGGAATGCTTGCCGCAATCTCTTTGTTGAGCTGCTCGCGATACGCGTCCGGAATCCCGAGCTTGTCGTACAACGGAGTCTCGACCGGTCCGGGGCTCACTGCGTTGACACGGATGCCGCGGCCCAGCAATTCAGTCGAAAGCGTCTTCGACATGTTCAGGAATGCGGACTTCGTGGCGGCATACACGGACGAGCGGTCCGCGCCGGCATGCGCGCTCACGGAGGTGGTCAGTACGACTGACGCAGGATTTGCGAAGACCGGAAGCAGTGCCTGCATCAGGAAGTAGGGACCTTTGACGTTGATGTCGAAAGAACGGTCGAACATCTCCTCCGTCCACTCTTCGATAGGCAGCCAGACGGATACGCCGGCATTGAGGAAGGCAACGTCCAATTGCCCGTAGTGGTCCTTGATGGCTTGTGCCAGTTCTTTTTGTGCTCCAACGCTGGCCGAGTCAGCGCGCAGCACCAGAACTTCTGGGCCCAGTTCGGCTTGTGCTTTTGCAATCGTATCGGGATTGACACCAGTGACGATCACGCGGGCGCCTTCCGCCAGAAACTGCTTTGCCGTTTCCAGCCCGATGCCACTGGTGCCGCCAGTGATGAGGGTACGTTTACCTTGCAAGCGCGACATTTGAATTCTCCCGTGAATGACGACCACCGCGGTCGACAAGGAGAAATATGCGCTCATGCAGAAATCTAGATAAGATTGTCTATTCGTATATAATTCATGCAAAATCAGCATGAATTGAGGTGAAGGCGTGGATCGATTCCTTTTGATGACATGCTTCGCGCGTGCCGTAGAAACCGGGAGCTTTTCGGCGGCAGGGCGCGATCTAGGGCTGGGGCAACCCAATGTCAGCCGTTATGTGGCGGCTCTGGAGGATCACTTGCAGACGCGCTTGCTCCATCGGTCTACGCGAAAGCTATCTTTGACGCCGGAGGGCGAACGCTACTATGCGGACATCCGGGGCATCCTGGATGCGGTGGATGAATCCGAATCATCCTTCAGGAACAACGTCGAGCCATCGGGGCTCTTGCGCGTAGCCTGCCCTACGGCTCTCGCACACGCGTTTGTGTTGCCGCATGTGCCGACCTTTTTGGAGCGCTACCCCCAATTGATCTTGGATCTTCAACTCAATGATCGATACGTGGACTTGGTCAATGAAGGGACCGAACTCGCCATTCGCATCGGACACCTGGAGGACAGTACCTTGCGCGCCCGGCGTCTTGGCTGGTACGACCGAGTCTTCGTCGCCAGCAAGGACTACCTGGCCAAACGCGGCGTTCCGCAGACCCCGGATGACCTGCGCGACCACGATTGCGTCATCTACACCCTGCTGTCGTCCGGGGCGACCTGGCGATTCCGGGACGCGGACATCCCGGTTTCCGGCAGGCTTAGAGTCAACTCGCCCGACGCCGTGAGTGCCGCGGTCACGGCAGGCTTGGGCGTGGCACATGGACCTGCGTGGCTGTTTGAGGGCGGGCTGAACAGCGGTCGATTGCAGTTCATTCTGACGGACCATAGGGCTCCGCCCGTCCCGGTGCAGATGGTTTATGTGGCCAACAGACTGCTTCCCACGCGGGCTATCGTGTTCATGGATTTTATGGCTGACGTGTTTTCGAGGATTCCTGCCTTGAACGGCAACACCCCTTTGCCGAATCGATAAGTGTCTCGCGGGTCATGCCCCATGCTTCCCCGTCACGTCACTCTCCGTTCAAGCTCCCGTCAATGGGGGTTTGTATTTCAGGAGCAGCTTGAATTCCCCGTTACGCACCATCTTATCCAGCGGGTTGACGCTGGCGGCGCTGATGCGCACCAGCACGTCGCGCGGCGCGGCGCTGGCCTCGGGCATGCGTGAACTGCGCATCCATGGCAAGCAGGTTGCGATCCAGGCCTCGGTGGAGCGGATCACTTTTAGGCGGGCATGGCAAGCGGTGGCCGGCGGCATCCCCGCCGGCGTCTCAGCGGCACTTCAGCGGCATTTCAGCGGCGTCTCGGCAACATCTCAGCCGGCATGAATGGCGCGCTTGTGCGTAGCGGCACCGGTGTTGCCGCCGGTCCCGTTCAGGGTGGCCGCCGCCTGGCTGAACTTTTCGAACATATCCTGCACTTGCGTGGGCAGCGAAGCGGTGCTCCCGGCCTGCTGCAGCGCCGCGGCCTGGCAGCGCTGCCAGGTCTCTCCGGCTTCCCGCAGTTGTTCCACCATGGCGGTCTGGTTGTGAATGGCGAGATTCATCCAGGCTTGCATCCGCTGTGCGTAATGCTCGGCCTGGTTGCGCAGGAAGGTGGCCGGCAGGGTGGCGAGCGTGGCGAAGTCGCCGGCATTCGCCAGCTGCGCGCCCGCTTCGTGCAAGGTCTTGATGTCCTTGCGTACCGCGTCGAGCTGTAGTTCGAGAAAGCGCTGCCGGCTCTCCTGCATCAGGGTCAGCGCGCGCAGGCCCGCCTCGCAATTGGCGGTGAAGCATGCGAGGGGGACGTCGGTCTGGTCTGTCATGGTGAGTCTCCTGGATGCGCGCGGTAACGCGATAGTGCGGTAATGCGCGTGGATTGCTGCTGAGCCGCCAACTGATGCCAACGGTCAGGGCGGGCCTGTCTTACCGGGCCCGTTTTGCCGACCCCGATTTACCGAGCCCGTTTTACCGGGCATGTCTCACGCAAGTCGCGCGGCCACGGCAAATCACGGTTTCGCCCATCAGATGATTCTAGAAGCATGCCGCCGGCGCTTGTTGATCCGCATCAAGCTTGCGGCACATCAAGCCGGTTGCGCAGGTATGGGCCAGACTGGAATGCAATGGTGCCGGTAAGCTGGACCGTTTCCGGGGGGATAGCGTGGATCACACGGTCGTGGCATTTAGCGTCGCGCTCGGGATCGGCCTTGCGATCGGGCTGGAGCGGGAGCGCAGCCAGGCGGCGGAAGGTGCCGAGGCGCCGGCCGGCTTGCGCACGTTTGCCATTGCCAGCGTCAGCGGCGCGCTGGGCGCGTTCCTGCCCAACGCCGGGTTGTTGCCGGCGGTCCTGCTGGCGATCGCCGGCCTGGCCGCCCTGGGCTACCGCCACACCGCGGCCAGGGATCCCGGCATGACCACGGAGATGGCGTTGCTGTGCACGGTCTTGCTCGGCGCGCTGGCGGTCACGCATCCGGCGCTTGCCGCCGGGATTGCCACTGTCCTTGCGATCCTGCTGCACGGCAAGGCAACCCTGCACGGCCTGGTGCGCAACGCGCTGAGCCGGCAGGAACTGAGCGATGCCCTGATGCTGGCGGTAGCCGCGCTGGTGATCTGGCCGTTGCTGCCCGACCGCTACATGGGCCCGTTCGACGCCTGGAACCCGCGCACGCTCTGGCTGGTGGCGATGCTGGTGATGCTGATGGGCGCTGCCGGGCATATCGCCACGCGGCTGTTCGGCGAGCGGGTGGGCCTGCCGGTGACCGGCCTGTTTGGTGGCTTCGTCTCCAGCGCGGCAACCATCGGCTCGATGGCGGCGATGGTGCGCAAGGCGCCCGGCCTACGCGATGCGGCCGTGGCGGCCGCGCTGCTTTCCAGCGTGGCCACGTTCGTGCAGATGCTGCTGTTGCTGGCGGCGACCAGCGCGGCAGCGCTGCGGGCATTGGCATTGCCCCTCGCGGCCGGACTGACGGCAATGGGCCTCTATGCCGGCGCCTGGCTCTGGCTGGCAGCGCGCAGGCCAGCCGCGCAGGATGGTGCGCACGAAGGCCCACAGGACGGCGCACAGGACGGCGCACAACTGGCGGGCCCCTCGCTGGACTGGCGCGTGGCGGCAGGGTTCGTGCTGCTCATGGCCTTGCTCTTGCTGGCCAATGGCGCCACGCGAGCATGGTCCGGGCCCGGGATGCTGATGATGGTGGCCGTGGCCGGCGGGTTTGCCGATGCGCATGCCGCAACCGTGTCGGTTGCCGCGCAGGTAGCGGCGGGGCGCATGTCGGCAGAGGCGGCTGTGTGGCCGGTGCTGGCGGCCTTTTCCGCCAACACCGCTACCAAGATCGTGCTGGCTGCCGCGGGCGGGCGTGCCTTTGCGTTGCGTGTCGGTGCGGGGCTTGTGCTGGCTGCCGCAGTGACCTGGGCCGCAGCGCTCGCGCTGGTGTCGTTGCGCTGATGCCGGCCCGGGCGCGCTGCGGGCAGATCGTCAGGCGTCCCCCAGCGCGTGATACAGCTCGTCTTCCTGCGCGAAATGCAGGCGCAGGATCGCGTTGAGTTCATAGAGCAGGCGCCGGACTTCCTGCGCGCTTTCCAGGTCGATGCCGTCCGCGGGCTGGTCCGCGGCGATGCGCTCCAGCATGCCGACCAGGTGGAAGATCTCGCGATGCCCGCCGCTGAGCGCGGCTAGCGGGTCCTGGCCGCCGAGGCGCCGCGCGAGGTCCGGATAGAGGTCGGCATCGTCGTGGATCTCGTGCGCGAGCAATTGCTCGCGCAGCGCCTGGTTGAGCGCTGCCAGTTCGGCTGCGGCGGCTTGGCCGGGGAGGCTGGCTACGCGATCCGCCATCGATCTCACCTGGTCGAGCACCTGCCCCAGTTCGCTATGCTCGGTCTTCAGTCTGGTGGCCTCGGCCGCCGTGATTTGTGCGGGCTGCCATTCAGGCCCTGGCTTGCGTGCCCGTAGCGCGTTGAGAATCACAACGACATCGATCAGTTCTTGCAGCAGCGCGCCCGCCACTGGCGGCAGGTAGCCGAATGCGGCCGCGATCATGGCCGCCAGCGACAGCGCCATGCCCGCCACCACGCTTTGCACGGCGATGCGGCGCGTGCGCCGGGCGATCTGCATCGCCTCGGCCAGGCGGTCCAGGCGGTCGACCAGCAGTACCACGTCCGCAGCCTGCGCCGACGCGGCCGCGCCTGCCGCGCCCATTGCCACGCCGACGTCGGCGGCGGCCAGCGCGGGCGCGTCGTTGACGCCGTCGCCAACCATGATGACCTTGTCATTGCGCTGTGCCTCGCGAATTGCCGCGAGCTTTTGCGCGGGCGTCTGCTGGGCGCGCACTTGCGTCACACCCAGCATCGCGCCTGTCATCTGCGCCACGTCGTCGCGGTCGCCGGTCAGCATCACCATGTGCTGGATGCCGGCCTGCCTGAGCAGCCTGAGCGCGCGGGGCGTGTCGAGCCGGATCTGGTCCGCAAGCTGCAGCGCGCCGCGCATGGCGCCATCGACACCAAGAAAGACGGCCGCTGCGCCTTCATGGCCCATGCGCCGTACCCATGCCGTGCTCCACGGCGTGGGTGTGGTTGTGCTGGCCACGTGCGCCAGGGAGCCGATGGTGACCACATGCCCGCCGATCGTGCCGCGCAGGCCGGCGCCGGGATCCTCGGCGACCTCGCCCGGCAACGCCAGCGCCAGGCCGCGCTCGCGCGCCGTGGCGACCAGCGCGCGGGAACTGGCATGCACCGAGGCCTGTGCCAGCGAAGCTGCCAGGCGAAGCACTTCGTCCTGCGCGTGTCCTGGCGCCGCCTCGATGGCCGAGACGCGGGCCTGGCCCGTGGTCAGGGTTCCGGTCTTGTCGAAAAACAGCACGCGGCACTGCGCCAGCCGCTCCAGCGCACCGCCGTCCTTGACCAGGATGCCCCGGCTGGCAGCGCGCGACATGCCGCAGACGATGGCCACCGGCACCGCCAGGATCAGCGGGCAGGGGGTAGCCACCACCAGCACCGCCAGTGCCCGGTGCGCATCGCCGGTCATGATCCAGGCCGCGCCGGCCACGGCCAGCGCCAGCGGCACCAGCAGCAGGGCGTAGCGGTCGGCCAGGCGCATGGACGGGCTGCGGCTTTGCTGCGCCTCCATCACAAGGCGGACAATGCCCGAGTAGGTACTTTGCGCCGCCGTGGCGCCAGCGAGCATCTCGAACGGCGCGCCGGCATTGACCACGCCGCTGCGCAGTGGCTCGCCCGGCGCGCAGCGCTGCGGCATGGCCTCGCCGGTCAGGGTGGATTCATCCAGTTCGGCAGCCTGGAGCAGCGTCCCATCGGCTGGCACCACTTCGCCCGCGCGTACCAGCAGCCGGTCGCCGGGGTGCACAAGCGCCAGCGGTACCGGGCGCCATTCGCCGCCTTCGAAGCGGCTGGATTCGCGCGGCGCGTGGCGCAGCAGCGCGCTCATCTCGCTGGCGGCGCGCGCTTGCGCATAGCTCTCCAGTGCGCGTCCGCTGGCCAGCATCAGGGCAATCACAGCGGCGGCAAAGTGCTCGCCCAGCCACCATGCGAAGCCGATGGCCAGCAGAGCCAGGACATCCACGCCGGCCTTGCGGTGCCACGCCGCGAGCACGGTGCTGGCGGCCAGGGCAATCAGCACCGGCAGGACACCGATCAGCCACGCGGTACGCGCGAGCGCCGCCGATTCGAACCAGTACAGCAGCGATCCGGCGCTCAGCGTGAGCGCGCAGGTCGCCAGAAGCCCGAGGTTGAGCCAGCGGTGGTAGCGAGGCTGCGCAGGCGCCATATTGCCTTCGATCCTCCATCAATCCGCTATCGATCCGCTATCGATTGGCCATCAATCGCGGCGCGAGACCGACATGGCGACAAGCACCCCGCATACGGCGGCAACCGCCGCGGCCGCGCCCAGCGCACGCCATGGGTGCGCCTGCACGTACGCTTCTCCCGCATCGGCCAGATCGCGCACCTGGCCGCGGCCTTGCGCCTGCAGCTCGCGCAGGCGCAGTTGCAGCGCCTCCAGCCGCACCTTGAACTGTTCGCGGGCCTGGCCGGCTTGCTCGCCGGTCAAGGTGGCGGCGTCGCGCAGCAATGCCTGCACATCGGCTAGCAAGACGTTGACATCGCGCTGTAGCGCGGCGCGGTGTACGGAAAATACGGATCTGACGTCGTTCATGGCGCACTCCTGGCGGGTGGAAACGATGAAGGTACGGCGGGATGAAGCTAAGCCACATACCACTATAGGTTCGGCGCCCGCCCGGCGGTTGATCGCCATCAAGCCGCCATCAAGCCTGGGGCGGATGAAGGGCGCAGCCCACCCCCCGGTCGTTTCCCGATACCGCTCGCATCCTCCCGCAAGCGGATACAGCGGGGTCCGGCCGCTAGTGCCGGGCCCGGCCCGCGGCCCGCTGCGGCATCAGCAGCAGGCAAAGCGCCATGAAGCCCAGCAGCGCTGCCGAAGCACTGAAGCGACCCAGTGCCAGCCCGCCGGATTGCAGGGGTTTGTCGAGGAAGTCGCCCACCACCGCCCCGAGCGGGCGCGTCAGGATAAAGGCCGCCCAGAACAGCAGGGTGCGTGAGACCCGCGTGCGGTAGTAGGCCAGGGCTAGCAATGCCAGCAGCGAGCCGAAGATCGCCATGCCGCCCACGTAACCCATCCCGGCCGTGTCGGCGGTCCAGTCTCCCAGCGCCGTGCCAAGCGTCTGCGAGAACATGATGGTGACCCAGTAGCACAGCTCGGCGCGCGGCGAATGCACGCTGTCGACCGAGACCGTGCCAAGCCAGCGATACCACAACGCCAGCGACAGCAGCAACAGCAGCGCCAGCAACGTGGATCCCCCGGCGTAGCCGATGCCGAGCGAGCGGTCCGCGAAGTCCGCCAGGGTCGTGCCGACCGTGGTGGTGGCCACGATGGTGGCCCAGTACAGCAGCGGCTGGAAGCGCTTGGCGCGAACCTGGGCGTAGACCACCACCAGGAACACCGCCGCAAAGATCGCTGTGCTGACCAGGTAGCCCAGTCCCATCGTCATGGACAGCGCATCGCCGCCGGTCTCTCCGAGCGTGGTCGCGGCGATCTTGATCAGCCAGAATGCCAGTGTGACTTCCGGCACTTTGCTGCCCGCCGCGGTGCTGGCCTCGTAGCTGGGGCGTGCTGTCATGTTGAACTCCTTCGACGTTAGGCTTGGCGCGGCGGACTCCTGCCACCGCAAGGATTGCCAGATACTAGTTCGCGCGGGATTAAGGCAGCATTAAGGCCGTGTTGCGGCGCAACGGGCGGGGCGGAGGACGAAAGTTGACTATCAGCCGCTGGCGCGTGGTGGCGGGAGGCTTATCGCGTCAAGCCCGAACGTGACAATCCCGAATGTGACGGGTTTCGACGTCAGAAGACGCCAAGCGCAAGACCTGCCGCCAGGCCAGCGCCCAGTTCGGCACAGCGCGCCAGGTCCTCGGCGCCGATCTCCTTGTGTGCCAGAATGCGTTCGGGTGTCTGTGCATGGGTGCAGACGATCAGGCCCGGCGCCACACACTTGAGCCGCCAGCCGGTAGCGATGCGTTCGACCTGGCGCAGCGCGTTCTGCCCGTCGCTGCCGGCACAGATCATGGCCGCGTACGGGCGGCCGTTCACACGGTCAAGCGCCGCGTAGTAGCAGCGATCAAAGAAGTCCTTCATCAGCCCGGACATCGCAGCCAGGTTCTCCGGCGTCGCGAACAGATAGCCGTCGGCCGCCAGCACATCGTCCGGACCGGTCTCGGCCGCCCGCTGCAGCCTGACCGCGATGTCAGGCTGCATACGCGCCGCGTCGGCTGCCGCCTCGGCCATCTGCTTTGTTCCCCCGGTCATCGTGTGGTAGACGATCAGCAGCGTCTTCATTTGTTCCTACTCGCCATCCGCCGGTACGCCGGTACATTGCGCACTCTAGCACGCCCCAAACACCGGCTAGCCGAGGAAAAGCCGCGGTCCAGCCCTGAGAGCAACTTCGCGCGTGCCGGTGCGCCGCTTGATAGTCGGCTTCACGCCTGTTCCGTCCACGTCGTTCCAAATCTGGGACGCTGATATGCGCTAGCGGTATCTATTCGGTCGCTTGTGCCGAACGCATAATTCGGGGTTTTCGCGCGAAGTCCAGCCAGGAGGGGCGGCGGGCCGGGGAATTGTTCGCCATGCCGATGGAATCCTCTTGACTTGTGTTCACTTCCAACGCGATCAAGGTGTCACCAACAACAAGAATTCATCTTCACAAGGCTTTTGTCATGCTTCGATCTGTCTTCTCCTTCGTCCTGATTTCCAGTGCGTTTGCCAGCGCCGCCGCGCTTGCCGCGCCCGCCAGCGAGGATGCCGCGTGGTTCGAGCCGGTTCGTCTTGGGGCAGCACTGGGTGCGGGCGGCGAGGCCTCGATCGCACGCGTGGAGGCGCGATGGAACCTGAAGACCGACCTTTGGGCGACGAGCTCGCGGTCAGTCCGTGTTCGCCTGGGTCTCGAAGCTTCCGTGGGTGGTTGGAATCCACATGGCAGCAATAGCAACCTCATGGGCGATGTGGGCTTTACACCCATCTTCCGGGTTCAGGGTGCCGGCCGCTCGGGGCCCTTCGCCGAGGTTGGCGCCGGCGTGCACCTGCTGTCGCGCACGCGCATCTCGGACTCAAAAGTATTCTCGACGGCGTTCCAGTTTGGCGATCGCATTGCCGCCGGCTACCGGTTTGGCGACGCGATCGACTCGGAACTGGGGGTGCGCTTCCAGCACTACTCCAACGCCGGCATCAAGGAGCCGAACCCCGGCATCAACTTCTACATGCTTCAGTACTCGGCCCGCTTCTAAAAGGGATTCATCCGACTTTCGTGTGGGTCGATGCATCGCTGGGCTAAATCCAGCGCTGCCGTAGCTCCCCTCTCCCATTTCATGGGAGAGGGGAGCAAACCAGCGTATTGCTTCCCGCCACTTACCCACGCGAAAGTCTGAAGAACCCTAAAAGGCTTGCGCCCGGGCTCAGGCGGGAGCGATGCCGTAGCGGCGGCCAATGCGCAGCAACAGCGCGTCGAGTTCCTGAAGGATCGGTCTGCGGTCGTCGGCCCGCCATACCAGTGCCGATGGCATGGCCGGCAGGTCGATCTTGACGAACGCGACCCGGCACCATGCGCACCAGCCGCTCCTGCGGCACGCACAGCAGGCGCTGGTCCCGTCCGCCGTGATCGGGGCGTGGCCATCGAGTACGAGCAATAGATCCTCCGTTAGTCTGCTTCGACCACGATCGCCTTGCGCTCGACATTCAGCTCCAGACGCTGCGTTTCGCGCTCGATGCCCAGCCTCACAGAAGTCGCCGGCTGACCTCGAATCAGATCCGTGATCTGGGTGAGCGACATCTCGGAGGTCAACCGGTCGTCGACCGTCGTGATCCGGTCGCCTGGTTTCACGCCGGCGAGTTCAGCCGGCGCGCCGGGAATTACAGCGTGCACGAGCGCACCCGTGCTATGCAGCGGCGTGGCGATGACGATACCGATGCCGACGAGCGATTGCGTCGCAGCCGGCAATTTCAGCCACTTACCCGGCATGGCGGGATAACAGTCGGTGCACTGCAGCGAACCGTCACGCTCGCGCTGGAAGTGAAACGTCGGCTTCTCCGCCGATGCACATCCTTCGGCCCGCATCGTATCGAACAACGCCAAGCCCTGTTCGTTCTGGCACGCGCCCATCGTATTGAACATCATCGGCAACGGCGGGTCGGCCAGGATGCCGAACGACACATACGCGATGTCGCCCTTCACCACGATCGCCGGCTGAGCTGGCTCGCGAAGTTGCCCTTTGCGCCACGCGGCCCATGCGGTCTTCAGATCCGGATAGGATGCAGGTACGTAGGTGCCGTTGAGCGGACCGCCCGGATTTGCCGGGCGCTGCCGCAGTCCGGGCGGCACGATGATGCTCGGAAGGTATTGCGGCGCCGCGTCCTCGCTGCGCAATTGGCCGTCTCTGAATGTCAGCATGAACAGTTTGCCGGCACGTTCGGCGAGCCCCTGTCCGGCTCCATTGAAATCCGCGACTACGTCATAGGCGGGCACCTTGACCGGCTGTCCTTTGCTGTCGACGAATCTCGTCAGATTGTCTTTGCGCACTTGGATCAAGCCGATGGTGTTCAGCGTTTCGGTTCGGACGCTCTGGTAGATGAAGGGCAGCACGAGCTTGCCCGTGTTCGCGTCAAGCACGCCGTATTGCGAGCCGAGCCGGGCCTTGGCCAGGCCCGGGAACTCGATGTCCAGACGGTCGTAGCCGGTGTCGTTGAGCGGCTTGCCGTTCTTGTAGAGGTAGTACTTGCCGTCGCGCTTGGTCACCTGCGAGGCGACTGCGGCCGTCGTGGCGTCGGCCGATTCGCTTGCTGCCAACGCGGGTGACGCGATCAGCATCTGGGATAACAGTGCAAGGACTGCGGCCAAGATCGGCTTGCTGCCGCGCCGTGCGGCCTTGCGCGACGTGTGCACGGCACGGTGAGGCGTGGCACCGCTGATTATTGTCAATTGCATTGGTTCGTCCTTTCTTATGGCTGATGATCGTCGCGACCGAAGATGGCCTGACGCCAGCCGCGCGGCTGCAAGCTGGTTCGCCCAGCACCTGGGCAAGCCGGCGCAAGGGCGATGATCCTCAGGCAGATAGCAGGCCGACTGGAGCATCGCACGGCAAGGCGCATTCAAGGCGCATTCAAGGCGCGTTCAGGGCGCGTTCAAGGCGCGGGGAGCAGGCTAAGCACGGCCAGGCTCATGGCGGTGACACCGGTCTTGATCGACGGCTCGGGCACCGGGGCGAAGTAGGGCGAGTGATTGAACACCAGGGGCTTGCCGCCGCGCTTGCTTGCGGCCGAGACGTCTTCTGGGTCAAGCACACCCACAAGGAAGAACATCGAAGGCACGCCCTCGCCGCCGTATTCCGCGAAATCCTCACTGGTCGTGAGCGGCAGCGTGCGGGCCACCTTGTCCTTGCCCAGGCCCGCCTGCAACGCGGCCTCGACGCGTGCGACCACCGTCTCGCTGTTCACCACGCCGAGGCCATTGTCGGTAATCGTGATCTCCGGTTCAGGGGCAGCGGCCGCGCTTGCCGATGCCCGCGCAACGCGCCGTACCCCGTCGACGAGCAATTCCCGGACCCCGGAATCGTAAGCGCGGATGGTGCCGCGCAAGACCGCGCTGTCGGGAATGATGTTGCCCGAGCTTCCTGCCTGGAGCGCGCCGACGGTAATCACGCCGAATGCCATCGGATCCTTTTCCCGGCTCGTCACGGCCTGCACATCCGTGACGAATCGCGCGGCAATGATGACCGGGTCCAGCGCCTTGTTGGGTGCGGAGCCGTGTCCGCCACGGCCTTTGAAGAGGATCTCGAACGAGCTGGCGGCAGACGTCATCGGGCCCACGCTGTAACTGATCGTGCCGTAAGGCCGGGGATCCGTGTGCAAGGCAAGCGCGGTGTCGGGCTTGGGAAAGCGCTTGAACAGCCCGTCGGCCAGCATGGCCCTGGCGCCGGCGCCGATCTCTTCAGCCGGCTGCGCCACGAACATCAGGGTGCCGCGCCACTGGCCCTTCATGGCGACCAGGGCACGCGCGGCGCCTACCCAGGTCGCCATGTGCAAGTCGTGGCCGCAACTATGCGCAACAAAGCTCTCGCGCCCGTTCCACGTGGTGACTGCCTTGCTGGCATAGGGCAGAGAGGTTTTCTCCTCCATGGGGAGGCCATCCATGTCGGTGCGCACCATGATGGTCGGGCCCGGGCCGTTGCGGTACAGGGCCACCACGCCGGTCTTTCCCACGTTCTCGGTCACCTCGAAGCCGAGCGCGCGCATCTCCCCGGCGAGCCGCGATGCGGTGCGGGTCTCGGCGAATGCGAGCTCGGGGTGCGCGTGCAGATCCTTGTACAAGGCGTCCAGCTCGGGATACATGGTTGCCACCAGGCCGTTCAACTGGGTGGTTCGTCCGGCGCCAGGCTCGCTGGGCTGCGCCAATGTTCCGGCACCGGCATTGACTGCGGCAAGCAGCATGGCGGCCGCCGCCGCACGGCGAGCCAACGTGCGTCTTTGTTGCACTTTCTTCTGGGCTTTTTCTTGCACCTGGGATTCTCCTTTCTTCCTGATGTCAGAGCCGGGGATACGAAACCTCACGAAGCCTCACGAAACCACGCGTTGGCATCCTGGCTCGATATGGGCTTGGGTACGGGGCTGTGGTCACTGTGGTCACTGTGGTCACCAGCTGTACCGGTAGCCCATGCTGACCGTCCACGGGTTGTCCAGCCTGGCGCCGCTTGCGTACCCGTAGTCGGCGTACAGGCGGTGGTTCGTGCCCAGTGACGCGGCAACGCCCACGCCCAGCTCGGCAAGGCCGCCGGACAGGTCGGTCCGGGTAGCCACGCCGTTGGTGCGTACCGTGCTCTTGCCGTCAAGCTCCTGCGACAGGCTCAGCTTGACGTAGGGCTGCACGGTGCCGCCATTGGCCAATGCAATGCGGCGGCCGAGCAGGGAGCCAACGCGCAAACGCATCGAATTGCCGCTGTCGGCATCGACCTGCAGACCGTTGCTGGCGCGGTAGCTGGCGCCGCTGGCGCGGAGCATCGACAGCTCCACCTGCGGCTCGACGAACCAGCCCAAGCCGAACGGCACCTGGCGGCCGGCTTCCACCGACACGCCGATGGCGTTCTGGTGGGAATCGGCCTTCACCGACTGGCCGTCGGTCGCCACCACCGCGAAGTTCTGCTGGATTTTGTTTGCCTTGAACACGCCGTCGACGTACCAGCCGGCATCGGCCAGCCAGGTGGCATAGCCGCCGAAGTGGTAGCTATCGGCGCCGCCCGTGCCTTCGTCACGAAAACGGCGGTCGGTCGAACTGTATCCGGTCATGCCGCCGACGTACCAACGCCCGCCTTCGACCGGCAGGGACTTGTCGACGCCGACCTCCAGGCCGCCCACGGTCTGCTCGAACGAGCGGCCGCCGCGGTTGTCGAGTCTCTGGCGCTCGCCGAAACCCCGCATCCAGACGCCACCTTCGTTCTTGCCCTGGCGCAACTCACCCATCCGCCTGGCCAGCGTGCCTTTTTCGGCGTACCAGATCGCGTGCGCGGTGCCGGCGCTGGACGTATTGATGGCGGCGTTGGCGGCCGTGGACAGGTCTTCGGGGCCAGGCGGCGCAATCTCGGACTGCCCTGGCGGCGCCACCGCTTCCGGCGACAGCTCGCCGCTGTTGACGAGGCTCCAGTCGGTGGCGCGCCCGCCGACCGTATCGCTGCTTTTCAGCGCGTAGCGATAGGTGCCGGCATCTACCAATTGATCGCGGTTGGCGAGCGTGAACGACCCCGGGCCGCCTTCGGTCTGAATGATCCTCAGGGACCCGCCGCCGGCCATCGGCTCGGCGCCGCTGTTGGCCACCAGCACGCGGTGATCGCCAGAGACGGTGCCGCCGACGCGCAGCAGGTCGCCCTGGCCGGCGCCCAGGTCGGTGCGCATTTCGAACAGGCCGCCGCCGCTGAGGTTGCCGGTCACGTCCAGCACCTTGAACGCGCCGCCCGGGGTGGCAAATGACACCGTGCCCGCATTGTCCAGGCGCGCCACCGCCGAGTTGCCGCGCACGCGCCAGGTGCTGCTGCCGTCGATGCTCAGCGTGTCCACCATCCGCCCGGCGTTGTTGTGCAGGGCGCCGGTCAGCACGGAGTGGTCGCGCAGGCTCACGCTGGCCGACCCGCTGTCGAGCACCACGTCGCCCTCCAGGTGGCTGCGCTGCGCGTTGAGCTGCACATCGCGTGCGGCAACCACATCACCGTCTGGCGAGGAGGGGCGCCGTTCGTCCACGTACAGCAAGGCGCCATCGCCGCTGCTGGATTTGCCGATGATCGTGGTGTCGACCAGGTTCGCAGTGAGGCCGCTGCCTTCGACCGTGATGCCATTGCCGTTCGCGGCCTCGATATGGCTGTTGCGGATCGATATCGTGTTGTCGACGCCGGGCGTGTTCGAGTAGGCCAGGATGCCATTGGCGCCTGTGCCGCTGGTGCGTATGTCGACGCCGTCCAGGCTGACCTGCGCGCCCTGGCGGCCCATCATCAGCCCGTGGGAACCGTCACCAACGGTGCGCACGATGGTACCTGTCGCATCCAGGCGCGCGGCGTTGGCGAGCAGGCCGTAGGCGGTGTGGCCGTGGGTGGTGACCGAGCCACCTTCGAGCACGACGTTGGACCCGGGCAGGCGCGAGACCACGCCGATGGCAGCGTTGCCGAAGGTCTCGACTGCGACGCCGCGCGCGGTGGTCGTCGCGCTGCTGCCGCTGCCGCTATAGAGTTCGGAGACGTAGATACCGTGCCCGCTTTCGCCACGCGTGGTGATCGAGCCGCCGTCCATGGTGACTGTGCCCGCCCGGTTTTCCACGCCCACGCCTTTTTCTCCGCTCATCCTGATGGAGACGTCCTTGGCCACCACAACGCTCTCGCTCGGAACCCGGATGCCGGCGACGTTCGAACCATTGCTGCTGATCTGCACGCGCTCCAGCCTGGCATGGACGCCATCAGCGTTTGCATCGATGCCGGAACCCGTCTCGGCATGCACCACCACATCGCGCAAATCGGCTGTGGACGGGGTGAATTCCGCTCCGCCGGCCCTGGTGAGATACACGCCATCGCGATACGCGTCGATGGTGCCATTGGAGAACGAGACGCTGCCGCCGGACGCGTGAATGCCAGTGCCGCGGACCGAGACGATGTCGGTGTTGGTGGCGGTCACGGTACCGCGGTCGACACTGATGCCCTTGCCGCCCCAATGCGTGGTGGCAGTGGCATTGAGCTTTGCCTGATCCAGGACGACGCTGGCACCATCCGCTGCGTGGACTGCCGAGGCGCCATCGCCAAGGACGGTGATTTGCGTTTTGTGGGCGGTAATCACGGCGTCCGTGCCCGCTGCATTCAGGCCATGGGCTTCGTCACCCTGGGTGGAAACCGAGCCGCCTGTCATCTCGACGCGCCCGCCGTCGATGGCGTGCACGCCGTGGGAATATTGACCCTCGGTCTTTATCCGCGTGTCGTTCAGGGTCGCCGTGCTGCCCGCATCGCGCACGACCAAGGCATTGGCCTCGAAGCTGCCCAGTGCGGTGAGGTTGCTGTCGGACAGTGCCAGGGTGCCGCCGGCGCTGACGCTGACGCCCTGCGCGCCGACGCTCGTGCCCGCGATGCCGGACTGGATGCTCACGCCGTTGCCCGAGAGGGCGTTGTTGGCGCCGCTAATGTTGACCGCCGTGCCGGCGCCCGCATGCGTGACCGTGTCACCGGGAACGAGCACCCGCGTTTCTCCATCGGGTGTGGAAAGATCGATGCTGGGGTAAGCCGTCGCCGCCGTGGCCAGTTGAATGCCCGGGAACAGCAGTGTCAGGATGGCGACGGAAATTCGAGTTGGTTGCAGTTTCATGGAGGAGTGTCCGGCTTGCTCCACCCCCAATACCAAATGCACCAGACCTGAATCGGCTAATGAAAATAATGAAGCGCGTATGGCAGCGTTGAAGGGGAGCGTTGAAAGAGTTTGATTTGCCGGTCCATTCTAGAGACGCATTCACCAGATTTGAATCAGACAAGTACGAAAAGCAGGGTGCTCAACGCCACGGCGCGGTCTCAGGCACGGCGCATTGCTCGACCGCAAGCGAAATCGCAGCGGGCGCCTGCAAAAGCCGATGTCGGGATGCTGGCCGGGAGCGACACGCGTTTCGCCTGGCGCGCGGCCAGTCTCTGTGCCACGGCGAGCGGGGCGGAGCCGATGAAATCGGCGCAAGTGGAAGGCCGCAGCCTTACTCGTCGATCAGCCGGGAGTGCTCATGCAACGTGATATGCGAGTCGGGCGGCAGATAGGCCACGGCGCTCGGGCGCGAGCTGGCGTCGTACGCCGGCACAGCCAGCCTGTAGCCGGCGCTGTAGCCCGCGCTGTAGCTCGCGCTGTAGCTCGCGTTATTGTCTGCGTTACTGTCCGCGCTATCGCCCGCGTCATAGGCTGCCGGCGCCCTGGCGCTGCGCGCGGCCATTTGCCTGGCAGGAACCGGCTCGGCATACGAATGCCTGCGGGCTACGGTGTGCTCGACCGCAGCGGCGATGGGGCTGGTGGCGGCGCGGGTGGCTGTGCCGTTGCTTGCGCTGATGGCTGTGCTGTTGGCTTTGCTGGTGGTCGCGTTTTCAGCCAGCAAAGGGGCGGGCAGAGGCGCCGCAGGCGCGGGCGAGTCAACCGCCGCAGCCACGGCAGCCACGGCTTCCGGCTGCTCGGCCACAGCGGCTTGCAGCCCGGCATCTGCTGCTGGCGATCGCGCAGGCGAGGACTCGGGCATGGACACAGGCTTGAATGCGGGCAAGGGTGCAGGCAAGGGCGCGGGAGCGGGGCCTGTCAACGACGCCGCCAACAGCCACGCCGCCGCCGCAGCCGTGCCGCAGCCCACCGTGCCGGCAGCCAGCCCGCGCAGCCGCGCGCGGCGCAACGCCCGCGCCTGGGTGGGGGCCGTGGCCGCAAGATGCACTTTGACGGCCTCGGCACGGTACGCAGCAAGCGTATCGCGTATATCGAAGCGCGTGCCCCATGGTGGCGGCACATCGAGTTGGGAAGGAATAACGGAATCAGGCAAGGCTCACCTCTGCAGCGCAAAAGCGACGCAACACCGCCGGTCGATCCGGGCGAAGCTGGTCAAAGGGCAATACTAGCATTGCTGATATGAGTCGAAAATCGGACAAGTCTGATTCTGCGCAACGCCAGGCTCGGCTCTCGAATTCCGCGCGCTGTACCTCGAAGCACGCGTGGACTGAGGATGTGGCATCTTTGGTGGGCTTAGTCATTTCGGACTTATCCGATTGATCGCGCGATGAAATTCAGACTTATCCGATTTCCTGAACCGTGAAACCTCGTTAGACTTTTGTTTGTCGGCATACCCCTATGTGCCGATGATCGACCTTTG
The DNA here is from genome assembly GCF_059421605.1 of Cupriavidus sp. GW821-FHT02F09. Lineage (NCBI taxonomy): Bacteria > Pseudomonadati > Pseudomonadota > Betaproteobacteria > Burkholderiales > Burkholderiaceae > Cupriavidus > Cupriavidus sp. GW821-FHT02F09. The sequence continues at coordinate 451,883 of NZ_JBWKVH010000001.1, forward strand.
CAGAGTGGGTACCCCCCTCCAACCCGCAATCGCGCCCCAGGCTGTTATCCCCGTGGCAGCCTGGGTTTTTTTACTGGCGCGAAGAAGGGCGGCTATGTCAGCTCCGGATTGCAGCATGGGAGATCTGAAGCGGCAAGGGTGACGGTATCGTTCAAGGATCGGTCCGACAGCTGAGTTCGGCCATGAACCACCAGCCGGCGACCTCGCCCAGCGCCCCTTGAGCGTGAGCTCCGTTGTCAATAACGGTTCTTCAAGCGTAGCAATCGATCCCGGAGACGTCCGCTCTCGCTTAACACCGGGACATACCGCGATCAGTCTGGGGGACCGATCTCCTCGAACCAATCCATCGCCCGTTCTCTGGCTTCCCCGGAGGAAGTGGAAAGTATCGCGAGCAGGTCGCGATGTGCTTCGTTTACCTTTTTGTCCTGGGACAAAAGGCCATCGAAGTACGATGCGATCAAGACATAGTCCAGATCAAGTTGATGGTTGAGCTCCTTCCCTGCCGCGGCGACGTTCCCCCCATTTCTTATCGTGATCAGGCAGTGCCTTGCCAGCAGATAATTGTATCGGAGGTACATCGGCTTCCGGGCGATGAAGCGGAGTGCGTCAATTTCCTCCATGCCGTGATCTTTCTTAAGCATCTTCAAGAAGAAGATCTCAGACATCACCTGAACGAAGGCGAGAAAGCGTGGCCAACTCAGATTTGGACTTCGGATGGAAGCGATGAGCTTAGGCCTCAGGCCTTGATGCAATACTTCCAGAAGTTGCTCGGTGCGGAGTCTGGCATTGGCTGCATCCAGATCTTTGCCCAGGAGAGACGCTCTTGCGTCGCTGAATCTCTTTTGAATGCTATCGTTGGTTTTATCGTTCTCGTCTTTTGCGAGATCCGTTATCAGATTGCCAACTAAACTCGTGAACTCGGAAGATAGGATTCCATCCGGGGTGGAAGGGCAACGCGAGTTCAACTCCGTATGGGATATCTCACCCACGCTGAAAGAAACCGCCACCTGATCGATGTGCGGGGAGAACACCTGCAATGCCAGTTTCATGGTCAACCGACAGTCCTCGTGCTTGCACATCTCAACCAGGGCGACATCTGGAATGACAAACCTGGACTCGGCTTCCGCTCGGATTTTCGCGGCAAAGTCAGGGCATTGCAGGACGTTCATGTCCACGACATAGGTTCTCATAGAAATTCTCTCTGATCGGCGTCAACGCACGCCTGCCGCAGCGGGCGCTCCTCACGCTGGTCATGATGGACTGCGGAATCAAGATGGCGGCGAAAGGCGGGCGCCAGAACGGCGCCCGCCTCTCCTTCTCTCATCCGCGCCGCGTTATGCGACGGATGTCTTCAGCAGGTTAGTACCAGCGCGTATTCCAGCTGATGGGCGTCGCTTGCCACCAGGGGTTGGCTACGGGCACCTGCACGGTCCAGGTCTGCTGCACGGGCCAGGCCTGCTGTGCGGGCCAGACCTGCTGTACAGGCCAGACCTGCTGCGCCTGCCAGACTTGCTGCCCGGGCCAGACCTGCGCGGGCTTGGCTTGCTGCACGGGCTTGGCCGGCTCAACGGGCTTGGCTTGCTCAACCGGCTTGGTCGGCTCAACGGGCTTGGCCTGCTCCACCGGCTTGGTCGGCGCTACGGGCTTGGCCTGCTCCACCGGCTTGGTCGGCTCAACGGGCTTAGCCTGCTCCACCGGCTTGGTCGGCGCCACGGGCTTGGCCGGCTCCACGGGCTTGACCTGCGCCACCAGCGGGGCCTGCTCAATGGTCCCGGAGTTGGAGTAGATCATCGACTGCACCTTCACCTTGCCCTCTTTGGCGGACAAGCGGTTCACGTTGGTGAACGTGAGGCTGGAGAAGTCGAGGTTGCCGTGCTCGCTGGACAGCGTGCCTTCGTTCCTGGCGGTCGTTGTATTGACCGAAAGATTCTGGCTCGCGGTGATCTTGCCGGAGTTCGTGAACGTCGTCGCCTTCACCTTGGTGGTGCCAGTCGCGCTGGCGAGCGTACCGTTGTTACTGGTGGCTACGGCATCCACGTTGAGGTTGCCGGCGTTGGAACGGATCACGCCATCGTTAGTCAGGGTGGCGGCCTTGACCGAAAGGTCCCGCTCCGATTCCATCGTGCCGTCAGCGCCATTGGTCATGGTGGAAGTATCGGCCGTCAGCGTGCCGCTGGCCTTGATGGTCTTCGTGTTGCGCAGCGTGGCCGTGTTCAGCTTGATGTCACCGTCCGACGTGATAGTCCCGTCATTGATCAGCACCGCCGACTTGAACGAGACGCCGGATTTGCCGCTGATCGCGCCGGCATTGTCCACGCTGTTCGAACGGATATCGGTGGCGCCCGCCGCCAGCAGTTGCGCGCCGGCCCGTACGCTGATCTTGTCCTCGGTGGCCTTCCCGGCGACGACGAAGCCAGGGGCGACTTCGGCGCTGGCCGTTTCGCCGCCAGCCTTGTCGTCGCTGGCCTTCCCACCGCCCTGATCCGCCGTGGTGATGACCAGGCCGGTCTTCTCGATCTTCAGGTCGCCGGTGAGCGCCTGCACCTTGCCTGCGATGTTCACGCCGGCGCCACCTTCGGTGCTGCGCAGCGAAATGGCGTTCGCGTACATGCCGCCGAGCGCGGCCACGTCGATGGCGTGCACCGGCACGTGATCGGTCCCCTTGGTTTGCTCGGCATCGATACGGTCGCCGTCATAGGCGATATCGTTGCGGCCCGCCACGGCGCGGATCAGGTCCTTGGCACGGACCGCCGCGTCGATCTTCATGGAACGCGACAGCAGGTCGACCTTGTCCACCGTGCTGGCATCGAACCCCCTGCCGGTGATGGCGATGTCGCCGCCGGCCACCGTGAAGCCGGACACGGAGCCGCCGCTGGTGAGCGTCGGCGTGCCCGTGGTCAGCGTGACGCGCGAAGCGTTCAGCACGCTGCCGCCATCGACGGAGATGCCGTTCGGGTTGGCGACGATCAGCGCGGCGCGCTGCCCGGCGATTTCCGTCGTGCCGTTGAGCATGGTGCGGGAATTGCCGACCACCTCGTTCAGGATGACGCCGGCGGCGCCATTGGCGAGCGCGGCATTGCCCGCGACATTGCCGCCGATCTGCGTGGCAGCGCCGTTGGCGCTGTTGTTGAGCACCAGGCCATTGGCGCCCACGTTGTAGTTCTGGAACTGGTTGTGCGATACGCCGGCGGCGTTCGGCGCGTTGATCTGCACGAGCGGCACGCCATTGGCGGTCGCGCCGATAGCAGGGCCGCCAGGCGCCGCGCTGATCTGCGCGGATGCCATGGAGGCGTGAAGCGCTGGGAGGGCCAGCAACAGGGCGCTCAGCAAGGTGCTGCAGCGGGGCTGGCGGGCAATCATGGATGTCTTTTTCATCATTTGGACCATGGTAAGTAAAGTGAGAGACGGCAGGCCGCCGGCATACGGAGATCTGTGCCGATTTGGGGGCGGGCATGCCGGGTCAGGGTGTTGGAGATTCAGTAATGGCTGTGGTTGGCTTCCTCCTTCAGGTTGTGGATCAAGGCAATTTCCGTTCATCCGGCTTTGGTGTGGGTACTGCATGCGGGCTGGAGTTGCCGGAAGAAAAACGCTGGTTTGCTCCCCTCTCCCATGAAGTGGGAGAGGGGCCGGGGGAGAGGGCGGGCGCTCGCTCGAAGTGAAACGCCTCGCTCTTGCGCAGGCCCGCCCTCTCCCCCAACCCCTCTCCCGCACGGCGGGAGAGGGGAGCTACGGCGGCGCGGGATTCAGCCCGGCGGTGAATCGACTCACACGACACACGACTAACAACACACGACTAACAACACACAAAACCCGACACCCCGACGAACCCAATGTCAGAGCTTCATCGATAGCTGCACGGCCACCGTTACCCGCGCGGCCTCGAACCCGGCCGGCTTGGCCACCGGCATGCCGACCGACACGTCGTAGCCAACCTTGCCGTACTCGCCCCGCACCCCGAGCGCCGCGCCAACCAGCGTTCGCCCGGCGAGTTCGCGTGTCACGCTGCCACCCACGGCGCCCGCGTCGGCCGCCACATAGGCTTCCTGTCCGGTGTTCCCGATCGCCACCGCGACTTCATTGCGCAGCACCCATCCGCTTTGTCCCACCAAAGTGCGCGAGCCATCGAAGCCGCGCACGCTGTACCGGCTGCCGATCGAAAGCATCTCGGTTGCTGGAATCGCATTCGGCGCCGCCTGCGCATTCATGCTGGCGCGATAGCCAAAGCGTTGCCGCCCGACGGAGAAGGGCGCGTCGACGCTCGCGTTGGCGCTGAGGATGCTGTAGCGGCCACTCCATTGCGTTCTGCCGCTCACATAGCCGCTGTTGGCCGACCACGCGGGAATGCTCCCGCGCAGGCCGAGCCCGCCGGTGAACGTCATGCGGCGCGTGCGTTGATAGTGGGCGTAGCTGAGGGTGTAGCCGGTGATGTCGCGCGTCTGCACGCCGATCGGCCAATCGCTGAGCCGGACGTCGTCCGAGCGCCGCGACAGCTTGGCGCGCACCGTGCCCTTCATGGTGCCGGTACGGTAAGCCACGTGGCTGGCACCCACCTCGAACGTGCGCGTGCGGCCCGTGTAGGGCAGGTTGCCGGCGGTGGTGGCGATCGTCTGCAGGAAGTCATACTGGTTCGCACCCAGCCAGAAGGAGCCATAGCCATACGGCACCGTCCATTGCAGGCCCATCGCGCGCGATCCGACGCTACGGTTGCCGAAGTGCGCGTCATTGTTGTAGGTGGCGATGAGCTGGTCGTACAGTCCCAGGGGGGAATCCACCACCAGGACGCCGCCAAGCTGGTTCTTGCCGGTCGCGTCGATGCCCGAGTTGTCGGCGGTGACGATGGCCCGCCAGCGGCGCACCTCGGGCGCATGGTGAATGGCGAGATCGGTCTGGCCAAATTCCTTGCCCGGCTCCAGCACCATCCGTACCGATGCGTCGCCGGCCACGGTGCGGATGTTTTCCAGTGTCTGGTCGAGATCGCGCAGATTGAGCACGTCGCCTTCGGCCATCGGCATCGCCATCTGGCGGCGGCCCGGCGCGTCGCCGGTCTCGGCGATGCTGCCGATGCGCCCTGGCACAAGCTCGATCTCCAGCTTGCCGGCGCGCAAGTCTTGCTGGCCGATGAGCACTTGCGTGGTGACGTAGCCGCGCTCGATGAGCAGGTAGCGCAGATGGTCGCGCAGGCGGGTGATGCCCTCGGAACCGATGCACACGTCCTGCACCTGCACGGCGCGCACCAGCCATGCGAACGCCTCGGCGTTCTTCCACTCAAGGCGCGAGATAGCGAAGCACGGCGACTCGGCGGGAAAGACGAGTGTCGCGTGCGGGGACGCTTCGCTGCCCGACAGCACCGGCGCCGCGGGCGAGGCGCGCGTCAGCGCCTCGTCAACCTGCTGCGCCTGGCGGCGTGTCGTTTCGGTGGTCTCGGCGGCCGCATGCGGTGTCAGTGACTGTGCGGTGGCCGCGGGGGCCCGAAGCAGGAGCAGCGCAACTGCGCCGCCGATAATACGGATGGATTTCATGTTGCCCATGCTGCGCGCGTTGCCTGGAACACAGGCGCAGGTTTGTTGCAAAAACGCTAGCCCGCCAATGCCTGAGCCGCTTGATGGGCCAGGGTGGCAGTCGCTGTGTGTTGCGTTTGGTGTCTTGTGTCGCGCGTGCGTGTCGTGCATCGCGCGTCGCTGCTGTCGTTAGCGAAGTAACAGGATTCTGAGTGTGATTCTGAGTGTCTTGGGCAGGGAAGACAATCGGACAAGTTTGAAAATGCGGCGGAATGTGCAAGAAAACCCGGCGCGGCAGCCGATGCGGCACGGGCGGACTCGATCGCGCCTTCAAATAGCGGCATGCGGAGTGGACAGTGCGCGTTTACTGGTAATCCACCAGCACGGACATCATGCCGGAAATCGTGCCGGGCGTGACCGTTGCTTCGGTTTGAATGTAGCGCGCGTTCATCGGGATCGTGTACGAGCCGCCGGTCGAGCTGTTATAGGCGCTGAGCGCGAACCGTTGATTGAACGTCGCGGGCGTGCCGTTCGTGCCAGTGATCTGGATCGCCACGCCCTTCGCCGTCGATCCGCCGGCGACCGGCAGCGCGCCGGCGAGGGCGGGCAGCGGGCCTCCAATCGGGGTGAGCATGTAACCTACGCGCGCGAAGCCGGGCGGGCAGTTGTTGAAGCGAAGGTCGAACCCCTTCGTGCCCGACTGGTCGCCGGTCGATCCCACGCCCTTGAACTTGTACAAGACCATGGAGGGCAGCGCGACGCTTTGATCCGGCGTCGCGCAGGTGCCGTTGACCAGCCTGACGGTGGCCGCCAGCCTGATTGCGAGACCATCGCTCGTCGGAGTGCAGTTGGTGCTGCCGCGCAAGCACACATAGTAATAGGCCGGGTCGCTGCTCATGCCCGCGAGGCTGCCGGCCGACAACGGGCGGCTGTCGCGCAGCAGTTGCACTTCGAGTGGCGAATTGACGATGAGGAAGTTGCTACCGCTGCTGGAGAATGCGGTGACGGGCTGGCCGTTGACCAGCAGGCGAGTCGAGATGCCCGATACGTTGGTCGTGACTAGCGGTCCGGATGCAGTGGCAGACCCGCCATCCGGAAAAAGGGCTACCCTGGAAACCTCGCACGACGATGCTGCGCGGCAGAGTTGACTCAACGGAATCGTATAGCGACTGATGACGGTGCCTGTTGGCAAGCTGTTCGGCAGGTTAAGCGTGGATCCGAACGCAGTGACAATGGTGAGCGCGAGTGCTTTCGGCGAAATCGATGCGACAACGGCAAGAACGATTGCCGGGATCAGTCGCGCAGCGAGACCGCGCAGGATTTGATGAAACTGTTGCATAGCAGAAATTTTCCTTGCCCCTTCCGTAAACGAGGGAAACCGTTATTGCCCCATTTTTCGGATCATGCATGGCGTGGCCGGGACGCACGGGCTTGATCTCGGATGCTATCGGGATTGCAGGCCATTTAAAATCGGACGAGTACTAAAACGCGTGCTGCTGACGTGAATACGCTGCGTCCTGATACGGTCGCCGTCATAGGCGAAAGGCGCGAGATATCGAAGCACGGCGACTCGGCGGGAAAGGCGAGTGTCTCGTGCGGGGACGCTTCGCTGCCCGACAGCACCGGCGCCGCGGACGAGGCGCGCGTCAGCGCCTCGTCAACCTGCCGCGCCTGGCGGCGTGTCATTTCGGTGGTCTCGGCGGCCGCATGCGGTGTCAGTGACTGTGCGGTATGCCCGTCGCCGCGACGGCATGCGGCATGCCGCGCGGGCAGCGCGCGCTTACTGGTAATCCACCAGCACGGACATCATGCCGGAAATCGTGCCGGGCGTGACCGTTGCTTCGGTTTGAATGTAGCGCGCGTTCATCGGGATCGTGTACGAGCCGCCGGTCGAGCTGTTATAGGCGCTGAGCGCAAACCGTTGATTGAACGTCGCGGGCGTGCCGTTCGTGCCAGTGATCTGGATCGCCACGCCCTTCGCAGTCGAGCCGCCGGCGACCGGCAGCGCGCCGGCGAGGGCGGGCAGCGGGCCTCCGATCGGGGTGAGCGTGTAACCGACGCGCGCGAAGCCGGGCGGGCAGTTGTTGAAGCGAAGGTCGAACCCCTTCGTGCCCGACTGGTCGCCGGTCGATCCCACGCCCTTGAACTTGTACAAGACCATGGAGGACAGCGCGACGCTTTGATCCGGCGCCGAGCAGGTGCCGTTGACCAGCCTGACGGTGGCCGCCAGAGCGATCGCGAGACCGGTATCGTAAGAGGTGCAGATTTTGCCAGTGGTTGACCAATCATGACGCAGGCACACATAGAAATAGGACGGATTGCCGCCTTGCTGGCCCGCCAGGCTGCCGGCCAACAGCGGGCGGCTGTCGCGCACCAGTTGCACTTCGAGTGGCGAATTGACCATGAGATCGTTGGCAGAACTGGCGTTGACGTTGAACCCGGTGACGGGCTGGCCGTTGACCAGCAGCTGAGTCGAGATGCCCGATACGTTGGTCTGGATTAGCGGTCCGGGGTTGGTTGCACCCCCGCCGTTCGGCCAGAGCGATATCGAATCAACCTTGCACGGCACCTGGCTGCAGAGTTGACTCAGCGGAATCGTGTAGCGACTGACCACGGTGCCTGCTGGCAAGCTGTTCGGCAGATTGAGCGTTGTTCCGAACGCCGTCATCTGAGAGAGCGTAGCCGCCGCTTTCGGCGAAATCGACACGAAAACGACAAGAACGATTGCCGGGATCAGTCGCGCAGCGAGACCGCGCAGGATTTGATGAAACTGTTGCATAGCAGATATTTTCCTTGCCCCTTCTGTAAACGAGGGAAACTGTTGTGCTCCCATTTTTCGGATCATGCATTGCGTGGACGGGACGCACGCGCTTGATCTCGGATGCTATCGGGATTGCAGGCCATTTAAAATTGGACGCGTACTAAAACGCGTGCCGCCGACGTGAATACGCTGCGTCCTTGGCGTGTCGAGGGCAAGATGCTCCCGATCGATGACCCGCCGCGCCTGCCAGCCGGGCCCATGTGCGATCAACCGTCAGCGAGGCAGCGGGCCAGTGTGATTGAGCTGGCGATAGGCAAATTGCAGGCTCCAGGGCGCGTAGACGTAGTGCAGCGCTCGCCCCACGGCGGTGCCGGCGGCTTGCCGGCGGCCTCCGTCGCGCACCCTGTCGCCCGACGCGTTGCCCAACTCCAGTGTGACCAGGACCAACAGCGCCGCCTTGATGTCGGAGTAGCGGTCGCGTGGCAGGAGCCTGGCCACGATGTTCCGGGCCATGTCCTGCTTCTGCGGCGGCAGGCTTGCCAGGGACGCGGTCGCCAGCGCGCAGTATCCGCTGCCCTTCGAGGCAAGCTGCCATAACTGCCATGAGTTCGAAGAGCGCATCTGAAAGTCCTTAAGTCGTTGTGAAGTTGTTGCGAACCGGAAATCGAAAATCGGGAGGGCCCGGCAGCGTGGCCGCTTGCCGCGCGATTACTGGTAGCTCATCGTGAACGTGGCGTAGCCCTTTGCCTCGCCGGGTGTCACGGTAGAGGCGGTCTGGATGTAGCGCGCCTTGAACGGGATCGTCACCGGCACATTGCCGAACTGCCCGATGAACCACTGGTTCGGATTGTTGCTCTGTGAGGAATCGGGGCCATAACTGACCAGGCTGTTATCGGTGCCGCGCAGTACCTGAATGCCGACGCCCGTTGCCTTGGAGTCACGCGACAGGGACAGCAGGTTGCTTCGGTTCGACCAGTTGATGCCGTCCGTCATCGTGAAATACATGCGCGTGGACGTTCCCTGCGTGCCCCCTGAGCACTGCAGCCGAATCTCGAACGGCTGCGCGTCGGTGGTCGTGCCGACGCCCTTGAACGCGCGGATCGGAATCTGGCCGAGCGGCACCGAGATGGACGGCGTCATCACCCTGCATGCGGGGACCTGCGGCCTGATGGGGAGCGAACCGTTGATGAAGACACGCCGGATGACGAAGCCGTGATCGACCGCGGTAGTCGTGCCGATTTCGCCCGACAGTGACCCGCCCGCCGTGATCGGGCCGGTCTTGACCAGTTCCACCTTGAAATCCCCGCCTCCCACGTAGTAGCCCGCCTCCTTTGCAACATTGGTCTGTTGCGGCCACCATCCGGTCCATCCTCCGTCAATGCGCACACCGATCCCGGAAATGCCGGTGGCATAGGTATTAAAGGCCCCTGGAGGCCCTTTTCCCTCGTATTTGACCGTGCCAATCAGGGATGTGCAGGTAAGGTCGCCACTGGGCCCGGTTGCCGTCCCCTTTTCTGAAAAAAGAACCGTGCCGTCTGGAACCGTGGGGTCAAACGAGGAGGGCGACCAGGCGGGGAGCCTGACCTCGAGATACTCGACGGGTCCGACGCCGTCCCTGGCGATGATCGAGCAGCCCGCCAGTGCCTCCGAGACAGGAAGGGCAAACGCTGCGGTGCAGCCAATTCCAAGTATTGCCCGGCGACACCGCACGGCGCTTTTCTGAACAACGCGATGCTTTCGTGGCATCTTGATTCTCCTTATGACGTTTTGCTAACGGTCAGCCGGGAGGGCGGCCGGGCATGGCATGAAGTGCGAGGCAATCGGCTGGCGCTACTGGTACGAAAACGTAATCGTGCTGCGCGCGCTGACCGAGCCAGGCTTGATGACCGGAAGGGTCTTCACATACTTGGCAACCATGGGAATGGTGAAGGTGCTGCCCGAAGCCGATGCGTTGCCGACCAGCCATTGGTTGGTGTTTCCCTTTTTCGACGAATCCGGACCGAACAACAGTGGCGTTGTCTTGCCCGACCGAAACATCTGAATGCCCACGCCGGATGCGGTGGAATTGCCGGCCAACGTCAGCGTATTGCTGGTATTGGTGGGATCCGAGGCATCGGTGACCGTCGCGTACAACCCCAGGTCGGCGTCGCATTTCACCGCGATGGAGAAAGAGGCGGAAGCATCCGATACCGCGCCGACCGTTTTCAGGCTATGTGCCAGCAAGGTGGGCATCGTGACAGCGTTGTTCGCGCCGGAGGTCACCGTGCACGCCCGTGCCGTCACCGTAATATTCAGAGGCCCCAACAGTGCGTACATTGGAGGGCTGAAATCGACTTCGACCCCTCTGTTCGTCCCCTGCAAGCTCGCTATCCTTTGCGTCGGCGTGCTGAAGGAGCCGGTAACAAGCGGCCCGGTCATAACCAGGTACACCCTGTGAATGGGACTCGTACCCGACTCTGGGATGAGTAGCGTCGTTCCCGGGCCTATAGCTCTCTGCTCGGAGACGGACCCAAAATTGTCCCGGCCCCCATCCATTACGTAGCCGATGCCGGGAATTCCCGTTTCATAAACAGGATAGGTGAGCCCCCCGTTTCGGAACGTAACGCCGGGGACCAAGATTCCCAAGGGGGTCGACGTTAGCGTATCTACGACACAACCGTTGAAGTAGCCAGAAACCTTGGCCCCAATCTTACTTGACGGAAGCTGAGTCCCCGGGATGGTGGCATCTCGTGAAGTACTAATGGAACTGGGATAGGAGGGGTTGATGGGGAATCCCGTATTGGTGGTCTTGCAGACCGCATGCGCAGCGTTTGGCAAGAACGTCGCACCTAGCGTCAGCGTGCCAAGGCATGCCATCAAATACCGACGCAGGATCGGTGTATTGATATGTTTATTGACATAACTGGTAAGAGATTTCATTGATGTTCCAACCTGATATGTTTTTTATTTTCAAAATTTCGTATTTAATTTTTTCGCGCTGGCGCTACTGGTACGAGAACGTAATCGTGCTGAGCGCACTCACGGTACCCGGCTTGATCGTCTCTTCCGTCTTGATATAGCGCGCTTCGAAGGGCACCTTGATGACACTAGCGGATGTCCCGGATTTACCGACAAGCCACTGATTGGTATTGCCTTTGACCGATGAATCCGGCCCAAAATTCAATGGACTGGTCGTGCCTTGCTTCATGATTTGAATACCCAAGCCAGATGCTGTCGAATTCTTTGCCAGGCTAAGGACATTGCCGGTATTCGCGGGATTGGTCGCATCCGTCAACGTTGCATAGACACTGAGGTTCGCGTCGCATTGGAGTCCCAACGAAAACGGCGTCGATTTGGCGGCAGAGACATCGCCTACCGCTTTCAGGCTATACGTCACCAACTGCGGCATAACGACCGTGTTGGTCGCGCCGGACGTGATCGTGCATGTTCTTGCCGTAACGGCAATGCTCAATGCGGCCAGACTTGCCGCCTGCCTATTCGACACGACAGCTCCACCCAGCGTGGCGATGATGGTCAGGATGTTTTTGGCCGGGGCACTATAGGTTCCCGTTTCGATAGCACCCGTTACGACGAGAGTCACCCGGTGGTGGTAACCCCAAGCGCCAGAGCCGGGGGGGCCGGGTGGAAGCACAGTTGGCCCAGCCCCAATAGGGTCATAAGGCGTGTTGGCATTTGCCGTTTCCAGTGCATAACCTATTCCGGGAATTCCGGTTTCAAATACAGCAGCGCTGCCCCTCTCGGCCTTAAACGTCAAACCCGGAACTACTTTCCCGAGCGGCGTTACGATGATTTCATCGAAATTGCAATCGCTGGTTCTGCTGACACTGTGACGGGCGTATCCGGCAGTCGATGACGGAAACTGAATCCCCGAGGCCACCGAATCTCGAACAGTGCTGAGCGAGGGCGGAAGTTTTGCCGATGCCTGACTGGTCGGTGTAGTGGTCGTACAAGCAGCAAACGCTGATTCAGAAAAAAACATGACGCCCAGGATTAGAGCGCGCGAAGTCATTTTAAATAGCATAATAAATCCCTTTGCCAGATGCGCGGTGGATCCACCAAAGTATTCCAATGCCAGCCGAACATCGGAATACGCCATCGGGTGCATGTTTCCATCTCACCGTGCGGGCCGCCTGTGCGGCCGAAAAATCCATCGCATCTCTTTCGAAATCTGATTTGCACTACTGGTACGAGAACGTAATCGTGCTGCGCGCGCTGACCGAGCCAGGCTTGATGACCGGAAGGGTCTTCACATATTTGGCAACGATGGGAACGTTGAGGGTGCCGCCCGACGCCGACGAGCTGCCGACATACCACTGGTTGGTGTTTCCCTTCGCCGATGAATCCGGGCCGAACCCCAGCGCTGTCGTTTCACCCGGCCGGAACATTTGAATGCCCACGCCGGTCGCGGTGGAATTGCCGGATAACGTCAGTGTATTGCTGGTATTGGCCGGATTCGCCGCGTCCGTGAGTGTTGCGTGTAGGCCCACATTGGGATCGCAATTCACCGTGATGGAGAAGGACGCCGATGCATCCGACACCGCGCCGACCGACCTCAGGCTATGGGAAACCAAGGTGGGCAACGTGACGGCATTGGTCGCCCCCGACGTCACCTTGCATCCCCGCGTTGTCACCTGGATCGTCCCTGGGGCTCGAAAAGCGATGTTATCTTCAGTGTACGGTTTACCGTTTTGATCCCTCGGTCTCATGATGGCGATCTCCTGAGACGGAATGGTGTAACTGCCAGCGGCAAGACGTCCTGAAATAACCAGGATTATCCGATGCTCAAACGCCATGTTATTCCCTGGCCCGTTATATACCACCGTTGAGCCGGGACCAACCGGAACCCACGCTGAAGAGGCAGGAGGAGTTGGGGTAGCGCGGGTTGCACGCGCGCCAAGGACATAACCGATTCCCGGTACGCCCGTTGCAAAGATGGGGTAAGTCTGGCCGTTCTCCGTATAGGTCACCCCGCTGACCACTTTTCCAAGCGGGTCAAATGTTACGGTTTGGATTGATCTAGCTGGAGTACACCAGTCGTAAAAGTAATTGCCACTCTTTGCTGTAACGGGCGACGATGATGGCAGAATGGTCCCCGGGCGGTAAGCGTCCGCCGCAGTGCTAAGACTGCTCGGTACAGTTAGCACCGCAAAGCCAGTACCACCCGAAGAGCATAACTGCGCGTGGACCGCTGCCGGCAAGACAAGCAGCAGCGGCAGAAGCCATTTGAACAGTCTCTTCATGTACGATCCAGCGAGGCTCGTCTTGGTATCCGGATAGCGCATTCTGTTTCCCCTGCATGTCTTTCATGTCGTAATTGTTCATCGCTGTTCCAACATGCTATGTTGTTTGTATTTCGCAATTTATTTTTTAATTGCCAATATAGTTTTTTCGCGCTGCATCAAATGAAGATGCGGCCCAGCGAGGCCAATTCCACCAACTCATCAGGGTCGATATCGTATGTCTTTGAAGATTGATGGATCCCTAAGATCTCGCTGCGCGCGTAGCCCCCCACATCGCGCAGCGTCCTGCTCGTCCGAACCGCCTTCTTAGCGATTCGGCCGGTTCACCGCATAGGACGGCCTTTCTGCTCCGTCCGCGCAAGCCGCATCGATGCGCTGCAGCGGCTGCAGCCCCTTCTCCTTCTTCCGCTCCGGCAGCTTGTAGGGGACATGGCACACCGCCGATTTGTCCTTGCCCCATTTGACGGTCAGCTCGCCCTGCGACTCCAGGCCGCGCGCGAAGATCTTGCCCATCTGGCCGACCGAGCCGACCTCTTTGCCTTGCTCGTTGAGCACGGTGGCGCCAAAGGGCAGCGGCGAGCCGTCCGGCCGCCGGGACCGGATCAGGGCGGAACGCCCGGACTCCGTGGCGAATTTCAGCAGCGGGACGGATCCCGCCAGCGGCGCCACGCGCTGGCTGGTCTCCTTGAGCTCGACATCGGTCGACAAGCCCTTCGGATCCAGCTCGATCATGTTCATATTGAACGGCGTGAGGTACGGCACGATGGCGTAGCCCCGGCTGTCCACCCGCACGCCCGACGCATTGGTCACGCGCGCACCGGCCGCTTCCGGCGCTTCGACGATCGCGAACGTCTCCGACAGCGGCTGCGACAGCGTGATCCCGCCGCTATGCGCGACCATGGCGCCGCGCGCCGACACGGAGGCCTGCTGGTAATCCGCGCCGCCGCTGACACTGGCGCTGAGCTCGGCGACCGGCGCGCGATACATCACGTTGGCGCCGCCATTGGTCGTCGAGCTGCCGTCTCCGGACGCGTGATTGGCGTTCAGGCCGTAGGAGAAATTGTTGTCCAGGCCGGCCGAACCGGAGAGCGACGATTGCAGCTGGGTTTTCCCGTTGCTGTCGTGCACCATGTTGCCCGACACCGTCACGGGGGTCTTGCGGCCCAGCGGAATCGTCACGCCGACGTAGTACTGCGTGCTCATGCCGCCGTTCGGGCTGCGCTGGCGTGTCGCCGAAACGCTGTAGGAAATATTCTTGTAGGCATTGCTGTAGCCCACCGAATAATTCACGTCCGAACCGCTGCGGTTCCAGTACGTTGCCGTGGAGGCGGTCGCGCTGAGGTTGCCGCCGCGCTCGCCCAGGCGCTGGTTGAGCGTCAGCGATGCACGATTGCGCTGCCGCCATACCGTGTCGATCGAGTTGCCGCGTTCGGCCTGCTCGCGTGCGAGCATGGCGTCATTGAGGCCGAAGTACCCGGCTGTCGAATAGCGGTAAGCCGCAATCGAAACGTTGGTGCCGGTCTGCACCACGTTCTTCGCATAGCTCACCCGCACGCTGGAGCCGTCGAACCGCTTCACGCCCGGGATCAAGGTGCGTGCCTGCGTGATGTCGGCGCCCATGGCGCCGAACGAGGTGTTCAGCACGCCGCCGCCCATCACGGACACGTAGCCTTCGGCCACGGTGATGCCGCCATAGCCGGTCAGCAGGTTGGTGAAGCCGCGCTGCCAGGTGGCCTGGGTGAAGAGGGGATTCTTCGAGCTCTGCTGGTTGCGCACCGTTCCCGCCACCACGCTGTAGCGGTTGGTGCCGGGGCGCAGCGACAGCGGCACGGCCGCATACGGCACGGAGAACGAATGCACGATGCCGTCCGCTTCCGTGACGGAAACGTTCAGGTCGCCGCCGTACCCGGTGGGGTAAAGATCGTCGATTTCGAACGCGCCCGGTGCCACCGTGGTTTCGTAGAGCTTGACGCCGTTCTGCGAAATCGTGACCTTTGCATTGCTCTTGGCCACGCCGCGCACCACCGGCGCGTAGCCGCGCAACGAATCCGGCAGCATCCGGTCGTCCGTGTAGACGCGCACCCCGCGGAACTGGGTGGAATCGAACAGCTCGCCCGAAGTATAGGATTCGCCGATGACGAGTTGCGACGACAGCGACGGCAGGCTCCGCTGCACATAGGTTGCAACGTTCTGGTACTTTTGCCGTCCTTTGTCATCCCAGTTGTACGACCCGTCGTGACGGAAATGCCAGGCCCCCAGGTTGAAACCCGTGTTCAGGCCGAGATATCCCTGTGTCTGGGTGCTGCTGCCCTGGTTCTTGGTGCTGTAGACGTTGAGGTTGTAGCCGAGCATCCCGACGGGGACGCCCTGATCCCATTGATCCGGGCTCACGTACCCGCGCGGGTTACGCACGAGCGAAACCTGCGGAATGCTGAGCGTGAGCCGTTGTTCGCTGAAATCGAAGCTGCTGCTCGCGTCCGCAATGGCTTGCCCGAGACGAACGCAGGCACCGGGCTCGGCGAGCGAGACCTTCACATGGTGAGGCAGCTTGGCGAGATTGACACCGGCCTGCTTCAGCAGCGCTTCGCTGAAGCAGGGCTGGGCATCCGCCGTGCCGGGCACGGCCTTGAACGGCACGCTGGCGCGCCCGGCCCAGTTCTGCTCGACATAAAGGTCGACGCTGTACGTGCCAGGCTGGACCACGTTGGCGCGCTGGAACTTCGACAGGTCAACGGTGCCGGCGCTGTTGTTGAGAAAGCCGCCCTCGAACTCGACCTGCGCGACATGCAGCGGCTCCGGCGCCTCCGGTGTTCCGCCGTCCGCGTGCGCATTGGTCTGCCAGCCGGCCAGGCTGGTCAGCAGCAATGCGCATATTGGCCGCAGCTGCGGCATGTGACCAATATCGGAATTCGGACGCTGAATCGGCGGCATACAAAACACTCCGGGAGTGAGACTTCAGGCGATCATGGATCGGACCACGACATCGAATCTGGGGTCCGATCTTGCCGCCCGACATGCGTACGTGGCGCACGGGCGCGCAACGCTGACTTTGATGAGAGATTTCTGTGCCCCAAGCAGTGGAGCGGGTGATGACGTGCCGACCGGCCAGGCTACTGCCGCAGGTCGGTGACGACGGGCATCTGGGTATTCTTGCTGCCGCCCCAATCGTCGATGCTGTTGAACTCGACGGTCGCTGGCGCGGTGGGCATCGATTCCAGCCCCTTGACCGGGAAGGTCTGCGACGCGCCGGGCAGCACATGGCCCATGCCGGCATCGAGTGTCGTCCCACCCATCTTCAGCTGGACGCTGCCAAGGCTGACGACATAAGGGGTCGGGTTGATGGTTTTCAGGACATACTGGTGCTCGCCTGTGCCCCTGGTGAGCTGCCATTTGAGCTGGGCGGGGGCTTCCTCGGCTTTGCCGGGCAGGCCGGTCGGCCGGTACATCAGCTTGATCCGTGTGCGAAAGGCGACCTGGAGCAGGTTGCGCTCATCCTCGGCGCTCGGCTTCGGGGGAACGTCCAGCACGTTGAGCCAGAACAGCGTTTCCTTGTCAGTCGCCATCGGCTCGTTGGTATGGATCACACGCAGGGTCTGGCCTTTGCCCGGCTCGACCCGGAACATGGTCGGCATGAGCGTGAACGGCACGTCGATCTTGTCCGGCGTTTCATTTTCATTGCCGTTGCCCTTGTCGATCCAGGCCTGAACCAGCGAAGGGAGCTTGCCATCGTTCGTGAGCTTGATGGTCATCTCGCGCTCTTCGGCGGGAAAGACCAGGCGGGTTCCTGACACGACGACCGTGGCATTGGCCGTTGTCGCAATCGATGCGGAAACAATCGATGCCGACGCAATCGCCATCGCGCTCAACAACTTCGGAATGCTGTGTCTCATCTTGACTGTCCTTTGAGTTATACCTCCTGTCGCAAGCCGCCGACCCGTTCAGGCCGGGCGGCTTGCAAAGCTGGTACGATCAATCCCCGGAAATCAGGGATCCGTCTTCGCGCTTAGGGATACATCAGGGTGTATTGCACGAACGAGTTCGCGGTACCCGCCGTTGCCACGCCAGTTGCCGTGTATTCGGCGGCGTAGCTCATCTTCGCGGCACCGCTGGTGGCATCGATGTCCACGATCTGCGAGTTCTGGTCGGCGCTGGCTGCACCCACCTTGATCGGCTTGAACTGATCGTTCAGCAGGCCGATTTCCACGTTGCCCGCGGCGTCGGCGCCTTGCAGCTTCAGACGGCCGGTGTCGGCGTTGACGCTCGTGCCGGGTTCGAAGGAAACCGAGACCTTGGTCGGTGCATCCTTGGCGACGCTGCAGCCCGTCAGCGCGAGGACGAACGGCGTACGGCCCGCAGTGGCGCCAGCCTTGGACAGCGCGCTGGTGCTCGCGCGCGGCAGCGCCACGGTCAGGTCGTTGGTGCCGGCGTTGATCTTGCAGGTGGAGGCGATCACGTTGCCGGTGAAGTTGATCGTGCCGTCGGCGGCTTGCGCCGAACCGGCTGCGGTCATCAGGCCAGCCGTTGCCAGGGTGATTGCCAGAATTTTCGTTTTCATTTTCAAGTTTCCTCTCGGAGGTTGTTAAAAGTAAGTTGCAAAGGTTGCTTGAAATGCGTGGCCACTCAGCAATATCGCGAGCGAACGGCTTTGCATTCATGCAAGGGTCGAGGCTGCACACTCGTTCATGAGTGATTACCTCGGTACTGAGTGGCTCACAGCCGGTACTGTGGGCGACCCGGTATCAGGGAAGCCAGCCAGAAGATGGCGGGGTGCCGCTGCGAATGCAGTTCATCAATGCTGGCTATGACTAATGTCATTGCCATACTTGATGAGATCAACATTGCTCTTTATGCCGAGCTTTCGCATGGCGCTCATCTTTTGGCAGCTGATTGTCTGCTTGCCCTTCTTGAGAAGGACTGCGATTTCACCGACGGTCAAGCCCGATATATAGAGGCGCATTACCTCGGTTTCTCGGGCCGAGAGCGGTTGTGACCGATCGATGCTGGACTGCAAGCAAGCTAGCGCCAGGCGGACCCGTGGAGAAATGTATTCCCCGCCTGAAGCGCTGACATGAATGGCAGTGATTACCTCGGTTGCATCATCATGCCGACCCACGATGGCGGAGACGCCAAGGGCCAGAACAGACTTGATGATGGCGGGCTGCTTGTATCTGGTCAGTACAACAATTTTCACGTTTGGGTGAAGCCGGCGGAGGCGGGATAAATAAGACAGCCCATCGCCGGATTCTCCACCACGAATGGAGTAGTTGGTTACAACAACATCACAACTGATGTCGGACAAAGTGCTGAAGAGTTCAGCTGACGATTCACATGATGCCAGGACGTTTATCGTCGGAATTGAATTTAGTGCGCATTTCAAGCCATCCAGTATCAATGGAGTGTCGTCGGCTATCACCACGTTTATATTTAATCTACGCATATTAACCATGGCCCCTTTGTTTGCTGATTGTCTGGTTATCCCCTATAGCGATGGTGACGTGTGGAGTTGCAAGATGTGTATCTTCTACGATTCCTCGTCCCAGATACATAGGACATGTACGAAATTTTCAGGGCTTAATAGGACAAGTCCTAATTTTTACAATTGTTGACACTTTTCATCCCCCGGGTCACAGGCGGGAATTCCATCAATTTTTCATCTGCGGCCCGGCATCTCCGGCGACGTCAGGGCGCGCTGTGGCGCGGGTTTCGGGGTGGCAGCCAGTGTTGCGGGCGCTACATAGCAGCGCGCAGGTGGCCGTCTTGCCGGGCTTGTGCTTGGCTGTGCCCAACGGGCTGGTGCTTGAGCGGGGCGCCAGGATGGCTGGCAGGGCGCCCGCGGCGAGGCGTTCAGGGCGGTTCATGAGGCAACACCTTGTTGTGGCCGATGCGAGCCGGGAGGCGGTCAGCAAGGGCGGGAGGGCGGGGAGCGCGGTTGCCTATATGGCGGCAGCCAGGAAAACGGCAGCGCTAAAGGAGAGGGCGCGCCACGGATCGCCACGAATCACAACGAATCACCACGATCCGTTTCCAGGCAAAGGTCAAAACGACGACAGGTGACCGTAATTGACGGTCGACGGCAGCGCCATGCGCCGGATCAG
Source organism: Cupriavidus sp. GW821-FHT02F09 (assembly GCF_059421605.1). Taxonomy (NCBI): domain Bacteria; kingdom Pseudomonadati; phylum Pseudomonadota; class Betaproteobacteria; order Burkholderiales; family Burkholderiaceae; genus Cupriavidus; species Cupriavidus sp. GW821-FHT02F09. The sequence continues at coordinate 471,477 of NZ_JBWKVH010000001.1, forward strand.
CTTGCGGAGAAGAAGCGTGGGACGGCGTCTTGCTGGATGGCGGGCGATATCAGGAAGCCTTGCGCCCTGTGGCAGCCAAGCTCCTGGAGAAGCCGCCGTTGGGCTTCGGTCTCCACGCCTTCTGCCACCACGGTCAGGCCCATCTTGCGCCCAAGCTGCACCACGCTTGAAAGGGCGGCACGGAAGGCGTCGATCATGATGGCGTCCTTGACCATGGACCGGTCCAGCTTCAGCTCCGTGAAGGGCGTCGCCACCAGTCTGTAGAACGAACTGAAACCGCTGCTGAAATCATCCTGGGCCAGGCCAAAGCCGTGCATGCGCAAGCGGCATGCGCCAGCGTAGTAGTTGCTTTCCTGCATTTCCATGGAGTCTTCGGTCAACTCGAAGCAGATGCGCCGTGGATCGCCCTTGGCCGCTGTTACCTGCGCATGCAACCGATCGGGAAGATCCGGGTCATCCAGCAGCCTGGTGGTGAGGTTCACGGAGACGGCAATATCGTGGCCGCGGGCCTTCCAGTCTTGCTGGGCGGCGAGCGTCTGCGCCAGCATGGTCTGCAGCAAACGGTCCTCAAGCCCCTCGCGCTCGATGGCGGGCAGGAAGGCGCCGGGCAGCAGGAGCCCGAATTCCGGGTGTTCCCAACGCACCAGTGCCTCCGCGGCATGGCCCAGGTCGTCGACCAGCGCGTACTTCGGCTGGAACCAGGCTTGCATTTCGCCGTTTTCCATGGCGGCGATCAGGGCGTCGCGGTGAAAATCCGGGGTGTTGCCGGGGCGGGCGGGACGGACACGCTTCACGCTCTCGCCATACGCGCCAAGCGCCGCATGCACGCCTTGCTGGGTGAGCGGCTTCGGCAACGTTGCCATCACCGCGATGCCCCGCGACTCGGCGACCTTGCGGGCGCCCACCAGTATCGGCCGCGGCGCGGTGCTGGTGATGACCAGCGCCGGTGCGAACGCGGACGTAGGCAGGCTCTGGATGATCTGGATGCCGTCAACGCCGGCCACATTGAGGCCGGTGACAACCAGGTCGAAAGGGCATTCGCCCAGGCGCTGCAAGGCTTTGGCTCCATCGGTGTAGCCTTCGACATGATGGTCGCCCTGACAGGCGAACATCTGCATCGTGGTGGAGAGATGCAGCGGAGTCTCTTCCACGACCAGGATGCGATGACGGCTCGCATTGCCCGGAACCGCGGGCTTATCGTGGGTGCGCGCGCCGCAACCATGCAATGGCGTGCCATGGAGTTGGGCTTGATGCAGAGCGAGGGTGCTGAGAGATCCTTTCATACCGACAGGATAAAAGGATGGCAGGCATTACTAAATAGGACGAGTCTGATTCTGCAGGTCAGAGTGAAAGAAATCGACGCGCCAGCCATGCCCGGCTGGCAAGTGCGGGGGCAAAGGCACGGATCGTATACCATGGATATGGTCTACTTCGCACTTATAGGCGGAAAAGTGATCGAAGAGTATCATTGCGGCCAGGGTTGAAACCCCTGGCGCCGTGTGGACCAAGAACGGTTCGTGGCGACGTTGCGCTATTCGCCATTCGCACCTTGGGGTCTTGTGCAATTTTCTACAAGCGTGGGCTTGATGGATGACTTTCATTTGCGTGTCATGGTGGCGGACGATCACCCAGTCACGTTGCTTGGCATTGCCCATTCGCTGCAGGGGGCCGGCGGCATTGAGGTAACCGGCACAGCCTCGAATTCCACGGAGCTGGTCGATGCGCTCGGCAAGCAGCCGTGCGACGTGCTGGTGCTCGACTATGTCATGCCGGACGGTAAGTACGGCGACGGACAAGCACTCATCTCTATGATCTTGCGGCGGTACCCCGAGGTGCGCATCGTGACCATCACCATGGTGGACGATCCCGCGGTGCTGCGCGCCATCCAGACGCTTGGCGTGACCTGCATACTGAGCAAGTCCGATGCCATGGCGCATATCGTCACCGCCGTGCATGCCGCCTATACCGGTGGGCAATACGTGTCGCCCACCGTGGCGTCCTTGCTCGAAGACCAGGAGGACCCGGGCGCCACGCGCAAGCTGAGTGCCCGGGAGGCGGAAATCGTGAGATTGTTCCGGGCGGGCTACAAGGTGGGCGAGATTGCCGCCCAGCTGCATCGTAGCAAGCAGACCATCAGCGCGCAAAAGGTTGCGGCAATGAAAAAGCTCGGGGTCACGCGCGACGCGGACCTGATCCGCTACAGCGGCAACGAGACGCAGCCGGAGCCGCAGCCGGAGCCGGAAGACGGCCAACAGGAAGCGTGACGCCCGGCTGTGCGCCTGATAGGTCCAACAGAAGCAGAATGATGTCAACGTCGCCGTGAAACTGAAGCCCCTTGTCAGGCACCGCATTTCCCGCGGCCGCCGCGACTTCAATCCAGAGTTGATGAAGCGGTATCAGCTCACCCTGCTGTACGGCGGTGGTGCCGCACTATCGGCTTTCATCCTGCTGTGCTCGGTGCTGGCCGTGTGGATGGCGGCCAGTGACTACAATGCGGCCGCGCGCGCGGGCTTTCTGACGCAGCAATCCAGGCTCCTGGTCAGCATGACGGGGGCCAGCGCGGTCCTGAAGCGGGGCACGGGCTATGCGGAAGGCGTGTGGGACCGCCATGCGCTGCCGTCGCCAGCCTTGCGTGAACAGTACCTTTCCAATCATGGCCAGTTGCGGATCATTCAGGATTCGGGCCGCCGGGTCTATGCCGTGACCACCGAGGTCAGCGACGCCCGGCCCGCTGCGAGCTTCTTGCCGCTTCTGGCAATGGTGGAGAAGCAGCTCAAATCCAGTGTCGTGCTGACGCGCACGCCCGAGCTTTCCGCCAACACCTATTTCCTTTCAGTACAGGGGGATTTCCTGGCCACGCTGCTCCGGTCGGGAAGCGGCTACGCGGTACCGGTGTCCCGCCTGCCCGATGCGCTCCGATTGTTCAAGGAGGCTTGGCCAGACGTCGTCAGCCTCACGCAGGCCGCGGTGGAGCATCCCGAAGCCACGCCGGCGGACGTGATCTGGATGGCGCCGCAATTCGATCCGCTATCGGGTGAACTGGTGGTCCGCTTCGCACAGTTCCTGTTCGACAGCGATAGGAGGCCGCTCGCCGTCGTCGTTGCCAACAGGCGTCCAGGCCGGTTCCTGAATGGCCTGCAGAATCCGGTCGATGGGGGCGAGTTCGCCATTCTCGACGGGCACGGCAAGGTGCTGTTGACGCCTGACGCCGAGCGCAGCGACTTCATCAACCATGTGGCTGCCACGCATACCGCCGCGGCGCGGCCGGGCGTGCAACAGGCCTTCAGGGACGGCGTCTTCAAGATCAGTGAGCGCCTGCCAGGGACGGACTGGACCCTCGTTTATGCTTACACGCCTTACACCATCCTGGCCGGCCTGAAGTATCGCCTGCTGACGATCAGCGCCCTTGCCTTGGTGGGATGGTTGGCGTTGTGGGTCCGCATTGTCATCTACCGCCGCAAGATCCTCATTCCGGGCTACCGGCGCGCAGTGCGCCTGAAGGAGAGCCAGAAGCTCAACCGCGCGCTGATCCATACCGCACCGGTGGGCCTTAGCCTGCTTGCGCAGGCCGATGGCCGTGTGATCGTGGGCAACAACGTGATGGCGCGGTATGCCGAGCAGGTTGGCGCGCCGCCGCTGAGCCAGCGCATGTGGGAGCTCTATCGGCGCGCGTCGGAGGCGCGTCCGGGCCGTCCGAACAGGAACCGGCCGTTGATCGGCCAGGAGCTGACCCTTGGGACGGACACGCAAGCCTTGACGCATCTGCTGGTGAACTTCACCCATGTCAAGTATCGCGGGGAGGCGGCGCTGCTTTGCGCGTTGCACGACATCAGCGCGCAGAAGAAGACGGAGCAAAAGCTCAGGGAGGCGCGCCAGGCGGCGGACCAGGCCAACAAGGCCAAGTCCACGTTCCTTGCCATCATGAGCCACGAGATCCGTACGCCGCTGAATGCGATGATCGGCTGCCTGGAGCTGATGGGGCGCTCGCCATTGTCTGCCGGCCAGCGGCGAAGGCTGGAGATCGTCGAGTCGTCGTCCGCTTCGCTGCTTCGCATCATCAATGACGTGCTGGACGTGTCCAAGGTGGAAGCGGGGCAGCTGACGTTCGAATCCATTCCTTTGCGTTGCGACCAGCTGCTGCAGAATGTGCGCGACACGTTTGCGCCGCTTGCGGAGGCCAAGGGCCTGGCGCTGGCTTGTGAAATCTCGCCCGGTGCCGCCGGCTACTTTCTTGGCGATCCGACCCGGATCCGGCAGGTGATCGCCAACCTGGTCAGCAACGCGATCAAGTTCACGGAATCCGGCCAAGTGGTAGTCCGCGCCGCCTTTGTGCAGGACAACGAGACATCTGTCGTGCAGTTCGAGATTGCGGATACCGGTATCGGGATAGATCCAGCCGTCGTGCCAACCCTGTTCGCGCTCTACACGCAGGCTGACAGTTCCATCCATCGACGTTACGGAGGCACCGGCCTCGGGCTGCCGCTGTGCCAGCGCATCGTGGAGGCAGCGCAAGGCCATATTTCGGTCAGCTCCACGCCGGGGCAGGGCAGCACCTTCACGGTCAGGTGGCCATTGCAACGCACGGAGGAGCCTCCCCAAGTCGCACAGGCCGGGAGAGCGGCGACAGCCAAGGCATCGGACGCTGCCAGCGCGGTGGAGTCCGGTGATGGCGAGCGGCCCATCCAGGTGCTTGTCGCGGAAGACCACCCGGCAACCCGTGCCATGCTGGCCGACCAGCTCGAGCAACTCGGCATTGACGCGACGATTGTCGAGCATGGCGGGAAGGCATTGGAGGCGCTTGCGCAAAGGCAATACGACATCGTGCTGACGGACATCGGTATGCCGGTGATGGATGGCTATGCCTTGGCATCGGCCATCCGGCAGCAATATCCAGGCTTGCCCGTCGTCGCGATGAGCGCGCATAGCACACCGGAACAGGCGCAGCGCAGTCTGGAATCGTCCATTTCCACGGTGCTGGTCAAGCCCTTGCCGCTCGCGGTGCTGGGGCGCGTTCTGCGCTCGCATGCTGGCCGCAGCGCGCCAAAGGAATCCGATAGCGACAAGACATTGCCCGAGTTGCCGGAATTGCCGGAATTGCCGATCACCCCGCAGATCTGTGAGGCGATGCACTCCGCCACGCGGCAGACCATGGCGGCCATGACAGATGCCTTGCGGGCGGGCAACGCCGACGCCGTCCTCAATGCACTGCACTCGCTGAGCGGAGGCTTCGCACTGGTGGGAAATGCGACCCTGGCGGAACTATGCAACGGCCTGCAGCAGTTGGTCAGGAGCGAGGGGCTCGAGAGCTTCCAGGGGCTATGGCCGGCGTTCCAGCAGGAAATCGAGGATGCGCTGGGGGAGTTGAAGGCCTGACGGCGGTCATCGCGGCGGCTTGCGAATGCGGCCGCGGCAAATCGGCTCGCCACGAGCCGCGGCAGAATCCCCCTTGCGGGGATGCAGGCTAGCGCTCGGAATACGCACTCGATCATGCGTGGCTATTGCGCTACCATAGGCAGCTTTTTCATGTTCTGCAAAGAGCTGGCGGCCTAGTCGACAGACGTTTGCCGGGTCATGTTCCCCGCTCTTTCAGCGACCCACTTAAGGATACCTTTCATGTCGCTTCGCCTGTTTCTCCGACGCGCGCTGCTCTGCGCCGTCACGCTTGTTCCTGCCGCGCCGGCTCTCGCATACTTCGACTCGTTCATCCATGGCACCGTGATCGGGAGCATGAGCCAGAAGGAAGCGGCCGCACTATACAAGACGGTCAGCAAGACGCTGGACGATGGCGCCGACGGTGCGGTGGTGCCGTGGACCTACCCGGCGTCGGGAAAACGCAAGCCAATCGAGGGAAATCTGACGCCGATGAACGGCAAGACCGATAAAGGCCAGTCCTGCCGCCAACTGAAGCTTCAGTTGAAACGCGCGGACCAGGAAGACAACTGGACCGGCTGGTTCTGCAAGCAGGGCGACGGGCGCTGGCGCTCGCGCAAGCTCAGCGACGGTTGAGCACCTGTCTGGCTCGGCATCCGCAATGGCGCCGTCTGGCATTTCATTGGCGATTCGGCTGCGATTGATATCGTGGCAAATATGATGCTGGAGAAATCCGATGGATTTCGAAAGGCTTGGTGGGGAGTTGGCGCAATCCTGCTCCTTTGGGCAGCTTTCCTCTTACTGGGCCAGGCCATCAAGAGCATGGATATCGCCGTCGCCTATGCAATGTGGGGCGCCATCGGCATCCTGGGAACCGCAGTTTGCGGCCGGCTACTTTTCGGGCACCGCTTGAAGCCGATCGGATGGATAGGGATCGCCTTTGTGATCGTGGCCGTAGTCGTTCTCTCATTGGTCGAATAGCGGCTGCGCAAATAGCGCGAGTGCGACAGCTCCAGCACATAGCGCACCGGGCGGTCCAGGGCACGCAGTCCGGTGGGCGCCCGCCAGCGGGCATGCAAATTACCTTGTGACGAGATGAATTCTCTCGCTTGCACTATCCATGGGCGTGGCGCAGGCACCAAAGCGGCGGGAAAGCAACGGGAAAGCGGCGGGAAAAGTGGGGCAATCTCCGCAAGATGTTCTAGAACAACGTGAACGTCAACAACCGGCGCAAGACCGACGGGTTGTACTGGCCCGCCGACTCCGATGCCGAAAAAAGCCCGCTGGGGCCGGATGCGCTGGTGATGGGCCCGGATACGCCCGCCGCCGAAGCATTCCATGGCTACCACTACCGCATCGTTACGCCTGGCAAAGGCAGCGAGGCAAAATACGTGTTCCTGGCGTGGCCGGTGGCGTACGGCAAGACCGGCACGCAGACCTTCGCGCTCGACAGCAGCGGCACCTTGTACCAGCGCGATCTTGGCGCCGGCACAACCTCACGGGCCAAGGCCATGAGCGTGTTCGCGCCGGACGCAGGCTGGGAGAAGGTGGAGTAGGGCTGAAGCGGGCACTCCTTGACCCGCTCCCTCGTGTCGGGCGAGCGCTTAATCCGGACCGCGCCGGACCACGCCGGACCGCGCCGGACCGCGCCGGACCACAACCTGGCCCTGAAGCCAGCACCGGATCCGCTTCTTCTTGCACGCGCTGCCGATCCTTGGCGCCAACGCCGGACAGGCACACTGGCCCTTGCCAGAAGAAGTGCCGATCAAGACATGCTGCGCTAAACGCGCTGCCTCGATTTTCGCGCTCAAAGTGCTCGCCGGCTGCGGCGAAACCAAATAACTTCCCTTCCGCATAGCTTGTCACGTGGCGATCTAAGCACCGCATCGCGATGTGAAGTACAGCTTTCCATATCTCGCGCCTAGACTGCAACTGTGTTCTATTTCGACGCACGCATGTGTGCTTCTTATGAATACAGCTTCGCCCCTACTATTCCTTCCAACAAAATCACGCGTGGCCAGTTCCAGTCCCCAAGGCTCGCTGACGCGCATTCATTGGAGCTACCGTCGTGAGAGACGAAGCAGGGAAGATAAGCGAAGTCCGCCCCAACCTTGTCGCTGGGTCGCACCCCGGACGAATCGACATCATTGCGCTGCCCGGCATCAGCGCCATCAGATTTGACACATGCTGTTCGGCCGCGCAGTTGCAATCGGACGATCAAGATTTCCGCCACCGCGATGCGCTTGGCGGTGACCCGGTTGGAAGGAGCGTCCATTGAAGCTCTACGAGAAGTTCGCCGATGATATCGAGCGGCTGATCCAGCAGGGTGTCTACCGCCATGGCGAACGATTGCCTTCCGTACGGCAGGCTAGCCAGCAGCACCGGATCAGTATCACCACGGTACTTCATGCTTACCTGCTGCTGGAAAGCCGCGGCCTGCTGGTGAGCCGGCCGCAGTCCGGTTACTTCGTCGACCTGCAGCGCGGAAGCGACGAGCGGCAAATGCAAGAATTGCGAGCCTCGAAGCCGATCGCCATGTCTGCCTCGGTGGACGTCAGCCGGCTGGTGCTTTCGACGTTGCGCTCGATCGGCGCCGGCGATGCCGTACCGCTCGGCTCACCGTACCCGGATCCCGTTATGTTCCCGTTCGAGAAGCTGAACCGGTATGCCTATATGTCGGGCCGCGAAAAGACGCTCTGGAACGTGACGAACGCGCTTCCGCCCGGCAATCCGCGCCTGGTCCGGCAGATCGCGCGCCGCTACCTTGAGAACGGCATGCCGGTCGACCCGAACGAGATCATCGTCACCGTCGGCGCGACCGAGGCGATCAATATCTGCCTTCAGGCCGTGGCAAAGCCAGGGGACGTGATTGCCGTCGAGTCGCCAACGTTCTACGCCATGCTGCACGCGATCGAGCGCATGGGCATGAAGGCGATCGAGGTGTCGACGCATCCCGAATACGGCATCGATATTGCTGCTCTGGCAGGGATTGTGAAGTCGCAGCCGATCGCAGCCTGCATGGTCATGCCCAACTTCCAGAATCCGCTTGGCTTCCAGATGCCGGATGAGCGCAAGCGGGAACTCGTCGAGTTACTGACGAGAGCGGACATTCCGGTCATCGAGAATGCCGTGTACAACGAGCTGTACTTCGGCGACACGCATCCCAGCACGTTGAAGACCTATGACCGCAAGGGCATCGTTTTGCATTGTTCGTCGTTTTCGAAGAGCCTGACGGCAGCCTATCGCATTGGCTGGGCGCTGCCAGGCCGCTACCGCGATCAGGTCGAGAAGCTCAAGTTCCTGAATACCCTGGCAACGCCGACGATTCCGCAGCTTGCCATCGCGGAGTATCTCGAGCGTGACGGCTTCGAGCATCATCTGCGGAGGATTCGCAAGGCCTACGCGCAGCAGGCCAACCTGATGCGCGCCATGGTTTCCCGCTTCTTTCCGGAGGGAACGCGCATGTCCAGCCCGGCCGGCGGCTACGTGCTCTGGATCGAGCTACCCGCGAAGGTCGACGCCATGCAGCTCTATCAGCTAGCGCTAGACCGCGGCATCACGATCGGGCCAGGGTATATGTTCTCGAACTCCGGCAGCTACCGGAATTTTATCCGCCTCAACTACAGCAGCCCGTGGTCGAGTCGGATCGAGGAAGCGGTGATCGAGGTCGGCAAGCTCGTCGCGATGTGTGCCCGCTGACGGAAGGCGGGTGGGGCGATACCGGGGTGGCCCTGCGTCCAGGGCCCTGCCGTCAGGCATCGGTCTGGCATCGATCAGCCGCCCGTGACAGGCGGAAAGAACGCGATCTCGCTGTCCTCGCGCACCACGAAGGCGCCATCGACCAGTTCCAGGTTGACAGCGGCCCGTACCGGCCGGTGGGTCTGCAACGCTTGCGCCGAGCGGGCGTCTCGCGATGCGAGCGTTTCCCTGATGCCCTCTACGGTGATCCCGGGCGCATGGATATCGACGATCTCTTGCGTGACGCCAAGATGTTCACGAATGCTGGCGAAGTACCTGATGGTGAGTTTCATGTGCGCTGTCCTGTTTTCGGTTTCTGGCTGGATGGGCGGGGGGTCAGCCCCAGCGGTTCACAGCCAGCTCGTCTCGTGCCTTGGATTCGACCCATTCCGCTGTGCCGTCGCGTCGGATCTCTTTTTTCCAGAAGGGCGCGTAGGTCTTGAGGAAATCCATCAGGAACTCGCATGCATCGAACGCTGCCTCACGATGCTGAGATGCGACGATGACAAGGACCACCGGATTGCCGAGCGCGATTCGACCGATCCGATGCACGATCTTCACGGCATCCAGTCGCCACCGCGCGTTTGCCTCCTCGATGATGCTCCATAGTGCCCGTTCGGTCATCCCTGGATAGTGTTCGATCTCGAGCGCCGCAACATCGTCGGCGTCACCGAACTGGCGCACGACCCCCAGGAAATTCACAACCGCACCCACATTGGGATTGCGCATGATGGGATCGATCTGCGCTGCGAAGTCGATCGGCTGGTGCTGCACGCGCACCTCGAAGCCGGCGGCGATGGCACGCTGCGCAAAGTCCGCGCTCTCCGTGCTCTGCGCGTCGTCCTCGGCGCGGGCCTCACTGCCCGTGCCGGGTGCGTCGTCGGCTGTCATCTTTGGATGGAACGTTGATGTCATTGTTGTTCTCCAGGTATCGGCTTGCTTCGTACCCACTGGTGAAGATTCAACCCCCGACGAGCGACATGCGGACAGTCGGGTAACGCTGACTCTGCCTGTTGCTGCGGGCCGTTGCGCGCAGCTCGGAATAGCGGTCGGCGCGGCCGGTCCACTGGTGACGGATCGCCTGTGCCAGCTGTGCCTCCGACGCGCTCTCCGACAGCCAGGGTTTGAGGCTGGTCCCTTGACTGGCGAACAGGCAGGTATAGAGCTGGCCGTCAGCCGAAACGCGCGCACGTGAGCACGATCCGCAGAACGGCTGCGATACGCTTGCGATGAAACCCACCTCGCCGCCGCCGTCCGTGTGACGGTAGCGGAGCGCGGTGCTCGATCCCGGCCCCGGTTCGACGGGGGTCAGGGGAAACTCGGCTTCGACCCTATCCCGGGTCTGCCGAGCCGTGAGCACCGCGGCATCGGACCAGAAGTCGGCCCCGCCGACGTCCATATATTCGATGAATCGCACCACCACGCCAGTGCCTTTGAACAGGCGCACGAGTGGGAGGATCTGGCTTTCGTTTACGCCCCGCTGCACCACCGCGTTGACCTTGACCGGCGCAAGCCCGGCGGCGGACGCGGCCTCGATGCCGTCCAGGACGCGCGACACAGGCACGTCGGCGTCGCTCATACGCCGAAATACGGCGTCTTCTACCGCGTCGAGACTGACGGTCACGCGGCTCAGGCCGGCGTCCTTGAGCGCGCGGGCCTTGGCGGCGAGCAGCGTGCCGTTTGTCGTTATCGCGATTTCCAACGGCTTGCCAGACACGGTCGTCAGCTTCGCAAGCTGCTCCACCAGTGCTTCCAGGCCGCGCCGCAGCAGTGGCTCGCCCCCGGTAATGCGGATCTTCTCGACACCGAGCGACGTGAATGCTTTTGCGATCTTGACCATCTGCGTGAACGACAGACGGTCGGCCGATGGCATGAATGCGTAGTCGGCAGGGAAGACCTCCCGTGGCATGCAGTACGTACAGCGAAAGTTGCACTGGTCGATGACCGAGAGGCGCAGATCGCGCAGCGGGCGACCGAGCCGGTCAAGCACATCGGCATCGGCATCGACGTCAGCCGATATGCGGGTGTCGGCAAAGAGGGAGGCAACGTTCTGCTTGATAGCGCTCACGATCTATCCGGTGGCATGCGAGGCGAGACTGTGGAAGGGCCGGTCTCCGGCATCTGTCTTGAGGCTTCGGGCCGGAGGGCGAGCGCGGCCGGTCTGCCAATGCGGCTGGCCTGGACTCAGCATAAGCCGGACCCGGGCGGGGTCGCGCATACAGTTCGCCGAGGATCCGAAGAGTACAGTTACGCATCGCAAAGCTCGAGAATGGCCTGCGGGAAGCGCATCTGTGCATGGCCCTTCACCGCATCCCGTGCTGTCTGCTCGGCGCCATGGCATTGATTGCCGCGTCGCAGGCCGCAGGCGTGTACTCCACGAAGCCGTCGCCACGGCAGAAGCAGAGCAGCCGGATCCCCGCCTGGCGCGCGATGTCGATCGCGAGGGTCGTGGGAGCCGAGATTGTCGCGATCATCGGGATATGGAGGCGCGCGGCCTTGCGCACAAGCTCGTAGCTGGCGCGGCTGGAAAGCAGAACGAAGCCGGCGCGCGTGTCTGCCTTGCTTCGTGCAAGCTGGCCAATCAGCTTGTCGAGTGCGTTGTGCCTGCCGACGTCCTCGAAGACCTCGAGCACGGCACCGTCCCTGGCGCACCAAGCCGCGGCATGGACGCCCCCCGTCTTGCGCATGAGCATCTGGTGCTCGGGCAACTCGCGAGTGGCGCGCCAGACGGCTTCGGTGCCGATGTCAGCCGCCGAGCCCGCGTGAAGAATGCGCGCCGGCTCCAGGTCCAGCAGCGCGATGCTCTCGATTCCGCAGACGCCGCACCCCGAACGCCCGGCGAGTGATCGCCGCCTTCCTTTCAAGATGGCGAACGCCTCTTGGGAAATTGTCAGCCTCACTTCCGCGCTGCCGGCATGGAAGAGCACTTCCATATCGAATACGTCGGAGGCGCGCTCGACAATCCCTTCGCTGAGCGAGAAGCCCAGCGCGAATACTTCCAGATGGATGGGCGTGGCCATCATCACGGCGTGCGAGATGCCGTTGAACACCAGCGCAACGGGCAGTTCTTCCGCAACGTGATCCGAGATCGGAAACTCGTCGCCGTGCCTGTGGCGAATCACCGTGCATTCGACGCTACCGGTTCGATCCATGACGGACGGGCATTGCAACATTGGGGACCCCTTGAAGGCATTAATTCAGCAGTTCAGAACATTCGTGAGTACGGCATGCCGCATGCCGTGGGCAGTCCGCGTCAAGCCTGACAGTTGGATTTATATGCGCCGCCGCGCCAAATCGCTAGAGCACAGATCCGATGGCCGCTGCTGTTGCTGCAAGCTGTATGCGAACGCCACGACTTCGGTCAGGCAGAACACAGTTTGCATGCTATCGCGATGCGCACCCGGTTTTCGGGCACAGCTCAATACGAATCGACGGAACACAGTTCTCGTGCAGCGACATTCGTTTGCATGCCCTCTCAAAACTGCACTATCGTCGTATCCAGATTTGATGCCCTCGCGCTCCGGTGTGTCTCCGGTTAGCCGGTTCGGCGTGCCCCCCTCCGGCCTCGCGCGATCCGGAAGGGCCATCTTCGATTTGAATCGCGCGGTCCTGGCTGATGCCGTGGACCCTTCCTTCCAGGTGCAAGTGAGAATCATGGAAATCTTCGATGCCTTACATCTTGCCAGGCTGCAGTTTGCCTTCACCGTTTCATTCCATATCGTCTTTCCAGCGATCAGCATCGGCATGGCGAGTTTCCTCGCCGTGCTGGAATGGCGCTGGCTGGCGACGGGGGATAGCAGCTACAAGGATATGTTCCTGTTCTGGTCGAAGGTATTCGCGGTCAGCTTCGGCATGGGCGTGGTTTCCGGCGTTGTAATGGCCTACGAGTTCGGCACGAACTGGAGCGGGTTCTCGCAGGTTGCGGGCAACATCACGGGACCGCTGCTGACGTATGAGGTACTGACGGCCTTCTTCCTCGAGGCAGGCTTTCTCGGCGTGATGCTGTTCGGTTGGCAGCGGGTGAGTGCTCGTGCGCACTTCTTCGCGACACTGATGGTTGCCTTGGGTACGCTCATTTCCACATTCTGGATCCTGGCGTCAAACAGCTTCATGCATACCCCGCAAGGATTCGCCATGGAGAACGGCCGCATTGTCCCGGTCGACTGGCTGAAGGTGGTGTTCAACCCGTCCTTTCCCTATCGCCTCGCGCACATGACAATCGCGGCGTTCATCGTGGCGGGATTCATGGTCGCCGCGTGCGGCGCCTGGCATTTGTTGCAGGGGCGGCGCGATGTGCCGGTCAAGCGCAGCTTCTCGATGGCGTTGTGGATCCTGCTGCTGGTAACACCGGTCCAGATCGTCGTGGGTGACGCGCATGGCCTCAACACGCGCGAGTATCAGCCGGCCAAGATCGCAGCGATCGAAGGTCTTTGGGAAACGGAGAAGGGCGGCACGGCGCTCAATCTGTTCGGTCTTCCCGACATGGAGTCGGAAGAGACACACTACGCGCTGAAGGTCCCTCATCTCGGCAGCCTGATCCTGACGCACAGCTGGGATGGCGAGATTCGCGGCCTGAAGGCATTTCCGCGGCAGGACCGGCCATACTCGCCGATCCTGTTCTGGACGTTCCGGATCATGGCGGGACTCGGCATGCTGATGCTGTTGACCGCGCTGCTCGGCCTGCTGCTGAGAAAGCGTGGCCGCCTCTATGAAACGCGCTGGTATCAGTGGCTCGTGCTGTGCATGGGGCCATCCGGGCTGATCGCGCTGCTGGCGGGATGGATCACGACCGAGGTCGGCCGCCAGCCCTGGACCGTATATGGCGTGCTGCGCACGGAAGATTCCGTCTCTCCGATCAGCGCCCAGCTTGCCGGGGTTTCCTTGCTGATTTTCGTCATCGTTTACTTCCTGGTCTTCGGGATGGGCGTCTATTACATGATGAAGCTGATGACGCGCGGACCGGTGCTGAACTCGCATGCCGCCGCCTTGCTCAAGCACCCAGGATTGCGTAGTCGCGCACTGGCCGCACCCTCGGATGCGCTGGAAGGAGAATGAATCCATGTCAATCGATCTGCCCGTGATCTGGGCCGCCATCATCGGCCTCGGCGTTTTTATCTATGTGATGCTGGATGGATTCGATCTTGGCATCGGCCTCCTGTTTCCATTCTTCGAAGCCAAGGGAGACCGGCAAGTGATGCTCAATACCGTCGCGCCGGTCTGGGACGGGAACGAGACCTTCCTGGTGCTCGGGGGGGCCGGGCTGTATGGCGCCTTCCCGGTCGTCTACGCAACGCTGCTGCCGGCGAACTACCTGCCGCTGATCCTGATGGTCGTCGGCCTGATCTTCCGGGGCGCGGCATTCGAGCTGCGGGCGAAGGCAAAGCGGACGCAGCATCTGTGGGATCTCGCCTTTATTGGCGGCTCCGCGCTGGCGTCCTTCTGCCAGGGAATCGTGCTGGGTTCGCTCCTGCAGGGGATCAGGATCGTCGACGGCCGTTTTGCCGGAGGACCGTTCGACTGGCTCTCGCCATTCAGTGTGTTCTGCGGCATCGGCGTTCTCCTTACCTACGCCGCGCTGGGCTGCGGATGGCTGATCCTGAAGACGGACGGTGAACTGCAGCGCAAGATGCGGCTGCTGATGCGGCCTCTGGTGTGCGTGCTGCTGGGTGCCATCGCGATCGTCAGCCTTTGGACGGTACTGGGATTGCCGGCGGTGGCCCATCGCTGGTTCGGCAGCGGCAACCTTGGCTGGTTCCTGCCGGTGCCTGTCCTGGTGCTGGCCTGTGCATGGGGCATCTTCCGCGCAGTCCGGCTGCGGCACGAAGCGACCCCCTTTCTCCTGACGCTTGCGCTGTGCTTTCTCGGCTATAGCGGCTTGATCATCAGCATCTGGCCGAACATTCTTCCGCCGTCGCTGACGATCTGGGAAGCGTCTTCCAGCCCGTCCAGCCAGCTCTTCGCGCTGGTTGGCACCGTCATTGTGCTACCGGTCATCCTGGTCTACAACGCACTCCAATACCGGGTATTCCGGGGCAAGGTGCGCGAGGGCGATGCCGGCTATCACTGACCCATGCCAGATACCGGTCGCGCCGGCGTTCCGGTCCTTTGCCGGACTGCGTGGCCGCACCGCAGTTCGCTCCCGCTAGCCCTGGAGCATCCCCCACCCGCGGCAATGCCGGAGAAGAAGACGCCATGATTGTGAGGCCGAGACAAAACTGGTTCCTGATGCTGTTCGTCTGGAACGGTTCGGTATTGCAAACCATCATTCCCCAACTTGTTTTCATGGGGGCTGTCAGCAGCCTGGCCGTGTTTACCCATGGGAAGGTGTTTGGCGAGAAGATCCCGCTCAATACGGCGCCATTCACGCTGTTCGGCCTGGCGTTGGCCATCTTTCTCGCGTTCCGGAACAACGCGAGCTACGACCGTTTCAACGAGGCTCGCCACTTGTGGGGCAACCTGCTGATCGCATCGCGCTCGCTCACTTCGCAGATGCTCTGCTATCTGCCAGAACATCTGGAGGCGGTGGATCGCACCCGACTCGCCAATACGCTGATCGCGTTCATCTATGCGCTTAAGCATCGGTTGCGCGCGACCGACCCGACAGAGGACCTGCGCCGCTTCCTCGCCCCTGAGCAAATGGCGGCGTTGCATGGGAAGTCCTACACGCCGACGGCCTTGCTGAATGACCTTCGCCGCGGCCTCGCCCGTTGCCAGGGACAAGCCGCTGGAGCCGACACCACGCGCTGGATACTCGACACCCAGATCAACGAGTTGGGTAAGGCGCTTGGGGGATGCGAGCGGCTCGTCTCAACGCCGATTCCGTTTGCCTATAACGTGCTGCTGCATCGCACGGTCTACGCCTACTGCGTGCTGCTTCCGTTTGGCCTGGTCGACTCGACGGAGTTCTTCACGCCATTGCTATGCGTCTTCATCTCCTACACGCTGATTGCGCTGGAGGCGATCGCAAGTGAAGTCGCCGAGCCATTCGGACTAGCACCGAACGCGCTGGCGCTCGATGCCATGACGCGCAATATCGAGCGGTCGATTCTCGAGCTTTGCGATCGCGAGCTACCGGCGGAAACGGTAGCGGTCCGGCCTTATCAATTCACATAGCCGATCTTCCCGATTGGCAAGAGTCAGCAGGAGTCAACAGGTGCCGAGCATGCCAACGAGGTCGACCCGGTCAATCGGCTTGCGATGCTGCTTTGAGCGAACCAATCATCAGGGAACCGTCCTGGCGTTGCGCCTCCGACGACAGGGGGGAGCCATGACCACCGCTATCCGCTTGATTGGCATTCGGGCGACGCTCGGCAAGGTCTTCCAGCAGCGTGGCCGATGGAATGAAGAACAGGCCGCCGGTGACTGCCCTGCTGAAGTCCAGCAGCCTGTCATAGTTTCCAGGCGGCCGCCCGACGAACATGTTCTCAAGCATCTGCTCCAGCGGCTTGGGCGAGCGGGCATACCCGATGAAGAACGTGCCAAACTCGCCTTTGCCTGGCTGTCCAAAAGGCATGTTGTCGCGCAGGATCTTCACCTCCTCCCCGTCTTCCTCAAGCGTGGTGAGCGAACTATGCGACGACGACGGCTTGACCGCTGCATCGAGCTCGATGTCCGACAGCTTCGTGCGGCCGATGATTCGCTCTTGCGCCTCGACGGAGAGGTTATTCCATCCAGCCATGTCATGCAGGTACTTTTGCACCATCACGTAGCTGCCCCCGGCGAACGAGGAGTCCTCATCGCCAATGATCGTGAAGCGGATGGACTCGGCGCCCGTCGGGTTCTCGGTGCCATCGACAAAGCCGACCATGCTGCGCATGTCGAAGTAGCGAAAGCCATGTACTTCGTCAACCACCGACACGGCCGCGCCAAGCCGGCTCATCAACTGTGTTGCGAGCTCGAAGCACAGGTCCATCTGGTCGGCGCGAATGTGCAAGAGCAGGTCACCCGGCGTCGCCATGGCGCGGCGATCGCCGGCACCGAATTCGCGAAAGGCGTGCAAGCTGGCGGGACGGGGGTCTCCGAACAGTCTGTCCCAGGCATCCGAACCAAATCCGCAGACGCACGAGAGGTTGCCACCGGGGACTCGCTTTCCCACGGCACGAACGAGGGCGCCGATATCCGCGCACAATTCACGCACGGTATCCGCGCTGTTCTCGCCCGCGGACAGGACCGCGACGATGAAGATCGCGCTACGGGTGATCGGACTGCATACGGCTTGCTGTTCGGGGATCGTGTTTGCCATGTTGACGAGTGTATTCCAGGACGAGTTTCAAGAATGGTGGAATGATAAATGACTGTTATGACTGTTATGACTGTTCGCGATAGCCGGACCGCTGTCTATCCTATCATTCAAAGGTGCCTATGCTGGGTGGATGGCCCACTTGTCTCGCGGGAAGGTTAAGTTCGCCGAACGCAAGCGTTGCTGGTCACTCCGGAGGATCAAAGAGATGAACAACTTGCTCAATCGGGCTTCAAGGTGGCGCAGCCGCTGGAGCCAGTTATTTTGGCTAGTCGGGCTCTGGGCCGCCGGCGTGCTTTCAGTCGCTTTGGTCGCGGCACTCATCCGGCTCGCGATGGGGGCCATTGGATTCAGGTCTCATTGAATACAAGGATGGACCCTGTGTTCATCGATCGGCGGTGTCTGTTGACGCGTGCGGCCTGGCCAAGGCAGGCCCTTGCGTTTTAGTGGGGAGCCCGAACATGCAGGAATTTGACTTTTACATCCATCTCAAGAAGCCGACGCTGGGACTCTACGTGCTGAAGGGGGCAGGCCTGCCCGACCTCCAGGATGCAAGTCAGTGGCAGCTCGAGGGGCATGTCTGGCAGAGCGAGCTGCCGCCCGGACTCCTGAAGGAACTGCAAGCCAACGGCCACGCGTTTCAAGAGCTGGGCGGGTGAGCATGCTCGCGGTCCTGCCATGTGGCGGAGGTGGCTACTGCCGTGAGATGGTCGACAGGCATACGCGCCGCAGGCCAGGCCATCTACCGCTCCGAACGTCCAAGCACGACGGCTGCCTCGGCGGTCAGCATGAGAAAGGTAAACGTTTCCTGAAAATACAATCGAACGGTGGCGTCGGTATGGTCAAGGTAGCCGATGGATACGTCCTGGCCGATGTGCAGTTCGAAATCGCCGCCCCGCTCGGTGAGCACCATGCCGCCGTCCATCGCTGGCGCCCAGATGATGTCGCCGTCCACAAGCTGGCGAAGGTCGCGTAGAACGGGATATCCGTTGTCAGTGGCCCCGCTCACGGCCGTGAATGGCTTGTCGCCCAGAAGTAGCCTGTAGGGCCCATCGACACCAGCACGGCGCAACTGGTCTACGGCCTGCGCCACCGCGGCCGGATATCCGCCGATATCGGGTGGAAGGTCCAGCGCGGCATGGCTGGCACCCTGAGAGATCCCCTGGATCCCGGCCGCCACATAGCCTTCGAAGACAATGTGATCCTCGGCCTGTGCGAGTTTGCGCGCCGCATCTTTCAGTGGCTGCAGGTCGGGATTGTTCGACCCACGTTCGACGCCATCCATCTCCTGGCGCGACAGCGCAAACGGGACCCGTAGTTCCACCAGCGCCCGCACATCGCGTTGGACCGCTTCGATGCCGTCGCCCGGCGGTGCGATTTCCCGCAGTTGGCCAGTGCCAACCGCTGAGAATTCGAGACCTTTCGGTCCAATCAGATCGACAACACGCCGAGCGGCGAAGTAGCGTTTGAGGGTGCGAGATGCTTCCTGCTCGATCTGCTCCCAAGCACCTTCGGAGATTGGCGCCAACTGCCGATGGAGATTGTTCATTTGAAGGCTTCCTTTGACTGGCCGCTACGCATCGTATCGTCATGCCGTCTTCGTTGCATGTCTGGTGTTCGATTCTTTCAACCGCGACCTCCTGGGTGCCGGTCGAACGCGTCGTTGCGTCGTTGCTCGAGCATTCTCAATGAACGTCACGGACCGGGCAAGAGCACAGCAAGGCTTCTGCCGCATCGTATTGTGCAAGCCGATCCCACTGTGCTCTAAACGGTGCTCGCCGCCACGCCCGGAATCAGGAACAGCGCCGCCGCACCATTCAATTTCATCCGATTTCCCTCACCGAACAGACAGAAAAGAGGGAGAGCACAGTCGACGCGCACCGATCGTTATCAACTGTATCTTTGCGCCGGCTTGGCGATCAGCTATGTTAGCCACAGGCTGATCTCACTGCGACGAAGTCGGAAACTTGCCAAGACAGGGGCAGAAGAATCAGTCAACAGCTGGATGATTCCAGTGGCCTCTCGGCCTCGCAACGCCAGAACAGCCCTGCTGCCATGCTGCATCCGATTCGAACAGTCTGAACGCTTCGACCAACAAGGATCCTCACGCCATGCCAGACCTCTGCGATATCTGTAATGCACGCCCCGCGGTTGCCCGTGTCACCGTGATGGAGAACGGCGAGCGCAGGACGCTCTCAATCTGTGACTATCACTACCGGCAGATGTTGCGGCACCAGAACATGCTGAACCCGTTCGACTCCCTGTTGAGCGGAGCAAGCGGGCTGTCCCATCTGTTTGGGGGCATGGGCGGCGAGCCTGGCGATGCGGGCTCGTTCTCCGCCGAGGTGCCGCGCGAATCCGTCGATGCCACGGACGCCTTCAGCGAGCAGACGCTAGAACTGTTGCAGCGCGCGGCAGAAAAGGCGCACGAGTTGCACCGCGCCGAGCTCGACACGGAGCATCTCCTGTACGTGCTTGCCGACAACGACATTGCCGGCGCACTGCTCAAGGAGCTCAAAATATCGGCGCAGGACATCAAGACCTACATCGACGAGCACGCGCGCACTGGGGAAGCGGCCCCCGACGCGCCGCTCGACCGGATGACGATCTCGCCGCGTTTGAAGAAGGTCTTTCAGTTTGCTTTCCAGGCGTCGCATGAGCTGGGCCACTCGTACGTCGGGCCCGAGCATCTGCTGATCGGCCTTGCCGCGGTACCCGAGAGCATCGCGGGAGCCCTGCTCAAGAAGTATGGCGTGACACCGGAAGGCTTGCGCCAGAAGGTCGTCAAGGTGGTGGGCAAGGGCGCGGAGGATGGCCGCATCGAAGGCGGCACAGGCACGCCCAACCTGGACAAGTTCGGCCGCGATCTCACCGCCATGGCGCGTCAGGGCAAGCTCGATCCGGTGCTGGGCCGCGCGCAGGAAATCGAGAGCACGATCGAGGTGCTGGCCCGGCGCAAGAAGAACAATCCCGTGCTGATCGGCGAGCCGGGCGTCGGCAAGACAGCCATCGTGGAAGGACTCGCGCAGCGGATCGTCAACGGCGACGTGCCGGAGGTGCTGCGCGACAAGCGGCTCGTCGAAGTGAATATCAACGCGATGGTTGCGGGAGCGAAGTACCGCGGCGAATTCGAGGAGCGCGCGCAAAAGCTGATCGAGGAGGTCACCGCGAAGCAGGACTCGTTGATCCTGTTCGTGGACGAGTTGCACACGATCGTCGGGGCCGGTCAGGGCGGGGGCGAGGGCGGCCTCGACATCGCCAATGTGCTCAAGCCTGCGCTGGCGCGCGGCGAGCTCAGCCTGATCGGCGCAACGACACTGAATGAATACCAGAAGTACATCGAGAAGGACGCGGCACTCGAGCGGCGCTTTCAACCGGTGCTTGTGCCGGAGCCGAGCGTCGAGCAGACCATCGTGATCCTGCGCGGCTTGCGTGACAAGCTGGAGGCACATCACCAGGTGACCTTCTCCGACGATGCTTTTGTCGCGGCGGCCGAGTTCGCGGATCGCTACATCACGTCGCGCTTCCTGCCCGACAAGGCGATCGACCTGATCGACCAGGCCGCGGCAAGGGTGCGAATCGGTGCGACATCCCGTCCGGCCGCGATCCAGGAACTGGAAGCGGAAGCCGCGCAGCTCAAGCGCGAGCAGGACTATGCGTCGTCGCGCAAGCGCTTCGACGAGGCGAAGCGCTTCGAGGAGCGCATCGGCGAGAAGCAGAAGCAGCTCGACGAGGCGATGGAGGCGTGGCAGCGAAAGACAGGCTCGGAGACGCTCGAGGTGACGGTGGCAACAGTGGCTGAGGTGGTGTCTCGCCTCACTGGCATTCCGGTCGCGGAGCTCACGCAGGCGGAGCGGCAGAAGCTCCTTGCCATGGAGGCGAAGCTGCGCGAGCGGGTGGTTGGCCAGGAAGATGCGGTGGTCGCGGTAAGCGATGCGGTACGTCTGTCGCGCGCGGGCCTCGGCCAGACGCACAGGCCGATCGCGACCTTGCTGTTCCTGGGACCCACCGGCGTGGGCAAGACGGAGCTGGCGAAGGCCTTGGCCGAAACCGTGTTTGGCGACGAGCAGGCGATCATCCGCATCGACATGTCCGAGTATATGGAACGCCACGCGGTAGCGCGCCTGATCGGTGCGCCACCGGGCTACGTGGGCTACGAAGAGGGCGGCCAGCTGACCGAGCGCGTGCGGCGGCGTCCTTACAGCGTGATCCTGCTTGACGAGATCGAGAAAGCGCACCCCGACGTCTACAACGTGCTGCTGCAGGTGTTTGACGACGGGCGGCTCACCGACGGCAAAGGCCGCGTGGTCGACTTCAGCAACACGATCCTGATCGCTACCAGCAACCTCGGGGCCTCCATCATCATGGAGAACCTGGCGCGGCCCGAGGCCGCGCGCAAACCTGACAAGGCAGTCCGCGAGGCGCTGATGGACGTGCTGAAGGGGCACTTCCGTCCAGAGTTCCTGAACCGGATCGACGAGATCATCGTGTTCAACGCACTGGCCAAGGAGAATATCCGCGCGATCGTGCACATCCAGCTCGATCGCATCGTGCGTACCGCGGCAGCACAGGACATCACGCTCAGCTTTGGCGAGGCGCTCGTCGACCATCTGGTCGACGTCGGCTACCAGCCCGAGTTCGGCGCACGCGAACTGAAGCGCCAGATTCGCCAGATCATCGAAACGCGTCTCGCGAAGGAGATTCTCGGTGACGCGCTGAAGTCGGGCGACAGCGCCACGATCGACTACGACAACGACAGCGGCGACATACGGTTCGACAAGCTCCCGGCCGAGCCCAAGGCAAAGGACATCCCGCCTTCCGATGGAACCACGTCGAAGGACGCGGATCCGGATCGTCGTGCCGGATCAAGGCCGAAGAAGTCGGCCGCATAGTCGTAGACAGCGAGGCGCGTCAAATCGGCTCGATTGCGTAGCGCCACAGTTTTCATCCATGGAGTTCATCAAATGACCAATCGACGCGAAGTGCCCGGCATCAGGGAATACGACGGCCCTGCTGGCGGCTGGGGAGCGCTGCGAGCGACGGCCCAGGCCATCCGGCTGCAGATGGAAACCATCAAGGCCCCGATCACGCTGCTTCGGACCAATCAGCCGGACGGCTTCGATTGCCCGGGTTGCGCGTGGCCCGACAAGGAGCACCGCTCCAACTTCCAGTTCTGCGAGAACGGCGCGAAGGCCGTCACGTGGGAGGCGACGACCAAGCGCGTGCGCCCGGAGTTTTTTGCAAACAACACCGTGTCATCGCTGCTGCAGCGGTCGGATTTCGAGCTGGAGGACATGGGCCGGCTGACGCATCCGCTCGTGTACGATCGCGCCACGGATACGTTCCGTGCTGTCGAGTGGGAGGAGGCGTTCGGCCGGATCGGGCAGATCCTGCGCGGCTTGCCGCCAGACCAGGTGGAGTTCTACACGTCCGGCAGGGCGTCGAACGAGGCCGCCTACCTGTACCAGCTCTTTGTGCGGGAGTACGGCACGAACAATTTCCCTGACTGCTCGAACATGTGTCACGAGCCGACCAGTGTCGGGCTGCCACAATCGATCGGCATCGGCAAAGGCACGGTATCGCTTGACGACTTCGATAAGTGCGATCTCATCATCGCGATCGGCCACAACCCGGGCACGAATCATCCGCGGATGATGGGCACGCTGCACGAGGCATCACGGCGCAATGTGCCCATCATCGTTTTCAATCCGCTGCGCGAACGCGCCCTGGAGCGCTTCGCCGATCCACAGAACTGGCTTGAGATGGCCACCTACGGCTCGACCCGGATCGCCTCGACCTATTTCCAGGTCAACGCCGGCGGCGACGCGGCCGCACTCAAGGGCATCATGAAGTCGCTGATGGCGATGGAGGCGGAACAGGGCAACGTGCTTGACCGTGAATTCATCGCCGCGCATACGACCGGCTTCGACGCCTTCGCCGCGGATCTGGAGGCCACGACATGGGAGGACATCGAAAAGGCGAGCGGACTATTGCAAGCCGATCTCGAACAGGTGGCCATTGCCTATGCGAAGTCGAACGCCGTGATTGTCACGTACGGCATGGGCGTCACCCAGCATAACAAGGGCACGGCCAATGTCCGCCTGATCGCCGACCTGCTGCTGTTGCGGGGTAACTTCGGCAAGCCTGGCGCTGGCATATGCCCGCTGCGCGGGCACTCCAACGTCCAGGGAAACCGCACGGTCGGCATCACGGAGAAGCCGTCGGAGGACTTCCTCAAGCGGCTCGAAGGCGTCTTCGGCTTCCAGCTTCCCCGCGAACACGGCCACGACGCCGTTAATGCCATGGAAGCGATGATCCATGGATCCTCGAAGGCCCTGATCTGTCTGGGCGGGAATTTCGCCGTGGCACTTCCGGATCCCGAGCAATCCTTTCCGGCGATGGCAAAGCTCGACCTGAGCGTGCACGTCGGCACCAAGCTCAATCGCACGCACCTCCTGGTGGCGAAGGAAACCTACATCTTCCCGTGCCTTGGCCGTACCGAGCTCGATGTGCAGCAAAGCGGGCCGCAATCGATCACGGTGGAAGACTCGATGTCCATGGTCCACGCATCGGCCGGCAAGCTTGCTCCTGCATCCGAGCAGTTGCGCTCGGAGCCGGCCATCGTTGCCGGCATCGCGCACGCCACCTTGCCGGACAGCAAGGTGCCTTGGCTGGAGCTGATTGCCGACTACGACAAGATCCGTGACCTGATCGACAGGACCGTCCCGGGGTTCGAAGCCTTCAATGAACGCATCCGCACGCCGGGCGGATTCCGCCTTCCATTGCCGCCGACCGAGCGCAAGTGGCTGACGCCCTCGGGAAAGGCCGAGTTCTCCGTGTACGGCGGCGTGCACGAGGATGCCGTGGTTCTCGGGGGTGAGAACGTGCTGCGCCTGATCACGATCCGTAGCCATGACCAGTACAACACCACGATCTACGCCCTGGATGATCGCTATCGTGGTGTGTTCGGGCGCCGCGACGTCCTGTTCATGAACGAGGCTGACCTGACGTCGCATGGGCTGGAACACGGAGACCTGGTCGACATCGAAACCATCGTCTCGGACAGGCCGCTGCGGCTCAAGAACATCACGGCGATCGCCTACAGCATCGCGCGGGGATCGGTGGCTGCTTACTATCCGGAGGCGAACGTACTGGTGCCGCTCGATTACATCGACAAGGAGAGCGGCACGCCGTCATACAAATCCATTCCCGTTCGCGTGACACGTGCGGCTGGCAATTGAAATTGACGATGGATGCGCCGGGCATAGCCTGGCGCCGATGCTATTCCTCGCCCGCCTTGTATTGCTGCTCGAGGCGGTCGAACAGCACCTTGTTCACCAGTCGCTGGCGTTCGCTGAACGATGCGACCAGCGACGGATCCTCGTCCAGCCGCCCGCTGTCGCGCAGCACGGTCAGCGCCTGCTGCATGCCGTGGACCGCGCCTTGTAGCGCCGCGTTCGCGTACAGCACGATGCCATAGCCCAGTTTGCCGAGTTCGTCGCGCGGCAGGGTCGGCGTTTTGCCGCCGATCACGACATTGATCAGTTGGGGTGTATCGAACAGCGCGGGCAGGCGCTGGATATCGGCGAGCGACTCGGTCGCCTCGATAAAGAGAACATCCGCGCCGGCCTCGACGAAACGATGGCCGCGCTCGATCGCGGCTTCGATGCCGTGCCCGGCGCAGGCGTCGGTGCGGCCCACGATCAGCAGGTTGCTGTCTTCCCGCGCATCGACGGCCGCGTGAAGCTTGCCAATCATCTCGCTGGTCGAAATCACCGCCTTTCCGGCAAAGTGGCCGCATTTCTTTGGCAGCACCTGATCCTCGATCTGGATGGCGTCGGCACCTGCGCGCTCAAGCGTGCGCACCGCGTGGCGGACGTTCAGCGCATTGCCGAAGCCCGTGTCCGCGTCCACGATCAGCGGCAGGTCGACGGCATCGCGCACGCGGGCCGTATGCTCGGCGATATCCTGCAGCCCGATAAAGGCCAGATCGGGCAGCCCGAACGACATATTGGTCACGCCTGCACCCGTCAGGTAGAGCGCCTCGAAGCCGGCGTCCTCGATGATGCGGGCACTTAGCGCGTTGAACGCGCCGGGCACCAGCAGGCCCCTGCGCTCGTCGACCTTGCGGCGCAATGCCGCGCGGCGGATGGCTGAATGAGATGACATGGCACTTACCTCTGGACTCTGAATGAAGGAGACCCCCTTTCAGCACAATCCATGCCAATGGCTGGATTTTTCATATCTCCAGATAAATCAATAACTTACGCGCGCACCCCAACGAGTGATTCGTGCGAGAATGTTCCTTTATTTTTATGAAACGTTTCGCGAAACGTTTCGTGGAACATCTCACACCTGCTAGAGGAAACCTCTCGTGCCGACGCTCTCTCCATTCACTTCCGTTTCGCGGCACGACGCGCATCGGCCCGGCATTGCCCTGGTCAGCATCAGCCGCCTGCAAGCGTTGTGCGAAACCGTGGCGCCGCGCTACAGCGACCGGGCGAAGATACTTGCGGTACGAGAAGGGTATGGCGCCGCGGTCGCCGCGCTGCAGGCATACGTCGACGCGGGCACCGTGGATGTCGTGCTTGCGGCGGGCTCGAACGGGGCCTATCTGCGCGATCACCTGAGCGTGCCCGTGGTGATGGTCAAGGTAAACGGCTTTGACGTGCTCAGCGCGATCGCGCAAGCCGCTTCGGCCTGGCCGGGAGAGCAGGTCGGGCTCGTCCTGCATGAGACGGTTTCGCATGAGCTTGACGATCTGCGGGCCTGGTTGAAGGTGGATCTGCTCCAACGCGCCTATCGCTCGATCGACGAGGTACGGACCGCGGTCGCATCGCTTGCCGCGCAGGGTTGCACTGTCATCATCGGACCCGGCATGGCGTGCGACTTCGCACAGCAGGCCGGCCTCGAAAGCGTGTTCCTGTACTCCCTTGGGGCGGTCGAGGAAGCCTTCGAGCGCTCTATCGAGCTGGCAAGGGTCAGCCGGCACAAGGAGTCGAAGCGCGTGCGCTTGAACACCATCGTGGCGCACCTGCGCGATGGCGTGGCAGCGTTCGACGACGCCGGGCAGCTCGAAGCCGTCAATCCCGCCATGGTCGGCCTGCTCGGGCTGGCTGGCGACAAGGATATCCCGCGTCAGCTGACGGCTGCGGTGGGGCCCTTCCTGCGCGAATCCATCAGCACCGAAGGCCCGCTAGAAGAACGGATCGCGCGCATCGGCGGGCGGGCGCTGATCGTGACCTGCCTGCCCATCGTCGAGCATGGCCTGCGTACCGGCTCGGTGGTGACGGTGCAGGACGCGCAGGCCGCGCAGCGCATCGACCGGTCATTGCGGACCACCCAGCGCCCGACACAGCTGGTCGCACGGCACAGCCTGGACGACCTGAGCGGCAGCTCCGCCGTGCTGGACAGGGTGCGGCGCCTCGCCCGTGCCGGCGCGGCGCATGACGCGACCATACTGCTGACGGGCGAGAGCGGGACAGGCAAGGAGTTGGTCGCGCAGGGCATTCACAACGCGAGCGGCCGCCGCGGCAACCCCTTCGTCGCCTTCAATTGCGCGGCCTTGCCGGAAGGCCTGATAGAGAGTGAACTGTTCGGGCATGAAGAGGGTGCGTTCACGGGCGCGCGGCGCGGAGGCAGGCCTGGATTGTTCGAGACCGCCCACACCGGGACGATTTTCCTCGATGAGATCGGGGAGATGCCGGCGGCCCTGCAAAGCCGGCTGTTGCGCGTATTGCAGGAACGCGAGGTCATGAAGCTAGGCTCTGGGCGCGCCACGCCGATCGATGTGCGCGTCATCGCGGCGACGCACCGGGACCTGCACGCCCTGGTGGCAAAGGGCCTGTTTCGCGCAGACCTTTACTTCCGGCTGAACCTGCTGCAGATCGCGCTTCCGGCGTTGCGCGAGCGGCGCAGCGATATACCGGAACTGGCGCGCCACCTGGTCAAGCGGAGCATCGCGCAATATGGCTTGCCGGACGAAGTCATGGCGCGTGCGCTGGAACTGCTGGCCCCCCTGTTCCACGGATACGCATGGCCGGGCAACGTGCGCGAACTGGAAAATCTGCTGACCCGCGCGGCGATCTACCTTGGCGATCCCCAGGCCGGATCCATGCAGGAGATTCGCGCTGTCTTTCCCGAATTCGAGCGAATGCGCCCGGAGCCGCCGGCGCTTGGCAGCGATGCACAGCGGCTTGCGCTGACCCGCGCCGACGTACTGCTTGCGCTCGAACAAGCCGGCGGCAACCGCGCCGAGGCCAGCAGGCAACTGGGGATCGGGCGCACCACGCTGTGGCGGATGTTGAAAACGGGAGGGTAGGCGGATTCCGCGCCGGACGCGCATGCATCAAGCTCAATGCCGGGCTGACTCCGGATCGCCCGGCCATTCTCCGCCGAGCGCCCGATACAGCTGCACGGCGGCCAGTGCCTGCGCCGTTTGCGTCTGGATCAGTTCGTCCGCCCGCTGCAGCGCGCCGACGCGCGCGTCCAGCACATCCTGCAGCGTGCGCTGTCCGCCTTCGTAGAGGCGCGTGGCGTTCTGGCTGTTGCGCTGCGCGGTGGCGACCACGTCGGCCAGCCGGGCGCCGCGCTGGTCCAGGCTGCTGCGCTGGCTGTAGGCGTTATCCACTTCCTCCAGCGTGCGCAGTACCGTCTGGTTGTATTCGGCCTGCGCGGCCTGCAGGCGGGCGTCGCCAGCATCGATGCCGGCCTGGACGCGGCCCGCGGTGAAGATCGGCAACTGCACGCCAACGCCCACCAGCCCGCCGGTGCCGCTCAGCGCCGGCAGCCCGTCCACGTGCAGGCGCCCGTCCTGGCCGAGGAAAGTCAGGTAAAACCGGGGAAACCGTTCCGCCTTGGCGCTGCCGAGCCTGGCAGCCTGCGCGCGTACCAGCGCGGCCATGGCGCGCACATCCGGGCGCCGCTCGATCACGTCCGACGGCACCTGCCCGGCGGGCGGCGACGGCACGAAGAACGCGGGCGGCGGCGAAAGCGCCGCCGCGGCCTGCGGCACCTGGCCGGCGAGCACCGCAAGGCGGCGTTCCCGCATCGAGATCTGGCTCGTCAGCACCGGGCGCTGCGCCTGCAACGCGCCAAGCTGTTCGTTCACGCGGTCGACATCGTAGGACAGCGCCTGTCCGGCCGCATAGCGCGCGCGGGTATAGCTCAGCAACTGAGCGACGATTTCCGTGCTCCGGTCCAGTTGCTGCAGGCGGCGCTGCAGGCCGCGCGCCGCCAGGTAGTTCTCGGCCACGTCGGCGGCGATCACCAGGCGCGTGCCGCGCAGGCGCTCTTGCGCGCTGAGGGCAACGGCCGCTGCGGCTTGCGCGTCGCTGCGGCGGGCGCCGAAGACGTCGACCTCCCAGGCCACGGTCAGTCCGGCAAGATGGCCGTCCAGGCCGGGCGAGGTATCCGGCAGGCCCGGGGGGCTGCGCAAGTCGGCCACGCCGCGCGCCGCGCGCGCCTGCGCCGACAGCGTCGGGTAGAGCGCCGATTCCGCAACCTGCCCGATCGCGCGTGCCTCCGCCACGCGCGCCTGGGCCACGCGCAGATCGAGATTGGCCGCCAGCGCCTCGGTCACGCGCTGCGTCAGTTGCGGGTCGTTCCAGTTCTGCCACCACTGCGCCAGGTCCTGCGCCGCGGCCGGCGTGCCCTCGGCGGGGGCTTCGCTGAACGCGGCCGGCGCCGCGATACTGTCGGGCACGGCGACGTCGACCGTGGTGCAGCCGGCCAGGCCGGCCGCGGCGATGCTTGCGATGCCTGCAATGAGGCCGGCGAGGATGCCGCGTCGTGGATAGGTACTCAAGGCGGAAATCCGTTGGGTGGGCGGGCTGGAGGAAAGGCGGGCGTGGTAAGGGTGGTAAGCGTGGTAAGTGTGGTAAGTGTGGTCAGGCATGGCGGTCTATCCTTGCTGCGCCAGCATGGAGCGGAACCGTGTCAGCGCCAGGGCCAGGAAGATCCCGCCCGCGGCTGTGACGCCGAGCAACTGCGGCCACACCACATCCACGCCCGCGCCGCGGAACAGGATGGCCTGCGTGAGCGTGACGAACTGGGTGGTCGGCAGGAACTGCACCGCGTGCTGCAGGGCCTGCGGCATGCTCTGCACCGGCGTGGCGGCGCCGGACAGCAGGTAGGCAACGGCATAGGTCGGCACCGCCAGCAAACCAAACTGCGGCATTGCCGGCGCGACGGTCGCCAGCCACATGCCGAGCGCCGTCACCGAGAACAGGTAGAGCGCGGTGCTCAGCGCAAAGAGCCCCATCGAACCGGTCAGCGGCACATCCAGCCACAGATGCACCACCAGCCACAGCGACAGCAGGGACGCCAGGAAGATCACCGCGCCATTGGCCAGGATCTTCGCCACCGCGATCTCGCTGGCGCGCACCGGCATCACCAGCAAGTGCTCGATGGTGCCGTGCTCGCGCTCGCGGATCACCGCCGCGCCTACCAGGATGATGGCCAGCACCGTGATATTCACCACGATCTGCATGGTCGACGTGAACCAGTGCGACTCCGTATTGGGATTGAACAGCACCGTGCTCTGCGCACGCACGGGCAGCTGCGCCTCGATGCCCCGCGCGTGCAGGAACTCAAGCGCCTCACGCGTGAAGATCTGCTGCAGGTAGCTGGCCCCCAGGCCCGCCTGGGTCATCGCGGTGGCATCGACCAGCACCTGCACCGCCGGCGTTCTTCCCGCCAGCACGTCGGCTTCGAAGCGCGGCGGGATCTCGATGGCGAAGATGTAGCGCCCCCGGTCCAGCTCCGCATCGACGGCGTGCCGGTCCACATCCACCGGCGTCTTGAAATACGGCGGCCGGATCGCATCGCGCAGGCGGCGCGAGAGCTCGGAGTGGTCGGCATCCACGATGGCCACCGATGCATTCGACACCTCGGCCTTGATGCCCTTGGCGACCGAATGCACGGCCAGCGTAAAGGCAAAGACGATCAGTGCCATCAGCGTCACATCGCTGAACAGGCTGCGCAACTCCTTGCCGCACAGCCTGGCCACGTTCTTGCACCATTGATTCATCGCGGCATCTCCCGGCTACGCTTCCTGCTTGCGCAGAAGCAGACGCGCGCCCGCCAGGTACAGCAGCGCGAAACCCAGCAAGGCCAGGTACATGGTGCCGAAGCTGCCCACGCCAAGCCCCTTGGTAAAACTGCCAAGGCTGACCAGCTGGAACCACGACGACGGAAAACCCAGGCCGATCCAGTAGCTGCTGCCCGTCAGCGTCGACACCGGATACAGCAGGCCGGAGAAGTTGACCGACGGAATCAGGCACAGGATCGCGGTGCCGAAGATGGCCGCCACCTGCGAACGCACGAAGGTCGACATCAGCAGCCCGAGCGCGGTGGCCGCCAGCACGAACAGCACGGCGCCGATCGACAAGGCGAGGAAGGATCCCTTGAGCGGCACCTGCAGCAGCACGATGGCCAGCGCCACCAGGGTCAGGTAGCTGATCATCGCCAGCCCCACGTAGGGCAGTTGCTTGCCGATCAGGTACTCGCCCACGCTGGCCGGGGAGGCGTAGAGGTTGGTGATCGACCCCATCTCCTTCTCCCGCACCACGCCGAGCGCGGTCAGCATGGTCGGGATCAGGATCAGCGCCAGCATGATGATGCCGGGCGTGATCGCGTAGATGCTGCGGAACTCCTGGTTGTAGATAAAGCGGGTCTCGATCGACACCGGCAGCGCGGCCGGGCGCTCCGGCTGCGCGCGCATCTGCGCATTGGCGTAGGCCAGCAGCACGCCACTCACATAGGCGCGCGTGGTGGCGCCCGGGAACGGGCTGGACCCGTCGACGCGGAATGCGAGCTCCGGCTGGCGCCCGGCCAGCAGGTCGCGCTCGAAGCCGGGCGGCAGCTCGACGATCAGCATATCGGCCGCGGCGCGCAGGCGCCGGTCCGCGTCCGCCTCGCTGTGCACGCCATCGGTCTGCACAAAGTAGCGCGAGCCGGAGAACTGCTCCACCAGCTCGCGGCTGGCATGGCTCTGGTCGCGGTCCAGCACGGCGAAGCGCACGTTCTCCACATCGAAGGACACGCTCCACGCCGCGGCGCACAGCAGCACGATCGGGCCAAGGATGGCGAATGCCAGCCGGAGCCGGTCGCGCGCCAGCTCCATGGCCTCGCGCCTGGCGAACGCCCAGGTCCGCGCCAGCCGCGAGCCGCCGGCATGCGCGGCTGGCCTGCCGACCGGCGCGGGGGGCGGCGCGGGTTGCGCGGGCGCAGCCGCCGCAGCCGAAGCAGCGGCGACCGCGGCGGCTGCGCCGTTCTCGGGGGTCTCAGCCTGCTCCAGGTAGCTGACGAACGCATCCTCCAGCGTCCGCGCGCCGCAGCTTTCCCGCAGCGCGTCCGGGCTGCCCACCGCCAGCACGCGGCCGCGGTGCATGAAGGAGATGCGGTCGCAGCGCGCCGCCTCGTTCATGAAGTGCGTGGAAACGAAGATCGTGACGCGCTGCCGGCGCGACAGCTGGACCAGATGGCGCCAGAACATGTCGCGCGCGCCAGGGTCCACGCCGGAGGTGGGCTCGTCGAGGATCAGCACTTCCGGATGGTGCAGGCAGGCCGCAGCCAGCTGCAGGCGCTGGCGGATGCCGAGCGACAGGGCGGCGGGCCGCGCATCGGCATGCTGGTCCAGCTCGAAATCGAGCAGGGCCTGCCCGACCGCCTTTTGCGCGCGCTCGCCCTCCATCCGGTAGAGCCTGGCATGCAGGTCCAGGTTCTGCCGTACCGTCAGTTCCTCGTACAGCGAGAACGCCTGCGACATATAGCCCACCCGCATGCGGGTACGCATATCGCCGGCGTCGATGGTCTGGCCGAGCAGGCGCGCGGTGCCGCTGGTGGCATCCAGCAGCCCGGTCAGCATCTTCATGGTGGTGGTCTTGCCGCAGCCATTGGAGCCGAGAAAGCCGAAGATCTCGCTGCGCTCGATGCGAAAGCTCACATTGTCCACGGCGGTAAATGCACCGAAGCGCCGCGTCAGCCCCTCGGCCTCGATGGCGGGTTCGTCGCCATCCGGCGGGCGGGGCGGGATCACCAGTCCCGTGGCATCGCCGCGCCGGGCCGCCGGCAGCAGCGAGATATAGGCCTGCTCCAGGTCGCCGGTGCCCGCGCGCGCCAGCACATCGGCGGTACGGTCGCACACCAGCACCTTGCCGGCATCCATGGCCACCAGATGCTCGAAGCGCTGCGCCTCCTCGATATACGCGGTGGCAACGATCACCGTCATATTGCTGTGCTCGGCGCGCAGGTCCTCCACCAGGGTCCAGAACTGCCGCCGCGACAGCGGGTCCACCCCCGTGGTGGGCTCGTCGAGAATCAGCAGGTCCGGGTTGTGGACCAGTGCGCAGCACAGGCCCAGCTTCTGCTTCATGCCGCCCGAGAGCTTGCCCGCCGGACGGTCCGGGAAAGGCGCCAGGCCGGTGGCCGCGAGCAGGCGCTCGATGCGCTGGCGCCGCTGCGTGCCGCCCAGGCCGAACAGCCGGGCAAAGAAGTCCACGTTCTCGTAGACCGACAGCGTCGGGTACAGGTTGCGTCCCAGCCCCTGCGGCATGAACGCCACGCGCGGCAACAGCGCCTCGCGCGCTTGCCGGTCACGCAAGTCCGCGCCCAGCACGGTGGCATGGCCCTGTTGGATACGCTTGACGCCTGCAATCACGCCGAGCAGCGTCGATTTACCGACGCCATCGGGGCCGATCAGGCCGATGGTGGCATTGCCGGGCAGCGTGAGCGACACATTGTCCAGGGCCACGCTGGCGCCGTAGCGGTGCGACAAGCCATCGATCCGGATGGCCGCGGCACCGTCGGGGTGCGGACTCGGCATGGCGTCAGGCCGGCTGCCGGGGCAGCGTCAGCGCGGCGGGCCAGGGCTGCCTGGCATCCAGGCGCACAAAGCCATCGCCCGTCATGCCGGCCTTCAGTTTGGCCGCGTAGCGCTGGGCAACCTCGGGCGCCAGCTGCAGCTTGACGCGATACATCAGCTTGGCCCGCTCGGCATCGGTCTCGACATACTTGGGGGTGAACTGCGCCTCGCTGGCCACAAAGCTGACGCGGGCCGGGATCGGTTCGTCCTTCATTGCGTCCAGCACGATGCGCGCCTCGTCGCCGATAGCCAGCTTGCCGGCAGCACCCGCGGGCAGGAACACTGTGAAATACATATCGGCCAGGTTCAGCAGCGACGCCACGCGGCCGCCCGCCGGCAGCACCGTGCCGACCTCGATCACGCGATACTCCACACGCCCGGCCACCGGGGCACGGATGGTTGCCTCATCCTGCAGGATCTTCAGGCGGGCAATCTGGGCATCGGCCTCCGCGATCGCCGCGTTAGCCTCGCCAAGCGCGGCGCGCGCGCCGGTCACGCCCGCGCTCTCGCCATCCAGGCCAAGCTGCCGGCGATCGCGCTCGACGGCAGAAATCTGGCGGTCCTGGTAGAGCTTGACCGCCTCGGTCAACTCCAGCCGCGCCAACCGCTGGCGGCTCGCGCGCCCCTCGATCTCCGCCTGCGCGCGCGACGCCGCCTGCACGGCACGCTCGCGGGCTGCGGTGGCAAGGCTGAGTTGAGTCAATAATTCGGCGTCATCCTGCCGGGCCACCACGGCGCCCGCAGCCAGGGCATCGCCCTCGCGAACCGGCAGATCGATGACGCGGCCCGGATACTTCACCGCCACGTCGAGGCGGCCGATCTCCATGCGCCCATTGCTGTGGGCCACATAAGCCGGCCACGGGTCGCGCTGGCTGCCAAGCCACCACACGGCGGCTCCAATGGCGCCAGCAACGAACAATACCGCTATACCCCAGCCTGGTTTGAGTTTCATCGGCTACCTGTGCACCTGTGCGCTGAATGATGGAATGCCGCCGGGCGCGCCAGGGGGTTCAGGGTGTCGGGCAAAGGGGGGAAGGGGAGACGACAAAGACAGACCTTGATCCGCGGGGCGACGGCGTAGGGTCCAATGCTATCCGGCGGGGTGGGGCGTGGACTTGATCTAGCGCAAGTTGGTGCCGAAGGGGGCACTTTTTGGAGGGGGAGTTCTAATTAGGCGATTAAGCGATGCGCAGTACCGCCGCGCCGGCCAGGCGGCCCGCGCGCAGGTCGGCCAGCGCGGCATTGGCCTGCTCCAGCGGATAGACCGTGGTGGTGGTGCGCAGCGGCGTGGCCTGGGCGATCCGCATCAGTTCCAGCCCGTCGTCGCGCGTGAGGTTGGCCACCGACACGATCGACCGCTCCTCCCAGAGCAGGCGATAGGGGAAGGCCGGAATATCGCTCATGTGGATGCCACCGCAAACCACGGTGCCGCCCTTGGCGACGGCTTGCAGCGCCATCGGCACCAGCGCACCCACCGGCGCGAAGATCAGCGCGGCATCGAGCGGCTGCGGTGCGGGCTGGTCGCTTGGACCGGCCCAGCACGCCCCGGTGTCACGCGCGAACTGGCAGGCGGCGGTGTCGCCGGGGCGCGTGAAGGCAAAGATCTCGCGCTGCTGGGCGACGGCGATCTGCGTCACCAGGTGGGCCGCGGCGCCAAATCCGTAAATGCCGATAGACCGGACCTTGCGGGCGTCCCCCGCCATGCGCAGCGTGCGGTAGCCAATCAGGCCCGCACACAGCAAGGGCGCCGCATGCTCGTCGTCGTAGTGCTCCGGGATGGGGAAGCAAAAGCGGCTGTCGGCCACTACGTACTCGGCGTAGCCGCCGTCGCGCGTATAGCCGGTGAACTGCGGCGTATCGCACAGGTTTTCGCGACGCGCCGCGCAATAGCCGCAGTGCCCGCAGGTCTGCCCGAGCCACGGCACGCCGACCCGGTCGCCCGGGGCAAGGCCCGTCACGCCTGCGCCACAGGACTCGACCCTGCCAACGATTTCGTGTCCGGGAATGAGGGCGGCTTTCGGGTGCGCGAGTTCGCCGTCGACAATGTGCAGGTCGGTGCGGCAGACGCCGCAGGTGCTCACCGCGATACGCACTTCGCCTGGGCCGGGGTCTGGCACGGGGACGCGCGCCAGGCGCAAGGCCGGCCCGGTGCCGTCGAAAATCATGGCGCGCATCGTCTCGTGCATGGTGACGTCCTCGGCGGTGCCCAGCATTTAGCCTAGGTCACGCTGACGGTTGCCGCTTGATCCGTATCCATGGCGTACGCGAGGCGCCAGCCCCTGTGCAGAAGGTATCGGCTTGACCTGAGTCAATAGCCACGTCCAAACGCTGCCTAGACTGGATTCAGGCTCCCAAACCCAAACCTAAACCGCACAGGAATGTTATGGAATACGCCAGCATCATGGTCCACCTGGACACCAGCCCACGCGCGCTGGACCGGCTTGAAATCGCTGCCCGGCTCGCCGTGGCACGCCATGCCCGGCTGATCGGGCTGTTTGCCGGCTTTATGCCGGATGTCGCCTGGTTTTACCTGATGGAGGGTGCCGCGACCTATATCAACGAGGACCGCCAGCGGCGCAGTGAGGCGCGCGAGGCGGTGCACCGGCGCTTCCTGGCGGCAACGCAGGACCTGGGGATCGAAACCGAGTGGCGGGCAGTGGATGGCGATCCGTTGATGATGGCGCTGCGCGAAGTGCGCGAGGCCGACCTTGTGGTTGTCGGGCAATACGATCCGGCCGACCCAGACAGCTTTGTCGCGACCCAGTTCCTGGAAACCCTCATCCTCGACGGTGGCAGGCCGGTTCTTGTCATTCCATTCGCAGGCCAGTTCGCTGTCCCCGGCGCACGTGTCATGGTGGCTTGGAACGGCGGACGCGAGGCCACGCGCGCCTTGCACGACGCCATGCCCTTGATCTGCGGCGGGCAGGCCAAGGTGCTTTGCGCGCAAGGTACCGGCGCGCGGCCCGATGCGAGCCTGCCGGGCCATGCCATGGCCGCGCTGGCAAGCCATGGCGTCCAGGCAGAGTTTGAACACTGCCAGGAAGGATCGGACATCGCCATCGGGGAAACCTTGCTCTCGCGCGCGGCGGATTTTGGCGCCGATCTGGTGGTGATGGGCGCCTACGGGCGCGGCCGCCTGCGCGAGTTGGTACTGGGTGGCGTCACCAGGGCTTTGCTGGACACCATGACGGTGCCCGTCCTGATGTCACACTAGTCACATTAACTGCCGGCATGGCGCGGGCGCGATATCCGCGCCCGCGCGCACCATGGCTGCGGCCGGCTCCGCGCATGGCCGGAAGTGAGATTGACGCAGATCATGCTAACCGGCAACCACCCACCTATATTGAAGCTTGAAGCGGAACGAGGGTTCAGCGCGCCACGCCGCAGGCACTTCGTGCCGGCGGCCCATCACTTGATCTGGCGCAAGCGGCCTGCCCGATGTCATCGCATCATGGATGTGGATCCACCTTGCCGCGCCCGGGAGTCGACGATGTCCGATTTAACGAAAGAGCAGCTCTCCAGCCTCGTCGCCTTGCTGGACAGCAGAGAGCAGAGAATCCGTGGCCAGATGGACGCCGCAGCCGTTTCCCGTACTGTGTCCGCCGAGCGCGAAGCGAACGACGACGCGGATCTCGCTGAGCATGGCACCGAGGAGCGCATGGACGATGCCGTGGCCGAACACTACCGCATGGAACTGGCCGACATAGCGGTGGCGCGCAAGCGGATCGCCAGGCTCAGCTACGGCGTGTGCGTGGACTGCGGCGAGCCCATTCCTTATCCGCGCCTGCAAGCGTATCCCACGGCCAAACGCTGCACCCCGTGCCAGCGCAAGCACGAGCACATGTTCGGGGCGCCGAGCGGTATGCGATGAGCATGGGCGGGCTCGCCAGGTGAGTCCGCAATACTGCAGGCAGGCCGCGTGGGCGCTGCCCGATTCGATTTCAGGAGCCAGACATGAAAGTCCGTGAGCGTTCGAGCCAGGTCAGGCCGGCCCGTTGGGACCGGCTTCCCCAGGATCCCATCCACGATGCCTACAAGCAGCCGGAGCAGGCGCCCGCCATCGCTTCCTGTCCCGCTTGCCACGCGGTCCTCCTGAAAGGACGTTGGCAATGGCGGGCCGTGCCGCCCGGCGCCAAGGCGCTGATGTGCCCGGCCTGCCACCGCATCGCCGACCATGTGCCCGCGGCGCAGTTGACGCTGGATGGGGCGTTCCAGCGGGAGCACCGGGATGAGATTCTCGGGC
This sequence comes from Cupriavidus sp. GW821-FHT02F09, assembly GCF_059421605.1. Taxonomy (NCBI): domain Bacteria; kingdom Pseudomonadati; phylum Pseudomonadota; class Betaproteobacteria; order Burkholderiales; family Burkholderiaceae; genus Cupriavidus; species Cupriavidus sp. GW821-FHT02F09. The sequence goes on from NZ_JBWKVH010000001.1 coordinate 508,932, forward strand.
TGGTGCGGCACCGCGAAGCCCTGATGAGAGAGAGTCATCCGATGGAGCGCATCATGGCGACGCAGACTCAGGAGGATCGCATCACCATCACGACCACGGGCTTTCACCTGGCACGCGATATCGGCTCTGCCGTGCATCATGCGTATCGTGGCAAGCTGGAAATCGACTATTCCGACGCCGACGAGACCCTGTATGTTCATTGGCACCGCGCTTGAGGACCGTCATGGCGCGCATTGGGGGCCGTCCAGTCTGACAGACACCTCGCCTTACGGCGTCGATGGAAGTCGCTAGCCGGCTAGCCAGCTAGCTGGTCCCTCACCGGCAAAAGGTGATGTCATGACTTTCCAGGACAGGAACGAGGCCGCCGAGCGGCTAGCCGAAGCGCTCTCCGGGTACGGCGACGCCCATCCCCTTGTGCTGGCCATTCCACGGGGTGGCGTGCCGATGGGCAAGATACTCGCCGACCGGCTCGGCGGCGAACTGGACGTGGTCCTGGTCAGGAAGCTAGGGGCGCCATTCGACCGCGAGATGGCGGTCGGCGCGGTCGATGAAAGCGGCTGGGTCTACGTGACGCCCTACGCGGCACGAGTTGGCGCCGACTCCAGCTATCTCAACCAGGAGCGCAACGAACAGCTTGCATTGCTGCGCCGCCGCCGCAAGCAATACACGCCGGGGCGCGCCGCGCGTGCGCTGGACGGGCGCACGGTGATCGTGGTGGACGATGGGCTTGCCACGGGCGCCACCATGATTGCCGCATTGCATGCCGTGCGGCAGCAGAATCCTGCCCGGCTGGTATGCGCTGTGCCCGTGGCCGCGCCGGCTTCGCTCGCCGAGGTGCGGCGTTACGCGGACGAGGTGGTCTGCCTGCGATCGCCGGCCAATTTTTCCGCTGTCGGTGAGCATTATCGGGAGTTTCCGCAGGTTGAGGATGAGGAAGTGGTGGCTTGCCTGGAGGGCGATCCGGGGCAGCACGGGGTGGGGCGTTTGGCGGGACGGTAGTAGGGGTGGGCGTTCTGGAGGCGGTGCTTTTGGTCTTTTCCGGCTGCTGCCAGCCTCTGGCAGCCTGGCCAGTTAGGGAAAGGCGGGCGGCTAGCGCAATGTCATGGCCCATTGCCTGAGTTCGACCCCGTCAGCAAGAGGCGGAGTTCCACGCCGTCGCTGGCAGGCTGGCCAGTGCGCAGAACGTGGATACCGCTGCTTTCGGCGAGCCTGAGCATCGCCCTGTTGGTTGCCAGCGTGGTCCCGACCAGCTCCCGCGTGCCGCGTGCGCGGCAGTAGGCCACCATCTTGCCCAGCAGCAGGCTGCCGATGCCCTGGCGCTTGCAATCGGAGCGCACCGCCACGGCGAACTCAGCGCGCAGGTTGTCGGGGTCGGCTACGGCCCGCACTTCGCCCAGGATGGCCGGCTGCTCGCCGGTTGCCGCGCCGACGGCGACGAATGCCATCTCACGGGCGTAATCGATCTGGGTCATGCGTGCGAGTTGGCTGTGCGGCGGCTGGCGGATCATGCAGAAGAAGCGCATGCGGATGTCATCCGGGGTCATGGCGGCAAAGAAGGCCTGGTAGGCGGGCTCGTCTTCGGGATGCACCGGGCGCAATAGCAACGGTGCGCCGTGCCACGCCACGGTCTCCTCCAGTTCCTTGGGATAGGGCCGGATGGCAAGGCGGGCGGCGCCTGGCTGCGTAGCCGCCGCCACGCCGATGCGCGTGTCCAGGGCCAGCACGCCCGCGCCGTCGGCCAGCAGCGGATTGATATCGAGTTCGGTGATTTCCGGCAGGTCGCATAGCAGTTGCGACAGCCGGATCAGGACCTGGTATAGGGCGTCATGGCAGATCGGCGGCTGGTCCCGATAGCCTGCAAGCAGCTTCGCAACGCGCGTGCGGGCGACAAGATCCCTTGCCAGGTTGACATTCAGCGGCGGCAGGGCGATGGCACGGTCGGCGATGCACTCGGCGGCGGTACCCCCGTGTCCAAACAGCACCACAGGGCCAAACACCGGATCGGTGGTAGCGCCCAGGATCAATTCGAAAGCACCCGGCCGGCTGATCATGCGCTGCACCGTGAAGCCATCCAGGCGCGCCCCGGGCCGTTCGCTGCGAATGCGGGCCTCCATGCGCTCCAGGGCATGCCGTACCTGGCCGGCAGACTGCAGGTCCAGTGCCACGCCACCGACATCGGACTTGTGCGTAATGTCCCGCGACAGAATCTTGGCGACAACCGGAAAGCCGACGCCTTCGGCAGCGGCGACGGCGGCATCGATGTCGGCAGCGGTCCGGGTTTCCACCACAGGGATGCCATAGGCGGTCAGGACCGTGCGGGCTTCGGGCTCAGTCAGCATCGAACGGCCGGTGGTAAGCGCGTCGCGGATGCACTGTCGCGCACGTTCGCTGTCGGGCTCGGCGCCGGCCGGAACCGATGGCGGCGTCTCCATCAGCAGTTCCTGGTTGTGGCGGTAGGCCACGGTCTGCAGGAAGCCGCGCACGGCCTGTTCCGGCGTGTCGTAGGTGGGAAGGCCCGCATGCCGGCAGATCTGGCGGGCGCGGGTCACCGAGTCGCCGCCGAGCCAGCTTGTGAAGACGGGGCGCGATAGCGTCGACGGTGTGGCCGGCGCAGTTGGCGTGATGGCGCTGGTGAGGGCAATGGCGATGTCGCTGCTTGGCACGATCGCCGTGGGCGCGTGGATCATCAGGATCGCATCGCTGCCGGGGTCCGCCGCAAGTCGCTTCAAGGTGTCGACGTAACGTTCGACGGGAGCGTCCCCAACGATGTCGACGGGGTTCCCGTGCGACCAGGTGGGTGGCAAGGCCGCGTCCAGCAGCTTCAGCGTGGCGTCTCCCAGGGTGGCCAGATGGCCGCCGCCAAGAATCAAGGCATCGGTGGCCATCACGCCAGCGCCGCCGCCGTTGGTCATGATCGCCAGTCGATCGCCGGCGAGCGCTCGCGCGCGAGCGAGCGTTTCCACTGCGTCGAACATCTCTTCGGTGGTGCCCACGCGCAACATGCCGGCCCGGCGGATCGCCGCGTCGTAGATATCGTCGGCGCCTGCCAGGGCACCGGTATGCGAGGTTGCCGCTTTCGCGCCTTCTGGCACCCGGCCGGCCTTGATGATCAGCACTGGCTTGTTGCGGGCAGCCGCGCGCGCGGCGGACATGAACTTGCGCCCGGACCTGACCGCTTCCACATAGAGCAGGATCGCCTGGGTGCCCGGGTCGCTGCCGAGATAGTCGAGCACGTCCGCCACGTCGACGTCGGCGCTGTCCCCGAGCGAGACGAAGTGAGAAAAGCCGATTTGGCGCGATCTTGCCCAGTCCAGCACCGCCGTGGTCAGGGCGCCGGACTGCGAGACGAAGGCCAGCTTGCCGGGCAGGGGGGGCGCGTGCGCAAAGCTGGCGTTCAACCCCAGGCCTGGCACGAGCAGCCCCACGCAGTTGGGACCAAGGATGCGCAGCAGATATGGCCTGGCGGCGCCAAGCATTGCATCCTGCTGGGTTTGCCCGCCCGCGCCATCCGCTCGCGCCATGCCCGCGGTAAGGACCACGGCGGCCAGGGTGCCACGTTCGCCCAGTTCGGCGATCAGGCCCGGCACCGTATCGGGCGGCGTGCAGATCACTGCCAGTTCGGGCGCATCGGGCAGCGCGGCGACGCAGCGATAGCAAGGCCGACCTTCCAGCGCACGGTACTTTGGGTTCACCGCATACACCGGGCCGGCGAAGCCGCTGGCACGGAGGTTGGCAAACACGGTGGCCCCTACGCTGTGCGGTCGTGCGGACGCGCCGATCACCGCGACCGAGCGCGGATGAAACAGATGTTCCAGGTTACGAATACTCATCGTGCTCGGGGTCGTCGGGGTGGGTGGGGGCGCCAGTTCCGTATCCGGCTGCGAGGCGGGCTGCAAGGCGGGCTGCGCGTCAGGCCGGATGCGCCATCGCGTGGACGCCAATATGCCAGCATTGTTCAGCTTGGGGGCATCGGTCTTGATGCAGGACAAGGATGCTGCCGATCGGGCAGCAGAGGTATCAATGGACCGGGATTTCCAAAGCCTCTACTACCTGGCACCTGGCGCTGCGGGCCAGCCCCCGGCCCCCCCACGATCTCTCTCTGCCGGGCAACACCGCGCTTGATCTGGGACAAGATGCGGCAGCCGCGCTGTGCCACCATGAAGTGGCGGTCCGCTCCTCATGCGGGCCCTTCACTCCAAGGAGGCGACAATGAGCAATCTCAGGATTCACGATCCGCTGTCGATCGAACCGGTTGGGGACATGCTGCAAGGCATGTTGCGCGCGTTTCGCGGCAACTATGAAGGAGGATTCGCGTTCAAGGTCGATGTGACCGAGTCTGACAAGGCCTACAACGTGGTCGCCGAGATTCCCGGCGCCAGGAAGGAAGATATCGAGGTGTCCGTCGATCGCGGCACGGTGATGATCTCGGCCAAGGTGGAAAAGTCTTCCGAGCAGAAGGAAGGCGAACGTGTGATCCGGCGTGAGCGCTACAGTGGCTCGATGCAACGCGCCTTTACCCTGGACAGTTCCGTGGACGAAAGCAAGGTGGATGCCAGCTACGAGAACGGTGTCCTTCGGGTGGTACTGCCCAAGAAAGAAGCCTCGCCGCAACAGCGTGTGACGATCCGCTGACATGGTGTTTTCCGGGGCCGCCCACGGGCGTTAATACAGCCAACGCAGCCGATGCAGCCGATGCACAGAGCACATCATGGACCACCGGACCGTGCTGGTCGCGCTCGGCGTGGATCCCGACTGCGCATCCACGGCACTTCGTGGCGCATGGCGAGCCGGCTGCGAGCGCCCCCCGCGGCAATGGATCGAGCGAGAGTTGCTGCGAGATCCTGAGGCTGACCGGTGAACGGGGCGTCGACGCGGCCATTGAGGCACCGGGCATGCAAGGGACCTTTGAGGCCGCGTTGCGTGTGCTCAAGCCGGGAGGCACGCTTATTCCTAGCCCTCCAGCACGTAGCTCCCGGGGGCGTCGGCGAGCGCGCCGTGCGCCGCGTCGCGCGCGGGGACCCGTCCAGTGGAGTGCGACGCCAGCCAGCCCTGCCAGCAGGGCCACCAGGATCCCTTATGCCGTTGCGCAGTCGAGAGGTAGCGTTCGGGGCTGCCATAGGTTGCCTGCGCCGCGCGCGTTTCCACCCGGTATCGGCGGCCGGGATGCGAAGGGTCGGCCACGATGCCGGCATTGTGGCCGCCCGAGGTCAGCAGGAACGTCAACGGCGCCGACGTCAGCAAATGCAGCTTGTAGACCGAGCGCCAGGGCGAGACATGGTCATGCTCCGTGCCGACCGCGAAGATCGGCATGCCGATGTCCGACAGGGCGACGGGGCGGCCATCCACGCAATAGCGTCCTTCCGCCAGGTCGTTGTTGAGGAACAGCTTGTGCAGGCACTCCGAATGCATGCGAAAGGGCAGGCGGGTGACGTCCCGGTTCCACGACACCAGGTCGTTCGGGCGCAGCCGCTTGCCGAGCAGGTACTCGCTCATCATGCGGGACCAGACCAGGTCGCGCGAATGCAGCATCTGGAAAGCGGCTGCCATCTGGGGACCGTCCAGGTAACCTTGCTGGCGCATCATCGCGTCCAGCGTGGACAAGGCGCTGCTGTCGATGAACAGGCCGAGTTCTCCTGGCTCGGTGAAGTCCGTTTCGCTGGCGAACAAGGTCAGGCTTTGCAGGGGCAAGCCACTGTCGTCGCGGCTAAGCGCCGCTGCGCAGATCGACAGCAGCGTGCCGCCCAGGCAATAGCCGGCGGCGTGGATGCGCGTATCGGGGTAGCGCTCCTGCACCGCGTGCAAGGCGGCCCGCACGCCGAGGCGCAGGTAATCGTCAAGCCCGAGGTCGCGCGCATCGGCACCCGGGTTCTTCCACGAGATCATGAAGACCGTGTGGCCTTGCTCGACCAGGAAGCGCACCATCGAGTCACGCGGCTGCAAGTCTAGGATGTAGTACTTCATGATCCAGGAGGGCACGATCAGCACTGGCTCCCGCCATACCTCGGCGCTGGCTGGCGCGTACTGGATCAGCTCGATCAGGGCATTGCGGAACACCACCTTGCCGGGCGTAACGGCGACATCCCGTCCTACCTTGAAGGTGGGCGGGCGACGCAGCTTCGGGTCGCGCGACAGGTCCGCCACCACGTCCTGCATATCGTGCAGCCAGTGCTGGGCCCCGTTGAGGAAATTGCCGCCGGCGCTGGCAGCCGTGGCCTGCAGCACCACGGGATTCAGCCACCAGGCATTGCCGGGCGAGCCGGTATCGAGCATCTGCCGCGCGCAGAACGACACGATCCGCTCATGGTGCGGGGATACACCACGCAGCCCGTGCGTCAGCGACGCCCATAGCGCCTCGTTGTTGTGAAAGGCATCGCGCCAGAAGCGGAAAGGCCACTGCGACCAGGCGGGGTCGGCAAAGCGCAGGTCGGACGGCGGCGCCGTCGCGCCGGGCGCTGGTTGCGCAGTGGCCGGACCGGGCCACATGCCGCCGGTCGCGGCAATCATTGCGCTCATCCACGCTCCCAGGGATGTATCGACCTTGCCAGGGGAGATGGCCAGGTGCAACGCCCAGTCCAGTCCGGCCAGCCAGAACGAGGCAAGCGACATGCCTTGCGTCGCGCAGGCCAGCGTAGAGCGCACTTGCTCGTCGAGCTGGTCCGGTACAGCCTCGATGGGAGCGCAGCCGCATTCCGCCTCGGGTGCAGCGGCAGGTTCACGGGTTGGCATTGGTGCGTTCATTGCATGTGCTGCCCGCCATGGATGGCGATATTGGCGCCGGTGACAAGTGCTGCGTCATCGGAGCACAGGAAGGTAACCGGCGCCGCGACCACTTCCGGGCGCCCCAAGCCTGCCGACAGGGGCCACCGGCGCAGGCCGGCAGGATCAGTCGGGGTTTCCGCCTGAGGCCGGGCAGGTCTTGACGCCGAGCAGGCTGTAGAGGGGACAGATGCGGACGAGCCCTGTCAGGACCGGGATCACGCCGATCCATCCCCACACGCCGATCGTGCCGATGACGGCAAGGCCGATCAGGGCCAGGCCGACAACGATCCTGAGCGTGCGGTCAACCGCACCGATATTGGTTTGCACAGCGTCCTCCTTTCGATAGCCCGTTAAATGCAGGTGCGGCGTTGCCGGGTTCGTTTCGCGATCCGGCGGCTGCACGAGCCCAATATAGCCGGATGGCTGCCGGTGGCCTTGATCTATGGCAACTTTGACGCGTACTAGTACTAGTGCTGGATTGCACGCAACTCCGGTGTCACCGGCCGCGCCACAGGCGAGATTGATCTGCGTCAAAGGCCACCAGGCGCCCGACACTAGACTGAGTACACGGCACCAGCATGCCTTGATGCCCCTGCGCAGCACACGGCCAAGAAAGCAAGAACATGGTGCCCGGTATCCTCAAACTCGCCTACAAGCTGCTGGTCAACGACCGGGCCAAATTCACCGGCTTGCTGGTCGGGATCACATTCGCGGTGTTCCTGATGATCGAGATGACCTCGCTGTTCGCCGGCGTGCTCAATCGATCGTCGTCGACGGTGTACAACATCGGCGCGAGCATCTGGGTCATGGACCCGGCGGTCAATACCGTGGCCAATACCATCGGCATGCCGGACTACATGCTCGATGCCGTGCGCAGTATCGAGGGCGTCAAGTTTGCGGTGCCGCTCTACTCGGGCGGCGCGCTGGTGCGTCTGCGGAGCGGCACCTACCAGCCAGTGACCGTGGTTGGCATTGATGACGCCAGCCTGTTCGGGCGTCCTGACGTGCTCAATGGCAGGATCGAAGACATCTATGCCGAGAATGCCTTCCTGGTCGTCAAGGATGCCGAATTCGACAAGCTGGAGAACCCCGCGGTCGGTACCGAATTCGAGATCAACGATAACCGCGGCGTCATTGTCGGGATTGCACAGGTCTCCACCACGGGCCTGTTCGGTGTGCCCACGCTCTACACGACCTACCAGCGCGCCATCCAGTACCTGCCGACCACGCGCTATACGATCTCCTACATTCTCGTGGAGCCCAAGTCCATGGCGGACGTCATGCGGATCCAGCAAGAAGTGCAATGGCTGGGCTACCGCGCGCTCACCAAGGCGCAGTTCATCCAGCGCATCTCGGATTTCTACAAATACAAGACCGGGCTCGGCACCAATATCCTGCTGATGACCGTGATCAGCTTTATCGTCGGGCTGTCGATCTCCGGGCAGACGTTCTACACCTTTATCCTCGAGAACCTGGAGAAGTTCGGTGCACTCAAGGCCATCGGCGCCAAGGGGCACGAACTGGTGGCGATGATCGTGTTCCAGGCGGCTTTCACCGCGCTGACCGGCTACGGCCTGGGCATTGGGCTGTGCGCCATCCTGATCAGCCTGGCGCGGCTGCGTATCCTCGACTACGCCGCCATGATCACGTTCTATAACCTGGGCCTCGCGCTGGTGATGGTGATCGTGATCGCTGCCGTGTCCGGTTATATCGGCGTGCGCAAGGTGCTGCGCATCGAACCCTTCGACATCTTCCGGGGGTAAGCATGCCGCGCGTTGCCATTGCCGCAAAGGCGCTGGACAAATGGTTCGGCGAAGGCGAGGCCCGGACCAATGCGCTCAGGCAGGTCACCTTCGAGGCGTACTTCGGCGAGATCCTGTTTATCGTAGGCCCATCGGGCAGCGGCAAGACCACGCTGCTGAGCGTGATCTCCGGCATCCTGCGCCCGGACGGTGGCGAGGTGGTGATCGACGGCACCAGTATCTGGCAGATGGACAACGATGCGCTGGCGGCTTTCCGCCTCGCCAGGATCGGCTTCGTGTTCCAGGACTTCCACCTGTTTGGGCGCCTGACCACGCTGGAAAACGTGGCGATCCCGCTGATTCTCAAGGGCCGCGACTGGAACGATGCGCTCAACGAAGCCAAGCGCTACCTGGAGATCGTCGGGCTGGCCAACCGCGCCCAGTTGCCGCCGATCAAGCTCAGCGGCGGCGAGCAGCAGCGCGTGGCCATCGCCCGTGCCATTGTCAGCCAGCCCGACATCCTGATTCTCGACGAGCCCACGGCCTCGCTGGACGGCGACACCGGCCACGCCATCATGGAGTTCGTCAAGGTGCATATCCTCAACGACAAGCGTTGCATCGTGATCGTCACCCACGATGCCCGCATCTTCGACATGGCCACCCGCATCCTCGATATGGAAGATGGCAAGCTCAAGGGCATCGAGCGGGGAGAGGCGCGATGAAGAACAAGCTGTTGTTCATCCTCTCAGCGCTGGGCGCCCTGATCGGCGTGGTGGCGGCCATTTTCTATGCTCAGCAGCGGCCGCCGCTGCCGCCGGTGTTCCAGCCAGCGGCCAATCCGTACAAGAACGGTATCTACGCCAATGGCATCATCGAGAGCTACCAGGACAACGGCGCCAATATCAACCTGTATCCCGAGGTCGCGGGCACGGTGGTCCGTATTCCGGTGCGCGAGGGGCAGGAGGTGGGGCGGGGCGCGGACTTGCTGGTGATCGAGGATTCCGTGCAGCGCGCGCTGGCCGCGCAGCAACAGGCGCAGGCGGAGGCTGCCGAGGCCCAGCTCGCGCAGCTCAAGGCGCAGCCGCGCAAGGAAACGCTGGAGGTGGCGCGCGCGCAGGCCGAGGCGAGTTCCGCCAGCCTGAAGACGGTGCAAGACCAGCTCGACAAGCTGCAGCGGTCCTATGCGCTCAACGCCCGCTCCGTCAGCCAGGACGCCATGGACAACGCCGCCAATGCGGTGCGCGTGGCGCGCGGCAACCTCGACGTGGCGCGCCGCCAGCTGGAGCTGACGCGCGCCGGCGCCTGGGTCTACGACATCCGCAATCAGGAAAGGCAGGTCGATGCGTTGCGCAAGGCCGCGGCTGCCGCCACGGCATTGCTCGGCAAGTATGTGATCCGCGCGCCGGTGGACGGCGTGGTGATGTCGGTCAATACAGCAGTGGGCGCCTATGTGTCCTCGCAAGGCACCTACGGCACCTATACGCAGGCCAACACCCCTGTGATCGTGATGGGCAGCGCGCCAGGCACATTGGCGGTGCGCGTGTATGTCGATGAGATCCTGCTGCAGCGCCTGCCGAGCGCAAAGTCCGGACAGGCCATGCAGGGAAGGATGTTTGTGCGCGGCACCAACACCAGCATCCCGCTCGAGTTCGTGCGCACGCAACCTTACGTCACGCCAAAGATCCAGCTGTCCGACCAACGTACCGAGCGCGTGGACGTGCGCGTGCTGCCCCTGCTGTTCAGGTTCAGCCCGCCGCAGAACGTCACTGTCTATCCGGGCCAACTGGTCGATGTCTACCTGGGTGGTGCATCGTGAAGCGCCATGCGCTGCCCGGGTTTGCGCTAATCCTTGCCTTGCTGGGCGGCTGCGCCGTGGGCCCGGACTTTGCCCGCCCCGAGCCGGCGGTGCCGGCTAGCTACACGCGCGATGCAGACGCGGCGCGCACGGCGCCCGGCGACGGGATCTCGCAAAATTTCCTGGAGGGAGCCACGTTGCCGGCGGACTGGTGGCGCATGTTCGGCAGCGCCGCGCTGGACGGCGCCATGACCCAGGCTCTGGCGGGCAACCCCACACTGCAGGCGGCGCAGGCCAACCTGCGGCAGAGCGAGGCCGCCATGCGCGCCGGCGCCGGCGTGTTCTACCCGCAGCTGGACACTGCGGCCGGGGCCACGCGGCAGGCAGCATCGCCGGTCCGCTTCGGCCAGGCCGTCCCGGGCACGGTCTTCAACTTGTTCTCGCTGAGCGCTACGGTCAGCTATACGCTCGACCTGTTCGGCCTGAACCGGCGCACGGTCGAGGCGCTGTCCGCCCAGGTCGACCTGCAGCGGCAGACGCTTGGCGCCGCCTACCTGGCGCTGACGGGCAATCTGGTCAACACCGTGGTCGCCCAGGCCGGCTACGCGGCACAGATCCAGTCCACCACCGAGCTGGCGGCCCTGGTGCGCGAGCAGGTGGAGATCACGCGCGCGCAGGTGCGGGCCGGCACGACAGCACACGCCAGCGAACTGAGCCTGGCGGTGCAGCTTGCCGCGCTGGAGGCGACGCTGCCGCCGTTGCGGCAAAAGCTGGAGCAGGCCGATCATCTGGAGGCGACCCTGTCTGGCCATTACCCTGCCGAGGGCGAACCGGTTGCCGTGACGCTGGAGACCCTGCGCTTGCCGGCGGACATTCCCCGGCTGCTGCCGGCGGAACTGGTCCGGCGCCGTCCCGATGTGCTGCTGGCCGAAGCGCAGCTCCACGTCGCCAGCGCCGAGGTGGGCGTGGCCACCGCCGCCATGTTTCCCGCCATTACCCTGAGTGCTGGCTATGGCCGCGAGAGCTTGCAGACCGGGACGCTGTTTGGCGGCGGCAGCGCAGTCTGGAGCCTGGGGGCGGGCCTCACAGCGCCGCTGTTCCATGGCGGCGAACTGTACTACCGGCAGCAAGCCGCCCTGGCGCAGATGGACGCGGCGCAGGCCGGCTACCGTCAGGTGGTACTGGCTGCATTTGGACAGGTGGCAGACGCATTGCGCGCCCTGGACCACGATGGTGAGCTGGTCGAGGCCACGCGGCATGCGCGGGATCTCGCCCATGAGGCCTTGCAGGAGGTCCAGGCCAACTTCCAGGCCGGCACCGCCGGCTACTTGCAGGTGCTGGTGGCGGATGCACAGTTTCACCAAGCCGATATCGGCTACCTGCAAGCCAGGACCCAGCGGCTGCAGGACACCGTGGCCTTGTTCCTGGCGCTGGGCGGGGGCTGGGACGCCAGCGCCTAGTGTCCAGGCAGGGCAGGCGCTCAGGACTACCGTTTCGTGATGGCGCCATTCAGCCAATGTCATCCTCCGACAGCGCCTCGTAGCCAGCCACCACATCGAACAGTTCCTCGTCGATCGCGCTTTGCCGCTCGCTGTGAAACCGGCCGCGAAGGCTGGCGAGCAGTTCGTCGATGTTCTTGTCGGCCCGCTCCATCGCAGCCAGGCGGCTGGCGTTCTCGCTCGCCAGCGATTCGGCGCAGGCGCTGAACAGCGAGATAAAAAGGTGCTCGCGGATCAGCGCGCGCATCGTGGCGGTGCCGCCCCCGATCACTTCCGGCGGATTCGGCGTTGGCCAGCGCTGTGCCAGCAACCCGGCCAGCCATTGCGCGTCAAGCGGCAACAGGCGTTGCTCCACGGGCTGGAAGAGGGCGCCCGGCCTTGGCTGATTGTAGAAGACGTAGATCCGAGGCTGCGCGGCCTGGCTTGGGTGTGTTTCCGTATCGAGCTGCAGCCGGTCGACCAGCGGGGCAATGGCCTCGACCGAACCGGGCACCGCATAGGTGCCGGCCACGCTCACGCCGGCGCTGGCCAGGCGTGCCCGCACCCGCTCGCCGACAGCCCAGACCTCTCGCTTTCCGGGCATGGCCAGGAGCGTTTTGAGCGCATGGTCGACGATCACCTCGTTGAACTGGCCCACCAGCCCTTGGTCGGAGCCGAACACGATGGCGCCGACCGCTCCCGTTGAGGCAGGCTTGCTTTGCCCCGGCGTTAAACCGGCGGGCGCCAGCGGGCGCAGGCATGCCCAAAGACCAAGGCTCACCGCGCTGCGGTAGTCGCCCAGCGCCAGCACGGACTGTTCGTACTGGCTGATGCTGGAGGCGGCCAGCGCGCGCATGGTGCGAACAACGGCTTGCAGATCCGTGGCGCTGCCGATCTGGTGCCGCAGCGTGGCGGCCGAGTCGCTCATTGCCTCCACCCCTCTGCCGGAGAGCGTGCCTGCGCTTCGAGCCCGGCCCCGCTATTGGTACCGGTATCGGCACCGGCCTGGAACTGCGCAAGGGCGGCGCGGACGAGCGCGGTCACTGCCTGGCCATCCGCCTCGTCCGGCTTGCCCGCGGCCTCGAAGCGGGCGGTTATCGCCGGTGGGATGCTCGCCGCCGCGGCGCGCACTGCTAGCTGCGCGTCCTGCATCCGGTCCAGCGGCACGGCATCGAACAGCCGCGCGGTCAGCGCGCTCAGGATGGCGATCTGCGCAGGCACCGGGACCGGGTCCGATTCGGGCTGCATCAGGCAGGCGCGAATGCGCTGGCCGTGCGCGATGGACTGGCGGCTGTCATCATCGAGCCTGGCGCCGAAACGAGAAAACGTCTCGAGTTCCTCGAACTGCGCGTAGGCGAGCTTGAGATCGCCGGCCACCGCGCGAAAGCTGCCCCGCTGCGCCTTGCCGCCCACGCGCGACACCGACTTGCCGACATCCACCGCGGGCAGCACGCCAAGCGCGAACAGCGTAGGCGACAGATAGACCTGGCCGTCGGTGATCGAGATCAGGTTGGTCGGGATGTAAGCCGACATGTCTTGCGCCTCGGTCTCGATGATCGGCAGCGCGGTAATGGAGCCACCACCGCGCTCGGCGGCGAGGTGCGTGGCCCGCTCCAGCAGCCGCGAATGGATATAAAAGATGTCCCCCGGGAAAGCCTCGCGGCCGGGCGGGCGGCGCAGCAGCAGCGAAAGCTCGCGGTAGGCGCGGGCGTGCTGGGTGAGGTCGTCGTAGACGATCAGCACGTCCCGCCCGGCCTCCATGAAGTGCTCGGCGATGCTGGTGGCGGCATACGGTGCGATATAGGCCAGCCCCGGTGGCTGGTTGCCTTCGGTGACGACCACGACGGTATAGTCCATCGCCCCCTTGGCGCGCAGGGTCGCCACCGCCTTGGCAACGGCCGAGGCGCGCTGGCCGATGGCGCAATACACGCACACGACGTCCTGGCCGCGCTGGTTCAGGATGGTATCGATGGCGATGGCGGTCTTGCCGGTCTGGCGGTCCCCCAGGATCAGTTCGCGCTGGCCTCGCCCGATGGGAATCAGCGCATCGATGACTTTCACGCCGGTCTGCAGCGGCACCGTGACCGCCGCGCGCTCCATGATGGGCGCGGCCGGGCGCTCGATCGGCAACCGCGCGCTGGCCGCGAGCGGCCCGAGGCCATCGAGCGGGCGGCCGAGTGGATCGATCACGCGCCCGAGCAGCGTCTTGCCCACGGTCACGTCCATCACGCGGCCCGTGCGCTCGACCTGGTCGCCGGCCCGCAGCCTCCAGTAGTCGTCGAGCAGCACCACGCCGACCTCGTCTTCATCGACATTGAACGCAATGCCGTACACGTCGCCGGGAAAGCGCACCAGCTCGTCATAGCCGATGCCAGGCAGGCCGCGGACTTGCGCGACGCCCGTGGCCACGCTGACGATCGTACCCACCTCCTGCGCCGCTAGTGCCGGCACGAAGCTGCTGCGCGCCTCGCCCATGGCGGCGAACGCCCGTTCGATGGCGGTTTGCGGCGGGGTAAGCGCGACGGTCATGGCTGGCTGGCCTCGGGCTTTGGCACTGGCTTCGGCGCGGGCTGCGGCACGGATTCCGGCTCGGGCCCGGCATGCATCGCCACGTTCTCCGGGCTCAGCAGCTCGCTCACGGCATGCTCCAGCGAGCCGAGATAGCCATCGATGCTCCACGCCAGCTTCTGGCCGCCGAAGATGAGTTCGATGCCGCTCACCAGTTCCGGAGCCGTGTCGAACTGCAAGGGGATGGCAGTGCCCAGGATGTCATCCACCGCCGCCTGGATGGCGGCGCGCTGTGCGGCAGGCAGCGCGAACGCACCGCGCACCACCGCGTGCGCCGCCGGCTGCCCGAACGCGGCCGCAAGACTGGCTCTCGCTGGCTCGTCGAGCGCACGCAGACGGCGGATGAAGACGTCGGCCACGCGTTCTTCCAGGCTCGCCGAGGCCAGGTCCGCGAGCGCCCGGCGCGCGATGGCAAACACCTCGCGCCGCGCCAGGTCGCCAAGCGCCTGCGTCAGTTGCCCGGCTTCGCTGCGCAGCGCGTCCTGCCGTTTTGCGGCAAGCGCGTCCGCAGCCTGGCGCGCGGCTTCCAGCCACTGCCGGCGCTGCGTCTCGGCATCGCCAGCCGCCTGTGCCAGCAGCGCAGCGCGCTCGCGCTCGAACGCATCGGTCTTCTGCTGGAACGCCTCGCCTTGCTTGCACGCCTCGGCCTCCCTGGCGCTGGCGTCGGCGATCTGCCTGGCGATCCTGCCTTCGCGGGCGTCGATGGCGTCAAGCACTGGCTGGTAAAGAAAGCGCTTCAGCAGCCAGACGAGGATGACGAAGTTGAGCGCCTGCGCGCCCACGGTGAACCAGTCGATCAGCATGGCTTACCTGGCCACCGCGCGGGCGATGGCGGCGTTCCAGAAGGGGTTGGCAAAGATCAGGATCATCGAGACGACGAAGCAGTAGATCGCCGTCGACTCGATCATCGCCAGGCCGACGAAGAGCGTGCGCGTGATCGTGGCCGATGCATCGGGCTGCTGCGCCAGCGACGTCAGCGCCGTCGCTACCGCCCGGCCTTCCGCGAGCGCGGGCCCCATGCAGCCGAAGCCGGTGCAAAGGCCGGCCATGGCGATCGATGCCACCGCGATGATTGTCAGGCTGTCCATGGGATGGTTCCTTGGTCGGGTTCAGGGTGTCTTTTCGATCGGCAGGCCTGGCTCCGCCTTGCCGTCATGCGTGGCCGCCGCGAGATAGACCGCGGCCAGGATGCTGAAGATATAAGCCTGCACCATGCCGGTAAGCAGGCCGAGCGCGGTCATCACGATGGGAAACAGGAACGGCGTGATCGTCACCAGGATGGCGATGATCATGGCTCCGCTCATCATGTTGCCGAACAGGCGAACCGCCAGCGCCAGCGTGCGCGACAGTTCGCTGATGATGTTGAACGGCAGCATCATCAAGGTCGGCTCGAGGTAGGACTTCAGGTAGCCGCGCAGCCCCTGGTCGCGGATGCCGTACAGCGGCACCGCCACGAACACGCACAACGCCAGCGCCAGCGTGGTCGACAGCGATCCGGTGGGCGGCTCGTAGCCGGGAACGATGGTAAACAGGCTGGCCGCGGCGACGAACAGGAACAGGGTGCCCAGGAAACCGAGATACTTGTGCGGCTGGCGCAGGCCGACTTCCGCGATTTGCTGCGCGATCCCGGTCACGATGATTTCAAGCAGGTTCTGCCAGCGCGAGCGGCGGTGGCCCAACGAGAGCCGGCGCGTGACCAGCCAGGAGCCCAGGGTCAGCACCCCCATCAGCACCCAGGTGAAAAGGATCGTGCCGTTGAGCTTGACGAAGCCGTGCTGCCAGAAGATCCACTGGTCAGGGCTGAGGCGCATGGCCCGTCTCCCGAGGCGCCGGGGCGCGGCGGTGGTCCGCCCATCGCGCCGTCATCCATGTCACCGCCACGCGCGCCACCGCGAAACCAGCCAGGCAGGCAGCCATCCGCTCCCATTGCCCCGCGCCGACGGCGTAGAAGCCGAGCAGCGTGACGCCCATGCGCAGCAGCAGGCTGCCCAGCAGCCATAGGGCCGACTGACCGGATGAAAGCGTCCGGCGGACCGTCCACCACAGGCCGCCGAAAAAAAAGCCACCAAGTGCACCACCCGCGAGGGCCGCAAGCAGCAATGCCGCCACGTCATGTATCCGCATCGTCTTTCTCCTCCTGGTCCTGGCCTTGGTCTCGCCGCATGGCGCGGTCCTCCTTGGCGACCCAGTGCCACGCATTGAAGCAGCCGAGCACCAGGCCGGCCACCAGCAGCGCCAGCGTCCATGCGTGCCGGCCGGGATAGTGCTTGTCCAGCCAGATGCCCAGCGCCGCGCCGAGCAGCGTCGGCACTACCACCGACCAGCCGACCAACCCCATCATGCCCAGCCCGAACCAGACCCCCGGTACGCCCTGGCGCCGCGCCCTGAGCTTGCGCTGCGCCTTGGCGCCCACTTTGCCTGCCAGCGTGGGCGCGGGCTTGGGCGGCCCGCCGGGCGGTGGGTCGGTCATGGCGACGGCTTGTGAAGCTTGGCGAAGCGCGCAAGAAAGCCCGTCTCCAGCTTGGCCATGACCGTGCGCAGGCTGCGCGCCTGCTCGTCCTGGGCCAGGAACTCGCGCTCCACGGTGTCGCGCAGCGTGGCCAGGTCGGCGCCCGCCATGGCGCGGCGCACCGACACGCGCACATCGAGGCCGGTCTTGACCAGCACACCGTCATCGACCGCGATAAACACTTCGCCATCGGCCGGCGTTTCGAAGGTCAGGATGCCGGGTGCGAGCGCCGCGACGCAATCGAGGCGATGCGGCAGCATGCCGAACGCCCCCCCGGCGGTCTCCGCCACGATGCGCGACACATCGCGCTTGCGCAGGAAGACCCGGAAGGGCAGCAGTATCTCAAGCAGCATGCGATCTGGCGGCATGGCTCTCCTTTGCTGGTTCTGGCGCCGCGGGCGCGGGCTTGCCCCTCGCTTCGGCGATCGGCCCGATCATGTAGAGCGCGCTTTCGGGGTAGTCCTTGAACTCATCGCGCAGGATGCGCTCGCACCCATCGAGCGAATCCGCCAGGCTGACTGTCCTGCCTTTGATGCCAGTGAACTGCTCCGTGGTGAAGAACGGCTGGGTCAGGAATCGCTCCAGGCGGCGGGCGCGGGCGACGACGCCGCGGTCGGCGGGGGAGAGCTGTTCCAGCCCCAGCATGGCGATGATGTCCTTGAGTTCCGCATACTGCGCCAGCGTGCGCCGGATATCCTGCGCCAGGCGATAGTGGCGCGCGCCGACGATGCCGGGCGTGGCCATCCTGGAATTCGATTGCAGCGGGTCGACGGCAGGGTAGAGGCCCTCGCTCGCGCGCTTGCGCGACAGCACGATGGACGCCGACAGGTGCGAGAAGGTATGCACCGCCGCCGGGTCGGTGAAATCGTCCGCAGGCACATAGACCGCCTGGATCGAGGTGATGGCGCCGGTGTCGGTGTTGGCAATGCGCTCCTCCAGCCCGGACAGTTCGGTGCCCATGGTCGGCTGGTAGCCCAGCCGCGACGGCATCTGCCCCATCAGGCCAGACACCTCCGATCCGGCCTGGATAAAGCGGAAGATATTGTCGATCAGCAGCAGGACGTCGCGGTGCTCATCGTCCCTGAAGTACTCGGCCATCGTCAGCGCTGCATGGCCAACCCGGAAGCGCGCTCCCGGAGGCTCGTTCATCTGGCCGAAGACCATGACCATGTCCTGTAGGACGCCGGCCTCGCGCATGTCGTGGTAAAGCTCCTCGCCCTCGCGGCAGCGCTCGCCGATGCCGCAGAAGATGCTCACGCCCCGGTGATGCCCGACCATGTTGTGGATCAGCTCGGTGAGCAACACCGTCTTGCCCACGCCCGCGCCGCCAAACAGGCCTGCCTTGCCCCTGGTTTCGAGCGGCAACAGCACGTCGATCGCCTTGATGCCGGTCTCGAACACCATCGACTGCGTGGAGCGCTGGGACAGGGGTGGCGGCACCCGGTGCACCGAACGCCACTGGACATGCTGCGGCGCCGGCAACCGGTCGATGGGCTGGCCGAACACATCGAACATGCGCGACAGGATGCTGGCGCCCACCGGCGCCTGCAACGGTCCACCGGTGTCCTGCACCGCCATGCCTCGCGCCAGCCCCTGGGTGGACGTCAGCGCAATGCAGCGCACATGCCGCGCATCGCGCTGCGCCAGGACTTCGATGGCGATCCGGCCATCCATGCCGGTACGCAGCAAGGTGCGAATCGGCGGCAGTCCTGCCTCGAAGCGCACGTCGACGACGCTGCCGCGCACCGCGGCAACCACGCCCCGGCGCGCGCTCACCGGCAGCCCCCATGTGCGGGCGGAACCGGTCCATGCGGGCACCTGGCCTCTAACCGTGCCCGCATGGCTGTCCGGCGATGCGCCACTGCCGCCGTCCTTGCTCCGGTCATGTGATCATCCTCAAGCCGCCCGTGACTTGCTGCCGTTTTCACCATGCCGCCTACACCAGGCGCCGCGCGTGCAGCAATGCCCAATGATGCGCTTGCCCAGCCGGGAAAAGTTGATACAGATCAACTTAGCGCATGCGTGGCACCGAAGCAAGACGTTGCGCAGCCGGTGCGATCGGATCGCTGATTTGCGGCGCGTGGAGCGGCAGCGACTGCAACGCTTCAAGGGCCCTGTCGACCGCCCTTGCGTGACCGGCGTCGGACAAACTCCGCCAGTTGGCGGCGGATATCGCCGATCACGGGCCCCCGGTCAACCGCGCGGGAATCGAAGGGCCCCAGTTGAGCATGGGCAATGCCTGCTTGAACGACGTGCAGTCCGGCGCGATTTCAAAACTCGCCCTGGACAAGTCGGCTCCTTGACCCGGGTGGGCAGTTCATGACTCCAGCGGGCAAGCCGTGCCTGCCGCTAGCGCTCTAGCCGCTGGAAGGCTTCACGACTGGCGATGGCTCGCCACTACCTGTCCTGTCTTCGCGCCTTGCAGCCGTTGCACGCAGCAATGGCCAGCCGGTCGTGCGGGCTATGTCAGCGTAGGTCGCACCGGCCCGGGAATGGCCGATGCTCATATATTTGATAGGGATATGCGGAGAATCCTTCTACTCGAGGATGAGAGTGAACTGCGCGAAGAGATGGCCGCCTTCCTGCAGAAGCGGCAGTGGCAAGTGCTCCACGTAGGCAATGTGGCCGAATTTACTTCTTTGGGCGACCAGGCCGACATCGCCGTCGTCGACATCATGCTTCCCGATGGCTGCGGCTTCGACGTGATAGAAGCGTTGCGCCGGCAGTGGCCCTATTGCGGCATCGTCATGCTAACGGCACCGGGCAGCGACCACGCCAAGCGGCAGGCCTTCGAAAGCGGGGCCGATCGCTACCTTATCAAGCCGATCAAGCTGCTTGAGTTGGATGCGATCCTGAACAACTTGAGCCACCGCCTGACCGCGGGCAGAGTACCGTAAGTGCCTGATACCTGCAGACGGCGCGATGGCCGCATGGGTCTCCGGACGACCGAGGATTGATCCCAAGGCCGCTTTCCCCCCAAGCCCTAGCACAAGACCATGCGCCGTGCCCCCGCACAGGAGCGGGCGGGGCAGCGCCCGCCCGAACGGGCTCAGCCGGGCGCTGGTGGCGGGGCTGAGCACGAGCGGCCTGCCGGCCTTTCCCGTCCCGCCGATAGTGGTAAATGAGGTGGGATGGGATTGAGAACGATATAGCAGAGGATCGGCGCCTGGCCGGCGCCGCAACGGACGGGTAGCGCGCCGAGCGGGGCCTAGGCGCGCAACATCGGCCGCGCGCCAAACCATCAGACCGTGCTCAACGACGGCCTGAATCACCTTGAGCCGGTCCAGTTCACGCAGCGACATGGTGATCAACCCTCGATCCTTCACGGCGCGCTCCCGTCCAACCCAGGCGCTACCAGTATAGGTCTATCCAGAGGACATTCTGATGTGGCTGGAAGCGGACATTCTGATTTGGCCTTTACAACATTCGACACGCATAATGATGATAAAGTTAAGTCAAGCTTAATGCTGGTGTCATCACGCTGGAACGTATATCCGGCGCGGCTCGACGAGTGACACCAGCCACTTAAAACCCTTGGAAATTTTTTCCAGGCGGCCTTTCCGTGAGGCGGCTTCTGTCGCCAAAATTTCGAACGCTTCAGCCTTTTCCACACCGGCTTCCTGTGCGAGCTGCAGCGCCACGTCGAAGTCGGGTAGTGACTTCGCTTTTACGTAGCTCTCGAACGTCTTCTGTGGCACGCCAAATGCCTTCGCCGCCTGGTTGACACTGCGACCGTGCAGTGCCTTGGCTATCAATTCTTGGTAGCTCATTGATCACTCCTATTTGCCCTGGCTAGCAGAAATCCGCTAAGTTCCGAGCTAGCGGAAATCAGCTAAGCCGAACTCCGCTACACGAGCCGAAATATAACGGGTAAACCGGGTCAAGGGTCAATGTGCTGTTTAAGGCGTTGCTTCTTGCGAGCCAAAAGCTTTCGCTCAACTCTCTTGAGCAGGATCGCCAAGCCAATTTGTAGGGTGCCAAACACCACGATTGCGGCAACGGCGACCAAGGCGATGTGCCAGAACACAGGTGCGAAGAGCTCAGCCACGGTTTCTCCCAATTTTTGTTACGCGCATTTTAGCCGGGGGAGTAACGGAATGTCGCTGTATCGCCGTCGCACCAGGTCGCATCACAGCAGGGTCAGCCGGGACAATCTGCGGCTCTGCCTCCAGCTCCGCGCTGATGGTGCCAACTTTGACCAGGTCATTCGCGGCACGCTGCAGGACCTGGGCGGCCTGATGGGGGCCTGGTGATGGTGATCACCGCTCTCTCCGTGGCCATCATGTTGATCGCTGCGTGCATGGACAACGGCAGGTTCTATCCCGCTCTCTGGTCCGTCGGCATCGAGCCGCGCTTGTTCTTCGGCACCGTCTACTTCGTCGCTATCGCCTTGCTGCTGGTCGACCCTGTCTGTGCTGGCCTTCGCACCAGGAGCATCCGATGAGCGCCCGCCCGTTTCCTGTCCGTTCCGCCACGGCTGGCAAGACCTTGCCTGCCTGGCTCGTTCAGACCCGCGCCGCGGAGGAGCACGTCCGCCAGGTGCAGGCCACCGCAGTGGCCTACGCACGGGCCTCTGGTGGCCGTGTGCAGCCCGCACGTGCTGCTGCCCCTGTGCTGTCTGTGGACGCTGTGAACGCGCTCTTGGACGCTGCAGCGTCCGATTTTTTGGCCTCGCAAAGCGAGGCTGCTTTTTGTCAGGCGGGCGTGGTAGCACCGCCTGACAGTCTCATGGGTGAGACTCCGCGTGATTTCGGGGAGGGGTTCTAAGGCATGGCTTACGACACGGTCAAGCTTCGCTCCCCCTACCTCGGAAATACCGTGGTGGAGCGCATTAAGCGGCAGTGCCTGCTCCGGTCCGGGATGGACTGTGCCAGCGGCGAAATCCTCTATGAGCTGTTCACCGGCGAGCTGCTCGGCTCCTGGGATGCGCGGATCTCGGTGGTACCGAAAAATGAGGAATGGGTGATCGACAAGAACGGGCGCCCGGTCCTTTCCCCCTGCGAGCCATACATCCTGATCGAGGCCTCGGTGCACAAGATCAAGTTCGGCCACAACGTCTATGGCGGCCCGACCGATTTCCGCCAGGCGTGCCGTGACTTCGTGCACCTGGTGGAAGACCTGCTCGAAACGGATCTCCCCGCGGCTGACTGGTGGACGGTCCACCGCGTGGACGTGGCCTCGGTCTACCGGCTGTCGAAAGCGGCGTGCAAAGAATTCTTCGACGGCCTGCAGCTCATCAGCTTCCCGCGCCGCAAGAAGGGCGCGGCCAAGTATGCGATGGCGGTGTACTTCGCGGGCAAGACCACTACCGTCAAGTTCTATCACAAGGGCACCGAGTTCCAGGTGCACGACCGGGGCCGCCTGCGCGGCTTCTTCAAGCAAGTGTTCAACCACCTTAATGGGCGCGATCATCCGGAAAACGGGGCATTGGCAGAGCGCAAGGTGGCCGCGCTGCAACGGCTGGCGGATAGCCGGTTGCGGGCGGAAGTGGAGATTCACAGCGACAAGCTGCAGTACGACTTTGGCAAGAATCCGCGAGTTGATGAGGTGTCAGACGCCTATTTGGAGGGCGTGTTTGATGCCGAGATAGAGAAGCTGCTGCGAGAGGGGAAACAGGCCATGACCACGGTGAGAGAGAGCAGGGCTGTCCTGCATCGGTTGAAGGGTGTCTACGGTGACACGCTGGGCATGCGCCTGTACGGCTTCTGGACCTCGCTGACGACGCTCGGTGATGACGTCACGCGGGAGCACTCGGCCAAGGCCACGTTCTACCGGTGCCGCAAGCAGCTCGAAGATGCCGGGGTGTCCTGGCGCAATACCGATGTGCAAGTCATCGCCAACGCTGTGTTGGCCCACGATTTTAGTCCGGTTCGGTCGGACCCTCGGATGTGCCATCTCCCGGCGCGCAATCGCGAGGAATACCAGGTGAGCCGGGAAACACTGCGCCTAGCCGCATAAGGAGTCCAAATGTCTACTGCAGAAAATACCGTTCGCCCGCTCAACGCAGCACAGGCCAAGCCGATGCAAGTGCTTGTGAAGGGCCGTGTTGAGGCTCAGCGCACCCATGACGGGGTGCGTTACACCCGCATTATGACGCCGGCTCCGGACGCTTACAGCCGCCCCCAGATTGTCGAGGTGCGGGGCAAACGCCAGATCGGGGCGCGTGGGGACGAAGTCACGGTGCTGTGTGCGGTTGGGGGCTACCAGCGTAAGGCGTACCAGACCAAGAACAAGGAAACCGGCGAGCTGGAAACCGTCACGCCGGTCGATATCACGCTCGACGTGCTTGACGAGTAAGGAGCACGCCGTGACGAACCTGCAGCGCCTTGGGTATTTCCTGCTGGGGATGCTGCTGGCGGCGCTGTTGGTCGTCGGTACGTCCTGGGACTGGTTGCAGCAGCCGCTGCCTGCACAAAGGGGCTGGCATGGAGTTCGATAGCGCGGATGAGTGTCGGGGCTACTTCCTGCGGATGATCGAGGATGAAGAGCAGGACATAGAGGAGATCGAGGAGTTGCTTCGTGTTCTGAACTTTGCGCACGATTTCATTGAGGAGCGCGTGGACGCGGATGACGACGATTCGACCTGGTTGCCGGATTCTTCTTTCGTAGGTCGGCATCACATGACGCGGCTTGCGTTGATTTCGGATCGTATCCAGTACCGCGAAGATGAGCTCGAGCGCTCGAAGTGGCATATCCAGATGTGGCGCGAGGATATGGAATCTGCGTTGGAGGAGTTCGAACCCGATGCGGTGTGAGTCGATGTTGGCGGCGGCGCGGAGGTTGCCGCTGCTGTGCGCAGCGCGGCAGTGGCAACCGAAGTGACCGTGCCACACATGTCAATGGTTTGGGGTGAACGATGGATGGCTCGTACCTGATCTATGCGGGGCTGATGGTGGTCTGCTTCGCGCTTGGCTTCATCGGGGGGCAGCAGCGATGACGTATGCGATTCCCGATCTGGTGACAGCTGCGTTGTATTGCTCTGGTGCTTGGGCGACTGGGTACGTTGCGGGAGTGCTTTTTCTTTCCGTCCGGAAGTTTCTGGACATGCTCTAGGCGGCTGGTCATCGCCTGGAGTTTTCTAATGACCAATGTTCGGGAGTTCATCATGGAACGTATCAAGCAACTGGCGATTGCCGCCAAGCAAGAATCCGCTCGTGTGGTTGTTGGCGGCGCTGCGCTGCTCGCGGGTGGTGTGGCCAATGCTCAAACCAGCGGTAGCCACGCTTCGGATTTTCAAGCCATCTTCACTGGCGCGGCGACCGACTTCGGCACGCTGATCGGCTATGCGATCACGCTGGCCGTGGCGGTGTGGGGCGGTCTGGTGGTGTTCAAGCTGGCTAAGAAGCTGTACAACAAGGCGACCTAAGCCATGTTGCGTGCCCTCGCTGCTGCGCTGGTGGCGGGGGCCTTTCTCATGGGCTGTGCATCGAGATGGGACCCCCAATATGAGCGCCTCAAATGCTGGAATCCGGCCGGCTTCTGCGTTAATCCGGACTACCATTGATCTGTTTTTTGGGCCGCTCGTGATCGCTGCGGCCCTTCTTTATTCTGTGTTCTTCCCGGTGCCTGTGATGGCGCAGACGCTCACTTCCAGCGGGATTTCGTGGAACACTGCTAGCAACGGACCGACTACGGCCACGATATCGAACGGGGCACTGGCGGTTGCGATTCCGCTGGCGGTATCGGTGGCCTATCTTGGACTTACGCGTCTGAATCCCGTAGTGGCTACGGTTTCCACTGCGGCGTCCGTGGTCGGCCCAATTGCTGCGGGTATGCTGCGCACGGCGCAGGTTGCGGGCAAGCTCTCTGGTCCCATGTTGGCGTTGGCGCTGGCGATGGCGGTGGCTAACGTCAGCTATGATCCCGGCGGGAATACTTTCACCGTTCCGGATTCCACGGCGACGCAAGTGGGCACGCAAACGGGCAAGTGGACTAGGTACGGGCAATCATCGCCCACGTTCGACACGGCGCAGCAGGCTTGTACGTATTTGTCGAGCCAGCCGCCCTACAACACCTTTCCAAACAGTCCCTTTACGCTGGATGCACACGGCGCGAGCGACACAATCGTCAGCTGCGGCGGTCAATTTTCGCTGCAAGGGCCTGTCACTACCTGTCCGGCTGGTGCGACCTCGCTCGGCGGCGGTCTGTGTACCAATCCGGCTGCGACTAAGCCGGCCACGGATGCGCAATTGGCGGCGGGGGCGTCGAGTTCGGCGGCATTGCCCTATGTGTGGCCTGCTGCCAGTGATACCGACAAGAAGAACATCATCGCGGGCGGTACGCCAGGGCCTGCGACGTTTCCGGGTGGTACTGGCGGTTCGTTTCCGCCTGATGTGGTGAGCGGGCCGAACACCGATCCGCAGGGGCGTCCGTTCAATGGCACGGTTTCGACGGTTCCTGGCTATACGCTCTCTGCCAATACTGGCAGTGATTTTGCGACGAATCCTGTGGCAGTTACTCCGACGCAAACTCGGACCTGGACGGGTACTGATGTGAACAACAACCCGGTGAACGTGACGCAAGTCAGCAGCGGAACGCCGCAAACGGTGCCTACCACGCAACAGGCTCCGGCCGGGGCCTCGTCAGCCGCGGCGGCGCCGGTGCAGACGTGCGGCCTTCCGGGCAAACCGAAGTGTCTGATCGATGAGACTGGCACCCCCACCACGGGGGACTTTTCGAAGCCGCAGTCCGATCTGGCTGCGGCCCGGGCCGATGCGGTCACGCAGATGCAGAACAGCACGAAGCAGAGCAGTTTCGGGCTTTCGCTGCCGACGTTGCTGCCTGGTGGAAGCTGCTCGCCCATTGAGTTCTTCCACTGGAAGGATTTCAGCGGCACGGTAGATCTGTGTCAGCGCCTCGGCTTTATCCGCACGCTGCTGGGCTGGCTGTGGGGTGCGGGTGGGGCGATCTACATCTACAACCGCGTGTCGAGCGCGAATGCATAGGGGCCACGATGCCGATTCTCGCTAGTCTGATGGCTGCATTGTTCAGCGGCCTGGCTTCCTACCTGGTGAAGTTTTTTTCCGAGAAGGTCGCTTTTGGTGTTGCGGCGGTGGCGACATTTGCCACGCTGACGACCGGGCTGATTGCCGCCGCCTCGACTGCCATCAATGGGCTGCTGTCGACCTTTCCAAGCGGGCTAGGGCAGGGATTGGAGGTCGGGCTGTACCTATGTGCTGCCGATACGCTGAATATCGCGCTGGCGGCTGTTTTCGCGACGGATGCGGCGGTTTTCCTGTACCGCTGGAACACGCAGAATATGAAGCTGGTGATGGGGGGCTGAGATGGCCATCTACATGATTACGGGCCGTCTCGGCTCGGGCAAGAGCCTTTGCGCTGTCGGTCGTATTCGTGATGCCATCATCGAGGGCAAGCGCGTTGCCACGAATCTGGATCTCAACCTGGACAAGCTGGTGAATAAGGATGCGAAGGAATGTCGCGTCATCCGTCTGCCGGACAAGCCGGACGTGCCGGATCTGGATAGCATCGGTCGCGGCAACGAGAGTTACGACGAAACGCAGAACGGCATCATCGTGCTGGATGAGCTGGCCACACTGCTCAATGCGCGCAACTGGCAGGACCCTAAGCAGCAGCGGATCATCAACTGGCTGATCCACAGCCGCAAGAAGGGCTGGGACGTGTACTTTATCTGCCAGCACGAGACACAAGCGGATCGCCAGGTGCGCGACGCGTTGGTGGAGTACCTGGTCACTTGCAGGCGTCTGGATCGCCTGGCGATTCCGTTCCTGTCCAAGATCGTGGAGACGGTCACGCTCGGGCGCGTCAAGCTGCGCTTCCCGCGGCTGCATATGGCGCTGGTCAAGTACGGCACGGATTCCAATTCGATGATCGCCGAGCGATGGTTTTACCGGGCCAACGATCTCTTTGATGCCTACGATACGCGCCAGATCTTCGAGCAGCGCGATGACCAGGCGCCGTTTAGCTATCTGCCACCCTGGTACACCACGGGCCGGCTGATGCCGCAGAAGGTGCGGGGCATCAAGGCCAAGATGGCGGAGAAGCGCCGCATCACGCAGCTGCAGCGCCAGGGGCTGATTTCCTTCGAGCAATGGCGTGAGTACATGCGCATGATCTGAATATTCGTTACAGCTAAATTGTAACGAATATTGATTAACCGTTACGCGTAACATAAAATAGAGTCTCGGTGCTAGTGATTCAACCTTCCCAGGGAAACGAATATGCGTGACGTAACGGATAATCGCACTGCAGAGTTGCCTGTGGGTGAGACCAAGCGTGGCCGGGGTCGTCCGCGCAAGGCCAATGCCCTGACCAATGCGGAGCGCCAGGCAGCCTATCGCGTTCGGCGCAGGAATGCCGTTACGGTAACGAAAAATTCAGCAAATCCATATAAGGGCAAGGGTTCATTGGAGGAGGCGTGGCGCCACGGCTTCCGTGGTGAACGGTGTCTCGCGCATCCTGACAGCAACTATGAGCGCATTTGGAAAGAAGGGCAGGCTGCTCGTGCTGGTGCCGGCACGTTTCGTGGCGAGGTCATGCACCAGGACGTGGGTGACCTGGAGGATGCGATGGCTGAGTTGCGTGCTGAGCTGGTAGCGACCAAGGCCGATCTGGCTGAAGCGCATGAGACCATCGACGAGATGACCGACGAGCTGGCGCCGCTCAGAGCCATCAAAGCGCGCTGCGAGGCAGAAGACGGCGATCTTGCTGCTCTGCGTCGCCGTGTCGAGCTGGCCGAGGAAGAACGCAGCAAGGCGGTTGCCAAGGTGGTCCAGTTGGTGATGAAGTTGGATGTAGCGAAGAGGGGCGTCGCAAAATCCGTTACGCGTAACGATAAAAGCGTGCCTCTGTACGCTGAGATCAAGAAGTCCAGCAAGTATCACGGGCAAACTGAGCCTGGACAGCTTTTCGCCGTGTCGATTAGCTGTGACGGCGGTGAGTACGTTGTGCAGGGCGGTGCGGGCGGGCAGTATCGCTTGAGGGATGTATGGCTTTGGGCGGTCGATGGTGAGCGTAGGAAGACTCGCCTGAATTAAACCGTTACGCGCAAGGTAGTAACGAAAAAGGTGGCGTAACGCTCTTGAATTCTTCAGGGTCCGCACGGTCTTCGGGGGATGTGGCTTTTTCCGTTACGAACGTAACGGAAAAGTGTCCCTCAGGGTCTGCAGCGTCTAGCGTTAGGAGTGTCGGCGGGCTGGGCCAGGGTGGGGAGCGCGACCGGCGCATCCCTGTGCTCTGGGCCTGTCCAGCCCGGAGGGCACTCCGCAGACCGAGTAGCGGGTACGACCAGGTCGGCCCGGTGCGGAGCTGGTGCAGTAGCCGAACCCCCTCTGCCTTGAAAGCCGCCTTTTCCCGCCGTCCTAGTGCACCGGTGGCGTTGCTCTGAGAGCCTGTGGCGTCCTTGCGTCGCGGTGGGTGTTTCGTCCCTCTATTTCGCCTTTTCTGCGATCGCGGATCTGCTGCGCAATTTCCTGTCACGATCGCAGCTGGATCTGCTCAACTAGGTGAGACCTGGTGCGCGCCGGCACAGCAGAAAATTGCGCTACACCGCGATGTTCCTCCGTTGCCTGGCGTCTACCTGGTAGAACCACCTTGAAGGTGCCGGCGCGGCCGCGCCGATCTCGAACATCTGCTGCCACGCCTGGTGTCGCTCGAACTCGTAGACCTTGAGCGTGGCGATGGTCCACGCTGGGATAGGCCGCCTCCCGGCCTGCCAATCGCGTATCGTTCTGTCGCATCTACGCAATAGACGGACGAGGGATTTTCGTGGTAGGCCGCTGGTGTGGCGCTCGAACTCGACTGCGCTGACCCAGTGCCTGGACGGGTTCTTCATGACGTCTCCGGCAACAAAAAAGCCAGCAACTGTGTGTGCTGGCTTCTTCGTTTTCCACCCCCGACGCCGGGGGCTTGACTGATGGATTTGGCGCATCTGCTGCTTCTGCTACTTGACTCACTTGCTGCGGATAATACGCATTATGTTAAATCTAAAATATCATAAATCCGCGCCTGAAGCGCTTTGGCTGAGATCGGCGGAATCCTTGAGGTGTTGCGTTGAGTGAATGGGATTCGGGTAAAGGAAAAAATGGCGCGCCACGGCGCTTTACGCCGTGGGCAATGGCGGCTGACCGAAGCAGCCTCGGATCCTGGTAGTCAGGTTTTGATGTCGAGCTTGGTGATCAGCTGTTTGAAGGTGGCGTTGTCGCGCGCGATCACGTGTTTGAAAGCGCCTTCGTCGAGATAGCCTTCACCCATGTTCTGCTTGGCCATGGTCTCGCGCAAAGCAGACTCCTGCATGGTCTTCTCGATGATGGCGCGCAGCACGGCCACCACTTCCGGCGGCGTGCCCTTGGGCGCCGCTATGCCGCGCCAGCCGTTGATGACCAGGTCCACGTTGCGCTCCTTGAGCGTGGGCACCTTCTCCCAGCCCGCCTTGATGCGCTGCTCCGACATCACCGCGAGCGGGCGGATCTTGCCGGCCGCGACATAGGTAGCCACCTCCACCGGTGTGACCGCCACGGCCTCAATATGGCCGCCCAGCAAGTCCAGCACCGCGGGATTGGCGCCGCGGAACGGCACGTGGTTGAGCTGAATCCTGGCCTTGTCTTCCAGTGCGGCCGCTGACAGGTGCCCGAGGGAACCGGGCCCGGCATTGCCCACGCGGAGCATGCCCGGCTGCTTGCGGGCGGCGGCTAGGAATTCTTCGATCGTCTGGTACGGCGAATCGGCGCGCA
The DNA here is from genome assembly GCF_059421605.1 of Cupriavidus sp. GW821-FHT02F09. Classification (NCBI taxonomy): domain Bacteria; kingdom Pseudomonadati; phylum Pseudomonadota; class Betaproteobacteria; order Burkholderiales; family Burkholderiaceae; genus Cupriavidus; species Cupriavidus sp. GW821-FHT02F09. The sequence continues at coordinate 538,493 of NZ_JBWKVH010000001.1, forward strand.
CGGCAATGGTGGCGGGGTCGGCATTCAGGCGAGCCAGCGGGATCATGTCGTCCGCGGTGAACTTGGCTAGCCCCATATGCGGAATCATCGTCAGCTCGACGGTGATGATGGCGAGCCGGTAGCCGTCCGGCTTGGCGCTGACCAGGTCGGCCCAACCCACCGCGCCGCTGGCGCCGGACTTGTTCAGGACCACGAAGCTCTGCGGCAAATATCTGCGCGCCGCCTCGGCAAAGGCACGCGCCAGTACGTCGGTGCCACCGCCCGCGGCAAACGGCACGATCAGTTCGATCGGATGGGTGGGATACGCCCCGCCCTGGGCAAAGACCGGGCAAGCCGCCACGGCGGACACGGCTGCCATGGCGCGCAGCACGGCGCGGCGTTGAAGTAGCGATGAGGTCATGATGGGCGTCTCTTCGATGAACTTTGCTGGAAATAACGCTCAATCCAGCCGGATGCCGGCCGCCTTGATCACGCCGGACCACAGCTTCTGCTCGCTGCGCGTGAACTGATTGAATTCCTGGGGGGACATCGGCATCGGCTGGATGCCGAGTTCCTCCAGCTTGGCGCGAGTCTCCGGATGCTGCAGCGCTGCGACCAGTTCCTTGCTCAGGCGCGTCACCACCGGCGCCGGCAGCCGCGCCGGGCCGACGAAGCCTTGCCAGGCGTAGGCCTCAAAGCCGGGCAGCCCCGCTTCGGCCATGGTCGGCACATCGGGCAGGATGGCCAGCCGCTGCGGCGTAGCCACAGCCAGCACGCGAATCTTGCCGCTGCGGATCAAGGGCAGGCTGGGCGGCAGGTCGACGAACATCGACTGTACCTGCCCCGCCATCAGGTCCTGCAGCGCGGGCGAAGAACCCTTATAGGGGACATGCAGGATATCGGTCTTGGTGCGCTGCTTGAACAGTTCCAACGCAACATGCAGTGGCGAGCCCGGCCCCGACGATGCGGAGGAAACCTTGCCGGGTGTCTTGCGCGCCAGCGCCAGGAATTCCTTCAGGTCGCGCGCCGGGAAAGCCGGATGCACGGCCAGCACCAGCGGCATGCGCCCCAGCCCGCCGATAAAGGTAAAGTCCTTGTCAGCGTCGTAGCTCAGGGTGGCATACATGGCCGGGTTGAAAGCCAGCGTGCCCGAATCCGCGGTGCCGATGGTGTAGCCGTCAGGCGCGGCGCGCGCGATCGCGGTGGCGCCGATGATGCTGGCGGCGCCTGGGCGGTTTTCCACCACCACCGGCTGGCCCAGGTCCTGTCCCATCTTCACGGCAAGGCCGCGCGCGATTACGTCCGTGGTGCCACCGGGCGCGTAGGGCACGATCCACTTGACCGGCTGGGTGGGGTAGGCCTGCGCGTGCGCGCCGCTGGCGCAGCCAAACGCCAGTGCGGCGCTCGTCAGAATACGGGCGAGTTTGCTCTTCATGTCGATGTCTCCAGTTGTGCCGGGAACTGCCGTGTTCCCTTGTCTTTTCGAATCTGGCCGCGGGTGAGCAGCAGGCGTTCAGCGTGGCACGAGCATCCACTCATGCGCGGGATCGTTCTTGAACGCCCAGCGCCGCTCGGGGCCGGCCATCGTGTTGAGGTAATAAAGGTCGTAGCCGTAAGGCACGGCGCAAGGGTGGTAGCCGCGCGGCACCATCACGGTGTCGCGGTGCTCCACGGCCATCGCCTCGTCCAGGCTGCGGTCGTCGGTGTACACGCGCTGGAAGGCAAATCCCTGTGGCGGATTGAGATGGTGGTAGTACGTTTCCTCCAGCGCTGTCTCGCCCGTGCCCGCGCTGTCGTGCTTGTGCGGCGGGTAGCTGGACGAATGGCCGGAAGGCGTGATCACCTCCACCACCAGCAGCCCTTCGGCCGGTTCGCTCTCGGGCAGGATGTCACAGACATAGCGCGTATTGGCACCCTCCCCCCGTACACTGCGCCGCATCTGGCCAGGCTCGATCACGCGCGCCGGCAAGCGGCCCTGCGCCGGCGCGGTGCTGAGCGCCACCTCGGCCCCGGTGCGCGCGTCGATGCATACGTCGCGGCCCGGGGGCACGTAGACCGCACAGGGAGACTGATCCTCGAACACCGACTGGCGGCTGCCCAGCGCGGAATAGCGCTGGCTCCCGACCAGCACGTCGACCTGGCCGGACAACACCGTAATGCACAACTCGCGCGCGCCGGTGGCAAACGCCTCGGCCTCGCCCGCGTCCAATCGCAGCGCCTTGAAGCCTACGTGCTGCCAGCCCGCCGACCGGGGCGTAATGTCCGCGATCACGCGGCCGGGTTGCGCTTTGACGAGCATGCTGCGGCCCGCTTGCGCCAGGTTCGCCCCGCTGGCGCCATTCGGGAGTACTTTGGCGTGGGTCTGGGTCATTTGCCCTCCTGCGCAATGGCAACCGCCGCTGCCTGCGCCGTCTGGCGGCTGGCTCGCCAGCCGGCGATCAGGCGGCGGAAATTGGCACCCACCTGTGCCCGGAACGCGGCGTCGTCAATCTCCTTGCCAAGCCAAGCCAGGCCAGGCTGGCATCGGCCCAGACCGTGCGGCCGATCATGAAACCCTTGACCAGCGGCGAGGTCGCTTGTGCGAAGCTCTCCACCAGTTGCTCAAGCGGCTGGTTCAGGCCAAGGATCACGGCGCCACGGCACCACGGATCGCGCTCCTTCACCAGGGCTTCCAGCGCCTGCCACTGGCGGTTGGCCATCGCGCCCACCTTCCACCATTCCGGCTTCAACCCGATATCGTAGAAATGCCGGATCGCGCCCACCGCGGCCTCGCCCTCGTCGTCGGGCGCCAGGCTGGCCTTGGGCGGAATCACTTCGAGCAGCAGTTCGTGGCCGCTGTGCCGCGTGGCTTCCCACACCACCTGCAATTGCTCGTCCTGCTCCGCACGCAGCGCCACCGGATCGTCCGGATGATAGAAAACGAGGCACTTCACCACCTGCTCGCGCGGCCAGTGCGCGAGATCCGAGGCCAGCGAGCGCGCGCCGTCGAAGCGCAGTGGGCGGGAGCCCGGCAACTCGATCGGCCGGCCTAGCCACCAGCCGCGGCCAGTGGCGTCGTGCAGGGCGGACTCGCCTAGGCGGCCATCGATCAGCACGCCAATCTTGCCGCGGCAGCCGGCTTCGGTCTCCACCTCGGCCACCACTTCCGTAATCAGGCGCTTGAGCGCCGGCACGGCGCTGGCGTCGGCGCCCACGGCGCGCGCCATATCCTCGAACTGCGCGCGATGATCGTAGGCCAGGACATACAGCTCCGGCCATTGCGGCCGCTTGACCGATACGCGATGCAGGTGCGCAAGCTGCGCATCCTGGTCCGGACGCGGTTGCCGCTGGCCCGAGAACCAGTGCGCCAGCTCCGCTGGCGTTGGCATGGCCGGCGCGCAGCCGTGCCGGGACACCACGATAGCGCCACAGGCGTTGGCGATGGCGGCAGCCTCGCTCCAGTCCTTGCCGCGCAGCAAGCCGCTCAGCAAGCCGGACGCAAAGGCATCGCCCGCCCCCAGCACGTTCAGCACCTCCACGCGCTCGCCGTACACGGTCAGTGCGTCGTCGATGGCAGCGGGAATCTTGCCCTGCACGATAGAGCATCCCAACGGGCCCCGCTTGACCACCAACGTGGCATCGGTGCACGCGCGCACGCGGTGCAGGCTGGCCATCAGGTCGGCTTCGCCGCCAGCGATCAGCCATTCTTCCTCCGTGCCAATGATCAGCTCGAAAGCACCTAGCTGCGCCTGCAAATGCCGGCTGACCTCAGCGTTGCCAATATAGCGCGTCTCTCCATCGCCCTTGCCTGTCAGGCCCCATAGCACCGGCCGGTAGTCGATATCCAGTACCCGCACCACGCCATGGCGCCCGGCGATATCCAGCGCGCGCCGCGACGCCGCCAGCACGCCCGGCGTGCTCAGGTGCGTGCCCGTGATTACCAGGCTGCGGCAGCGGGCCAGGAAGCCGGCATCGATCGCCTCGGCATCCAGCGCCATGTCGGCGCAGTTTTCGCGGGCGAACAGCAGGGGGAAAGTGTCCTGATCCTTGATACCCAGGAGTACCATCCCGGTCAGGCGCTCGTCGTCAATCTGCACTTGGCTGACGTCGCAGCCTTCCCGGCCAAGCGTATCTAGGAGGAAACGTCCGTTCTGCTCATTGCCGACGCGCGAGATCATCGCCGAGCGCAGGCCCAGCCGGGCCGTGCCGAAAGCGATATTGGCCGAGGAACCGCCGAGGTATTTGGCGAAGGTGCTCGCCGACTCCAGGCCGCAGCCGATCTGTTGGGCATAGAGGTCGACCGCCAGCCGCCCCAGGCAAGCGACATCGATGTCCCGGTTGGCGGGAAAAGAAAGAGAACGCATTCGTGTCCGTCATCTGGTCATGGACTGCCGCTGCGCGACAGGGATCGAGGGAACGTCGAGGGAAAGGTTTCGTGGCCACCCCCTCCGCTTGGATGGAATGATAGCCCAGGAATAGAATTTTTGTTCCTTTTTTATATTTATGAGAAAATATTTTCCAATACATCCCTCCCCTCGCCCCGGCGCGAAGGGCGCCGCCGTGCCCGCTACCCCACACGCCCCAGCATGACCACGAACCTCCCCTACGCCACCGCCGACCAGTTCCTGGCCTCCATGCAGGCCGGCTTCCCGAGCCTGAGCAAGCAACTGAAAACCATCGCCCAATACGTCGAGAAAAACCGCGAGCGCCTCGTCCTCGATGGCGTGCACGACGTAGCCCGCCATTGCGGCGTGCAACCGTCGGCGATCATCCGCTTCGCCAAGCATTTCGGTTTCTCGGGGTTCTCGCAGATGCAGGCGCTGTTCCGCGACAGTGCGGCCCGGCAGCTCGCACCTAACCGGGACTATCAGGATCGGGTTCGGGACCTGATACGGGCCAGTGAAGGGCCGCTCTCCGCCACCGGCATCGCGCAGGAGGTCATCGCCGGAAGCATAGAAAGCCTGGAAGCCCTGCAGCGCGGGGTAGCCGACACCCTGTTCGACGAGGCCGTGGAACTCCTGGTGCAAGCCCCCTCGATCTGGCTGGCGGCGTCGCGCCGCGCCTTCCCGGTGGGGGCCTACCTCGCTTACGCCCTGCAACACACGGGCAAACCGATCCAGTGGCTAAACGGGCTGGGGCAAATGCAGCAGGGGCAACTACGGGCGCTCAAACCGGATGACGTGATGATCGCCGTGTCGTTCGAGCCGTATGCGCAGGAGACGTTGCTGGCTGTGCAGGAAGCGGCCGGACGCGGAGCGCGTGTCCTTGCCATTAGCGATAGTCCGCTTAGTCCTTTGGCGGATCATGCGCGGGTTTTGCTGCCGGTGCAGGATGGGGCTACATTTGGGTTCCGGTCGCTGACTAGTACGCTTTGCCTAGCGCAATCGCTATTCATGGCACTGGCGTATCGGCTGGAGATTGCTTATACGCAGCCGCAGGCGGAAGCGCCGCCGGGGCGCAAGGCGCGCTCGGGGGGGAGATTAGCGTGAGGATCTTGTGCGGCAGTCTTGCATTGAGTGACGGAGCGTGAGCGAAGTGTCGCCTATTTGCCGATCGCCAACCCCTTGGAACTCCACGTATTCGAGACCTATTTGCCTGAACCGCAATAGATGGATTTATCTGAAGCGCACGCCTTGCTCGATCCGGCCCCGCTTGCCCTGGAGACCGGCTATGAACGTCTCGCAAACGGCGTCTTGCACGTGGCCTGCCGCACGGAACTACGCGGCTGTACGGGGGAAATGTTTGAATGGTGGTTCCGCTGTCGCCCAAATACGCAGCAGTACACCTGGTGGCATCCGGCCGACCATGTCTCCAGCGAGTGGGTAGAGGCTCTAGATGGGACACATATCGGGTCAATTCATCTAGTCGAGGAGCATTTCTCCGGATCGCCAGCTCCTTCATTTTGCTGTGTCACAAACCAAGCCGATCATCGATTGATGCGCAGCGTGGGTGAAGTCCTGGGCTGCGCACCAGTTGGCGGCATAGTGCCTAGAGTATGCATATAGCGGGGATGTTGACAAGGAAGCCGTCTTTGATAAGGCCGCTGCAGCGACGGACGAAATCGGCAAGGAGGCCGGCATCGTCGTTACTAAATTTGCAGACAGGCAGGCTTGCAGGCAGCGGCTTGCTGCTTTACCTATAGCGCCGCTGCGCAAGATCTTGCACGCCCGACATCCGGTGGATATGAAATAGCGGCCCTATTATGTCGACTGGTCCGGGAGCCGCGGCAAGAAGCGGTCGTGCTTGATTTCGCCTCCCCGGGCAACCAAGATGGTCGCCTCGGGAATCTCCTCCCACACTCCTTGCACGTCGATCAGTGGCTCGGACAGCACCAGGAATGCATCGTCGCCGGCGGCGATGATGCGCGGGTCGTCCGGGTAGAGCGCGCGTAACTGCCTGAACGAGGTGCTGTGGAAGAGCGAGCGCGAGTCCGCCTCGCTCGAATAGCGCGCCGCCACGATCTGCTGGCCATCGGTCACGCAGACGGTCATGTTGAGCGGAAACTGCACGTTGTGGCAGTGGCCGACGTCCTCGATCAGCCCCGCCATCTGCTCCAGCGCGCTGCGCGGATCGCGCTCTAGGCCGAAAGTCAGGGCCAGGAAGAACATCACTTCGGAATCGGTCGATCCCTCGATCCAGCGGAACAGGTGCGGCGCCACGGCCATCATCAGGTCGCGCCGCACGACGGGGTATTCGCGGATCAGGCCGTTATGGACGAACAGCCAGCGGCCGAAGCGGAACGGATGGCAGTTGGTCTCCTGCGTCGGCGTGCCGGTGGCCGCCCGCACGTGGGCGACGAACAGCGGCGCCCGCACCGCCCGTGCCGTTTCGCGCAGGTTGGTGTCGCTCCACGCCGGGTGCAAGCAGCGGTAGCGGAACGGCACTTCCGAGTGACGTCCATACCAGCCGACGCCGAACCCGTCGCCGTTGGTGGTGGTATGACCCAGCCGCGAATTCAAGCTCTGGTCGATCAGCGAGTGTTCCTGCTGGAACAGCACGGTTTCCAGCGGAACGGATTTGCCCGAGTAGGCCAGCCAGCGGCACATTATGCTCCTCCTCGACAAGTGCAGTCCGGCGCCTTCCGGCCCACCTCTCAGTTGTAGGACGGTGACGCGCGAACGGCAAAGCGCCCCGAGGGTCGTGTTGCGTTGCGTGAGGAAAAGTGTGGGGGAAAAGAGATCCTTTTTGATTTCACCGCAATTTACGGGGGCAGCTGCCCCTTAGCATCCTCCTTGCGCAAGCGCGATCTCGCGCGCACGGGCCAGCTTGGGGGATGGCGTCGGCGGCACATCGGTCATCCGGGCGGATTCAACGAGTTGCGTATTGCGCGCGTATTTCACTTTCGTCTCCCTGGCCGGGGTGTGCATCCGGCGGCGGTCTCACTAGCGCCTCAACTTCTTGTAGGTGCCGACCAGTTCCGCCTGTGCCAGCACATGCCCGTGCATGGCCCGCTCCAGCGCCGCCTTGTTGGGCTTGCCCAGGTCCGGCAGCACCACATCGAGCGCATAGAGCTTGTGGAAGTAGCGATGACGGCCAATTGGCGGGCAGGGCCCGCCGTAGCCAGTGCGATGCCAGTCGTTGTGGCCCTCGCGGGTGCCCGCCGGCAGGCCGGCCGGCGCCACGCCTTCGGCCAGCGCCCCCGGCTCGGGCGGAAGGTTGTACAGCACCCAGTGCACCCACGTCATGCTCGGCGCGGCCGGATCAGGCGCGTCGGGATCGTCGACGACTAGGGCCAGGCTGCGCGTGCCGGGCGGCATGCCTGTCCATGCCAGCGGCGGCGACATATCGGCGCCTTCGCAGGTCAGCTTACCGGGAATCTCGCCGCCATGGGTGAACGCCGTGGAGGTCAGGGTGAGGGGCATGACTGTCCTCGTCTGAGCATGAAGTGCCGGTGCGAATACACAGGTCCACGTCAGCAGCAGCGAAAGAAAAACATATGGCACAGCATCGTGCTCCGCCATCGATGCGTCACATTTTCACGGCGCCAGCCTCGAATCCGCTTGTGATGCTGGCGCGGTACACGCGGCCGGGAGCCCGGCCGCCCGTTCCAACTTAGTGCGGATTTCGGGGCGATGCAAGCGCGAGCGGCGCGTGCGACCAGTGAACTATGACGGGAATCGGGGTCGCTTTGTGCCTGACGCAGGCGCCCCGCCCTAGCCACGCTTTCAGCCGGTCGAGCGTCTCGGTGGATTCCGCCTCGATACGCCGGTGCAGCATCAGCTGGCTCCGCATGGCGAAGACCAGGGGCGGCCTGCCGCCCTGCCGCGGGCGCCCTAGTCGACCCCCGCTTTGACGCGGTCTCCGTATTCGGGATCTCTAGGCCGTGAGTACCCAGTACTCCGAGAAGGCGCTGTCGGATCTCACGTTCCTCGTGGGCGCGATCAACAACCGGAACCGGCTGAACGTGGCGTTCCGCATGGTGCCCGGTTCGTCTGACAAGGCATTCGGAACAGGCAGATGCCATTCAGGGCAGTTGTGAGCTTTGGATCGGTCATCGATGTCTCCTCTGGATTATGGTTATCGCTTGCATGGTCATCCGCACAGGCGGAGGCGATCCAAGCGCCCTCAATTTAGGGGAGACGGGCCACATGAAATGTACGACCTGGCGTGCTTCAGCAAACGGTGAGCCGCCCTGGCGGCGTTCCCGGCGTGGTGGCCATGGCCACCGACCGCAATGCGAACTTCTACGAGGGGGCTGCCGGCGTGCGCCGGCTTGGTGGTGACGACCCGATAGCGCTGCATTTCGCGAATACCGGGACTGCACCCCGATGCAGGCACTGATGGAACAGCGCTTGCAGGGAGTCTGGGCCGAGTTGCTGGTCGCTGCCAGGGGTGCCACAGTCCGGTCGATTGTCGAAACATGGGGATTTGCAAATCTCGGCTTGTTTGCGGCGAGGCATCGCCAGCGGTTCGGGGAGTTTCCGTCGAGAACGCTCGGTCTGGCGAGACACTAGCTCGGATATCTCACGCAGCAGTGCATATGTCGGCGAAACCGTAGATTCCCGCGCTGAATCTGGTGTCTAGACAGTTCACCGTGGGGATTTCGCCGATGCCAAATTGTGCCGGATGCGGAGGGCAATTTTCCCAAGCTGTAACGATGTGAGATCGACGTTTGCTTTGACGATGGCCGGCCAAGAAAACCTCAAAAAATCAGCAACTTACGTATGAGCGCCCGCGTCGCTGCTGGGCATATCCTGGCACAAGCCCTTGACGATCTGATTGCTTGTCTGCCGCAGGAAAGCTCGCGTTGCACTGCACAAGAAAATTGCCACATTTTCAGAACACACACCATCAAAAATGGCATTCTTTGCCATAATAACGACCGTTTCTGACCAGTTCCAGCAAGGAGCCCGTCAATTGTCTGTCAGCCGTAAGGCACTTTTTGTGAATGGTTCATGGAAGAACAAATCACCGTCTACGCGTTCCCGGTATTCCTGCTCTTGATGCTGGCGGAGCTGGGTTACGGCCTGGTCGTCGGCCGCAATACCTATCGCCTAAGTGATGCCCTCAGCAACCTGAGTCAGGGCTTGTTAAGCCAGCTGGTGGCCAGTGTCAGCCAGCTCTTTCAGATCGGCCTGTATATCTTGACGTGGCGCCGGGTGGCACTGTTTCCCCATGCCGGCCTGTGGGGCAGTGTCTGGGGCTGGCTGCTGGCGATCGTGATGTTCGATTTCTGCGACTACTGGCTACATCGGGTCGGGCATGAAAGTGCGGTGTTCTGGGCCGCCCATGCCGTGCATCACCAGAGCCAGGATTTCAATCTGTCCACCGCGCTGCGGCAGGAGAGTACCGTTGCCTTCTTGGGATGGCCGTTTTACTTGCCGATGGCGCTGGCTGGCGTTGCCCCCCAGCAGTTTGCGCTGGCCGGCCTCATTGTGCTGCTCTACCAGTTCTGGATCCACACCGAGCACATCGGCAAGCTGGGCTGGTTTGACCGGGTGTTTTCCTCGCCGTCCAACCATCGTGTGCATCATGCGGTAAACGACCGGTACCTGGACAAGAACTACGGCGGGATGCTGATCATCTGGGATCGGCTGTTCGGCACTTTTGCCGAGGAGGATGAGAAGCCGGTGTATGGTACTCGCAACCCGCTCAACAGCTGGAGTCCGCTATGGGCGGTGGCTTCCGGCTATATGCCGCTGTGGCAGCTGGCGCGCCGTGCGCCACGCTGGCAGGACAAGCTCAAGGTGTGGTTCAAGGCGCCGGGCTGGCTGCCACCCGGCGTGAGCGATGATAATGCGCCCTTTGACCTGCAGCGTGCACGCCAGCGCTTCGATCCGCCGCTGGCGGCTGGTGCCGCGCCCGTGGCCCTGCTGCAGTTCGCGCTGCTGATGATGGCAGGTGCCGGCTATCTGTGGCAAAGCGCTGAGCTGGGGAGCGGCCTGCTGTGGGGGCTGGCACTGTTGCTGATTGCCGGTCTGGCCGGTCTGGGCGCCCTGCTGCAAGGGAAGATGCGACCACGCAACCTGCTGGGGCTGGATGTGCTGCTGTTGCTGCTGGCCGGATTTCTGTTGCGCTGACTGGCACCCAGTCGCCAAGTGGCAAAATGGCTGGGCAGGCCATGGCTCTGCCTATGACCACCGCCATGCGTTGGCATCCAGCTTGCCGAGTTCGGCATCGATCGAAGACATCAGCTGGCCCTTCCTTGCACCGCCGGCCCAATGCGGTCAGCGACCGCATTGGCCATCGCTTCAGCCTCAGTGCCGCCCAGGCTCCGAAGTCCGTACACGACACCGTCTCGATCGGCCTGTGTGCGATTCTGACTCACCTTCCACTTTCCGCGTAGTGAACTCAGCTTGATCTCGATACCGACGATCGCGCGCAGGGTCGCGTCAATGAAATCTCCAGGAGCATCGCTCACCGCCCATGGTACCGGGCGCGCAGCCTCATGGCGCTCGCTAAGACGTGTGACGAAGGCGCGCAACCAGTGCGCATCCGCGACAGCGCGTAGCCTGCCGCGCCCCTGCACCATGATGTAGTTCCAGGTCGGTACGACTTTGCCGGTGGCTGCCTTGCTCGGGTACATTGATGGCGAGATATAAGTTTGCGGGCCTTGGAACACAACGAGCGAGTCCACATCGGTGCGCGATTCTCTCCACAACGGATTTGAGCGCGCAACATGCGCGCGAAGGATGCCCGGGCCGCCCTCCGGGTCTGCTTCGAGCAAAAACGGGATGGTATTTGCGACCATCTCGCCAGCCGGGTCCTGCGTGACCAGCAGGCCCAGGGAATGCATGCTGATCAGATCGTGCAACAACTCGGGGCGGGTTTCTTCAAAGTGAGCAGGTAGGTACATGGGACGCCCTTTCGTAAAATGGTTCCCTATTCTAAGATCGCGCCATTCACAATAAGGAACCATTTCATGGCGATGCGAGGAGCCGTTCAGGGTCAATTGCGCCAGCAGGTCTATCTACGCCTGCGTGACGGCATCGAGACTGGAGTCTTCGCGGCTGGCGCCCGCCTGCCACCCTCGCGCGAGCATGCACGTGTATTGGGAGTGTCACGCAACACGGTGCTCTGGGCAGTAGAGCGCCTGCAGTCGGAGGGCTACTTGGTCGCTCGGGTTGGCGATGGCACCTATGTGGCAAAGCATAGTCCTCCGGTTCGTAGCACGTCGCGCGGGCCGAAGGTTGTCGCGCACCAGTTGTTGTCGCAGCGCGGTCGCTTGATTGCCGAGACCGGTTCGCGCTGGAACCCCGCCACGGGCGAGGCATTGCCCTTTCGTCTTGGTCGCCCAGCGCTAGAAGAGTTTCCGTTCGCCCTATGGCATCGATTGGAGCGAAAAACATCGATCGCCACTCGCGTCGTTGGCGCCGGTTATGCCGAGGCTGGCGGCCATCCACTATTGCGCGCCGCGATCGCGCAATGGCTATTGGTGTCCCGCGGCATCCGCTGCGATGCAGGGCAAGTGCTGATCACCGCCGGCTCGCAGCAGGCATTGGACCTAGTTGCGCGACTGCTGCTCGACGTTGGCGACGAAGTGCTGGTCGAAGATCCGGGCTATCCAGGTATCCGCGCCAACTTAATCGCGCATGGGGCGCTGGTGCGGCCAGTTCCAGTCGATGCGCAAGGACTGTGCATCGCGCAGGGCGCCGCGCTTCATCCGAGGGCAAAGCTTGCCGTTGTAACGCCAACGCATCAATTCCCCCTCGGCGTACCCATGAGCCTAGCTCGCCGCAGTACCCTGATCGAGTGGGCCCAAGCGAATCGAGCATGGATTGTTGAGGATGACTATGACGGCGAATTCCAGTACGGCGCCCAGCGGATTCCCGCGCTCTGCAGCATGGCGCACGACGCGCGCGTACTGCATGTAGGCACGTTTTCGAAGTCACTGGGTGCGGGGCTTCGATTAGGGTTCATCGTACTGCCCGATGAGCTAGTCGATGCGTTCACGCGCGCGCGGGCGTTGAGTGATCGCCATTCGCCCGGCGCTGTGCAGGATGTACTCGCGCGATTCATCGCCGAGGGTCATCTGCTACGCCACCTGCGGCGCATGCGAGAGTTGTACCTGGGGCGTCAGGCCGCGATGATTTACCACCTCACGCGTGCCACCAACGGCGTGATTGCGCTTGAACCCAGCTTACAAGGCATGCATCTCGCTCTCGAAGTAGGCGGACAAATCCGAGACACTGATTTGGTCCGACGAGCGCAAGAAGCCGGCGTGCAACTCGCGCCGATTTCGAGCTATTGCATCGAGGCAAAACGCCGCGGTTGGTTGTTCGGGTACGCGGGCTACGACGAGGCCGCGCTCGCTCGTGCAGCTCGCGCGCTGGGGAAACAATTGGGATAATTTGGAAGTACTCAAGGTGCATTCCCTCGAGACCGCGTCATAGGTCATCCTCTCAGGACACCCTGGCGCCGCCCGCTCCGGTCATGGGCGATGCGCCTTGGCATGCCCTGCAGGGATTGGATATGGTCAGCACGGGCCTGGTGCGCTAACACCGGGTCCGGGCGTCTTCCATTTCTTACCGGGTCTCTGCGCGTCCTCCGCCGGTCTGGTCTGAATCAGTGGATGCGGCGGCGACCTACGAGGGCGATCAAGCCGCCAGCAAGGAGTAGCGCCGCCTCGAAGAGACTAAACGCGCCACCGCCGCCCCCTTCCCCACTTGAGTTGCTACCACTACTTGTGTTGGCAGGTACCGCTGCCGACAGCAGCACACTGGTGCCGGCCGACAGTCCTGAAGCGTTGTCAGTCACGGTCAGGCCGAACTGGTAGTCGCCAGCCACCGTGGGGGTGAACGAGGCGATCGCCGCGTTGGCATTCAGCAACGTAACCCTCGGGCCGCTAAGCTGGGTCCAGGCATACGAGACGTTGGCGCTGCTGGACTGGCTGCCATCAAGCGCCACCGTCGTGCCAGTACTCACCGACTTCGGCGCAATCGCCGACGCGTTGGGAACAATGGCCTGCGCTGCCAGGGTAACGGCCCCGAATGCGTCGAGCATGCCGGCACCGCAAATCCACGTGTTGCAGCTTGAGTCTACGAAGGGCTGGGCACTCTTGCGCAGCAGTTGGCGTACTGCGGTTGACGTCAGTGCCGGCCGCAGCGCAAGCATCAATGCCGCAACGCCAGCAACCTGTGGAACGGCGTTGCTCGTGCCGATCCCAACCGAGTTATAAGCGGGAAAGTCATCGTTATCATAGGACGTGGCGCCGATGGCCCTCAACGACCAGCCATAGACTGGATCAGGCTGCGCTACCAAGCCGCCACCTCCCGGTGCAGCAACCGCAATTGCCGGGCCAAAATTGCTATACGAACCGAGAGCGCCGGTGTACGTCAATCCCGCAACGGCAATCGCGCCATGACAAGTAGCGGGCGTCGTTACCGGGCCACTTTCGTTACCAGCTGCCACCACCACCACGGCTCCCTTGGCGCTTGCATCTGCAATGGCCGCCTGCGTTACCGCGTCGCACTTCGAGACCCCAGCAGCGCCAAGACTCATGCTGATGACCCGAGCTGGGTTCGGGTTGGCAGGAACACCAGGTACGCTGGAACCCGCGGCCCATCGAATAGCGTCTGCGACGTCGAAGCTGCTCGCCTGGCATTCATCCATGACCTTTACCGGCAGAATCGACGCATTCGGGGCGACCCCCGCGATGCCCAATCCGTTGTTGGTTGCTGCCGCAGCAATGCCTGCCATGTTGGTACCGTGATAGACCATCGCTGGCGCGCTGCCGTTCTGCTGGGCAGCGTTGGCGCATTTCGCTCCAAAGACCGGCGGCTGCGTATCGGTGCCACGGCCAGTACGCGTGATGAAGCTGTAGCCTGGGAGCATCTTGCCCTGTAAGTCGGGATGGATTGCGCTCACGCCGTTGTCGACAATGGCGATCACGATGCCATCGCCCTTGCTGCTCGACCAGGCATTCACCGCGTTGATCGCACCCTTGGCATTGCCCGGGATCGCCGGGTCATGCAGGTTCCATTGGTTAGGGGCCAGGTTTGGATCGTTCGGAATCCAGCCGCCGTTCAGCGTGTTCGTCCGATGGTGGGTTTCCGCTTCAACCCAATCCACGCCGCGGATCGTCCGCAGGGCATCCAGGATGCGAGCGCGCTCCTGGTCATTGATGTTGTCCGGCAGCGAAATCACCCAGGCGTTCCCGGACATCAGGCGAACCATTTTGAGGTCCGCCCCGGTGGCGCTGCGGAAGGTCTGGATGACGGCCTCCGCATTGGAAGCGCCGTCGAACTTGACGGCCACCTGTTCGCCGGCCTGGGCCGCCCCAGCGAGCAACAGCGCTGCGCAAACACCAACCAACCATTTCTTCTTCACATTCTTCCTCCAATTTTCGCAACCTCCGAAAACAGAGCGCCAGGTAGGAAGCGGTGTCCGCGTGAGTTGCTACGGCGATTTGAAAACGACGAACCAGGTAGGATCTTGGGCCGACTTCTATACAGCGCGTGAATTCTCGCGGCTAACGTAGCCGCCTGCCTATTCGTAAAATTACAAGTGTTGTCTGAACATAAAAATCCGACTTTTCTCACAAAAAATAGGACCAGTCCGATTCCATCATCTCGATCATTCTGCTAGGTTCGCCATTGAGGACCATCTGCGAAAACCACCTGGAAACGTGATGGATAGACAAACCACACAGGCATGGAGAACCTGTATGTTCAGATATCTCTTGTAGACATATCCGACCTTGACCTTGCGGCAAGTCGTGATTTCCGTGCCAAGGATGATCTGCAGGGAGCATGGAGAGCGTTAGATGCATTGCTCCATGAGGTGCGAATTCCTCTCTTTACCTTGCGGGCGGGATTGTTCGCCTATGTCTTTACATTTTTATAAATACACCTGCGAGAGTGAGATGATAAAAATATTTTGAATTCATGGAATTTGTTTTTGCGAAGTGAACTTATAAGATTATCGCGGTATGAAAATAAAAAATAGCCTGCCGATTAACTTTCATTTTGAAATTCTGATTTTTGAAGGCGAGAATCGTGAGGGGAATTCGGCGGACGGACTGCACGTTGCACTGACTATGCCAGCATCAGGCTTCCACCTTGCAGAGGCGAAGCTGTGACAGCATTTGAGCCTGGGATTTTGCAGTTCCTTTATGCGGCCTGCGCAAGTCTTTCTGCATCAGCGGGCCGCGTGTCCTACGCGCCTGGGATTGCAATCCCGCTGGTCGTGCAGGAGTTTGGAGACGTCGGGATAGACTTTCCTCCCGTAGCATCTCCATTTCGATGGCGCGGCCCCGCCCTGCCACAGTTGCTTTCCGCTGATCTCATTGAGAGCGCCTTCTATGGGCCGGACGGATCAGCGTCGCGGCTTCTCATCCAGAGCGACCCTCCTCCCGACGTCGGCTCAATCCTCGCTGCTCACGCGAGACTCCACGCTGCCTATGACAATGCGTATTCAACGATCACTGAAACATCGAGCAGTCCTGCTCGATTAAACGACAGGGAGAAGAATGTACTGGCGTATGCAGCACTCGGACTGTCGAGCAAGGAGATCGCTCAAGAGCTTGGGATTTCAGCGCGTACCGTGGACTACTATGTGGATCTCGCGCGCGATAAGCTAGGCGCTCACAATCGAACTGAAGCGATTGTTCGAGGAATCCTCACGCGCCAGATTTGCGCGCTCAAACTGCCAGGTGAGCGGAAGACGTAACGCATCGTGGGCGGTCGATCAGGCTTTCATTGAGCCGTAACGCGCAGCCAGTCCGTCCACAGCCTGGCTGAAATCCCGAATCGTTTCTTCAATGATTTGCCGTACCGTTTTTACGGAATCAATACGCCCGCAAACCTGACCGGTCAGCGGAACGGCCGCCTCCATGTCGCCGCCGAAATAGAGTTGCTGCACGCCGGCGAATTCGCTTTTGATGCTCTCCGGTACCTGCTCTTCAATCCTGGACGTGCGTGCCGTGCGCAGGGCCCGTAGCGCCGGGCCATTGCCGCCGCGATTGAGAAAAACGGTGTCCGTTTCGCGGGCATCGACAATGGCGTTCTTCCAGTTGTCATGAACGGGCGACTCGACCGACGACAACATGCGCGTGCCCATCTGGATCCCCTCGGCACCCATGGCGAACGCCGCCGCCATGGTGGCACCGTCGCAGAAGCCGCCGGCGGCGATGACCGGGATATCGACCTTCGAGCAGACCAGCGGCAGCAACACCATTGAGGCGACGTCACGCTGATTCTTGAAGCCGCCGCCCTCGCTGCCTTCCACGATCAGGCCATCCACGCCGGCGGCGACCGCCTTGAGTGCGCCGGCCAGCGTAGGCACCACATGGAAAACCGTCAGGCCGGCGGCCTTCAGTTCGGCACAATAGCGCGTCGGGTCGCCGGCGGATGTGGTGACGAAGCGGATTCCCTCATCGACGACGAATTGCACGATGGCTGGGTCGCGCACATAAGTCAGGGCAATGTTGACGCCGAACGGCTTGTCGGTCAGTTCGCGCATCTTGCGGATCTCACCACGGATGGTGTCCAGTTCTCCAGATGAGGTCTCGATGATGCCCATGCCGCCTGCATTGGAGACCGCCGCAGCAAGCTGGGCCCGGGCGATCCATCCCATTGGGGCCTGGACGATAGGATGCTGGACGCCAAGCATCGTCGTGACGCGATTGTTTATGGTCATGCCTCTTTGTCTCCGCTCGGTAACCCGTGATCGTTGATAGGGCATTCTATTTCGCAACGCCGACTCGATGCAACTGGTTGCATATTCATGTCGCCCTGCTGGTCGGGCCGATCGGTAAGTCGCCAATGGCTTCAGAACCGATACCGTGTCCGGCGGCACCATCGCGTTCATGCGGCCGTGGCAACGTCACACTAGACTGGCACCGCTGTCTTCATCGCATCTGGCGCGATCCATGCGGACGTTGGCCCGGTGGTCTGTCTGATGAAATGCCCGATCTGCGCGATCGCGGCATCTGACTCGCGCAGCACGCCAGCGTGCAGCTGGAATACGTGCCAGAGGCCATCGAATTGCTGGAGTTGCACCTGCACGCCGGCGGCAGTGGCCGTATCGGCAAGGCGCTCGGCGTCCGACAGGAGCACTTCTTCCGAGCCCACCTGGATCAGCATGGGCGGCAGGCCGCGCAGGTCGGCGAATAGTGGCGAGCAGCCCGGATCGTTCGCAGGCCTGGCGCCGCGATAGGCAGTGGCACAAGCTTGCAGCCATTGCGGATGGACCAGGCAGTCGCGCTCGACATGGGTCTGCAAGCTGGCACCGGCGAGACTGAGGTCTACCCACGGCGAGAGCAGCACCAGCGATGCCGGCAGCGGCAGGCCGCTGTCGCGGATGGCCACGGCGGTGGCCACTGCCAGGCCACCGCCGGCGGAATCCCCAGCCAGCGCGATCTGCGACGGCGCGTGCCCCTGTTCCAGCAGGGCCGCGTAGACCGCCAGCGCGTCGCGCAGCGCGGCCGGAAAGGGGTGCTCCGGCGCCAGGCGATAATCCGGCAGCCACACCTGCGCCTGCGCGGCTTTGGCAAAGCGCGCCATCAGCTTGCCGTGGCTGCCCTCCCCGCCCATCACATAGCCGCCGCCGTGCAGGTACAGCACGGTGCTCGCCGGCCGCTGCGCTGTAGGCGAAAACAGGATAGCGGGCACGCCAGCTATCCTGTGCCGGTTCCTCGCCGTGCCTCGCGTGCCGAGCAGGAACCGCCCAATAAAGCGGCCCCAGCGCCGCTGGGCTCGCGCGGAGAAGCTTGGCGAGAGCACCGGCTTGACGCACCCGCGCACAAACCAGGAAAGCAGGGTTCTCTTCATGACTTGCCCTGTGGTTCAGGCCGCTGGACGGCCGGGCGCGGGATGCAGTTCGTAATCCCGCAGGTCCAGCTTGCTAGCCATGCGGCGGTACGTAAACGTGAAGCCTGGCCAGTTGATGGTGTTCTTGCCCGTGGCGGTCTTGTACCAGGAGGTGCAGCCCGCTTCCCAGACGCTGTGCTTCAACTGCCTTTGCACCATGTCGGAGAATGTCTTCTGGCGTGAAGCCTTCACGTTCATGAAGTGCAGGCCGGGCGCCTGCAGGCTGGCGACGCACTGCATGACGTAGCGGACCTGCGACTCCAGCATGAAGACGATCGAGCTGTGCGCGAGGTTGGTGTTAGGGCCGTAGAGCATGAACAGGTTCGGGAAGCCGGAAACGCTGATGCCCTTGTAGGCTTGCGCGCCATCGCGCCAGGCCTGATTGAGGTCGATGCCACTCAGCCCGGTCACCCGCATCGGCGCCAGGAAGTCGGTAGCCTGGAAGCCCGTGCCGTAGATGATGGCGTCCACCGGATGGCACTGCCCATCGCGCGTCAGGATGGCGTCGGCTTCCACGCGTAAGATGCCTTGCGTGATCAGGTCCACATGATCCTGATCCACGGCCTGGTACCAGTCGTTCGAGATCAGCACGCGCTTGCAGCCGATCTTGTACTCGGGAATGAGCTTGCGGCGCTTCTCCGGATTCCGCACCTGGCGCCTGGCCTCCCGGCGCGCCTGCAGCGCGACCACTTCCAGCAGCCAGCCAAAGCGCGTAAAGCCCAGCGCGCGGCTCTCGTTTTTCCAGTAGATCATGGTGCGATACAGGCGCTCTGCCACCGGTGCATGCTTGAACAGCCATTGTTCCAGTGCGGTAAACGGCCTGTCCGGCTTGGGCACGACCCACGCAGCGGAACGCTGGAACAGCTTCAGCGCCTTCACCTTGGGGACGATCTGCGGCACGAACTGGATCGCGCTGGCGCCGGTGCCGATCACCGCGACGGTCTTGCCCGCCAGGTCGTAGCCGTGGTCCCAGCGCGCGGAGTGAAATACCTTGCCCTGGAATGCATCAATCCCGGGAACTGCTGGCACGGCCGGGCGATTGAGCTGGCCGCAGGCGGTCACAAGCACGCGCGCGCGCAACACGGCGCCGTCGCTGCTGGTGATGACCCAGTGGCCGGCTTCCTTGTCGAAATCCGCCGAGGTGACTTCCTTGCCGAACCGCAGGTGGTTGGCCAGGCCGTATCGCTCCACGCAGCCCTGCATGTAGGAAAGGATCTCGGGCTGCCGGCCGAACTTGCGCGACCAGTCGGCCTTGGGCGCAAAGGAATAGGAGTACAGGTGCGATTGCACATCGCAAGCCGCGCCCGGATAGTGATTGTCGCGCCAGGTGCCGCCGACGCCACCTGCCTTCTCCAGGATGACGAACGCGTCGATGCCGGCCTGCTTGAGCTGGATGGCCATGCACAGGCCGCCAAATCCGGACCCGATGATCGCGATCATGGTCGTGTTTGCGCTCGCCATCTCGGCGCTGGCCCCATCGGGGCTTTCCTTCTGTGACATCGCCATCCTGTCTCCTGCCTGCATCGGTTTTGTTTTGAGTGTGCGAAGGGTACGCGCGGCCAGGCAGTGCGGTAATGACAAAGCCGGACAAAAAATCGATAATCGGGGACACCAGATCAGAGAGTGGAAAGCCCCGCCATGCCGAGATGGAGTTTCGAGCGCAACGTGACCAGCATGTGCTTGATGGCCGATTTTGCGGTCATGCATGGCCTGACTGTGCCCGCCGTGCTGGCGGGTACTGGCGTTACCGAGGCTCAACTGACGAACCCCAACCTGCTCGTGCGTGGCGAGCAGGAGCTCCGCTTGATCCGCAATATGGTCGACGCGCTAGGCGATGCACGGGGGCTTGGCATCGAGGTCGGCCAACGCTATCACTTCACCGCATTCGGCGTACTTGGCCTGGCCATCTTCAGCAGCCAGACGCTGAGTGCTGCGCTCGAGGTAGCGCTGCAGTATTTCGACCTGACCTTTGCCTTCACGTCGTTTCGAGTCGAAGAGGCTGGGCAGCAAACGTGGCTCGTCGTGGATGACTCGGACGTGCCGGAAGGCCTGCGGCAGTTCAATGTGGAGCGCGACATGGCCGCCTTCCTCACCGTGCTGCGGGATCTGTTCGATGCGGTGCCGATCCAGGAAACCGTGCACCTGCGCTTCGCCCGGCCGGACTGCACCGAGCCCTACCGGCGCGTCTTCGGCGTCGAACCCGCATTTGGCATGCCACACAACGCCATCCTGCTGGACAGCAAGCGGCTCGCCGAACGGCTGCCCCAGGCCAATGTGCTGGCGCAGTCCGCCGCGCGCGATCAGTGCCGCAAGTTGCTGGATGCCCGGCGCGCGCGCCTCGGCCTGGCAGGCCGCGTGCGCGACCTGCTGGCAGCCCACTGTGCCGAAATGCCGGGTATGACGGCAGCGGCCGACAAGCTCCACATGACGGCGCGAACCCTACGGCGACGGTTGCTGGACGAAGGCACGACCTACGCGGAACTACACGATGAAGTGCGGCAGACGCTGGCCGAGGCGTTCCTGAGTGGCCCGCACCAGTCGATTGAACAGATTGCCGCGCGTCTGGGCTATGCCGAGGCGACTAGTTTCATCAATGCGTTCCGGCGTTGGCGTGGGCAGACGCCGCATGCCTTCCGGCTGGCGCTGCGCTCGGCGCGCAGTGGTGATGACTGACGGCATGGCGCCCGGCCCCAAGGCAATCGGCTCGGCGAACCGGTGGAAGCTAGTCGCCAATGCCCCTGGTTGCCCTCTCCAAGCACGCCATGCCCACACGGAACTGGACTACACAAGTCCTATCATAGATATCGTGTTACACTAAATAAAACGATATCTATAAACAAATCAACAACTCATTGCTCCTCCGTCTGGATTTCCGTTAGCAAACCGACCTCATAGAAATCGTTTTACTTCACTTAAACTGATATCTATAACTGGAGGTTCTTGTGCCGAAGAAGCTGCTGCATGCCGAAGCCGTACCATCGCTGGTAGCGGAACGCCTGCGAACCTGGGGCCGCTGCATACGCACACAACGCGTCGCACAACACCTTCCCGCCGCCGACCTGTGCGCGCGCATGGGAATCTCAGATGCGACCTTGCGCCGAGTCGAACGGGGCGATCCAGGCGCGGGCGCCGCAACCTATCTCACCGCTCTGCTGATACTCGGGTTGCTGGATATGGCTGCGCCGCCGCCGGACCCGCGTTATTGGGCCACCAGCCCGCATGCCAGGGCTCGCCCGCCCGCTTCCGAGAGGGATGATGACTACTTCTAAGCCGCTGTTCATCTACCTGCAACGCCCGGACACGGGCGATTGGGTAACCGTCGGTCGTTATGCCCAACACACGGACGGACGTACCGGCCTGTTCCGATATGCCCCGAGCTACATGGATGCGGCCATGCCGTGGTCCATCGATCCGGTCAACCTGCCGCTCATTGCAGGCATCGACCATCTCGCCCATCGGTATCGCGGCCTGCACGACGTGTTGCGTGATGCCTGCCCGGATTCGTGGGGACGGATGCTTTTACAGCGCGAACATAATCTTGCCGACGATGCGCACGACAGCACTTATCTGAGACTGGCCAGGAATGGCGATCGCTGGGGGGCACTGGCCGTCGGCGTCTCGCGCAAGCCTTCCGTGGATGTCATCACAAGCCCCAAGCTGCTGCAACTTGAAGGGTTGGCCGAAGAACTGCTTGCCATGTACGAAAGGCGCCCACCCGTCGATGCGAGGCTGCGCAGGATGCTCATGGCCACGCCCAGCCTGGGCGGCGCCCGGCCCAAGGGCACGCTGCAAGACGGCGAGGACTACTGGCTGGTCAAGCCGATTCTGCCCAGCGACACGGCAGACATTCCCAGCCTGGAACACTTCACCTTGCAGTGGGGCGCTACCGCAGGCATGCATTTCGCGCGATCGGTGCATCACCAGGTCAAAGACGGGCTGAGCGTAGTGCGCATTTGCCGCTTCGATCGCCATGGCCAGCAAAGAACCATGACACTCAGTGGCGCCTCTTTGCTGAGCGTCGAGTATCCCGGCGGACTGTCAGCCTCGTGGAGCTATCCGCGCCTGGCACAGGAACTGAAACGGATAGGCGCGCCGCTCGAAGACCGGATCGAGCTGTTCGAACGCATGGTGTTCAACGCCATCGTCGGCAATGATGACGACCATCCACGCAATCATGCGACTATTTACCACGCGCGGGAGCAGCGCTGGCGACTCTCGCCGGCGTTCGACGTCGTTCCCAATCCCGACGAGCAACCCAGGACGCTCACCATGCAACTGTCCGAGGGCCGCTTCGATATCGCGCGCGACGCCGTGCTGGCGGATGCGGTGCACTTCGGGTTTGATGACAAGAACGCAGCCGCAACGCATCTGAATCAATTGTTGGCGCGCATTGCCGATACGTTCCCTACGGTGAACGCCCACCTGTCTACCGAACTGAGGCAACGAATGCGCGAGCGCCTCGCAAAGGGCTTGCAGGCGCTCCAGGCGTAAAAGCACGCCGGCTCGCCGCGTAATGCGCGCGGGCCCGGCCAGACAGGCCGGGCCCGCAACCAAGACCGCTTCAGTGCCTGGCTTCGGCCTGCGCGGCCTCAATCGACTCCATCACCACGCGGCGCGCGTCAAACTCCTCCGCGATCTTCTGGTCCTGCGCAAACTGCGCCTCGACGTCGACATTGGCGAACTCGATCGCGCCCATGTCGGCAAACGCCGCCTGCACACGCGGGCTCCACAGGCCGATATCCTTGACGGTCGGCACGATCCGGCTGAACAGCCGCTGGCGGAACTGCCGCATGGTCTCGGACTCCCGCACGGCCTTGGCGCACTCTTCTTCCGGCAAGCCGAGGCGGCCCCAGACTTCCTTCTGGTCGAAGCGATCGCGCATCAGGTAGCAGGCCTCGATCACGAAGTCCTCGCGCTCCTTGCGCTCGGCCTCCGTCAGCTGTGGATAATAGCCGCGCAGCGCAGTGCGGCCGAAGGCAACGTGGCGCGCTTCGTCCTGCATCACGTAGGCGTTGATCGATGCCGCCAGTGGATTCTTGGAGAAGTCGCGAATGCGCTGGAACGCGGCCAGCGCCAGGCCTTCCACCAGCACCTGCATGCCGAGGTAGCAGAAGTCCCAGCGCGAGTCGGTCAGGATGGTTTCAAGCAGCGATTTCAACCCGGACGTGATCGGGTAGATGATCCCAACCTTTTCATGCAGCAGGCGCGAATAGGCTTCCACGTGCCGCGCTTCGTCCATGGTCTGCGTGGCGGCATAGAACTTGGCGTCCATCTCCGGCACCATCTGCACGATGCGCGCAGACACCATCAGCGCGCCCTGTTCGCCATGCAGGAACTGCGACAGCGAATGCGCCTGCTGGTGGCGGCGCACGTCGATGCGGTCGTGCTTGCCCATCTTTTCCCACAGCGGCGTGCCGTAGATCGGGATCATCCGGTCATCGAGCTCCTGCGGGTTCTCGGGGTCGAGCTCCTGCGACCAGTCGATCCGGTCGGTGGCGTTCCATTGCTGCTTCTTGCTGGTCTCGTAGAGCTGCAGCAGCTTGGAATTCTCGTTGTCGTACTCCCAGTTGAACTCGGTGGAAACCTGGCTGCCGATCGACCAGCCTGTCTGGACCACCGGCAGCGTGTAACGATGAAGGGATGACATGCAATCTCCTTTGGCGCTCATGGGTTTTGACCGTTCTCCCCGCCTGTTTTGCTTACCCTAGCCGGTGGTGGGATCGGTCTTGAATTTGCTTTTGCTTCCGGCTATAAACAGAATCATAATTCTCTTTCTTGTTATTTCAAGGGTCCGGCACAGGGCCCGCAGAAACCAGGAGACATTGATGCAGTTCCACAATCTGACTGTCGCGCAGATCACTCAGGAGACCGAAGACGCCCGTTCCTACGCGCTCTTGGTCCCCGATGCGCTGCAGCAATCCTTCGTCTATCGCGCCGGCCAGCACCTCACCTTCCGGGTAAACGTGGACGGGAAAACACTGCTACGCAGCTATTCGCTTTCCAGCTCGCCCGAGGCAGGCGGCCTTCCGGTCGTCACCGTCAAGCGCATCCCGGGGGGCCGCGCGTCGGGCTGGTTCCATGCGCATGTCGGCGCTGGCACGCAACTGGAGGTAAGCGCGCCGACCGGCCGGTTCGTGTGCGAGAACATGGACGCCCCGCTCTTCTTCTGCGCGGCGGGCAGCGGCATTACGCCGGTGCTGTCGATGATCCGTTCGGCGCTGGCATCCAGCAGCTGCGCGATGACGCTCTACTACGCCAATCGGGATGCCGGCAGCACGATCTTCGCGGCGGAGATCGCCAGGCTGTCCCGCGACAATTCCGATCGGCTGGCCGTGCATCTGCACCACGACGATACTGATGGTTTTCCCGAACGTGGCAAGATTGCCGCCTTGCTCTCGGCGGTGCCACACGGCCAGCTCTATCTGTGCGGCCCCGGGCCGTTCATGCAGACCGTGCTGGGGGCCGCTGAAGTGGCCGGCATGGCGCCGGGGCGCATGCATCTGGAGCGGTTTGACGCGGCCGCGCAGGAGGCCGAGGTGGCAAGCGCGGCGCCAGTGCCCGCGCCGGCTTGCGACGCCACGGTAACCCTCGGCGGCGCCCTGCATGTGGTGCGGGTTGCCAGCGGCCAGTCCCTGCTGCAGGCCGCGCTGGCCTGCGGCGTGGATGCGCCCTATGCCTGCGAGGAAGGCTATTGCGGCTCGTGCGCGGCCAAGTGCGTGGATGGCGCGGTCGTCCATGCACGCAACGATGTTTTCAGTGCTGACGAACTTGCCGCCGGCTGGATCCTGACCTGCCAGGCGCGCCCACGCCAGGAGCGGCCGGTCGCCATCACCTTCGACGTATGACACCCGAAACCACGGCCCCCGCTGATGCCGCGGCGCCAACACTGCGCGCGGGGCTGAAACAGCCCCGCCAGGAGAGAAGCGAGGCCACGCTGAAGGCGCTGCTTGCCGCCGGGAGAGCGCTGATCAACGAGGCCGGCAGCCTGACCGGCTTCTCGCTCGCCGATCTCGTGCGGGCCGCGTCCACGTCCGTTGGCGCGTTCTATGCGCGCTTTCCGGACAAGGAGACCTTCTGCGCGCTGGTGCTGGAAGACACTCTGGCGGAGCTGCGCGCCGAGCTGGACTATTCGCTGGCCACGGACCCCGCCTGGAACGCAGGGCCGGCCCACGCAATCTGCACGCGCATCGTCGGCTTCTATATCGGCCTGTTCCGCAAGCACCGTGGCCTGTTTGCCGCGTATATGCGGCATAGCCCCGCGCAGAACCCCTTGTGGCAACCCATTCGCGAGGCCAACCGGCAGATCCTGGATGCCATGGTGCCGCGCCTGGCCAGCCGCGTTGCCGCCGGGCGCTTCAGCGGGCCGGATGATGAGACCCGCATCGCGGTCCAGCTTGTCATCAGTGCATTGACCAACATCGTGCTGCATACGCCCAGCGCCCTGGATCTGTACGATCCACGGCAGGAGCAACGGCTCACCGAGATGCTGCACCGCTACCTCGCCTTGCCAGCGGCGGGCGACGTCTTGCCTACGCCTCTGGCAGCATCAGATAGCGGCACATCATGCGGATCAGGTGGGTTTCCAGCTTGCGTTGCTCCAGGTGCAGCGGGCCCGGATCGTTGAGCAACAGATTGGCCAGCGTGCCCACCAGGAACTGAATGGCGACGCGCACCTCGAAGTCCGCGGTGCCAGCGCGTGGGGAATCGAGTTGCCTGGCCAGCAATGGCACAAGCAAATCCTGGATGCGGCGGTTGGCCTGCCGCATGGGATTGTCGCCGCCCCCGGTCGCGGAGTAATGCCGCAGGAAGCCTTTGAACAGGCCACGATTCTGGCGAAACTGGCCTACGTAGACGCGCACGATGCGCTCCACGATGGCCGTAGCCGAGCCGGCTTGCCAGACCGGATCTCTGGCGATCGATTTTTTCGTGAGTGCTTCGGCCTCGTCCAGCGCGGCCTCAAGCATGAACTGAAGGAACGCCTCCTTGTCCTTGAAGCGGGCATAGAAGGCGCCAATCGACGTCTCGGCGGCCTTCACGACGTCATTCAGGGAAATGTCATCCAGGTCGCCGCGTTGCTCTGCCAGCGCACGCCCCGCCTTGATCATGTTGACCAGGTTCTGCTCGCTGCGCGGCTGGCGTGGGGGGCGCATGGCTGGCGGGGTGACGGTGATTGCGACGGGTCCCTTTGCGGCTCGCCGCACGGGGGCGTCCTGGCGAGCGGGCGCGCTGGCTGGCGTCGAGGATTTTCGGCGAATAGGCATGGAATACAAATAATCGATAAGCGCAAGCAATGCCGCATTATGCGGCCTTCCTACCCTTGCCCTGCCGCCTGCATTGCGATCGCACGCTGCCCGGCGAGACCTGCCCGGGGGTGATCCCGATCAGCAACCGCGCGTTGATTGCCGCGCTGGCGCCGTTCGTAGGCGTAATGATCAGGAGAGCCTGGCGTTCACCTCGCCAGCGACCCGCGCGATGCACGCGATGGCATTTTGCGCCATCGGTGACGGCGTCCGGTTGCGCAGGCTGACAACACCCATCTCGGAGAACAGCGACGGCAGCCCCTTGATGCGCAGCGGCAGCAGCGCGCCGGCATCGAGATCAGCTTGCACCGATGTCTGCGTGGCGGCGAGAACCGTGTCGGTGGACAGCGCCACGGCCCGCAGGATAGCAATGTCATCGCACTCGAGCGCAAGCACAGCTTCCTCGCCCGCCGGCAAGCCGAGCACCCTGGCCAGCTCGGTACTCAGGACGCTTGGCAACTTCGTCGCCGCGACACCGTACTGCCAGGCATCTGCCACCGTGCATTGACGTCCGGCAAGCGGGTGCGCGGTGCGTACGTAGAAGAAACCGGGTTGCGTCCCCAGTGGACGGATTTCCAGTGCAGGGTCTTGCGGCAGGTCGCGCACGTCCGCGACGAAAAACTCGATGTCTTCGGCGCGCAGGCGTTCCAGCAACTGCTGCCAGTTGCTCTCTTCCACGCGCAAGGCCACTTTGGGATAGAGGCGCCGCAGTTCGGACAACGCACGCGGCATCAGGGTCGCTGCCGGGAATGGCCCGGCGCCGAAGGCGGTGTCGCCCAACTGGCTGTCTCGAAAGAGATCGACATCGCGCTGCAGGCACCGCGCATCGAAGAGCAGCCTGCGGGCACGCCCGATCACGAACTCGCCGGCCGGGGTCGGCCGCACGTCGCCCACGTCACGATCGAACAGGCGGATGCCGAGGTCCGCCTCGATGGCCTGGATGCTGCGGCTGAACGCAGGCTGGCTGAGGTGCACCCGCTCGGCAGCCCGCGCGAAATGCAGGACATCGGCAAGCGCCAGAACGTGGCTCAGGCGGCGAAGGTCCATCATGATGCGTTGCTCCGTACGCATTGGAACATTGCATAGTATGCATTGGACGCATTGACCGAGCAAGCCTACAGTCAGCCGGACTTAAAGCCTTTCAGGCCAAAAAGCGAGATCGGAGACAAGCCCCAATGAGTCCGCACCTTCAGAACATCTTGATCGTGATCGCCATGCTTGGCTTTGCCTGCATGGAGTGGGTCACGCGGCGCTACAAGAACAGCGTCAACCCTACCCTGGACGATACCAAGCTGGAACTGGCGATGTTCGTGAGCCTGCTCGCGATCACCCAGCCCCTGGCCTTGCTGGGGGCCGGCAAGCTTTGCGCCTGGCTGATGCCGGAACAACAAGGTGCGTGGGCGCACCTGCCATGGTGGGCAATGGCCGCGATCCTGCTGATTTGCGACGACATGACGCAATACTGGTGGCATCGCGTGTCGCATTCGCCGTTGTTGTGGCCTTTGCATCGCGCGCACCACACCGCGCAGTACATGAGCATCCGCGTCACGTACCGGAACAATTTTTTCTATTACCTGATGATGCCGGGCCTGTGGATTGCAGGTGTGCTGCTGTATCTGGGTTTCGCTAAAGTCTACGGTGCGTACCTGGTCATCAAGCTGACTGTGATCCTTGGCGCGCACAGCGCATGGCGGTGGGACGAGCCCTTGTACCGAATCCGTGCACTGCGTCCGCTGATGTGGATGCTGGAACGCACGATCTCCACGCCCGCCACCCACTGGGCGCACCACGCAATGACGAATGAGGACGGCATCGGCCACTACAAGGGCAACTTCGGCAATTTGCTGTTCTTCTGGGACATCCTGTTTGGCTCGGCACACATCACGCGCAAGTATCCCGCCAAGATTGGCTTGCAGGACGACGTGCTGTTCGGGCAGGAGCGCTGGTTCACCCAGATGTTCTACCCGCTGTTCCAGTCGCGCCGGGCACACTCCGCGCTGCGCTTTGGCGGACGGGCTTATGCGGAGACCGACACCCATTCCGATACAGCACTGCAGGTCGATAAACAGCAGAGGTCCACATGAATGCTCGCGCTCTGACAGAAGAACTGGCCAGGCAAGACATCCTGAGCGCCCGCGTTCAGGCCATGTTCGCCGCGCAACAGCAAGCCTTCCTGCGCCACACCTTGCCCGATGCCGGGCAGCGGCGTGAACACTTGCGCGCTCTCAAGCACCAACTGCTGCGTTACCAGGACGTGCTTGCCGAAGCGATTTCCCAGGATTTCGGCGGACGCTCTCTGGCCGAGACCAAGATGCTGGAAGTGCTGCCGACCACGCTGGAGATCCGTCATGCCATCTCGCATGTGCGCCGCTGGATGCGGGCGAGCCGTCGCCGGCCCGAACTGCTGTTCGCCAGCAACAGCCTGCACGTTACCTACCAGCCCAAGGGCGTCGTCGGTGTCATCGCGACCTGGAATTTCCCGGTCTATCTGTCACTGGGCCCGCTAGTGGCCGCACTGGCCGCCGGCAACCGCGTCATGATCAAGATGCCAGAGACAACGCCAGCCACCAACGCCACGCTCAAGGCCATGCTTGGCGAGATCTTCGCCGAAGATCACGTTGCATTGATCGGCGGCGAGTTGCAAAACCCTGGCGTCTTTAGCGACCTGCCCTTCAACCATCTCGTTTTCACCGGCTCGCCGGCGGTAGGCCGTATCGTCATGGGCCAGGCGGCGCGCAATCTCACGCCGGTCACGCTCGAGCTTGGCGGCAAGTCGCCTGCCATCGTGTTGCGCGACTATCCCGTTGGCGAGGCCGCCCGGCGCATCGCGCATGGCAAGGGCATCAACTGCGGGCAGGTTTGCGTGGCGCCCGATTACGCGCTGGTGCCGCGCGAACGCGTGGACGAATTCGTCAAGGCGGTGATCGAAGGTTTCGGCGAACTGTTCAGCGAGCGGACCGGGCACAACCCCGATTACACGGCGCTGGCCACCGATCGCCACGCTGCACGCATCCAGGCCATGCTGGACGACGCGCGCGCCAAGGGCGCGACGGTGATGGCCTGCGGCGAGGTCGGCCCCGGCCGCCGCTTGCCATTGCACGTCGTGACGAACTGCACGCCCGACATGCTGCTGATGCGCGAGGAGATCTTTGGCCCCATCCTGCCAGTGCTGCCGTACGACACGCACGAGCAGGCCATCGCCATGGTGCAGCAACGCTCGCGTCCGCTCGCCCTGTACTGCTTCAGCCACGATGCGGCCGAGCGCAAGAAGCTGCTTGCACGCACGCATTCTGGCGGCGTCACCATCAACGACTGGGCCTGGCACGTGGTCAACCACGACGCACCCTTTGGCGGCGTGGGTAACTCAGGCATGGGCAACTATCACGGCGAAGAGGGGTTTCGCGAACTTTCGCATGCACGCACCGTGTTCAAACGGCACCGGTTCTTTCCCATCGGGCTGTTCTATCCGCCCTACGGCAATCTGGCGCAGCGCCTGACGATGAAGCTGTTTGTCGGCCAGGGCGATGTGGCGGTGAAGAAACCGTTCTGAAGCCCTTCTGAATCCGCAGCCGCAAAAGCAAAACCCCCCAGTACTTTCGTACTGGGGGGTTTCAAGGGAGAGCCTGGCGATTACCTACTTTCACACG